>NZ_JAWKMX010000018.1:0-51946 GCF_041392005.1 Flavobacterium sp.
AAACAAACACCAGAACAAATGTGGAAAGAATATAAATATACAGATCTATTCCCGCCGCCAACACCACCCAAAAAACCATGCTTTTTAGCAGGCACATTAGTAAAAACAGAAAGTGGTTTGGTAGCCATTGAAACCATTAAAACAGGCACAAAAGTTTTGTCTTTTAATTTTGAAACCCAAAAAACAGAATACCAAACCGTTGTACAAACCTTTTCTAATTATGCAGAAAAATATCTAGCATTACATACCGAAAAGGATGTTTTAAAAGTAACGGGTGCCCATTTATTTTATGTGCCAAAAGAAAACAAATGGATAGCAGCCAGCCAATTAAAATTAGATATGCAACTCATAGATGCCCAACAAAATCTAGTAGCTATTAAAAAATTAGTAATCATTAAAGAAGATGTACCTACATACAACCTAGAAGTTGCTCAAAACCACAACTATTATGCTGGAGAAGATGAAATATTAACCCATAACGATAGCAAAAAATTGAAGTTTACTAATACAGAACTATTTTATTTTGAGTTTTATGAATATTTGGATTATAACAATAAACCAACTTATGTAGGACAAACAACGCAAGGTTTAACCAAAAGAGCTGACCAACATTTAACAGAATACAACAAAACTCCTGCCAAAAAAGAATTCGTTGGTATTAGTAAAAAATTACCTCAAGAGTTAATTATTAATGGTAAGCCTGGTCCTTTTAAAATGACCCCATTTGAAGCAGCTATAACCGAAATGTACGAACTCAATACTAGAGGAGGCAAAAGAATAAATGGCAAAGGTTTGTTCAATAAGAAAAATCCTGTTTCAAAACGAACATTTGATAAAATCAAAAAAGATTTTCCAAACTTTAATCCTTGTCGTTATTATGTGTAACCAAAAATATCAAAAGAAATGAACTATCCCGAAATATTATTTAAAGACATTTATTGGACATTTTTAGAACCATCGTATTCTAATCCAGATGATTTTCAAAATGCTTTCAAAGAATATCATAAAAGCATTGGTTACAAAGGCAAATATCCACCCATCAAATGGAATGAAGTGTGCATTAAAGCACCCAAAGTAATTTTGCAATACGTTATTTTTCCAAAAACGGATGATGATGAAATTGCAGAACCACAAGTGGAACTTTTGGCAGATAATGGCACATCTTTTACTCCAAAAGAATTGTTATTTAAAATGCACAATTCACTAAGAAATGATTTAGAAAACGAAGACCATCATTTCTTTGAAGGACTTACCTTTTCAACCGACCAAGACCCAAACCATAAGGGTTTTCCTGTTTATTTTGTAGATTTAGGGAGTTAAAAAACATTTAAGTTGGCACGAGCGTTTGTTCGTGCTAACTTTTATTTACAAAGATCCTGAGCAAGAAGAAAATAATTTTTACAAAACTACCCGCCTTTTTATTATACACGCACACAGACAAAGCTTTTTGGGAAAACGTGTTTACCGCTGGCGAATATACCGTAGATATACTTACTACCTTTTCAGGTGTGGGAAATATTCTTAAATTTGGTAGATTATTCAAAGTATTAAAAGCAGGACACAACTGGTAATGTATCAAACGTGTGGTTTTATAAAAATAAAATCACAACATATTGATAATCAATACGAAATAAAAAATAATTTTAATAACAAAGACGACCAAACGGTCGTCTTTGTTATTTTTAACGCTTTAAATTCGTTAAAATGAAAGAAAACTTTACTTCGTGTATCAAACGTGTGGGTGGCGCTGCATTATGCAATTATTGCAACGAAAAACTGATAAAACACGGCACATCAACAGCAAAAAAAGTATGATATAAATGCAAATTGTGCAACAAAACGCAGGTTGCAAGCACCCCTACAACACCTATTATCAGGATATTAATCAAAAAATAATAAGATTTACATAAGAAGGTTTGGGCATTCGCAGTACCTCTAGAATTTTAAAAATTGTAATAAGCACCCTCATTAAAAGAATAAAAATGAACAGAAATTTTTATTTTCAATCTTGTACTAAAATAAGTATAAATACTCATTGACAAGTAAACTCATTAGTGGTATTTTTCGATTAAATTCGAAAAGATGAGTAAAAAACCAATCATAAACTGCCATACCCATATTTTTACCGGAGATAATATTCCACCATACATTGGGAAAAAATTCATGCCAGCAATCTTATACAAAATATTAACAGTACCTTTAATAATTGGTATTTGTAAATTTTGGTTTACCCACAAGTATAGTCCATATAAATTCAATTTTAGCTTTCAAAACAGCAATTTAAAAAAGAACCAAGTCAAGTTAAAATTAGTATGGCAAAGCTTTGGAATATTGAGAACAATAGTAGATGTTTTTGGTTTTCTAATAGTAATTTTCTCTTCCTACATAGTATTCAAATACTTCTTTAAACATATTGATTTTTGTGAAAAGCTACTTACTAAATTATACAATATCCCAAATTTAGAATTCCTAAAAAATGACGCAGTACAAATAGGTATAATTCTATTTACACTAGTAGCAATTCCATATGGTAGAAAAATAGCAATGATGATCATACGAAACTCAAAAAAACTATCACTACTATTTATAAATGAAGACCAACTAAAATTCATGACACGTTACGTAAGCATTGGTCGATTTGCTTATTATCAGGAACAAAACGCTATATTCAAAAGACTAATAAAACAATATCCAAAAAACACAGAATTTGTAGTGCTACCAATGGATATGGAATTTATGGATGCAGGCAAAGTAAAAGCTATCGGCAGTTACCAAACCCAAATGGAAAAGCTAAAAAAAATAAAACAAAAAAATCCAAATACCATTCATCCTTTCGTTTTTGTTGACCCACGCAGAGAAAATGTAGGCTATGCCGATTTCTTCAAATGGAGGAATGACAACGGAAAAGTAGTTTTAGAAGATTGCTTCATTAAAGACTATATTGAAAAAGCAAATTTCGCAGGCTTTAAAATTTATCCAGCCTTAGGCTACTTCCCTTTCGATGAAAAATTACTACCATTATGGAAATATGCAGCTGATAACAACCTACCTATTATGACACATTGCATAAGAGGCACTATTTTTTATAGAGGTAACAAAAGAAAAGAATGGTATTATCATCCAATCATAAAAGATGTTAAACTTCCCGATGAATACATGTTATTGTCAAAAAGCAAAAACATTGAATATTCACTCGACTTTACACATCCATTAAATTATCTATGTTTACTTGAGCCTTTTTTATTAAAAGAATGGATAAAAAAATGCAACAAACCAGAACTCTTTGATTTATTTGGCTATTCAGAAGCAACAGATACAATTACATCCGATTTAAGCAATTTAAAAATATGTTTTGGCCATTATGGTGGCGATGACGAATGGAAAAAATTTTTAGAAAGAGATAGGGACAACTACTCACATAAAATGGCAGATGATTCAACAGGTATTAAATTCATAAACACAAAAGACCCTAACCAAAGTTACGGAGGATTAATGGATATATGGAAAAATGCCGACTGGTATACTATAATTTCTAGTTTAATAATGCAATACCCAAATATATATGCAGATTTAAGTTATATAATTCACGAACAGGAAATTGTACCTCTATTAAAGCATACATTAAGCAACCCAGCATTAAAAGAAAGAATTTTGTTTGGTACCGATTTCTATGTAGTTAGAAATCACAATTCAGAAAAAGAATTATTAGCAAGAACCAAATCAAGTTTATCAACAGAAGAATTTGACTTAATGGCTAGAGAAAACCCAATAAATTATTTAAAACGCAACTAATACCTAATACCATGATGTACAAAATCAAACCCAACGATAATTTAACAAAAATTGCAAAAAAACTCAAACCGTATTTACATAAATCAGCTTATAAAAGAAGATGTTTAAAGAGAAATCATCATTACGAAACGTCTAATGATGAATAGTAAGATATTAGCAATTAAAAGAAAAGATGCAAACTAGGCTGTATATCATATTTGTTACAGGAAATAAAATAAACAAAGTAGGAATTACAATATTTTAATGAACGATAAAATTAGTTATTTCAAAATTTTATCGAGAATTAATCCATCGAAATAAGAAGAAACATTATTTTAGATTGTTCTAAACTATTCAAAAAAAATCAACTGAATTTCTTTTTTGAGTAATATTCAATATAAACAACAAATTTTAAACAATCATTTCAAATACTTTTTCTTAACTTTACCATTCGAAAATATTAACACTAGCGTAAGCTATCTTTATTGGTTACTGAAAACTAGGAATCTTCAAGACAACCGAATAATAGATAGACTTACGCCCGTGCCTAATCCAGGCGTGGGCTGAGTCTTTCTGGTTGTCGGGTATCCTAGTACCTCAGTAACGGATTGATTTTAGTTCCACGCTTTTTAAATTAGGTACTATGGAAAATATAATCAAACAAACTTATGGAGTTTTAAAACCATTAATCAACAAGGTCTTATTTCAAAATTTTGATGAACCAGACTTTAAAGAGGTAAAAAATGTAAAGCTAAATACATCATTTGTCAATCTTATTAATACAAAGAGAACGGAAGAAAATTTAAAATTATCTTCAATTTATTTATTTGAATGCCTTACTGAAGCATTTTCAAAATTTACTGAAGCAGATAGATTGTCTGTTGTAAAAATTTTACTTCACGACATTGAATTTAAATCATTTGTAATGTTTAAGTTTTTACTTGGTTATAAAAATATCAATCCGGAAGTAGATTTAACTGCTGATGATATTCAAGACATGATATTATTATATGGTAAATCTAGTAAAATGAATGCGTTTGTTGCATTATATTTTGATTTGTTCTTTGAAGATATTTTCAATTTTAAATTCTCTGAACCAAATACTATTACCGAAAAAGAATATCAAGAAATTTTAGACCAATATTTACAAGCTAAAACATTAGTTTAACTTTTACAGATTACTTTTATATAATCTTTTTGCGACCTTCGGGAGAAAAAAGCGAGATCGCTATTTTGGATGCAAAAACGAAGTTTTTGTGGCCACAATGGCACATCTCGATGAACTAACTCATTTTTGTTCATTTTCAAATTCTTAAAAATAATTTAATATGATTGACAGAACAACCCTTTTATCATTAATTAGTCGTCTTGAATTAAGACATACTATTGAAGATTATGAATTAGCATTACTTCAAAATTATTCATGGATTGAAACTGGGATTCGTGAAGAGTATCCACTAACATTCCATCAATTAAAAACTTGGAATAAACTTGAAAATTATTTAATCATTAAGGCAAATACAACTTTAGAAAGAGAAGCGGATTTATGGGGAAAAGGTTTTCGAGGTAGAACACATATTGAGATTGCAAATGCTGAAATTTGGGAACAAATTCAATTGGAAATTGAACCTCTAGAAAAGTTTTTTGATGATAATGTATTTACATTTGAAGATTTAGATATCTCATTTATTAAAAATGAAACTGAAACAAATAGATTAAAACCAACTTATATAGAAATTACAGAAGCAGTTTTATTTGAAGAAATGGCGAATTATCTTCTCCCAAATGACGATGATTTAGATGATTATGACCTGGATAATAATCCAATGATTGAATCTAAAAGTTAATCGCTATTATATTTGATATCAAAAATATTCCTGCAATCAGACAAGCTATAGTTGGTAAAATAGAAGAATACTATTCTCTAAAAGAAGTCAATTATTTTGTTAAAAGGTTTTTCGCTATCTTTTTGTCAGACCTATTTTTAACTAACTTTATAAATGATAGCGAAATCACTGAGAATGAATATTTAGATATTCTTGCCAAATGCACAAAAGATAAAACTTTAGTATAATATTAAATTCAAAGGTATGATTACGGTAGATGAAAAATTAATTGTCACCAAACAAATTAATGAAGTATTGTGTAGGTATGCGAAAAGAAATTTATTAAAAGAGTTTCTTTTCAGGTTTTCATTTCCCTACTGTTCTAAAAAAAGTTCAAAACTTAAACCAAAAAATATTAATCCATTACTGGAAACAATATATTATTACCAAGGAGATATTTATCCAGACACTTTAGAAGAAGTTGAAAAACATATAAATACATTTTTAAATGAATTAGATGAAAATGATTTATCCGCACTTCAGTTTTTAACTTTAAATGAAAATTACTTGAATCATATTGATGATTTTGAAAATAAAGATGATTCTAAATATACTAAAGAAGAGTTCGAAGTAAAACTAGGAAGATATTTTGCTCAGAAGTTGTATGAACCAGAAGAAAGTGGATTAAATGAAGAAGTGCAAGAACTATTACAAAATCAAATCTCAAGATTAGTTAACGAAATCGATTTGAGTGTTATAAATAAAGAATCAATTTCAGAAATATTACATGCAATTGAACTAATAACAGAGTAATTTCCTATTCATTTTAAATATAATGAAAGACCAAAACTGAGAAACTCCAAACTTTCGGGTTGTCATGAAGCAAGCCATGTTTTCGCTAGCGAAAACGTGCTCACTTCGTTCGCAGGCTTGGCAGGGTTGCACCCCACACCCTGCTTGAATTACAATATTTTTTAATCAATTTTGATTGATTGTGTTTGAAAATCGATTTTTTTAAAAAAAATTAAATTTTATTTCAATGAACTTTTTTTTGGATAAAATCATTAGGCTTTATTTAGATTTTTTCAATTAAATACTTGACAATTAATTCATTAATTAAAATTTCCTTTTAAAGTGACTCAAAAAGTATATAAATAATATTTATATTTTAATTTTTTTATAAATATTTTATATATAAGTAACTGAATATCAGGTTTTTGTGTTTAAAATATTTGTTTATTTTTGAATTAAAATCTATTTATATGCAAATAAAATTATTAGAAAGTAAAGACTACAATCGGGTTAGTTATAATGAAATTTCAACTCGATTAAAAGAGCAAAATTCAAGTTCTATTCGATTGAATTTGGATGAGTTAAAATCAATTATTTCACTAATTTTTTCTTCACAATTTCATTCTTTAGAAGATAGGGAAAAATGGAATGAACTTAACAATTTTATTGCTTCTGAAAAATCTGAAATACTGAATACAAGCAGAGACTTCGGAAGACAAATATTAGAAAATCTTGAAGGCTTTAAAAAGGACTGGCTGGAATCTTTTGCAGAAAAGAAGTATGATCCAAATTATGTTTTCAATAATCCTGAAATACATGAATTCATCTCCGTAGCCATGTTAGATTATATGCCAATTAGAAGTTTTGAATATGGTGAACTTTTCATGAAAAATTTTTCTAATGTAATTATAGACAAAAGAGAGTTAAACTTTTATAGTGCTAAACTTCCGAATGCTTTGAAGAAGAAGAAGATCCTATGGAAAAATAGCGCAACAAATAATGAAGGCAGATGACTATAATTTTCCGCTTTCGGAACAGTTTTTAATAGGATTGTCCTTAAAAGAAAAGTTAACAAATTCAAAAGGTAATAAAATGGAATATGGTTTGGTAACTAATGTAGCTAGAGATAAAATGCATAAGTTAGTAATTAATCAAAATGTTTACAAAAAGATAATTAATAAATCATTCACACTACGTTGGAACAACAATAGAGGTTTGGGAGGGCCAAAATTATAATGGACTTAGTAACACTTTTTGAAGTTTTAGAAAAGTATGATGTAAAATATCATTCAATAATTAATGGTGATTCTTCGTTTAACTTAAAACTTCTTCAAAAATTTCTTTCAGATCTCAAAGATGCTGCAAACAGGCTTGACGGTTTTACTATTAAATCATCTTTATCAAGACGAAGAGCTCTTGTTGTTATACTTCAAGAAAGATATTATAAATTAAAAAGCTACGATAAAGAGCTGATAGTTTTTAGCGAAATTGAAGACGAATCAAAACGAAGGTTTAAAATAAAAAACAGAGATAAATCAAAATTTAACACCCCACAGGAAACACACCCAAAAAATCCTTTTAATTATTATGGTAATGATAAGAATTCCTTAAAAGAATATCGAGAAACTATAGGACTACTAGCGAGTATGCCAGATTTCTATATTGTAGGCAATGAAGCACAAGATGACATTGTAAAACTTTATCATATAATAGAGGAATAGAATTTGCCGTACAAACAGCTGTACGGCAACTATAGTATACAAATGATAGCCCATTTAAATTTGTTCTAACGAATGATTTAGATGGGTTTTCTTTTTCATGTTATTGCTATTGAAAACCTGAAATTTTTAAAATAGAAATTATGGCACGACCAAAATCTCATATCAATCACCTAAAAGTGTTTCAAGTAAACGTGAGATTCACTTGTGAAGACTTATTATTAATAGAAAGTCAATCAAAAACCTATGGACTAACTGTTGTGGAGTATGTCCGTAAAAGAGCATTGAATAAACAGTTACCTAAGCATGCTATATCTCCAATTAATCGTGAGTTGCTAATTGAGCTTAGTCGAATTGGAAATAATGTAAATCAGTTAGCAAAAAAATCAAATCAGAATTTTTTAGATAAATATGTTTTCAAAAGGAAATTCAAAGAACTAAAGCAAATGTTGAATTCGATTAAAACCGAATTATTAGGATGATAGCCAAACAAATAAAAGGAAAAAGATTTTTATGGGGTGCTTTGCTATAATCAAAAGAAAGTAGATAAAGGAGACGGAAGTGTTTTAGAAACCAATTTAACTTCTGATAAAGTAGCCATGCAAACTAGAGAATTTAATTTAATACGGCAGTTAAGACCAAATCTATCGAAAGCAGTTTATCATACATCGCTTAGTTTACCTTATACCGATTCGCTTTCAGATAAGAAATTCACAGACCTAGCTCGAGAATATTTAGAAGGAATGGGTTTTAACGATAATCAATACATAATTTATAAACATTTAGACCAAGATCATTCTCATGTCCATATTGTGGCGAACCGCGTGATGTTTTCTGGTGATGTAGTAAGTGATTCACATGATTATAAACGAAGTGAAGCAATAGTTAGAAAATTAGAATTAAAATATAATCTAACCATTTTAAAAGAAAGTAAAGAATCAAATGTTCTTTCTAAAGGTGAAATTGAAAAATGTTTACGAACAGGTGAAGCTCCGGAAAGATTAGAACTTCAAAGAATCATAAATGAGATTATAAAACATAATCTATCCATTTTTGATTTTGAAAAGAAACTTAAAGAGAAAAAAGTCAATGTAAAACTTAATGCGAGCCAAGAGGGAAAAATATCGGGTATTTCCTTTGAATACAAAGGAAAAACCTACAAAGGAAGTCAAGTGAATAGAAACCTTTCATGGAATAAACTTAAAATTAAATTATATGAACAAAACAGAGTCGATCCAGTTATTCTCAAAAATACTGGAAGAATTAAAGAAAATCAGCAAGAAGCAAGAAGAGTTAGAAACACTTCAGAACCAAATAGCTTCAACTATAGTCAGAAACCAAAAACAGATTTGGGAGAAAATCCTGGAACAGAAAAAGTAAATAAACCTCGATTAAGACGTAGAAGATAATTAAACAAATACATGAAAGCCGAAACAGCATACAACGTAATACAAGCTCTTCCTCAACAGGAAGTCGAAAGGCTGTATAAAATGTTGGGGGTTGTTTCGGCTTCTTTAACAACCACTAAAAAAACGAAAAAAAAACCGCTCATCTCTGATGCGGAAGCTACGGAATATCTTTTGAGGAAGTTGAAAACTAAATAAAATAAGTATTTATACGTATAAAATTAAGTGTAAATACGTATTGAAATTACCTGTTTTAAGATATATATTTGAACTGTTATAAAAAGATAAGTTGATTATATTATTATCGTGATAATTACAATATTGTATAAAATATAAAATAAAGAGTAGGAATTATGAAAATTATATCTTTTGGTGTAAACAATTTTAGAGGAATAACTGGTGGATTAGAAAACAATACAATTGAATTTAATAATTCTAATACTATCTTTCTTTTAGGACAAAACAATGTTGGTAAATCAAGCTTTTTAAAAGCTTATGAGTTCTTTTATAAAAATACTTCGGCAGCAGTTGAAGATATTTACAGAATGAATCCTGAAAATGTTATTGAATTTGAACTGGTGCTTCAATTAGATGAATTTGATTTTCAAAAAGATTCTATCGCGAATAAAAAAGAAGGTTTGAAAAAATGGCTTAATCCAGATAATTTACTTAAAATAAAAAGAGTACTTAAACCCAAAATAGGTGCTAAAATTTCATTTGAAAAGACAGAAAACTACACTTGGGATTATGAGCAAAATGGTTGGGTTGCAAAAAATTATGGAGGTATTGGATTAGATACTGTTTTTCAAGCTGCATTACCTACTCCAATTTTCATAAAAGCAATGCCAACCGAAGCGGAAGGTGAAGCTATAATTAATGAGATACTTAAGCAAAAGGCTAATGCTAATTTAGAAGATAAAGATCGACTAGAGTTAAAAGAAGCACAAGCTAAAATTCAAGAATTACAAGATAAACTGTACAACCCTGAATCAATTCAATCTTACAAGGAAGAGGTAAATAAATATTTTCAGTCATTATTTCCAAATACTAAAATTGAATTAAGTGAAAAAGATAAAACAAAGTGGACTGAGAATTCAATTGGTAAAAGTTTTGCTATTCATTTTGAACAAAATAATAATGGAGAAAAAGATGAAACAATTCCAACTAGTCATGAGAGAATCGGTCATGGCGCAGTCAGATCAGCTATTTTTTCATTGTTATTAATGAAGGACGTTGCAGAAGAATTTGAAAGAGTTGATAATAGAAAGGATTATATTGTACTATTCGAAGAACCTGAATTGTTTTTACACCCTAAATTAATGAAACAACTTCGTACATTGATTTATAAAGTAAGTGAAACAGATACACCTTATCAAGTATTATGTGCATCACATTCACCTCAAATGATTGATATTACAAAAGAAAAATCTTCATTAGTAAGAATGACTAAGCATAATGAAGGTACACGTTTATTTCAGATAAACGATGAGTTTTTAAAAGATTCAAAAGAAATTAAAACTAAAGAAGAGTTAAAGCAGGAAATGAATGAGATTCTAAGATTTAATCCTTTTATATGTGAATCTTTTTATGCAGATGAAGTTGTTTTAATTGAAGGACCAACTGAAGAGATTATTTTGAGAGGTTATTTCAATGAAGTACAAATAGATAAAGATATTTTTATAGTTAATTGTGGTACAGTCAACAATATTCCTTTTTTCCAAAAAATATTTTCACGTTTCAATATAAAATATCATGTTATCTGTGATTCAGATGCAGCTGAAGTGAAGGAGTTAGATAATTACGGATTAATCCCTTTTGAAACTGGTATCCAAAAATCAATTTATCAACAATTAAAATCAGATTATGAAAAAGTTGATTATTCTGTTGGCTTATTCCATGTAAATGTTCCTACCTTCGAACCATCTCATCAGCAAGAAAGTATAAAAGATAATTTAAAATACAGTAATAATTATTTAGCATCTGATGGTAAACCATATAATGAAAACTTATATTGGAAAGATGTTTTAAAACCAAATTTAAATTCTGAAGAAATAAATACTGTACCAATTGTAAAATTTCTAAAAAATATAGTAGATCACAATTAATTAATGATAAATTTTATTATCACACTTAAGTAAACAAAAATGACATGGAGAGGAATCAATAATTATATTAAATCCATCATTTTATAAATACTTAGAATAATCCTCAGGAATATAAGCATTTATTTCCCTTAAATATTTTCTAAGCGCAGTTTTGCTTGAATGTCCAGTTATAGCCATAATATTGGATTCTGCTTCCTCTGGGGTCATTTCTTTAGTGAAAGTATTGTAGAGTTTAGTAATGAACGTATGTCTAAAGCTATAAAGTCCATAATCTTTACCTAAACCAAATTTCTTTTTTACTTCAAAAAAATAATCTGAATAATCATTTCTTCTGCTTGTTTCATTAGCTTCCCAATATTGACCAAAATCTTTTCTTCCAAATAAGAATGCATCATTAGGATAATTTGTTAGGTTAGGTAATTCATCAATAAGAACTTGAGGTATTCGTTTTAATTTAAATCCAGTTTTGGTTTTAATTTTTAATATTTTATCATTTAAATCAATATCTCCAATTGTAATACGATTTACTTCAACCGGTCTCAAAAAGTTGTACGAAATGAACTTAACATAAAGAGAAAGTAACTTATTGTTTTTATCTAAATAGTCGAATATTTTAGTTTCTTCATTACTTGAGTATGATTTGTTTTTTTCGGGTTTACTTTTTAATACAGGAATTTTTTGAACAAAATTTAAAGGAATAATTTCATTTTGTTCTAGTGTAGAGAAAATGGTACTTATATCTGCTCTTGTATTATTTCTATTTTTTGCTGATGTAGTAATTAACACTTCATTAAGATAAGTGGTCACTACTTTTTTATTCACTGATGTAATTAATCTATTTTTAAAGCCGTTTTCTTCTAACCACTTTTCGAATCTCAATATTCGACCTTCTAATCCTTTATAAGAGGTTACAGCTAAAGTACTTTTCTTAATATTAAGTGCAAATTCAAAAGCTTCTTTTATTGATTTCCCTTCTTGCTCGTTATCAAAATCAAATTTATTTTCAGGATTATAAGGGTTAAATCCATCTTTTAAAAGCACAGATAAATTACGTTGAATAGTTTTTAACCATTCAATTCGTTCTTTTTTATCTAAATTTTGTGGAGCATAAATGTTATTTGGAAATCTTTCTAAAAGACTATCTTCAACTTTTCTAAAAGAAAAATAGACATACCAACGCTTAGATAAATCACCATTAGCGTCGTAAATTTTTGGTTCTGAAAATCTTTTCTTTTTTTTCAAATCGTGTTCAAAATCGTGTTCACTTTGCAAATATCGTAATAAATTAGACATAAAAAAAGCGGGATTAAATTGCTCTAATCCCGCATAAAAACTGATTTTTTCGATTTTTTTAACCTTGTAGCGAAGACGGGAGTTGAACCCGTGACCTCAGGGTTATGAATCCTGCGCTCTAACCAACTGAGCTACCTCGCCAAATGTTGGTATCACATTCTTGAATGCGGGTGCAAATATAAAATTAATTCTTTTTAACGCAAACATATTTTTTTATTTTTTTTTACATTTTTTATACGCTGTATTTTGTATTTTAAAATTATTCTCTATATATTTCGAAAATTAAATTTTTAATCAATGGAAGATAAAGTTCGATACGAGATGGAATTTCCTATTCATGCTTCGCCATCTCTATTATATCAATATATTGCTACACCTTCTGGTCTTTCAGAGTGGTTTGCAGACAACGTAAATTCGAGAGGCGAAATGTTTACCTTTATTTGGGACGATTCGGAAGAAAAAGCAAAACTAGTATCGAAACGAACAGGAGAACGTGTAAAATTTAAATGGATTGATGAAGAAGGAAACGATTCGGATTATTTTTTTGAATTAAAAATCTTAGAAGACGAAATAACTAAAGATGTTTCTATTTTGGTTGTCGATTTTGCCGAAGAAGACGAAATTGAAGAATCAAAATTATTATGGGAAAATCAAATTTCCGATTTAAAACAAGTTTTAGGCTCAACATAGTATTTTCATTACAATTATAAAGGTTATATTTGTCCCGATTTTAAAAATCGGGATTTTTTTATGGTAAATGTTAACGGAACACTTCAAGAAACTACAACTATTGCTATAAACAATAGAGGTTTTTTAGTAGGCGACAGCTTATTTGAAACCATTAAAGTAGTACACAATAAAGTATTATTTTTAGAAGATCATTATTTTAGATTAATGGCTTCTATGCGTATTTGTAGAATGGAAATTCCAATGAATTTTACTATGGAATTTTTTGAAGCTGAAATTTTAAAAATAACCCAATCTTACGCAAATCAAACTACGTTTCGAGTGCGTTTTACTGTTTTTAGAGTGCCTGGCGGTTACTATTTACCTAATGAAAATAATATTGAATTTATAGTTACCTGTTCAGAGTTAAAAAACAATATTTATACAGCTTCTAATAGCGATGCTTATGAAATTGAACTTTACAAAGACGCTTATGTTACTAAACAACTGTTTTCATCGTTAAAAACAAACAATAAAATGATTCATATAACGGGAAGCATTTTTGCTAACGAAAATGGTTATCAAAATTGTTTGTTATTAAATAATGAAAAAATGGTAATTGAAGCACTAAATGCTAATGTGTTTATAATAATAGGAAACCAATTAATAACACCACCTGTTTCTGACGGTTGTTTAAATGGTATAATGCGAAAACAAGTGCTTCGTATGGCTAAAAAAATTGAAGATTTAGAGGTTGTTGAAAAATCCATTTCACCTTTCGATTTACAAAAAGCAGACGAATTGTTTTTAACAAATGTAATTACTGGCATTCAATCGGTAACTAAATATCGAAAAAAAGAGTTTACTACTGTTTTTGCTTTAGAACTTATAAAACGATTAAATGCACAAATAATGCTTAATTAAGAATTGGATCCGAGGGTGCGTTAGAATACAACACATAATCGCCTCCTTGCTCTTTAATTTTTTCTTGCCAAAAATTGCTTACAGGCTGTGTTAAAAGTTTTTCTTTAAATGTATTTTGTGCAACAATCCACGAATTTAATTTTATTTCGTTTTCTAATTGTTTGGGTTCCCAACCACTATAGCCTAAAAAAAAGCGAATTTGTTGTTTGCTAATTTTTTCTTCATTAATTAGCTGTTGAATTGTAGTAAAATCGCCTCCCCAATAAATTCCGTTTGAAATTTCTATACTGTTAGGTATAACATTTGGAATTGTGTGAATAAAATACAAATTATCTTGCTCTACAGGACCGCCGTTAAAAACCGTGAAAGATGCTTTAAGTTCTGGCACTAAATCTTGAATAGTGTATTGTAATGGTTTGTTTAAAATAAACCCAACCGAACCCTCGCTGTTGTGCTCTGTTATTAAAACTACCGAACGATTAAATTCTGCATCGCCTAATACAGAAGGTTCTGATATAAGCAAACTTCCCTTTTGAGGCACCATAGCCATAATTATTTTTTTACTAAAGTTAAAAAAAATACTTAGAAAACAAAAAAAATCCTAGCTAAGCTAGGATTTATTTGAAGATAAAACAATTATTATTTTTTGTTAACTGCTCCGTCTAAATCTGCACCTGCTTTAAATTTTACTACATTTTTAGCAGCAATTTTTATAGTTTTACCAGTTTGAGGATTTCTTCCTTCTCTAGCAGCTCTTTTAGAAACTGACCATGAACCGAAACCTACTAAAGAAACTCTTCCTCCTTTTTTCAAAGTTCCTTCTACACTTGATAACATTGATTCTAAAGCTAATTTTGCAGCAGCTTTGGTTATACCAGCAGAAGCCGCCATTGCATCGATTAATTCTGATTTGTTCATAATAAAAATGATTTACAATTTGGTTAAACAAAATTTATAGCACAAAGTTATACCTATTGCCGAATTATGCAAGTATTTAAGTGTTTTTTAGTTAAAAATGTTGAAAAAACCGTTGTTTTGTTAATAACGTTTCCCTTTTGCAGTAAAAAAGCAGCTATAATCTTGGCTATCTCTTTATTTTGCAAGCGCTTTTTTAGAAAAATTAATGCCATTTAAAAGCTCGTTACTTTTCATTTTTCTTTTTCCTGGAAATTGTAAGCTTTTTACTTGAATATAACCATCTGTAACGGCAATTTTTAATTCTTTTTTTGTTGCAATTACAGCGCCAATGGCATGAAAATGATTTTCTGGTATAAAATCTACATCGTAAAATTTTACAGTCCATTCATTATTATTATCTTCTATAAATGACCACGCCGCAGGATATGGGTTTAAACCTCGAATTAAATTATAAATATCGATTCCTGGTTTTGTCCAATCAATTTTACAGTTATCTTTATTGAGTTTAGGTGCTGCTTTTAATTGTGTAGTATCGTTTTGTTTTTGGGTTTTTACATTTCCATTTTGTATTTTAGTTAACGTTTCTAAAACAGCTTCGCTGCCTAAGAGCATTAATTTATTATGAAGCTCACCTACGGTTTCATTTTTTTGTATTGGCGTTTCTTTATGCAAAATCATTTCGCCTGTATCAATTTTATCATCAATAAAAAAAGTGGTTACGCCTGTTTGGGTTTCGCCGTTAATAATGGCCCAGTTTATTGGTGCTGCTCCTCTATAATTTGGCAACAACGAAGCGTGAAGATTAAAAGTGCCCAATTGTGGCATTTTCCAAACTACTTCAGGCAACATTCTAAAAGCTACAACAACTTGAAGGTTTGCATTTAAACTTTTTAATTCGGTTAAAAACTCTTCCGATTTTAGATTTGTAGGTTGCAATACTCTTAAACCTTTAGAAACAGCGTATTGTTTAACTGCACTTTCGTGTATTTTTTGGCCTCTACCCGCGGGTTTATCGGCTGTGGTAACAACACCTACTATTTCGTAATTATGCTGGTATATAGTATCGAGAATTCCTACTGCAAAATCTGGAGTTCCCATAAATACAATTCGTAATTTATTCATTTTTTAGGTAATATTGTTGGTTTTCGTTTAAGCTAATTGCGTCGTTATCTAATAGCAGTCTTATTGTAGCAATAAGTTCTTTTGATGATAGATTAATTTTAGGTTCTATTTCTTTTAAAGTTAATGATTTTCCCTTTAAAATATTTAGTACCGTTAAAACATTGTTTTGATGATTGATCTGATTTTGATTTTTACAATAAGAACAAATACCACATTTCGTAGTTTTTTCTTCGTCGAAATAGTGTAAAAGCAAATTGCTTTTACAAGTAGTTTCATCTTTAATAAATTGAAGCAAACGATTAAATTTATCAGCTTTAACTTTATTTTGAGTTTCTAAATATTTTATTACTTTATTTATTGTTAAATCGTCTTCTCTAACTTCGTTAAAAGTAATTTTACTATCGGTTGTGTGTATTTGAAGTGAAATTACGTCATCTTTATGAAACTGATGAATTGCTTGTAGTACTGCTTCTTGCGTAGTGTTTGCTTTTTTTGCTATAAGAATTGGATTTACCGATACTTCATTATCAAAAATTCCTGTATAAGTACGCAATATAGTTTCGATAACAGTTTCTTGATGCCGGTGCAAACTTTTATAACGAATGACCTCTTTACTAGAAATAATAAATTGAAGTTTTATTTTTTCGCCGTTTTCATTCGATAGTGTTATAACGCTTTGCCTATCTAAAAACTGAAGTGCATTAAAGGTTTTATAAACCGGTAAATTATAACGTAAACAAAACGTATTAAGGTTAAACGAAAACTCTTGATTAAAACCTTCTCCGTATGGAATTTGAAAAAAAGTATTACAATTTTTATAAACTTCTTTTAAAAATTTTGCATCTAGCATATTGTTTTTAAACTGCGTTTCTGCAAAATTAATTTCGAATTTATTGGTTAATAAAATACCAAATGCGGCATTTCCATTGCGACCTGCTCTACCTACTTCTTGGTAATAATTTTCTAAATTTTCGGGTAATTGGTAGTGTATAACTGTTTTTACATCGGGTTTATCAATGCCCATACCAAAAGCATTGGTTGCAACCATTACTTGTGTGGTATTGTTCATCCATTGCAAGCGGCTATCTTCTTTTTCTTTAAACGATAAACCACCATGATAGTACGATGCCGTAAAGCCTAAAGCTTGTATTTGTTTGCAAACCTCTATTGTAGCTTTTCTATTACGAACATAAATAATAGACGATTGCGGGTTTTTTATAAGTATATTTTTTACTTTCGAAAGTTTATCTTCTGTTTCAATAACATGATAGCCTATATTTTCTCTATAAAATGATTTTTTATAAACTTTAGGATTATCTAAATTTAACAAGGAAATAATATCGTGCTGAACTAAAGAATTTGCAGATGCTGTTAAGGCTAAAAAAGGTGTTTTAGGAAAATATTCTTTTAAATTTTTAATTTTTAAATAGGCTGGTCTAAAATCTTGTCCCCATTGGCTTACGCAGTGTGCTTCATCTATAGCTACAAGGTTTATGGGTAGTTGCTTTAATCGTTCTAATATCCAATCTTGGTTAAGGCGTTCTGGTGATAGGTATAAAAATTTATAATTTCCATAAAGACAATTATCAAATAAATTAGAAACTTCATTTTGCGAAAGCCCACCTAAAAGTGCTATAGTTTTAATATCTTTTTTTTGTAAACTTTCTACTTGGTCTTTTATTAAAGCTATTAAGGGCGATATAACTAAAGTTATACCTTGCATTTTTAATCCCGGTAATTGGTAACAAACCGATTTTCCTCCGCCTGTAGGCAAAAGCGCTAACGCATCGTTACCACTTAAAACAGAATTTATAATTTGTTCTTGTGGTTCTCTGAAGCTGTTGTGTTTCCAATATTTTTGTAATAGCTGTAAAGCCTCAGTCATAAAGTTTATTTTGAAAGGTGTTCTAAAATAATAGCTAACCTATTTTCTACAGTATCTTTAGGTAAATGTATTAAATTATAACCAAAACTTTCGTATGTATTAATTAAATGTTGCTGAATTATAGTAGCTTGCTCAAAAGTTTCGTATCGTTCTGTATCGGTAGTATAAATTTCTTGCCAAGGTGGTAAAACAAAAATTTTTGAATACTGGTAACACTCACATGCTTGTACAAACTTTTGTGGATATTTATCGCCTTTATAATTTAAATAAGCCAACACATCGGGTATGCCTCTATCTAAAAAAACAACCGTTTCATTCTCTTGCATAGCCTCGTTATATTGCTTAATCCTTCCGTTTAACAATTTTTCACTAAAAAGCAGTGGGTCTTCTAAAAAAAGTTGGTCAATACCTTGCTCTTGTGCTTCTTTAATAACTTCGCGAGAAATCTCGGGATAGCAAATAAAATTACTAGCTTCTAATGCTTTTAATAATGTAGATTTACCTGTACTTGGTCCGCCAGCTATTACTATTAATTCCTTTTTCATATTACATTTAAAGCGCAAAAGTAACTTTTTTTAAAAAGTATAGCAAGTTCTAAAAAATATTCGTTTTACTCTTTTTTTTGAAGTTAATAGAGTATATTTGCTTTTAGTATTAAAAAAAATATGGATAAAAAAACAGAAGAATTTTATACGCGATTAAAAGAGGAGTTAAGCAATACTTCTATTTGGCCTTCAGAATATTTGTATAAATTTATTGTTCCGTCTGAAAATGAAAAGATTAAGCAAGTTGAAGAGGCTTTTAACGACATGGGAGCCGTTATTGCTACTCATCAATCTAAAACCGGAAAATATACCAGCATTTCTATAAATGTTACCATGAAAAATCCCGATAGTGTTATTGAAAAATACAAAGAAGTAGCCACAATAGAAGGCATAATTTCATTATAAAAAATGGAAAATACAACATTAGAATACAATTCGCAACGAACCGAATTAATTATTCCAGAATACGGCAGACATTTACAAAAATTAATAGACCAAATTACCGTTATTGAAAATCGTGAAGAACGAAACAAAGCGGCACAATATGCCATAGCAGTAATGGGAACTTTAAACCCTCATTTGCGCGATGTGCCCGATTTTCAGCATAAATTATGGGATCAATTGTTTATAATGTCTAATTTTAAATTAGATGTAGATTCGCCTTTTCCTATTCCTTCAAAAGAAGTTTTAAACCAAAAACCAGAACCACTACCCTATCCGCAAAACTTTCCAAAATACCGTTTTTATGGCAACAATATATCGCGAATGATAAATGTTGCTGTAAAATGGGAAAATGGTGATTTAAAAACTGCTTTAATTTTGGTTATTGCCAATCATATGAAAAAATCGTATTTAAGTTGGAACAAAGAAACCGTTGAAGACGACGTAATTTTTGAACACCTATACGAACTTTCAAATGGTAAAATAAATTTAAAAACATCAAACGAAGAGCTTTCTACTTCGCAAAATTTAATAAAAGTGAATAAAAAAGCATCGAATAAATCGCAACACGGCAAAAACAACGGTTCAAAAAACCAGTTTAAGAAAAAAAATAATCAACGTAATTCTAAAAGAAATTAAACCTTAATGGGAACTTTTAAAATAGAAGGTGGTAAATCGTTAAAAGGAGAAATTACACCACAAGGAGCAAAAAACGAAGCACTACAAATTTTATGTGCTGTATTGTTAACACCTGAAAAGGTAACCATAAAAAATATTCCTGATATTATTGATGTTAATAAACTTATTACACTATTAGGAAATTTAGGCGTAAAAATTAGAAAAATTGGGCACGGCGCTTACACATTTCAAGCAGACGAGGTTAATGTAGGCTATTTAGAAACCGAAGCTTTTAAAAAAGAAGGTGGTTCATTACGCGGTTCTATAATGATTGTTGGCCCACTTTTGGCTCGTTTTGGAAAAGGTTATATTCCAAAACCTGGCGGTGATAAAATTGGAAGAAGACGATTAGATACTCATTTTGAGGGCTTTATAAATTTAGGCGCTAAATTTAGATATGTTAGAGAAGAACACTTTTATGGCGTAGAAACCAAATCGCGATTAAAAGGAACCTATATGCTTTTAGACGAAGCATCGGTTACAGGAACAGCTAATATAGTAATGGCTGCTGTACTTGCCGAAGGAACTACTACTATTTACAACGCTGCCTGCGAACCCTATTTACAGCAACTTTGCAAAATGTTAAACGCTATGGGTGCCAAAATTTCGGGTGTAGGGTCTAATATGTTGCATATAGAAGGTGTCGAAAGTTTAAAAGGATGCGAACATCATATATTACCCGATATGATTGAAATTGGTTCGTGGATTGGTCTTGCCGCCATGACACGTAGCGAAATTACTATAAAAAATGTGAGCTGGGAAAACCTAGGACAAATTCCTGCAGTTTTTGCTAAATTAGGAATCACCATTGAACGTAAAAACGACGATATATTTATACCTGCGCATACAGAAGGATACCAAATAAAAACCGATATTGACGGTTCTATATTAACAATTGCAGATGCGCCGTGGCCAGGTTTTACGCCCGACTTATTAAGCATTATTTTAGTAGTTGCTACACAAGCAAAAGGCGAAGTACTTATTCACCAAAAAATGTTTGAAAGTCGCTTATTCTTCGTAGATAAATTAATAGATATGGGTGCTAAAATTATACTATGCGACCCACACCGTGCTATTGTTATTGGACACAATTTTCAATCGCAATTAAAGGCTACAACCATGACATCGCCCGATATTAGAGCTGGTATTTCATTGTTAATTGCAGCTCTTTCAGCAAAAGGATCGAGCACTATTCAAAACATTGAACAAATTGATAGAGGTTATGAACGTATAGACGAACGTTTACGCGAAATAGGCGCAAACATTGTACGCGTATAATGCGTAACAATACTATATTCGTTTAGGCTTAATAAACATAAAAAAGCTCGGGTTTAAAATTTCCGAGCTTTTTATATTTTTACTATTTAAACTTCGAGTTAGGCAATCCAACCTTTCTTTTCGGCTTGTTTAGCATACCCAATTAAAAACAACCCAATAAGCGGAATCATTACTGTCATGGCAATTGAAAAACCATTATAATCTGAAAAATTATAGCGATTAAAACCATCTATATTTTGCACAATTATTGCGATAAAAGAAATAATAAAAAGTGTAGTTGCCCATTTTTTTCGTAAAAGTAACAAAATGCAACCTAAAGCGGCAGCAAAAACAGCAATTGCAAATGCAGCAGTTGCCCACGCTGGAGTAGCGTCTATTAAAGCTAATTGACTTTCGGTAAAGTTAGCTCGAAAAGAATCGGTGTTATAGGCTTGCATAATGTATTGATTAACACCCATTAAATTCCAAATAAGCGCTAATACGCTTATAATCCAAAAAGAAGTACTTGGTTTTGTCATTGTTTCTGTTTTAAAAGTTACACCATCAAAAATAAGAAAAATAATTAGAAGGAAATACCAAACAATAATCCATCGCCTAAATAACCATTTTGATAAGCGCGAACATAATCGATTCGTAGAAAACGGAATTTACCAAAACCAATATTATTGAAACCAACCGAAAATTCTTGATACGGTTTATAATTTGGTACGTTTATTTGATGAAATCCGCCAATTAAATTCCATTGTAACTTGTTTAAAAGCGGAATTTTATTCATAATAAATCCGTTAAAGTTATGCTGAAAGTGCATTTCTAAATACGCATCGTTTGTAGAATTTGAATAATACGGCAGCAAACTATAACTGTTTAAATAGTTGCCACGAAAGTTCACATGCGTTTGGTTTCCGTTAAAATGTTTATAATCTATAAAAGCAATAGCATCAGCATTAAAAAACTTTCCAGCATTTAATTGTGTTGAAAAAGTTCCTTTGTTGC
This sequence comes from Flavobacterium sp., assembly GCF_041392005.1. GTDB lineage: Bacteria > Bacteroidota > Bacteroidia > Flavobacteriales > Flavobacteriaceae > Flavobacterium. Next base: position 22,362 of record NZ_JAWKMX010000018.1, read on the forward strand.
CAAATGTTTTATCGTATGTAGCAGTTGCATTAATATAATCGTACTGATAATTGCTTTCGGTTGCCGCAAAAGCTTTGGTATAACCAATGCTAAGTTTAGGATAATTAGAATCGCTAATATTAAATTTTCCATCGGGACGCGAAATATATTTTTGATTAAAACTAAACGAAGCGCGCACGCTTGCTTTCATAATATAATGTGTAGCAAATGGTGTAGCATTATAATTGTACGGTTCTAACGGATTATTGGACAAAAACGCATCATCATTTTTTATAAAAACATAAGTTGTAGTATTAAATAATGGTTTTCGTTTTTCGTACTCAACATTACCCGACATAAAGATTCCGTTTACCACTTCTTGCCCATATGTTCCACTAACAAATTCTTTGTTGTATAGTTTTATATAATTATCTTTAAAAAACAGTGTACTTATAGTATTAACAAAATTACTTATTGGATTTGATTTGTTAAATTGACTAACAGCACTTCCGCCTTCTGCATTAATATAAGCTCGATTAAAACCATTAAAACGATGATAAAACTGACCTGTAACACGCAACCTGTCTTCAGAAAAACCATAGTTAAACGTTGATGAAACTCGAGTATATTTTCTATTTTCTTCATTGTATTTTGTGAAGCTAAAACCGCTATCTAAATTCCAACCTTGAACCGTATTGTAATTTATAGAAGAAAAATTGAGCAATCCTTCATAATTAAAACGCCATTTTTTATAACTGTTTTTGTAACTATAACCCGAAATTATATCAAACGGTTTAAATTTATTGTTTTTTTTATCGATAGAATCTAAATATACTTGCGAGCTTCGAAGTGTTTGAATGCTATCTTTTTTATGATAATTTTCAACCTCTTCTTCGGTTAATGGAATTTGCCTGTTTTCTTCCCAATAGCTATTTTCTTTTTTATTGGCATTTTTGTCGAAACTTATAATTTCTTTTCCAAACGTATTGTTTTCAAACGCATCTTTAAATTGATAGTTACTAAATACGTGTGTAAATTTTCCAGTAAAATTAATTCCTAAAAAACCTGCTTTAAAATCTAACGATTGTACATTTTTTATCCAAAGTTTGTTGTTTTCGTTATAACTATAGTTTTGAACAAGTTGTAACGTTTCTAAAACCGGTTGCTGCATACGGTAGCCTTTTACGGCAACATCTACACCGTAAATTGCCCACGAATTTTCGACAATATAAATAAAACCTTCAAAAACGGGTTCTTTATCGCGCTTTGGTGTAAGTTTAATTTTATTTATTAACTGATTATTATCGTCGTAAAAAGTACCTTCTACAGAAAACTTATAATAACTAAAAGCATTATTCGCCAGAGGCGAAATCATATTAATATTAAACGCTACATAATTATTATAAAAATCGAAATCGGTATCTAAAGCGGTATTAAAACTAAAACCATTATCGTTTCCTGCTACTTTAGACGCAATAATTTCTTCTCTTAACTTATTTGGCTTTTCAAATTTTATTTTAGAAACAGTTTCCGAAAGGTAAATAACACCACTTCCTGTAGAATCAATATTACCGTCTAAATCGCCAACTTCTTGTCCCAAAATTTTCTTTGGCATATCTTTTACTCTAAAAATACCTTTCGAATAAAAATCGGCTTCAAATTTATCGGTACGCATTGTATTTTTCTTTTTAGAAGCTATTGCTTTGCGTATAATTTGATTTGCCGGATTATCGGCATTGCTTATTAACAACTCGTTTAAATTATAGCTTTCTTCTTCCAAAACAACATTTAAAACATAAGGTTGCTTGGCTAAATTTACAGTATGCTTTTGGGTTTTGTACCCTAAATATTTAAATACAACTGTTATTTCATTGGTTTCGAAATAATTTAGCTCATAAACGCCAAATTCATTAGTTGTAGTACCCGAATACGTATTTTCGATATAAATATTAACAAACGGAAGCGGATTATTTTTTGCATCGGTTACTTTACCTTTAATTTGAGCTACTAAAAATATGCTAAAAAACAAAAACGCAATTGCAAAAAATTGTTTCATTTTTTTACTCCTACTAAATTAATTGTTTTGATGTAATAAAAACGATTGAACAGCCAACTCGTAACTTTGTAAGCCAAAACCAATAATAACACCTTTTGCATTTGGCGAAATGTACGATTGATGACGAAAACTTTCTCTAGAAAAAGTATTGGTAATATGTACCTCTATAACAGGAGCATGAATACTTTTAATAGCATCGCTAATACCTATAGAAGTGTGGGTATAAGCACCTGCGTTTAAAATAATACCGTCGTATGAAAAGCCAACTTCGTGTAGTTTAGTAATAAGCTCTCCTTCTATATTCGATTGAAAAAAACTAAAACTAACACTTTTATACGTATCTGTTAAATACGATAAATAACGTTCAAAAGAAATGTTACCATACAACTCGGTTTCTCTTTTTCCTAATAAGTTAAGATTAGGACCATTTAGTATTGCTAACTTCATAACTGTTTTTTTGGTAAAAATAGCAAAATGATAGCTTGAAAAGCAGATTTATTAGTATTTTATTTACATTTCAGATCACTTTTACACCTTTAAAACTGATTAAAACTTGTACATTAGATAAAAATTTAAAAAACAAAATACTGATTAACAGTCGTTTAACACGTTTCGAATATTATTCAACAGAGATTTTATATTATATGCTTGCAAATAAAAAAAAAAGAGTAAATTTGCACCATAACTTTAAAAATTAAACTAAACATGAAAAAAGTATTATTTGCTGCAATAGCAGTTTTAGGTTTTATGAGTGTTCAAGCTCAAGAGAAAACAGAAAGTGGTCAAACTTCTGAAGGAAAATGGTTAATCGAAGCTAACACTGGAAACGCAATGTTAGGTAATACAGGTTTTTATTTTTCATCTCAAGATGGTGAGTCTATGTACAATATTGGATTAGATGGTGGTTATTTCGTTATTGACGATTTAGCAATCAAAGCTGGTTTAGGCTATGGTGGAAACAGCGTTGATGACTCTAATGTATTTTCTTACCGTGTTGGTGCAAAATATTATGTTAAAAGTATGATTCCTGTAACTTTAGATTTAACTGGTGCTTCAATTAAAGATGCTGACGAAAACCCAATGTGGTTAGGTGTTGGTGCTGGTTATGCTTGGTTTTTAGGTCAAAACGTATCTATTGAGCCTGGTGTAAGATATAATCATTCATTAAATGATAATTATACAGATAAAGGTGTGTTCCAATTTAACGTTGGTTTCGCTTTACACTTCTAATATTTAGAAAAAGTAATTATAGTAAAAATCCGAGCAATGCTCGGATTTTTTTGTTTTTATAAATACCGTTATAGTATTTTACTACTTACATACCCCGTAGTGCATTTAGAAAATTTTATTGGTTTATTTCGTCAGTTCGAGTATTTCTTGGGTAAATTTGCATAAAATTTATCTAAGAAATGTATCGAGAACTTACAATTTAATACTTCTCGATAAAATTTTTCTTCGCTTTACTACGAAAAATTACTCGAAGTGACGTCGCTTAATAACTTTTAGCTTCTAAATGCACTACGAGTTTATATAATTATTTTTCTCAACTGAATAGTAAAATCAAATTTTAATACTCTATTGCTTTTCGAGTATATATAGAATCGAAATAAAGAGAATTTGTATTGAAAATTGTTTAATTGCGCAATAAATATTTTACATGATTTTATTACAAAAAACATTTTAACTTACTATTGAAACAAAAATACATTTTATTAAATAGCACGTAATTAATACAATCGAAGTTTTAAACCATAAAAAAACGCCCAAAAGGGCGTTTTTTTATTAGAATTCTAAATAAATAATCTTAAGCTTTTCCTGCTGCAATTAAGTTTAGTGCAGAACCTGCTTTAAACCATTCTATTTGCCCTTCATTGTATGTATGGTTAGCCACAATAATATCTTTAGAACCATCTATATGAACAAATTCTAATGTTAGTGGTTTACCTGGTGCAAATTCGGTTAAATCTAAGAAATTAATAGTGTCGTCTTCCTTAATTTTATCGTAATCTGCTTCATTAGCAAATGTTAATGCTAACATTCCTTGTTTTTTAAGATTGGTTTCATGAATACGAGCAAACGATTTAACCAAAACAGCTCTAACTCCTAAATGACGAGGCTCCATAGCAGCATGCTCACGAGAAGAACCTTCTCCATAGTTATGATCGCCTACTACAATTGTAGGAACTCCAGCTGCTTTATATGCTCTTTGAACCGCTGGAACAGCATCGTAAGTACCTGTTAGCTGATTTTTTACTTTATTAGTTTGCTGATTAAAAGCATTAACCGCACCTATTAACATATTATTCGAAATATTATCTAAATGTCCGCGATAACGCAACCAAGGACCCGCCATAGAAATATGATCGGTAGTACATTTGCCAAAAGCTTTTATAAGCAATTTTGCATTTGTAATATTTTTTCCGTCCCAAGGTTTAAAAGGAGCTAACAACTGTAAGCGTTCTGAACTTGGACTTACCATTACTTGTACCGAAGAACCATCTTCTGCGGGCGCTTGAAAACCTGGATCATCTACATCGAAACCTTTAGTAGGTAATTCTTCTCCTTTTGGTGGGTTTAATTTTATAGCTTCTCCGTTATCGTTTAATAACGTATCGGTTATTGGGTTAAAATCTAAACGACCCGAAATTGCTAAAGCAGCAACCATTTCTGGCGACGTTACAAAAGCGTGTGTATTAGGGTTACCATCGGCACGTTTCGAAAAATTACGGTTAAACGAGTGCACAATGGTGTTTTTCTCTTGTTTATCGGCACCTTCTCTATCCCATTGACCAATACAAGGACCACAAGCATTCGTAAACACTTTAGTTCCTAATTTTTCGAAAGTTTCAATAATACCGTCTCTTTCTATAGTAAAGCGAATTTGTTCGGAACCTGGATTAATACCAAACTCAGCCTTTGGCGAAATATGGTTTTCTACAGCTTGCTCTACTATTGAAGCAGCGCGCGACATATCTTCATAAGAAGAGTTTGTACACGACCCTATTAAGCCCCACTCTACTTTAATTGGCCAACCGTTTTTCTCGGCTTCTTCTTTCATTTTAGAAACGGGTGTTCCTCTATCTGGAGTGAACGGTCCGTTAATATGAGGTTCTAGTTCTGATAAGTTAATTTCAATTAATTCATCGAAATATTTTTCTGGATTGGCGTAAACCTCGTCATCGCCAGTTAAGTATGAAGCAACTTTATCGGCTGCATCTACAACATCTTGACGGCCTGTAGCAGCTAAATAACGACGCATAGAATCGTCGTAACCGAAAGTTGATGTTGTTGCACCAATTTCGGCTCCCATATTACAAATAGTACCTTTACCTGTACACGACATTGATTTTGCACCTTCGCCAAAATATTCAACTATAGCGCCTGTTCCACCTTTTACGGTTAAAATATCGGCAACTTTTAAAATAACATCTTTAGGTGCAGTCCATCCGTTTAATTTTCCGGTTAATTTTACACCAATTAATTTCGGAAATTTCAATTCCCACGACATTCCTGCCATTACATCTACAGCATCGGCACCACCAACACCTATAGCAACCATTCCTAAGCCTCCAGCATTTACCGTGTGCGAATCGGTACCAATCATCATTCCACCAGGAAAAGCATAGTTTTCTAGCACAATTTGATGAATAATTCCTGAACCTGGTTTCCAAAAGCCTATTCCGTATTTATTTGAAACCGATGATAAAAAATCGAACACTTCGCTTGATTGTGATTTTGCAGTTTTTAAATCGGTTGCTGCACCAACTTTTGCTTGAATTAAATGATCGCAATGCACTGTTGTGGGAACTGCCACTTTGTTTTTTCCTGCGTGCATAAATTGCAACAATGCCATTTGAGCCGTTGCATCTTGACAAGCAATTCTATCGGGAGCAAAATCTACGTAATCTTTACCTCTTTTAAAAGCTGTTGTAGGGTTACCATCCCATAAATGAGAGTATAATATTTTTTCGGAAAGTGTAAGTGGATGCCCTACAATTTCGCGTGCTTTATCTACTCGCGAAGGCATATTTGCGTACACTTTTTTAATCATTTCAATATCAAAAGCCATAGTACAAGTTTTTATTTTTGTTAAAGTGCCACAAATTTAACAAATCTAAACGATATTTAAAAATTTTTAATAAAGTCTTATTTTATAAAAGATTTTGTTTGCAAAAAATCGATTTTAATGATAATATTATAATTTTTAATGCAAAAAAAGTGCTTTTATTAATAAATTACTATTTTTAAAAGAAGTTTTTAATAATTTTACAAAAGGTGTTTCATAAAATAATTCGTAATTCTATTTATCGCGTAAATTCATTATTGGTTTTTCAAAAAAAGTATATAAAAAATACGATAATAAAATGGTAATTGAAAAATATAATACGGTTATAAATACACTTGACAATGTTACGTTAAAATAAGAAAAAGAATATTTTAATAGCACCGAAATTATGCTATAATGCAGTAGATACATACTGTATGATATTTTACTAATAAATGTTACTGGAAGTTGTAGCCACTTTATTGTTTTCGTCCAAAACACAAATACGGGTAACAACATTGTTATGGTTACAGACGTTAGCGTAAAATAAAAAACATTAAAATATACTGGGCTCGAAACAATAGTAAAACCCAACACATTTAGCACAAGAAATTGAGCCAAAAATAAATGAACAGCTATTATAAAAAAATAAATACTTAGTTTTTTAAGCCAAACCGCATAATACTTATAACACCACGCTACAATAAACCCCCAAAGTATGGCATCTATTCTATAAATTACAACCGATTTTATAGTTACATTCCAAATTTCTAAATCTTTTATAGGGTTTTGTATGTACGATATATAACGAATAGTATGAAACATAAAAATAAGCAGTAAAATTAATGCTAAGAACATTTTTTTTCTGCTTGTTTTAAAAAACTGAGCAATGCCAAGCAAAAGAACTGGAATGCTTAAATACGTCCATTCTTCTACAGATAAACTCCACGATTCTTTAAATATACCAATATCGTAATACGAGAAATTTTGTATAAAAAAGAAATACTTCAAAACATTATTGTAATCGTACTGAAACCAAAATGCAATTATAATATTTAATACTAAAACCAAATAATACGCGGGTAAAGTTCTGAACCACCTACGTTTTAAAAAATTTACAACAGCCGAAAAACTAAAAGCTTGATTTACAAAACTATCGAGAAGAATAGTTCCTATTAAAAATCCGCTTAAAACAAAAAAAAGTTCAACACCAAAATACCCAAACACTCCACTTATCATCATTAAAAACGGATAATAATCGTTTAAAACATAATACAAATGCGAAATAAGTACACAAATTATTGCGGTTGCTCTAACCAAATCGAGTCCAAAAATTCTAGTATTTGATGTAAAGATTGCTTGCATTATTGTATTTTTGTTATTCAATACCAATCTGTTTGCCAAAGATATATAAATACCTGCTTTTTTGTTTAATTGTTTCGAGTATTTTTGGAACAACAACCTACTATTTTCTTTCAAACAGGCACAAAGCAATTGTTAAAACGCACGTGTATCATACACTTGGTTTTATAGACAACAACTGGAATATTACCGAAAACAACCATCAATTTAAGCTTGTAACACCTACTTTGCTTATTGATGGCATTTACAAATCGATGGAAGGACCAAAAGTTTCAAGAGTTATACAACTTAACAATTCTGATGATGTATATGTAATTACTGGTTTTAAAATTGAAGCTGTAGATGCCACTACATTAAAAAGCGTTTCAAAAGAATTTATTTGTCATATGAATATCGATTTAAACGACAAGAGTTATTACACCGCTTTTAATTTACACAACAGAATAGGAAAACAATTTCCAAGGCTTACTTCATTATCTAGTGGATTTGAAGAATTTTCCTTTCCTAAAGGTTACGGTTTTATTATTAAAGGTAACGAACCTTTATTTGTAATGTCTGAAGCTTTAAACCAAAACATTAGTCCAATTACTAAAAAAATAAAACATTGTATTACTATTGATTATGAAAAATATAATGGTTTGCAAAAGCCTTTACAAAATAAAATTACCTACATACGACTTCCTTTTGACAAATATGACCCTTATAAATCGCCAACCGATGTAGGCAACAACCAATGTGTACCTGTTGAAACTAAAAACCACACCGAAACCGACAATAATGGCAATATGCTTTCGGGACATTGGGTAATTCCGAATGGAAAAAAAACATATCGCAGTTTTATAAACTCGCAATTACAAATTAAAGATAGTTTGTGTTTGCATACTGCCGCAATTCATGTTCATCCGTTTGCTACACAAATTAGCTTGTATGACAAAACTGAAAACAAAACTATTTTTACTAGTAAAATTGAAAATTACAAAGACAAAATTGGTTTAGTAAAAGTAGCGCCTTTTTCTTCAAAAGAAGGTGTTTGGTTATATGTTAACCACGAATACGAATTAATTTTAGACGTTAACAATACTTCTAAAATTGATCAAGATATGATGGGAAGTATGTTTTTGTTTTTTTATGATAAAGAATTAGATGAGAAATTGAAGCAATCTAACAATTAATGCAAATCGTTTATTTCTTTTAAAAAGTAACAAAACTCAAAATGTGTCATACCTATTTTAGGATAATAATTAACCGCATCTGGTGCGGCTAATAAGATAATTTTTGCCAAAGGTGCTGCTAATTTGGTATGTTGTATTAATGCTTTACCAATCCCTTTATGTTGAAATTCAAGATTAACGGCTAAGTCAGATAAATACGTGCAAAAGGAAAAATCGGTTAACGAACGACTAACGCCAATTAATTTGCCATTATACCGAGCCGTAACAATTAAATTAGCATGTTTTAGCATGTCTTTTAATCGGTCTTCTTCCGTTATTGGTCTTCTTTCTGCTAGTGTTGATTGAATTAAAATTTGCTTAAACTCATCAACACTTAAATCATTTTCTATTTGGTACTCAATAACCAACTCAGGCATTAAAATAATTTTTTAATAATATCCTCTTCCGAAATACCTTCGGCATCGGCTTTGTAATTTTTTACAATTCTATGACGTAAAATACCAAATGCAACCGCTTGAATATCTTCAATATCTGGCGAGAATTTTCCGTTTAAAGCCGCTTGGGTTTTTGCTGCTAATATTAAATTTTGCGAAGCACGAGGTCCAGCTCCCCAATCGATATAAGTTTTAACAAAACCTGGTGCCAAGCTATTATCGGGTCTAGTTTTGCTTACTAAGGTAACGGCATATTCAACAACATTATCGGCAACAGGAATTTTGCGTATAGTGTTTTGAAAATTAGTTATTTCTTCGGCAGTAAATAATGATGAAACTTCATTCTTTGTATTACTTGTAGTCGCTTTTACAACTGCTACTTCCTCTTCAAAAGAAGGATAATCAAGTTTTATCGCAAACATAAAGCGGTCTAATTGTGCTTCTGGTAACGGGTAAGTTCCTTCTTGCTCAATTGGGTTTTGCGTAGCAAGCACAAAATAAGGCAAATCTAATTTATAATGATGGCCTGCCACAGTAACAGCCCTTTCTTGCATGGCTTCTAGCAAAGCGGCTTGTGTTTTAGGTGGTGTACGATTAATTTCGTCTGCTAAAATAATATTGGAAAAAATGGGGCCTTTTATAAATTTAAAGTTTCTGTTTTCGTCTAAAATTTCACTTCCTAAAATGTCCGACGGCATTAAATCGGGTGTAAACTGTATGCGTTTAAAATTGAGCCCTAAAACTTGTGAAATGGTATTAACCATTAAGGTTTTAGCAAGTCCTGGCACACCTATTAAAAGGGCATGTCCTCCAGCAAAGATACTTAACACTACTTGGTTAATTACTTCGTCTTGACCTACAATTACTTTTGCTATTTCTTTTTTTAAAGCGTTTTGTTTTTGAACTAATTGTTCGATAACGTTTACATCAGACATAATTTTTTTGTATAAATTTTAACTAAAGTAATAAAAATGAAAGAAATTACTTTACATTATTTATTTTTTAAACCAATTGTTCGAAAATTCACAATTTTGGTATTCTTTATCGATACTAATATAAGTTTCGTTAATTTTTTCTTCCATCCATTTACCTACTTCTTTAAATTGTTTATCGGTTAGTGCTAATTCTTTAATTTTTAAGTAATCGCTAGCAAATTCGGCTTTATGCTCTGGCGTTTTACTATTTAAAGTTAGAATTTTATAGTATTGTTCGTTTCGTTCATTTTCGAAATAGGGTTGCGAAATTTCACCTACTTTTAAATCGACAATTTTGTTGTATAGCGATGGATCCATTTTTGTTAATTCAAACTTGGTTTCCATAGTACGCGGATTATACAGTACGCCTCCACTGTTTCTAGTTTCTTTTTCGTCTGATTCTGATTTTGCAGCTTCGGCAAAGGTAATTTCTTTGTTTAAAACTTTTGTTCTAATTGCTTCAATGCGTTCTTTTGCCTCTTTAAGTGCTTCGGTAGAAACTTCGGGTTTTATTAAAATATGGCGTAACTCTACGTCTTGTCCTTTAATTTTTTCTACCATTATAATATGGTAACCAAATTCGGTTTCAAAAGGTTCCGATATTTCGCCTTCTTGTAAACTAAAAGCTACATCTTTAAATTCTTTTACAAAAGGTGTTTTGCGGTTCATTTTGTAGAAACCTCCGTTTGAACTAGAACCTGGATCTTGTGAAAACAAAACGGCTTTTGAAAAGAAACTAGAACCGTCTAATATTTCTTGTCGTAGTTGTTTTAATTTGTTTATAGTAGCTAGCTTGGCTTCTTCTGAAACTTTTGGTTTTATTACAATTTGCGCCACTTCTACTTCTTGCCCAAAAACAGGAATTTCATCTTGCGGAATTTCTTTAAAAAAACTACGAACTTCTTCGGGTGTTACTTCTACATCTTTTACAATTTTTTTTTGCATTTCAGAAGTTAACTTGTTCATTTTTATAACATCGAAAAAGTGCGTTCTTAAATCTTCTTCATTTTTTTTATTATAAAATTTAATAATTTGTTCTAAACTTCCTTCTTGCTCTTTAATAGCATCTAGTTGTTGACGTAAAATATCTTCTACTTCTTCATTGCTAACTATAATACTATCTTGAATAGCTTGGTGTGCATACAAACGATCTTCTAGTAATTTACCTAGCATTTCGCAACGGGTAATATTTTTAGCATCTACACCTTGCGCTTTTAATTGTATAAATTCTAAATCTATATCGGAATCTAGCACAACATATTCTCCTACTACGGCTACTACTCCATCTATTTTTTTCTTGTTATTAGGCTGTGCAAAAGCAACATGACTAATACAAAATAATACGAGTGTTATTTTAATTATAGATTTCAAATTTTTCATCTTTAATGGCGTCATTTGTAATTTCTGTTTCTATTTTTTTTACTAATTCTAATTTTCTTTTATTTACAATAATTTGTTTTATGGTTGGTTTTAAAAATTGTAAAGGTGTTGGCGCATTTTCGGGCAAAACATCTACAATTTTAACTAACCAAACCGAAGTAGAGTCGGAAATTTGAAAACTATTAGCTCTACTAATATATTGCGATTTGTTTTCTAAATTAATTACTGGAATTTTCTCAAAAACTTGGTTAACATCTACCCAAACCGAATCGTTTAGTGCATAACTTTTAAACTGAATGCTTAGGTCATTTAATTCGTTTTTATCTTTTTTGGTAAAGGAAGTTAATTGACTTCTAATTTTTTCAATATTTGGGTTTTCTTTAACTAAATTTACATAGCGTAGTTTTACCAATTCGTTTGCATTTTTAAAATATTGTTTGTTTTGCTGATAGTAGGTGCTTATTTGCTCATTTGTAACCGTTGTATCTACTGTTCTAATAACCATTTGTTCTAAATAACCTTTAGTAAACAAATCGGTTTTATAGTCTTCTATTAATCGGTTATATTCAGAAACTTTATCGCTATTTAGGTTAACTTCGGCTGCGTCTAATAATAAAATTTTGGTTGCCCAATTTTTTATATAAGTTTGTATTATGGCTACGCTATCTTTAGCCGATGTGCCTTTAGGCACTAAGTTTTGAATGTCGTTTTTATACAAGAAAGTACTCCCTACACGTGCTACCGCTTCGGGTTCTTTTGCTGTGGTAAAATAATTACACGATGCAAAAAAAAGAACAACGACTATGTATAGTGAAAATTTAAACATTATAGCTGTAATTCTTTTTTAACCTTTTCAAAAACGGCTGTGTTTATGTTAACGTTAAATTCTTTCTTTAAATCGGAAACCCAATTTTCTTCTAAATATTGTTGATAATCGCTTACTAGTTTTCCTTTACACTCGTCTATAGTCTTAGGTTGGCTAGGCAAAACTTCGGCAACATTAGCAACAAAATAATAGTTACCTTTTTGTGCCACATCTGTAATACCTTTTTTCTTTATTTGAAGTTCTGGAATAGCTTCATAATCTTCTTCAAATTGACCCGACTTTGTAATAATTGTAATTTTATCGTTTGTGTTAAGTTTTTCTTTTATGTAATCGATTGATTTTCCTTTTTTCAAATATTTTCTAGCTTTTTCTATAGCAGCTTTATCGGTAGAAGAATAAATATCTAGTTTATATCTATTTTTCCACATATACTTATTTTTATTAGTATTGTAAAATTGTTGTAAGCCAATGCTATCATTTTTGGCTTTGTCCCAAATTTGTTTTTCCATTAAATCAAACAGTAATAAACCATCTCGATATTCTTCCATTACATAATGAAATTCTGGGAATTCTGTTTCTAAATTATCATCATAATAGGTAACCAACTCGTTGTTTACAAAATTTTCGTACAGTTCGGCTACTAAATTACCAACTGGTTTTGTTTGTAATTTTCCCTTTTGTTGTGCGGCTATGTACTGTAAAAAAGCTACTCCTGAAACTTTTTTATCAGTATTTATGGTTAATAAAGTAGTCTCGAAAGGTTTTACATTTTGTGGTTGTTTCCATTTATTGCTATAAACAGAATCGGTTACCGTTTTGGCAATGGCATTATAAAGTTCATTATTGCGCTGAACACTATATTTTTTGCGTAGTTTTTCATGTAAAAAATTGGTTATTTTTACTGAACGCACATCGTTTTTAATACGATTTTCCAACTCAATTTTACTGTCTTCAAACGATTTAATAGGATATCGATTAACTAATTTTATAATATGCCAGCCAAATTGCGACTGAAATGGCTCTGATACTTCTTCTGGTTTTCTTAACGAAAAGGCTACATCTTCAAACTCTTTAGAGGTTAACTCTCCAGAGCTAAAGCGCTGTAACAAACCTCCTTTTGATGCCGTCGATTTATCATCAGAAAGTTGTTTGGCTAATTCTTCAAAGCTTTCGCCTTGTTTAATTTTTTTAGAAATATCAATAATGTTTTGTTCTACTTTATCGGCTGTAGCTTTATCGGCTCCTTTAGGAAGCAAAAGCATAATGTGCTTTACTTGTACATCGCCTCTATTTTCGCGTTTGTCTTCAACTTTTAAAATATGATAGCCAAAACGAGTTCTAAAAATATTCGACACTTTACCTACCGGTGTAGTATAAGCAGCATTTTCAAAGGGATAAACCATTTTAAAAACAGAAAAATAACCCAAATCGCCTTTATTATTTTTTGCCGATGGATCTTCTGAGAATTGATATGCCATTTCAGAAAAGTCTGCTCCTTTATCTATTTTATTTTTAATAGTTACCAATTTATTGTAGGCTTTAAGTGTATCGGCTGGAGTAGCATTTTGCTCTACTAAAATTAAAATATGCGAGGCTTTTACTTCTTCGGTAGTTCTGTTGTAAGCTTCGTTAACCAGCTCGTCGGTTACTTTTGAATCGTTTAAGTAATTTTTTGCTAATTGCGTTCTGTACGATTTTAACTCGGCTTTGTATTTATCTTCATTGTCTAAACCTAATTGTTTTGCTTTTGCAACCTTTAATTTATAACCAACATATAAATCTAAATAGTTGTCTAAATTTTTTTGAGAATCGTCTTTCACTAAATTTAGATTCTTTTTATAAACTCTTGAAAAATCGTCTGTATAATAGGGTTTATCATTTATTGTAAACAAGGTTTCTTTTTTATTGTTTTGAGCAAACCCCACAATACCTAATAAGAAGATTAATAATGTAAAGAATATATTTTTCATTTTGATAAATTTAATTCGAACGAACAAAAATAGTAATTCATCTGTATTTAACAATAGTAATACTATGTATTAACAAAATTTTAGTTTCGAATGTTGCCAGTCGTTTTTAAGATTAAATAGAATACCCTACTTTTGCACAAATTTTTTAAAATGAGTTTTTTAAACGAAATAGCAAAACGAAGAACCTTTGGTATTATATCGCATCCCGATGCTGGTAAAACAACTTTAACCGAAAAACTACTACTTTTTGGTGGGGCTATTCAGGAAGCAGGTGCTGTAAAAAGCAATAAAATAAAAAAAGGAGCTACTTCCGATTTTATGGAAATTGAACGCCAACGTGGAATCTCGGTTGCTACTTCTGTTTTAGCGTTTATTTATAAAGGTAAAAAAATCAACATTTTAGACACACCTGGGCATAAAGATTTTGCCGAAGACACCTTTAGAACCTTAACCGCCGTAGATAGTGTAATTGTTGTAATTGACGTAGCAAAAGGTGTAGAAGAACAAACCGAAAAACTAGTTGAAGTTTGCAGAATGCGCAGCATTCCTATGATTGTTTTTATTAACAAACTAGACCGCGAAGGTAAAGACGCTTTCGATTTGCTAGATGAAATTGAACAAAAATTAAAATTAACAGTTACGCCTTTAAGTTTTCCTATAGGAATGGGTTACGATTTTAAAGGAATTTATAATATTTGGGAAAAAAACATAAACCTTTTTACAGGCGACAGCAGAAAAGACATTGAAGAAACCATTGCCTTTGATGATGTTGCAAACCCCGAACTGGATAAAATTGTAGGCGAGAAAGCAGCCAATAAACTTAGAGAAGAACTAGAATTAGTTGCAGAAGTTTATCCTAATTTTAACAGAGAAGAATATTTAAATGGAAATTTACAACCTGTATTTTTTGGTTCTGCTCTAAATAATTTTGGAGTTCGAGAATTATTAGACTGCTTTATTGAAATTGCGCCACAACCACGACCAAAAGAATCGGACACACGATTAGTAAAACCCGATGAAAAAGCATTTTCTGGTTTTGTTTTTAAAATTCACGCCAATATGGATCCTAAACATCGCGATAGATTGGCTTTCATAAAAATTGTTTCGGGAACTTTTGAACGCAATACTAATTATTTACACGTTCGTTTAAATAAAAAATTAAAATTTTCGAGTCCAAACGCTTTTTTTGCCGAGAAAAAAGAAGTTGTAGATATTTCGTATCCTGGAGATATTGTGGGATTACACGACACTGGAAACTTTAAAATTGGTGACACGCTAACTGAAGGCGAAATAATGAATTTTAAAGGTATTCCTAGTTTTTCGCCAGAGCATTTTCGTTATATTAACAACGCCGACCCACTAAAATCGAAACAATTAGAAAAAGGAATTGACCAATTAATGGACGAAGGTGTTGCGCAGCTCTTTACACTTGAAATGAATGGTAGAAAAGTAATAGGAACAGTTGGTGCCTTACAATATGAAGTTATACAATACAGGCTAGAGCACGAGTACGGAGCAAAGTGCACCTATGAAAATTTTCCTGCGCATAAAGCTTGTTGGGTAAAACCAGACGACCCTAAAAACGAAGAGTTTACTGAATTTTTACGTGTAAAGCAAAAATTTTTAGGCCACGATAAACAAAAGCAATTAGTTTTTCTTGCCGATAGCGAGTTTTCTATACAAATGACACAACAAAAATACCCTAGTGTAAAACTATATTTTACATCAGATTATAGAAAGCAATAATTTTTTAAAAAATATTGTTAATTATTAGTTTTTTTAGTAATATTGTGCTATCTTAAATTAATTTAATTACTGAAAACATGAAATCTACTCTTTTAAAAATCAAACTTTTAGTTATAACGTTGTTAGTAAGTTTTGTTGGTTTTGCACAGCCAAATCCAGATGGCGACGATGATTTTGAAACACCAATTAACACTTATGTAATTTGGTTAGCAATGGCTGGAATTGTTTTAGCGTTTGGTTTTTATAAAAAGTTTAAAACTTTAAAACAATAATAAAAAATATAATATTACAAAAAAGAGAGTTTTAAAAACTCTCTTTTTTATAGCATTATTTTTTAGTTTCTCTTGCTAACAATGTGTTTTTTAACAACATAGCAATTGTCATAGGGCCAACACCGCCTGGAACAGGCGTAATATACGACGCCTTTTTAGATACGTTTTCAAAATCTACATCGCCTGTAATTTTATATCCTTTTTCGGTTGTTTCATCGGCAACACGGGTAATTCCTACATCTATTATAACGGCATCGTCTTTAATCATTTCTGCTTTTAAGTAATTTGGCACACCTAATGCCGTAATAATAATATCGGCCTGACTGGTTATTTGATTAATGTTTTTTGTATGACTATGTGTTAACGTAACTGTTGAATTTCCTGGAAACCCTTTTCTTCCCATTAAAATACTCATAGGACGACCTACAATATGACTACGACCAATTACTACCGTGTGTTTACCTTTGGTTTCCACATTATAACGTTCTAAAAGTTCTAAAATACCAAATGGTGTTGCAGGAATAAAAGTACTCATATCTAATGCCATTTTTCCAAAATTTTCAGGATGAAAGCCGTCAACATCTTTACTTGGATCTATGGCCATAATCACTTTTTGTGTATCAATTTGTTCAGGCAAAGGAAGCTGTACAATAAAACCATCTATAGCTTCATTTTGATTGAGTTCTTCAATTTTTTTTAACAATTCGGTTTCTGAAGTCGTACTCGGCATTTTTACAAGTGTAGATTCGAAACCTACACGTTCACAAGCTTTAACCTTGCTATTTACATAGGTTAAACTTGCTCCGTCGTTACCTACAATAATAGCTGCTAAATGTGGTACTTTTTCGCCTTTTTCTTTTATTTTGGCTACTTCGGCTGTAATTTCGTTTTTAATATCTTCTGATATTTTTTTTCCGTCTAATAAAATCATATAGTGTGTTGGTTTTGTTTTAGAAATAAAAAAGACGCCAAAAGCGTCTCTATTTATTATCGCATTCCTGGCATTTTGTTGCCCATCATTCGCATTAAATTTTTACCTGCACCACCTTGCATCATTTTCATCATTTTACTCATTTGATCAAATTGCTTCATTAATTGGTTTACTTGCTCTATTTTAGTGCCAGAACCTTTTGCAATACGTTTTTTTCGTTTTACGTCTATTATAGAAGGTTTACTTCTTTCTATTGGTGTCATCGAATGTATAATAGCTTCTATGTGTTTAAAAGCATCATCTTCAATTTCAACATCTTTTAACGCTTTTCCTGCACCTGGTATCATGCCAACTAAATCTTTCATGTTACCCATTTTCTTTATTTGCTGAATTTGCGTTAAGAAATCGTCGAAACCAAATTCGTTCTTAGCAATTTTCTTTTGCAATTTACGAGCTTCTTCTTCATCGTATTGCTCTTGTGCTCGTTCAACTAACGAAACTACGTCACCCATTCCTAAAATACGATCGGCCATACGTGAAGGATGGAATACATCAATGGCTTCCATTTTTTCGCCAGTACCAATGAATTTAATGGGTTTATTAACCACCGATTTAATTGAAATAGCAGCTCCACCACGTGTATCACCATCTAACTTAGTTAATACAACGCCATCAAAATTTAATCTATCGTTAAAGGCTTTCGCTGTGTTAACCGCATCTTGACCTGTCATGGAATCCACAACAAATAAGGTTTCTTGTGGTTGAATCGCTTTGTGAACATTAGAAATTTCGTTCATCATTTGTTCATCAACCGCTAAGCGACCCGCAGTATCGACAATTACTACATTAAATCCGTTTGCTTTAGCATATTTAATTGCATTTTGAGCAATTTCAACTGCATTTTTGTTTTCTCTTTCAGAATAAACCTCTACACCTATTTGTTCTCCAACAACGTGCAACTGATCAATTGCCGCAGGACGATAAATATCACAAGCAACTAATAAAGGTTTTTTAGATTTTTTTGTCTTTAAAAAATTGGCCAATTTTCCAGAAAAGGTTGTTTTACCAGAACCTTGTAAACCAGACATCAAAATAATTGAAGGATTTCCTGATAAATTTACACCAGCGGTTTCGCCACCCATTAATTCGGTTAATTCGTCTTTAACGATTTTAACCATTAATTGTCCTGGCTGTAAGGTTGTTAATACATCTGAACCTATTGCTTTTTCTTTTACGCGAGTGGTAAAATCTTTTGCAATTTTAAAGTTAACATCGGCATCTAATAATGCACGACGAACTTCTTTTAAAGTATCGGCAACGTTTACATCGGTAATTTTGCCATGACCTTTTAGTATATGAAACGCTTTGTCTAACTTATCGGTTAAATTATCAAACATAATGATGATTTTTTATAATTTGCAAAGATAGTATATTCGGTATTAGTTTCAAAAGTTTAGTTTTTGATTACTACATAAAAAAAACTACTTTTGAAAAATATTACTAATTTTTATTGTATGATTTTAACCACCACCAACTCCATTGAAGGATTTACCATTGCCGAATATATAGATATTGTTTCTGGAACGGCTGTAAATGCACAAAAAATGACAATGACATTTAACATGCAAAAGTTTTATGACGGAATTAGCGAAAGTATTGATGAAGTTAAAACAAAAGCATTTGAGCATTTAAAAGAAAATGCTGACAAGTTAAACGCCAATGCTGTTGTTGGTATTAAAGTTGATATTGATTTTACGGCATCCAATTTTATCACGGTTTTTATATCGGGAACTGCAGTAAAAATTCTTAAAACAAGAACGAATAATGGCTAAATAAATTAAAAATACCATCAATAATTGATGGTATTTTTAATTAAGCTTGTTAGTCTTTAATTTTAAATACTTTTCGAAGTATATCTTCCATTAAACACCATTTTGTAAAAGCGGACTGTAATAAGTTAGCACCAACAAAAATGGTAAACCATAGCCAATTTTGATTGACGTACATAGCTAATAGTACACTTATAATAATAAATGTTCCAGCAATAGCTCTAATAATTCTATTAATCATTTGTATTTATTTTAGTTATTATTTTCCCATTTTTTGCGTTCGGTAATGTAATATATCAACGGTACAACTAATAAGGTTAATAATGTTGAAACTATGGCGCCAGCAACTAATGAAATGGCTAATCCTTGAAAAATTGGATCAAATAATATAATTGATGCGCCAATGACTACTGCACCCGTTGTTAATAAAATAGGTGTTGTACGAACGGCACCTGCTTCAATTATAGCTTGTTTTAAAGGAATGCCATCGTTTAATCGAATTTCGATAAAGTCAATCAATAGTACTGAATTTCGCACCATTACACCCGCTAAGGCTATCATTCCAATAAACGAAGTAGCAGTAAAGAAAGCACCCAATAACCAGTGACCTAAAACAATACCTACCAACGATAATGGAATAGCAACCATCATTACCATTGGCGTTTTAAAGTTTTGAAACCAACCTACAATTAACATATATATTACTATAATTACTACTAAGAAAGCAGCGCCTAAATCGCGGAATACTTCAAGTGTAATTTGCCATTCACCATCCCATTTTACAGTAAAATCAGTTTCCGATTCGGGTTGTCCCATATATATTTCATTTACAGCATACCCTTTAGGCAAATTCATTTTTTGTAACTTTTCATTCATTCCTAAAATTGCATACACAGGACTTTCTAATGCTCCAGCCATATCGGCTAAAACATATACCACTCTTTTTTGATCTTTACGATAAATGGCATTTTGTAACGTATCTACTTTTACTTTTACCAAATCGCTTACTGGAACCACATTGCCTTGATTGCCTTTTATTTTTAAATTTTGAATGTCCTTAATCGAGGTTTTTTCAGCATCATCTAGCGTGAGTACTATTCCAACCGGATCAACCGAACGTTCATCATATAAATTTGAAACAGGCATTTCACGAAGTAAATACGTTAAATTTCCTACTATTTGTTGTGGCGCAATTCCATTCAACATCGCTTTTTCTTTATCTACTTCCAATTTGTATTCTACTTGCGGTGCTTCCACCATCCAATCGATATCAACTACATCTGAAGTATTATCAAGAATAGTTTTTACTTGATTAGTAACTTCAATCTGTTGTTTATAATCGGGTCCGTAAACCTCAGCAACCAATGTAGATAATACAGGTGGTCCTGGTGGCACTTCAACTATTTTTACATTAGCACCATATTTTTTAGCAATTTTTTGAACTTCTGGACGAACAATTTTAGCAATATCATGGCTTTGTAAATCTCGATCTTCTTTATGTAATAAGTTTACCTGAATATCGGCCATATTACTGCCGCCACGCATATCATAATGACGTACTAAACCGTTAAAAGTAATCGGTGCCGATGCGCCAATATAATTTTGATAATCTACAACTTCTGGAACGGTTGAAAGATATTGCGCTATTTCTTTGGTAACTGCAGCTGTTCTTTCTAATGTAGTGCCTTCGGGCATATCAATGACTACTTGAAATTCGTTTTTATTATCAAATGGTAACATTTTTACTGCTACCGATTTAGTGAAGAACATGGCAACAGAACCTAATAATAATAAGATGGTAATGGCAAACATTACATTTCTTTTTACAGATGAACTATCTAATAATGGTTGCTCTAACTTTTTATAGATTTTATAAATCCAAGATGTTTCTAATCCTTGTTCTTCTTTATGTTCTTGATCCTCTTTTTCTTGTAACAAATGATATCCTAAATAGGGCGTTACCGTTAATGCAACAAATAAAGACAATAACATGGCAATTGAAGCTCCAATAGGCATCGGACTCATATAAGGCCCCATCATACCACTTACAAATGCCATAGGTAAAATAGCCGCAATAACGGTAAAAGTTGCTAAGATTGTTGGGTTGCCTACCTCATTAATTGCATATATAGCTGCTTGTTTAAATGGAAGACGCTTCATCTTAAAATGTCGGTGCATGTTTTCAGCAATAATGATACTATCATCTACTACTATACCTACCACAAATACTAATGCAAACAGCGTGATTCGGTTTAAGGTATATCCTAGCATATAATAACTAAACAATGTTAAAGCAAACGTTAATGGAACAGAGAAGAATACAACCAATCCACCACGCCAACCCATAGCTAACATAACCAAAATAGTAACCGCCAAAATTGCCACACCTAAGTGTAACAACAACTCGCCTACTTTGTGCGATGCGGTTTCTCCATAGTTACGTGTAATTTCAACATGAACATCTGATGGAATTAAGTTTTTCTTCAATTCTTCAACATGCGTTAAGATTTTCTCAGAAATCTTCATCGCATCAGCACCTTTTACTTTGGCAACTGAAATAGTTACCGCTGGATATTCAGAGTTGTGAGATTTGAAATTCTCATTAGCTTTTCCATATCCAAAAGAAACATAGTTCTTCGGCGTTTGTGGTCCGTCTTGAATAGTTGCCACTTGTTTTAAGTAAACCGGCATGTTTTTATTCACACCCACAACTAAATTTTCAACATCTTCTGTATTTGCTAAAAACTTACCCGTAGTAACTAAATATTCTTGATCGTTTTGCACAAAAGCTCCTGATTGCGAACTACCATTATTGGCTTTTATCATTTGCATAATGCTTAGTGCGTCTACCCCATTTTCAGCCATTTTAGCAATATCTAAAACAACTTTAAGCTCACGTGTTCTACCGCCTATTTCTTTGGTAATGGCAACATCTTTTACTTTTTCAATTTCGTTAGTCACTTCTTCGGCTAACTGACGCAATTGAAAATCATCGTAATTTTCACTCCATAATGTTAAACCAAGCATTGGAACATCGTCAATAGAACGTGTTTTAACAACTGGTTGCATCACGCCTTCTGGAAACATATCTTGGTGTTTCATTAGCTCATCGTATAATTTCACATACGAATCTTCGCTATTTTCACCTACATAGAACTGAACCACCATCATCGAATAGCCGTTAAATGCCATACTATGAATATGCTCTACTCCTTTTATGTTACCAATAATTTTCTCAAGTGGTTTAACTACTCTATTTTCTACTTCACTTGGATTTGCTCCTGGATACATGACCATAACATCGGCCATAGGAACATTGATTTGTGGTTCTTCTTCTCTTGGAATTAAGAACGAACTATATGTACCAATAATCATCAAGGCTACCATTAATAAAATGGTTAGTTTTGAGTTGATGAAAAAATTGGCTATTTTACCTGATATACCTTCTTGCATAATCTTAATGTGTTAATGTGTCGATGTGTCAATTAAATTGGCTAATTGACATATTGATTAATTGGCTAATTGAATTTTAGCGCCGTTGAATAATTTTCCTTCTGCTGAAACAATGTATTGTTCTTTATTGTTTAATCCTGATAAGACTTCTACTTGGTTACCAAAAGTTTTACCTAAGCGCAACCAACGTAAAATAGCCGTATTATTTGAACCAACTGTATAAATCCCTGTTAATTGCCCTTGTTTTACTAAAGCACTTTCTGGGACTAAAACCATGTCTGAAGCAGCAGTATTTACATTTTTTTCAATAGGAAATTGCACATTCACAAACATTCCCGAAAGGATTTTAGCCTCTGATTTATCTAAATCTATTTTCACTAAATATTGACCGCCTGTGTTTTTAGCCGATAAACTTACTTCGCTAACGATCCCGTTTATTTCTTTGGAAATAGATTTTACCAAAACTTTTACTTTCATTCCTTTTACGATTGACGCAATATCTGTTTCGGAAACCATTGCCGTAACTTGCATTTTTTTTGCACCTTCAATACTTACTAATGGCATTCCTGGGTTTGCCATATCACCTTCTTTTACAAACGTATTGGTTATTACACCACTAAAAGGAGCAGTAATATTAGAATAAGCAAACTGAGCACTAATTTCGTTTCGCATTTGCTTTGCTGCTTCTAAACCCGCTTTAGCCATTTCAAAACGTGCAGTCATATCGTCTAATTCTTTTTGAGAAGCACTTTGCTGTGCAAATAAATTCACAAAACGATCATAATCCTTTTTAGCATTATTGTAACCTGCTTGCGCTTGAATAATGGAAGCATCTACTTGTGCTTTTTTTGCTTGTAAATCGGTATTATTAATTGAAACTAAAAGCTGTCCTTGATTTACACTTTGCCCAACTTTTACGTTTACCTTGGTAACATAACCCATCATTCGGGTGCTAAGATTTGCACTATTTTCGGCTTCTATTTTTCCACTTGCCGATACATACGGACTTGCATCAGTTGATGAAATTCCCGCTACTTGCACTGGTATTGCAGGTAATGTATTTGTAGTTTCTTTTTTATCACTTCCACAAGAAATTAATACTATAGAAGTTAGTGTTAGTATTGCGATTGCTTTTTTATTCATGATAGTCTATTTTTTTATACCTACAGGTTGTGAAAACCTTGCAGGATTTTTTGTTTTAGTTAGTTAAAAATTGTAGGTATTGTTTGGTAAAATTATATTCGAAAACGGCTTGTAAAAACTCCAATTCTTTTTTTGATTGTTGTGTTTCTGCTAGTAATAAGTCGGTTGTTTTTTCTAAACCTTGTTCAAATCTATTCTTACGTATTCTGTAGGATTCTTGAGCTTGTTCAAATGCTAATTTTGATAAATTCACTTTGTTTTCAGCATCAGATAATTGGCGATTGGTTTTGTTGAGCTCTAATTGGCTTTGTTTTTTATACTGTTCCGTTTCCGTTTCAGCTTTTTGAAATTCGGCTTTCGCTTTTTGGTTTTTACCAATACTTTTATTACCATCGAAAACATTCCATGATAATTGTGCACCCACTAAATAACCATTAGCATTAAATCCGAATAATTTGTCATCATATATTTGATAATTCCCGAAAGCATTAATACGCGGTAAAAAGCTCATTTTAGATGATTGCAACATATTACTATATGCTTCGGTTGCCTTATCCATAGCTTGAAAATCTTTTCTATTTTCGGAAATGGCAGTTGGTATTTCTTCAAACTGAATTTTATTATCTAATACTTCAGATGGTTTAAATAATTTACCTTTCATATCTTCATTTAATAGGAATGCTAAATAATCTGACGCATTTTGAACGTTACTTTTAGCGTACTGCAATTGATTGGCTACTTCATTCACACGAACTTGCACATCTAACAAATCGGTTTTTTGAAGCATGCCGTTTTTGAAATAATTTTCAATCAACTTTAAGTTTTCTTGTGCCGTACGATTTGCTTTATCAAGAACTTCAACCGCTTTATATGCCAATTGCAATTGCATATATGCTTTAGAAACTTCGAGTTGTAAATATTCTTTAGTTCTTTCTGTTTGTAAATCCATTGCTTCCAATTTTGCTTTGGCGGCCTTACGTTCATACAAACCATCTAAATTGATTAGTGGCTGTTGAATTTCAAATAACGTCGCAAAATTGTTTGTTCGTTTTGGATCGTTTAACAAAGCCGGATTAAAATCGGCCATGGTTAAAATTTCTTGATTCAATTTAGAACCAAAAGCCATTAAAGGATTTGTTGTTGTTATTGCCGTGTGCGAAGCCGTAATGTTAGGTAAAAACAAAGCTTTGGATTGGTTATAATCGGCTTGTGCTGAATTTGCATTTTGTTCAGCAATTTTTATTTGCAAATTGTTTTCTAAACTTTTTGACAGAATTTCTGATTTAGAAATACGAATGGTATCTTGAGCATAAATCGAAATTCCGGTTAAAAGCGATAAAAGTAAAACAGTTAATTTATTCATCATTTGTATTTTTTTACAAATTTATAACCGAAATGCAACCTTTATTGTAACAACTGTTACACTACTTTGCTGTATTTGTTACACAAAAAAACACCTTATAAAAAGGTGTTCTTGACTAACCAATCAAATTATGTAAAACAGAATCGATTCAATTTATAAACGCGTACCACCATGTCCACCAGCAACAATTTTTAAAATTCTAATATTTAAATAAATGAACTTAAAAAATTGAATAAATGGATTTTGCATCTTTCTCTTTTGACTATTAGATATTCTTTGTGTCATAATATAAAAATTAAGTTTTAGCAATAAAGTGTAATACTATATCTTTTTTTGTTACTCAGGAATTAACCACCAAAAAGGTTTCATTTTTGCTTTCCATATGAATGCATAGTGTAGTGCTAATTTTACCCAATGACCAGCTAAACCGATATCTCCAAAAGTTTTTTGAATATCCCTGCCATGTGTATCTGGATATTTTTTAAAATCTGGAACAATAGGATATGTTGTTATACTAACTCCACTACCTTGTGTCATTCCATATCCTGCAGAAGCTATACAAGCTGCTCCCATATTACCTAAAGAGCCTTTGTGATGCAACGATTCTTTTCCTGCTTTTATGCTATCGATAATATTATCTGCTACTAATTTTGCTGTAATTCCAGAAGGCATTCCCGTTCTTGGAGGCGATGGGAAAATCTCAGTTCCATTCTTACTTTTTCTTGGTTTTGAAATAGCATGTGGTGGTGCAAAAGCAATTCCTGGTGCAAAAATATTTTTATATGAAGGATTTTGATACGTTTCTGGCCAATCTTGAACCGTCCATTCATTATAAGGCTTTGGCGAATAATCCGCATCCACAATCATAAAACCTTTAAATAGTTTATCGGTAATATTTTGACCTTGTTTATCAAAAGCTTGAAAACCATGACCTGAAAATGCAGGAATTAACATTCCAAAATCGAAACTCTCAGTTTTATATTCGCCTTCTAGATTTTCATAATGTACCAATCCATCTTCCACTTTAGTTACACCAGCACCTAAAATCCACTTAATTGCACGATCTTCAAAAATCATTTCGACCATATCTTTAGATTTCATATTGAAACCGTTGTAATCCATCAACATACCGTCCATTCCAAAATCACCTAATTCATATTCGTTTGAAATCCATGTAATTTCAGCTTTATCGCGAATACCAAATTTTTGTAATTCTTTTTCAACATTTAAAATATACTCAAAAGCTGCACCCTGACAAGTTGCTTTTGCATGACCTGTTCCAATAAGAATTTTTGCCTTTTTATCTGATTTTTTTAGTGAATCAATTAACTTATGTAAAGCTTCAGAAGCATGGTCAGCATGGTCGTATGTACAAACCGAATACACTTTATTTGTTGCAGGCTGTAAACCTTCCGTTAAATCGAATGCTAATTTTGGTCCGGTTGCATTAATTAAGTAATCATAAGTTACTTTTTCTTGTTTTCCAAGAGTTTCTCCATAAACACCTTCAACTAAGATATAAGGCTTTTGTTCAGACACATCTCCTTCTGGATGAAAGGATACCGCTTTTGCTTGTTTGTAACCAATTCCTTTTCTTTTATATAATGGTTCAAGTGGAAAAATTACATCTTTTGGTTTCATTCTACCAATACCTACCCATATATTTGATGGAACCCATTGGTAATTTCTATTGGGTGAAACCACCAAAACTTCATGCTCCTTTGAAAGTTTTCTTCTTAAATGAGCTGCTGCTGTATGACCCGCAATTCCAGCTCCTAATATTACTATTTTAGACATTTTTTCATCATTTATATTAAACAAATATAGAATACACTAAAGTTATTCGCAGCAACTTTTGTTACATAAAAGCTATTTTAATAGTTGCTACTTTATTATTAATGTTCTCCATAACCAACGTCATCCATTTTACCTTTAAATACGCGGTATTGCACAATCATATAAATTAATACAAGAACTAAAGCTATAAAAAACCAAAACATTCCTACCGATAATCCGTATTCGTGTGCTGCCACATTTTCAATAGTTAACGAAGGATTTATGGTATTGGTTGATGGCAATAACTTAGGAAAAATGGAAGCTACAGTTGAAGATAAACCTCCTAACAAAAATAAAGATGAAAATAAAAATCCATACCATTCTTTTTTAAAAGTCCTTACTTTAAATAATCCAAAAATTCCTGTAAAAGTAATTATTGGTAAAACCCAAAGAAATGGATATTTTATGAAGTTATGAAAAGGTTTTGGTTCGATAATGTGCCAAATTAATAATGAAGCTATAACTAAAGCGAGTAGCCCAAAATTCAATTTGAAAACTATACTTTTTAATTTTGTATTTAAGTCAGAATTTGTCTTAAAAATTATCCAATTAGCTCCATGAATTGTTAACGCAATTACAGCAATAATTCCAAGTAATAAAGTAAACCAATCGATAATTCCTTGATGTGTAGAAGTTGGACTGAAGTCTGGATTCCACAAGGGTAAAAAGAAATAATGTGCTTCATGAGAAGAAACTCCATTTTCTACCATTCCAAGATTTACACCACGAACTACATTTCCTAATGCTACACCAAAAAATAATGCTAACAATAAACTTGCTATGCCGAAGGCTTTATCCCAAATAGCTTCCCACATAGAATGATGAATTTGACCTCTTAACTCTAATCCAATAGCTCTAAAAATCAGCAACCAAAGTACCATAATTAAAGGCAAATAAAATCCACTAAAAGAAGATGCGTATAATGTTGGAAATGCAAAAAACAAAACACCTCCAGCCGCAATTAGCCAAACTTCATTTGCATCCCAAAATGGACCAATTGCATTTGCAATCGCCTTTTTATCTTTTTCATTTTTAGCAAAAAACAAATGAATAATTCCCGCACCAAAATCGTAGCCGTCTAAAACAACATAAACCGCTAACATTAAAACTAAAACTATATACCAAAAATATTCCATGACTTAGTGTGTTTGTGGTTGTGGGCCTTTTCTAATTATTTTACCAACTAGCATTAAAAATAACATTCCTAGTAAAAGATATAGACCAATAAATCCTAATAATGTAAATAAAGTATTTCCAGAAGAAACTGTTGGTGAAGCACCTTCAGATGTTCTAAGCAAATTATAAACTAACCAAGGCTGACGACCTAATTCTGCAGTATACCAACCCGTGGTATTTGCAATGTATGGGAAAGGCAATGCAAACATAAATGCCCACAAAAGCCATTTTGTTTCAAATAATTTTTTTCGTAGTAATTGAATTAATGCCAAGAACATTATTCCTATGAAGATTGTACCCAAACCTACCATTATGTGATAACCATAATACAAACCAGAAATATTTGTTGGGTAAACATCTTCAGAATAATTATCTAAACCTTTAATTTCTTTCTCCCAATTTCCGTAGGTTAGAAAACTTAAAATATTTGGAACTGCTATTTTATTATCTAGTTTTTTATTTTTTACATCAGGTTGTCCAATTAAAACAATTTCAGAACCACCATTTTCAGTATGAAAAATTCCTTCCATAGCAGCAAAAGTAACTGGTTGATATTTTACCACATTTTTGGCTAATAAATCGCCCGTTGGAATTGCAACTAAAACAGAAGAAATCAAACCAAAAACGACACCTGTTTTTACAAACATTCTACCAAATGCAACATTTTTGTTGTTTAGAATATAAAAAGCTCCAATTCCTGCAACAACAAAAGAACTTGTAACTAATGAAGCCGCTTGGTTATGCAAATAAGAAGGCCAAAGCCAAGGATTTGTAAACAAAGCGCCAAAGTTATTCAATACAAACTTACCATTTGCTAAGATTTCATATCCTACAGGATTTTGCATCCATGAATGAGTAGCAATGATTAAAAATCCGCTCATCCATGAACCTAAAAACACTAAAAACCCAGTTATAAAGTGTAATTTATGTCCTAATAATTTTTCACCAAATAAAAAGAGTCCTAAAAAAGATGATTCCAAAAAGAAAGAAAACATTCCTTCCATGGCAAGTGTTTGTCCTATTATTCCTCCTGTTAATTCTGAAAATTTTGCCCAGTTAGTTCCAAATTGAAACTCCATTGGTATTCCTGTAACAACACCTATTGCAAAATTTAATGCAAAAATTCGCATCCAAAACTTTGCAGCTTCATTATATTGTTCCAGATTTGTTTTTAAATATTTCCACTTAAAATAAACTATCATTAAAGATAATCCCATAGTAAGTTGTGGAAATAAGTAGTGAAAAGTTATCGTAAATGCAAATTGCATTCGATCATAGAAAAGCATTTCTTCCATAGTAAAATTATTTATTCCAAAATTCTTTAAAATTATTATTAAGACAAGTAACATATGATACAAAAAAGTGTATCATATGTTACATAGTTTTATAATAAAAGAATAACCTTTGCAAAAACCTGCAAATAATCTGTTATTTTTACAGAAGATAAATAGTTATAGATTGGTAAAAATGCCTACTAATTTTTCAGAAAAAAATAATTTTAATTGGTTGTATTCCATACTTATTGGGTTATGCTTTTTACCCTTTTTTTCGCCTGCAATTGCTTTATTTGTTGGTTTACTTTTTTCTTTACTTGGAATTAAACACAGAAATATTCATCAATACACTGCTAAGGTTTTA
>NZ_JAWKMX010000019.1:0-49991 GCF_041392005.1 Flavobacterium sp.
TGTTCGGTTTTACTGTGAATTTCTTCCAAATTAGGTGCGGTTACATACACCGTTGTTAGTCCATAATCGCGTGCAATATTACAGGTTGATTTGTCTTTTACCACTAGCATATCGCCTTGCATACTCACTTCTATTTCATCTAGAATATTATCGCTGGTTTCTATTCTAACTTCATAATTTATGCCTTCTTTTATCACTAAACCAACACCAGAATACACTTTAACTTTCTTAAATTCACCAACATTATAGGTTTGAGTCACTTTATTACCGTTGCCTTTAAAACAATCTTCAGATATACCACAACTTGCAGTAATCAGTAAAAGTAGTATGTAAAAATATTTATTCATATTTTATTTAATCAAAAGCAATCAAAATAATATATAACAAAGTCTTTGCTCTTTTTTCTTTTCTCTATAGTCTATTTTACAACCTCACTCCTACAGTTGCTTCAATGGCCTCTGCTCTACCTCCGTGTGTTTTTAATCCAACTCCAGTAAACCAATTTTTATATACATAATATTTCATGCCAATACGCTGATATACATCTATTTCGTAGTTAAATGGCTTATAAACATAATACCCAAATTGCGTTTCAATGGACAATTTATTGATAAATAACTCATGCCCAACAAATATACCTACACGTTTATAATCCGTATCGGCGTCGGTATAACTTTTGTGATCTGTCGGAAATGCCACCGAAGAAAACGCAATATAATCTCGTAAATATCGTGAAAAAAACACGTCAGTTCCTAGTTGTAGCGCACTTTTTCTACCTATCCTTTTATCTGCATAAAATCCTAAATGATAAAATTGTCGTTGACCAAGATTTGGAATCGGCCCTTCGGAACGTCCGGTGCGAAAAGCTAAATTGTATTTTATTCTTTCTTTATAAGATTGTTTTGTTGGTAATGAATCATGAATATAGTCTTGCGTTTTTTCAAAATTATAATTCAAACTTATCGTTGCCGCTAAAGTATTTATACCGCTATTAGGCGCTTTAAATCGTCCGTTTGAAAAATGAGTAAGTAACAATCCGGCTTGAATTCCCCAATTTCCAAATAAATGTTGTTTTTGGTATTGTAATAAAAAATAATTATTGTCTAATATTTTAGTACCAAAAGCATTGTTTTTGTTGTTGGTTTCTTTATCATAAGGATTAGAAGTAATGCCAATTCCTTGTGAAATTCTAAAAAGTATATGTCTCTTTAGAAAATAGAAATTGTAGTGCGCACCTACAGCATGATTAACACCTAACGTTTCGTTTTTAAAGTCGATAAACTGGTACGAAACACCATAATCTGGATAATTATACACTTGTTCCCATTCTTTTTTTCCGTACGTTTTCCAGTTATAACTCAGTAATAAACCATCTGGATGCCCTGAAATTAAATGCGAAACATAGTCGGCATGTTTTATTACGTTACCATGAAAATATTGCGCATCAATATACGTTGCATTTTTTTCTTTATTTTGTGAAAAGAAAACTAGCGGAATTAGTAAAAAAAGTAAACAAAATCGTTTCATTTTAGTAGTTGTCCAAACAATTGGCTAAACTGGTTTTCCAATCGTTAATCGCTATATCAAATGTAGCTTTTATTTTTGATTTATCTAAAACACTATATGCTGGTCGTTTCGCTGGTGTTGGAAATTGTGAAGATGGTATCGGTTTTAAATCAATTGTAATATTTTTTTGTGCGAATATTTCTTTCGCAAACTCATACCACGAACATTGACCTTCATTACTGAAGTTGTAGATGCCATAATTAGATGCTGAAATAAATTCAGCATGACAAGAATCGATTATTTTTATTAAAGCATTTGCTAAATCTACGGCATATGTTGGTGTTCCTATTTGATCGTTTACAACTGAAAGGCTATCTTTTTCAGATGATAAACGAAGCATGGTTTTCATAAAATTGGCACCAAACTGCGAATACACCCAAGACGTTCTTATAATAAAATGTTTTTCCCACGTTGCTTGAATAATTTGTTCGCCTCGTAATTTGGTTAATCCGTAAATACTTGTAGGATTGGGTATTTCGTTTTCTAAAATTGGTTTTGTAGCATTTCCATCAAAAACAAAATCGGTGGAAACATGCAATAATATGGTATTATGTGTTTTACAAACTTCGGCTAAATTTTGAGCACCACTAGCATTTACTGATGCTGCTTTTTCTTGTTCCGATTCGGCTTTATCAACAGCAGTATATGCGGCGGCGTTAATGCAAAAATCGGGTTGGTATTTTAGAAATATACTTTCACAATTGGTAAAATTGGTAATCTCTAATTCTGAAGAAGAGCAAAAAACAAAATCAATTTCTGAATATTGATTGGCAACAAATTGAAGCGATTGCCCTAATTGTCCGTTGGCTCCTGTTACTAAAACTACCATACCTTTTTAGCGTTTTCTAAAGAAGGTAAAACTGTATCTTTTTCGGAAATAATCATTTTTTCTGTAGGAAAATTCCAATCGATAGCAATTGTTTCATCATTAAAAATGATGCCACCTTCACTTTCTTTATTATAAAAATTGTCACATTTATAAAAAAAAGTAGCTGTTTCGCTTAGTACTAAAAAGCCATGTGCAAATCCGCGAGGAACAAAAAACTGTTTTTGATTTTCTGCAGAAAGTAACACCGCTTCATACTGACCAAAAGTGGGTGAATTCGGGCGAATATCAACGGCAACATCCAACACTTCGCCTTGTAAAACACGTACTAATTTAGCTTGCGCATGTTCGCCACATTGATAATGTAAACCACGTAAAACACCTTTTGAAGAATACGATTGATTATCTTGCACAAAATGAACGGTTTGTCCTACGCCATTGGAAAATGTTTTTTCATTAAAACTTTCCATAAAATAGCCGCGTTCGTCTTTAATTATTTTTGGCTCAAGGATAAAACATCCTTTTAGTTTGGTTTCTAAAAATGTCATTATAAATTTCAATATCAAATTCAAAAACAATATCAAAAATTAAGCAAATGAATCTTAATTCTTAATACTGAAAATCTTAATTCTAACTTATCAAACTCATTAAATGAGTTCCGTAGCCACTCTTCATTAAAGGTTCGGCTAATTTTTGTAATTGAGTAGCATCAATAAAGCCCATTTTATAGGCGGCTTCTTCAATTGCACCTATTTTTAATCCTTGTCGTTCTTCAATAACTTGTACAAATTGACCCGCTTGCATTAGCGATTGAAACGTACCTGTATCAAGCCATGCTGTACCTCTATCTAAAATAGATACTTGCAATTTCCCTTTTTGAAGATATACTTTATTTACATCAGTAATTTCGAGTTCGCCACGAGGGCTTGGTTGAATATTTGCTGCTATTTCCAACACTTCATTATCGTAAAAATAAATACCCGGAACTGCAAAATTAGATTTTGGCTTTGTTGGTTTTTCTTCAATAGATAATACTTTTCCGTTTGCATCAAAATCTACCACTCCATAGCGCTCAGGATCATGTACATGATAGGCATAAACGATTCCTCCATCAGGATTATTATTAGCTTGTAATAATTCAGCTAAACCCGTGCCATAAAAAATATTATCGCCTAAAATTAAAGCCACTTTATCGTTACCTACAAACTCTTTTCCAATAATAAAAGCCTCTGCCAAACCATTTGGATTTTCTTGCACGGCATATTCAAACCGACAACCTAATTTTTTACCATCACCCAATAATTTTTCGAACAACGGTAAATCTTGAGGTGTTGAAATAATTAATATTTCACGAATTCCTGCCCACATCAATGTTGATAATGGATAGTAAATCATCGGCTTGTCATAAATTGGCATCAATTGTTTACTTACTGCTAATGTAAGTGGATGTAAACGTGTTCCTGAGCCACCGGCTAATATGATTCCTTTCATAATTTCAAAGTCAAAAGTTTAAAGTTTAAAGTTTAAAGTTGATATAACAACTAAAACTTTTCTTTAAAACTTATTAATATACCATTCAATTGTTTTTACTATTCCCGATTCGAAATTTTCATCGGCTTTCCATCCTAATTCATTTTCTATTTTGGTCGCATCAATAGCATAGCGCATATCGTGTCCTGGGCGATCTTTTACAAATGAAATTTGTTCCTTATAACTACCCAATTGCTTTGGTTTAATTTCATCTAAAATAGCACAAACTTTATCTACTATATATAAATTATTGCGTTCATTTCGGCCACCGATGTTATACGTTTCACCTGATTTTCCAGTTTTGAAAGCGAGTTCAATTCCTTTACAATGATCAAGAACATACAACCAATCACGCACATTTTTTCCATCGCCATAAATAGGAATATTTTCACCAGAAAGTGCTTTACGAATAATGGTTGGAATTAATTTTTCGTTATGTTGTTTTGGTCCATAATTATTGGAACAATTGGTAGTTACTACATTCATGCCGTAGGTATGGAAATAGCTTCGCACAATCATATCGGAACCTGCTTTTGATGCCGAATAAGGGCTGTTTGGCGCATATGGTGTAGTTTCTTCAAACAAACCCGTTTCACCTAATGTTCCGTAAACCTCATCGGTTGAAACATGATGAAAACGTGAATTTTGAAATTCCGATTTATAATTATTAGGACCATTCATCCATAATTTTCGTGCCGAATCAAGTAGATTAAATGTTCCTAAAACATTGGTTTTTATAAACGCTTCTGGACCCGAAATGGAATTATCCACATGGCTTTCTGCCGCAAAGTGAATTACATCGTGAAATTGATGTTCTGCAAATAAATTTTTAATAAATTCACTATCGCAAATATCGCCTTGAACAAAGGTGTATCTTGGATGATTTTCAATTTCTTTTAGATTGTCTAAGTTTCCTGCATAGGTTAATGCGTCTAAATTAACCAAGTGATAATCTGGATTATTTTCTATAAAATAAGGAACAAAATTAGAACCAATAAAACCAGCGCCTCCTGTAATTAGTATTTTTTTCATTCTCTGTTTCTTTTTGCCATTTGTTTTGAGTAAAATATTTTAAAAAATTTAAGCATAACAAATAAAGCTAACAATGCAATTGGATAAACAAATTTTCTTTTTCCGTTAATGCCTTTTGTGTTTAACTTATTAATAGAAACACTAATATCTTTAATAATTTTATCGTTATTTATTAAATTAATTTTTAATTTTCCTTGCGCATCAACCAAATTGTTTTTAGTTGTAATAATTTCATTTAACTGGTTGTTATCGCTTATGTAAACCATTTTATCTGTTTTAGCACCGCTAGCCGTAGATTTTGCAAAACCATCAATTAATGAGTTAATCTGAGTAATAATGCTATCATTAGCCCTCATTTGTATCGTTTCATTTTCTAAATATTGCTTTTTTATAGCTTCGTAATATTCAGAATTATTAAGGAAATTTAATAGTGGTTCAACTGTTTTACTGTTTGTTGTAGTGCTTGATGTAGAAAATTTTATTTCGTGCAAAGGATAATTTTTACTGGTTACATCGCCTTCAATAATTTTCTCGATATCGCCGTCTTCGGCCATTAATTCAATTAGTTCGAAATTACCTTTATTGTTTTCTACGAATTTAAACACATCCATTATAGGTTTTATTTCTATTTTACCAAGATCTTTAATATTTTTAAAACCAAGGTTTTTAAAGAACATTGTGTCTTTTTCTTTTTTCTTTGCGTCTAATAATGAAACTTTAGAATACAAATAATCTACACTTCCAAAATTTGGCGTTACAATTATTTGGTTGTCGTATTCTTTATCGATTTTATCTACGTACAATCCTAAAAGAACACCTACAACTAATAAAATAACAATTACAATTATATTTTTTTTAACGAATAAAATAATATCAAAAAAGAAATCAAGAATGGATTGAAAAAAGCTACCAATTTTACTAAAAATTTGACCTAAATCGATTTCTTGATCGTGAGAATTTGTACTCATAATTAGTTTTTATTAATGTTAAAAATTTGTTCTAATATTTTAATAGTAATTAAATACGTTGGTTTTACGCCTGTAGTTCCTAATCCGCCAGATGCTAAAGTACTTCCTGTTTCTAGTGGATTATCGGAAGCATAATACGCATAGCGCACTTTTACATTTGGATTAATACTTTTTCTAATTTTTGAAGCGGCTTGAATTGCTTTTTGATAATAAGCACCTTCCATTTCGAGACCAATAGCTTTCCAAGTAGATTCGTGGAAAAATTTTAACAAATCGCGATTTTGGAGTGATGTTCCTAAAACCGTAATCATAGGGCCATCAAAAACTGGAATTCCATTTCCGTCGAACATTTCTTTGGTTAATTCGTTTTCGAACGGATAATTATCGGCAGTTCCTTCGTTTACATGTGCATTCGGAATCATAATATCGCCTTTGCCGCCTTCTAGAATTCCGGCTTTACCCATTATAGAAACCGATTCTACGTTTAAAAATATTTTTTCTTTATTGTGTTTATACGGTT
Organism: Flavobacterium sp.; assembly: GCF_041392005.1. Lineage (GTDB taxonomy): Bacteria > Bacteroidota > Bacteroidia > Flavobacteriales > Flavobacteriaceae > Flavobacterium. The sequence continues at coordinate 6,443 of NZ_JAWKMX010000019.1, forward strand.
TTAGCAACTCGTCTATAGTTTCAAATGCTTGCTCGCCAAAGGCATAATCCATTACAATTAAAACTGGTTCGTTTCCTTTTTCGCTATTTGCTTTTGCAAATAATGTTTCTTTATGGTTAATTTTAGCGGTGTCAAAAATTTGAACATCAATATTGGTTCCTGATGCGTCGGGAAGCGAAATCATTCCGTGTTGCAAAGCATATTTTTCAACCTGATTTCGCAATTCTTTATTGCCTGAACTGCTTAAATCTTCAAATACTTGATAATCGCCTAATTTTGTGTAGTTTTTTCCTAAAACGGGTTCTGCAAAAAGCGAATTCATTACACTATGCATATTGGCACTTATAATATGTAACGGACGATTTATTAATTTATTTTTTAATAAAACTTGCTTTATGTTGTTTGCCCAAATTTCGCCATAAATATGATGTCCTAATCGTTCTCTAAGAATGGGACTAAAAGTAATGGTTCGTTTATTATTATCGACAATTTCTTCTATAGCTAATTTACCTAACCAATAAATAACGTGTAAAAAACGGTCGGGTTGTTCGGTTGTAGCAAATTTGTCGTAAATATCTTGTACTTCGGCAAACGTTCGTCCTAACACTACCGATGCGTGCGACATAGCAATTTCGCGTTCTATTAATGTTAATTTCTTTTTATGCGAAACATAGTGTTCTAGTTTTTCCCAATCGCGAGCTACATTACCTTCTTCATCAATTAAAACACGATCTTTTATTTTGTGCGATTCGATAAAAATAAAGGTCAGGTGTGTTAAAATATCATAAATATCGGAACGTCCTCTAGTGATTTCAACATTCATTTGTTCGCTATCAATTCTGTAGCAATTTCTTCTTCTTTTAGGCGGAACAATTGCTTTAAAATGAGAGCCCGCATAACCTTCGTCGGAAGTTAAATTGATATAGCGACATTCTTCAATTCCTATCGGTAAACGTTCAATAACGTAAAGCAATCCGTTAAGCTCTACTTTTTCTTCGGCTATAGAGCCATAAATTTCGGGGCGAAGTTCTAAAAGTGCATTTCGCAACGTTTCGCCAGAAACGCCCATTGGTTTGTAAAATCCGCGATTAAACAAATGGCGCATCGTAATATACAAGCGTTCAATTGCGCCTGATGATGACTGAGCACGTGAACGTGAAATATTTTGAGTTTCTTTCATATACAATTCTTTAACCAACAAAGATACAGTTTTACTACTAATTTGAAAGAGTAATTTTTAGCGATGGAGCTAAATACTTATCGTGGTATTTTCTCATTAATAAATTTTCATAGCTTTTTGGGGATTTTAATGTATGTTTTTTTGATTTTGACCAATTTCCATTAATTGAAGATTGCCAAACAATATCTTTTTCTTCTGGTATAAAACATAATTCTGGTTCTATAGACAATGACTTTTGCGTTCTTTTTTCTCCTTTGTCATCTTTATAATTAAATTCATAAAAATATTTATTTTCTTCAATTAATAGTTTTTCAAAAGAAACGAAAAAACCTTCATTTGGAATTTTAAAACGAAAATTACTTAAATCTACAATATTAGTGTTTTTACCTTTTTTTACAGAAATTATAATTTCTTCATCTATTAAATTTTCGCCAGGATAATTATCTTCTTCTAGACCTAAAATTTTAATTCTAATTTTTGCATTTTTAATTTCTGATTTTGTTAAAAATTTAATTTCTTTTAAAAAAGGATGAGTTAGCATTTCATCAGTTGGCTTAAAAAAAACAGCAGAATTTATATTTCCTAATCCTATTCTAAAACCACTTTTCTCATAATTTCCAACTTCAATTGTTTCTGTATTTTTGGGTTTTTCAATAACCAATTCGTTAAGTTGTATAGCTGCTGGAACTAAAAAAACTTCTGTTATTTCGGTTGATGAAACAGTTTTGGTTTGATAACCCAAAGCTGAAAAAACAATATTCTTTTCTTCGGAAATGTTTAACACAAAACTTCCATTTTCTTCTGAATTTGTACCAATAGTTTCGTTTTCGACCCAAATGTTTACATATGGAATAGGTTTTCCAGAAATACTATCTTTTACAATTCCTTTTAGTTGAGAAAATGTAAAATTTGATACAAATAATAAAATTAAGAGTAGTCTTTTTTCTTTCATCTTTATTCTTTATTCTCAAAAAATGAGGCAATTTTTCTATCGTTGCTCAATCGTGGTAATTTATTTTGTCCGCCTAGTTTTCCTATAGATTTCATATAGTCTTGAAATCCGTTTTTCGGTACTTTGGTTATCACTAAACTTCGTAAAACATTTCCAGTAATTAAATCTTTATAATAACTGTTTTGTTTGCACAAAGCAGCATCTATTTGTAAAGCAAATTCTTCTAAATTATCGGGTTCATTTTCAAATTCGATCAACCATTCATGATACGGTAATCCTGCCATAGGTGTAATTTGTGGAGCAACCGTAAATTCGTTTACTGTAACCGTTGTGTTTTGCATGGCTTCTTGCAAAGCTGTTTCTACTTCTTTTCCAATAACGTGTTCGCCAAACGCCGAAATGTAATGTTTTATTCGCCCCGAAACAACTACCCGATACGGTGCTAAACTCGTAAACTGAATAGTATCGCCAATGTTGTATGCCCATAAACCAGCGTTAGTAGAAATAATTAAAACATAATTAATGTTGAGTTCTACTTCGCCTATTGTATAGCGTTTTGGGCTTTCGGTAAAAAATTCATCGGCTTTAATAAATTCGTAGAAAATACCAGAATTTAACAATAATAGCATTCCTTTTTCGGTTTGCGAATCTTGATAAGCAAAAAAACCTTCGGAAGCAGGAAACAATTCTATCGAATCTACTTTTCTTCCTATTAAATTTTCAAATTTTGCTCGGTATGGTTCGTAATTTACGCCACCGTAAATAAATAAATTGAAGTTTTTAAAAATTTCGCCAACGGGTTTATTGGTTTTTTCTTTTAGCTTTTCAAAATACATTTGTACCCACGACGGAATACCTGAAATTACCGACATATTTTCTGGTAGTGTTTCTGCAACTATTGCATTTACTTTAGTTTCCCAGTCTTCTATGCAATTGGTTTCCCAACTTGGCATTCGGTTTTTTTGTAAATATTTTGGCACAAAATGGGCAACAATTCCAGACAAACGCCCGAGTTTAATGCCATTTTTTTCTTCTAAAATAGGACTGCCTTGTAAAAAAATCATTTTACCGTTTACAAAATCGGCTTTTCCTGTTTCGTGAATATAACTTAAGATAGCATTTCGGGCAGCTTTAATATGAAAAGGCATCGATGCTGCAGTAAGCGGAATATATTTTGCACCCGAAGTGGTTCCTGATGTTTTGGCAAAATAAAGCGGTTTTCCTGGCCATAATATATTTTCTTTTCCCGCAACAACCGCATTAACATATTCTCGCAATTGCTCATAATCGCGAACGGGAACATTTTTTTGAAAATCTTGAATAGAAGAAATTTCTGAAAAATGATGTTCTTTTCCAAATTGTGTTTCCTTTGCTTTTAGAATTAAATTATTAAAAACTTGTTGCTGTGTTTGAGTAGGATTATGTATCCATTTTTGATTTTTTTGATGAATATAAGCAGCAAATAATTTGGCAGCAAATGATTTTATTGACATAATTTATTCGAAATTAATAAACTGAGCAGGATCTATAGGAAATCCGTCTTTCCATAATTCAAAACGAAGCGATATATTTCCATTCGGATTTAAGGTGTTTCCTGCAAGCGCAATAACTTCGCCCGATTTTACGGTATCGCCTTGTTTTTTAGTAATGCTACCCGCATTTTTATATACTGATAAAACACTACTTTGATGGCGTACAATAACGACATAGCCGTTGTTGGGTGTCCAGTCGGCAAACACTATTGTTCCTGGTGCTATAGCTTTAATAGGTGTATTATTCGCCAGTGCAACTGTAGTAGCTAAATGATTGGTTTTTTCGTTATATTTTTCGAGTATTTTTCCTTGAGCAGGTGGAAAAAGTACAAAATTTACTTTTGGTTTAGACGATTCAAAAACATTGTATTTATCGTCTTGTTTTACTTTTTCTTTTAAATTATTTTCGGTTTCACTCGATTGCATTTCTGACTCGTCGATAGTTTGCTTTTCGGCAGCAATAATAGAATCTTTACTAAATTTTGCATATTCTAAATTGCCTGTTAACACTTTTTTTATCGATACAATATAGGCGTTATTTTCGCGCATAACTGCCTCTAAAGAATCTGATTTTATAGCTAAATCCATAGCTTCTTTTTTGAGTTTAGTAGAAGCATAACCTGGAATATATTCACGCAAAGGTGTAAAAGCAATAATGTAGGTTGTTATAGCAATTAAAAAAATAGCGCCTAATGTGGCTACCACAAACACATTCATTAAATTGAGTTTTAATGAAAATGTTTCTTCAAAAGTATCTTCATTTAAAATGATTAAACGTCGTTTATTAAATAGTTTTTGGCTTAATAATTTACGTTTTGCTCCTTTTTTTGCCATTTTTAAAATTTTGATTCTTACAAAGATACTAATTACGGTGTTTTTTAATTGTTTTACTGATAATAATTCGTTAAAAAATTATTGGTTGAATATTTCTTTTTATCTTTGTACTGTAAACTTTTGATGATATGAATACACTTGCAATATTTTTAGGAGCAATAGGAGCACCACAAGTTATTTTAATTGTGATAATAGTGCTTTTATTATTTGGTGGTAAAAAAATTCCAGAATTGATGAAAGGCTTAGGCGGTGGCGTAAAAGAATTTAAAAATGCCATGAAAGACGACGAACCTAAAAATTCTAAAAAAGAAGAAGAAAATAAAGAATAATTATTTTTTTACAATAAAATAAAAATCCCAACTTTATTTGTCATTTTGAATTTGTTTCAGAATCTATAAAGTTGGGTTTTTTTTATTTAAATAATCATTGATAGCTGAATTCGTTTGCGAGCTTCATCAACTTCAACTACTTTAACTTGAACGTGTTGGTGCAATTTTACCACTTCATTTACATCGGATACAAAACCTGCTTTGAGTTGCGAAATATGTACCAAGCCACTTTCTTTAATTCCGATATCTACAAAACAACCAAACGCTGTAATATTGTTCACAATTCCAGGTAAAATCATTCCTGTTTTTACGTTTGCAATTGAACGTACTGTAGGATCAAACTCAAATACTTTTGCGGCTTTTCTTGGGTCGAGTCCTGGTTTTTCGAGTTCTTTTAAAATATCTTTTATACCTAAAATTCCAACATCATTTGTTACGTATTTTTCAGGCGAAACTTTGGAAATAAATTCTTTATTACCAATTAAATCTTCCACTTTTAATCCTAAATCTTTCGCCATTTTTTCAACCATTTTATACGATTCGGGGTGCACTGCCGAATTGTCTAACGGGTTTTTTCCGTCTTTTATACGAATAAAAGCAGCGGATTGTTGAAATGCTTTGTCGCCTAATCGGGGCACTTTTTTCAACTGATTTCTATCGTAAAAAGCACCATTTTCAGCTCGAAAACTTACTATATTTTCGGCTAATTTTTCGCCAATACCACTCACATAACTTAATAATGCTTTACTCGCAGTGTTCAAGTTTATACCTACAGCATTTACACAACGCACTACAGTAGTGTCGAGTTCATCTTTTAATTTACTTTGATCGACATCGTGTTGGTATTGCCCCACACCAATTGATTTTGGATCAATTTTTACCAATTCTGCCAACGGATCTGATAACCTTCTGCCAATAGAAACCGCGCCACGAACTGTAACATCATAATTTGGAAATTCTTCTCGGGCAATTTTACTAGCCGAGTACACCGAAGCACCCGCTTCTGACACTACAAAAACTTGAATTGGCTTGTCAAAAGCTATTTTTTTAATAAAAAATTCGGTTTCGCGACTCGCAGTTCCGTTTCCAATTGAAATGGCTTCAATATTATACGCATTCACCATTGAACGGATTTTTTTCATCGCCATAGCTGTGTCGTTTTGGGGTGCGTGTGGATAAATATTTTCGTTATACAACAAATCGCCTTTTTCGTCTAAACAAACTACTTTGCAACCTGTTTTAAATCCAGGGTCAATAGCTAAAATTCGCTTTTCGCCCAAAGGTGGAGCAAGCAACAACTGGCGTAAATTTTCCGAAAAAACATCTATGGCTTTAATGTCTGCTTTTTCCTTGGCCTCTTGTAATACTTCATTGGAAATTGCTGGCTCGAGTAATCGTTTGTAACTATCATCTATGGCTTTTTCGAGATGATACGCACTTTCGCCTTCGTTTTTTATAATGTTTTTATCAATAAATCGTAAAATTTCGTCTTTATCTTCATCAGAAAGTACAATTTTGAACTTTACAAAACCTTCTGCTTCGGCACGCAACATTGCCAACAATCGATGCGATGGTGCTTTCATTAAATTTTCGCTCCATTCAAAATATTGTTTAAATTTTTGAGCTTCATCGTCGTCTTTTTTAGTTTTTACCACTTTGGTTTCAACTAATGCTTTTCGTTGAAACGTTCGACGTAAATTTTTACGCACAAAAATATTTTCGTTTATCCATTCGGCAATAATATCGCGTGCACCTTGCAAAGCTTCGTCTTCGTTGGTAACTTTATCATTTATATATTTTGATGCCAAGTAGTCTAAATCATCATTACGTTGTGCCATAATGATTTTTGCCAATGGTTCTAATCCGTTTTCGCGGGCAACATCGGCTTTGGTTTTTTTGCGTTTTTTATACGGTAAATACAAATCTTCTAATTCTTGCAAATCGAAACTCGCATCAATTTTTGATTTTAAATCTGGAGAAAGTGCATTTTGTTCTTCAATTGATTTTAGAATTGACTCTTTTCGTTTTACAATTTCGTCGAATTGTTTGTTTAATTTAGCAATCGTTTCAATTTGCACCTCGTCGAGATTGCCAGTTTTATCTTTTCGGTAACGCGAAATAAACGGTATGGTGCAATCTTCATTTAAAAGTTGAACGGTATTTTCAATTCCTTTGGTAGGAAATTGTGTAGCTGTTTGTATAAATTGGATATTGTTCATGAGTAACTTTTATCTTCTTACATTATAAAATCTAAATAATTATTTTTGGTAATTACTTCAAAAGTTGCGTTAGGATAAGCTTTTGCGAATGCTACTGGAATTCTTACCTTTTTATTTTCATTCCATTTGAATTCAAATCCAGCTAAATCATCGGCATTTTCTTCGAGCCAATCCATTTCTTGTTGGTCGTACGTGCGCCAAAAATAATTATTTCGAAACATTTTTTGATACTGTTGTTTTTTCATGCGTTCTGATGCTAAATAATTTTCCCATAAATCGCCAATATCGGTACGATTTTGAAACACATTAAAATTATTAAGAATACCATTTCGTATGCCATTATCATAAAAATACCAGCGTGACGTTTTGGTAATTTCCTTGCGTAAATTTCTTGAAAAACCTTCTACTTTAAATAAAATAAACACTTTAGAAAGTAAATCGAGATAGCGTTCAACAGTGTTTTTTGATAACTGTAATTGATTACCCAGTTCTTGCATCGACACTTCTTTACCAATTTGATATGCAATTAAACGGAGTAAATCGTAAATTTTATCCGAATTTTTAATACCATCAAACACTAAAATATCTTTTAATAAATACGAATTGACAATTTCGCGTAAATACCTTTGTTTGTCGTACCAACTCTCGTAATGCGTAAGCTCAGGATAGCCACCATAAAGTAAACGTTCTTCAAGATTTTCAAGAGTTTCTTTGTAATTTTCATAAGGCGAAAACTCCATTTGTGCAAGAGGAAATAAAAACAACGTATTTTTTCGGCCTACTAATGGCTCGCCCAGTTTATTATTTAAATCGAACATTGACGAACCCGTAGCCACTACTTTAATACCTTTAATATGATCAACAATAAACTTTAATTTTAATCCAATATCATTAATATTTTGCGCTTCATCAATGATAAGTAAATCAATATTTTCGAGTAAACGGCTATAATTTTCGATCGAGCGATTTTCGAGCAAACGCGCATCATTCAAATCCTCCCCATTTAATTGCAACACCTTTTCATTTGTTGCCGTCACATATTTTTGAATTAATTCTGTTTTACCCACACGTCGTGCACCCAATAAAATAAGCACTTTGTTAGGTTTTATATGATTTTTAAAATCGTCGAAAACAGCACGTTTAATATAGTCCATATCCTTATTTATTGTATCAAACTGAATACAAATATAGTAAAAAAATATAAATTCCGTCAGTTGATTGACGGAATTTAGCTAAATTAAGTCAGTTGATTGACGGAATTTAGTTAAAATTATGGGTTTATTAATCCTGAACTATAAAATCTTTAGAATCTTCTTTTTTAAATTCGGGTTGAATATTAATATGATTAATTCCAAATTTTTGAAATAAAACATATTCTACTTTTTGTAATAAATTGTTGAATTCACTCAATTTAATATCATCAATACAGTCTAAATGTGCTTCTAAATGAAGTTCTTCTTCGTTTAAGTTCCAAACGTGTATGTGATGTAATTTTTTTACCCCATCAATTTTATGCACTTCGCGTACTATTTCTTTAATATCAATAGCATCTGGCGTAAAAAGCATCAGCATTTTTGTAGATTTTAATAGCAAATCGAAACCAACTACTATTAAATAAATCGCAATTAAAATAGTCATCACACTATCAACCCAAAACCATCCATAAAACTTCATAAGTAATCCACCAACCAATACAGCTACCGAAGCCATCATATCTGTAAATAAATGTAAATAAGCCGATTTCATATTTAAGTTATGATCAGCGTCTTTTTTTAATAACAACACAGAAATTCCGTTGACAACAATACCTAATAATGCCAGCCAAATAACTAAATTGGATTCAATTTGATGTGGATGAAAAAAACGTTCTATTGCACCATAAATTAAGATGAATGCCACAATAATAAGCGTTGCGGCATTTACAAAAGCCGCTAAAAGCTCGGCTCTTTTATACCCAAAAGTAAATTCAATAGATGCTTTTCTTCGAGATAATTTATGTGCTACTAAACTAAAAACAAGCGACAACACATCGGAAAAATTATGTAGTGCATCCGAAATTAACGCCAAACTATTAGATAAAATTCCACCAACAATTTGTGCCAAAGTAATGACCACATTCAATAGTATAGATACTATTAAATTTTTTCCTTCTACATTATGTTTATGAATATGTACGTGGTCGTTACTCATTATTTATACAGTTTGATATTAGAAGATTAGAAAGTTAATGAAATTATGATTTAATTTTTAATTCCGTTTTAAATCTTTTTGGTCCGTTAATAGATTTAATAGGTGTAATTTTAAGATTATATTTTATATTATACAATTTTAAAACATTATCTGTTAACTCTTTTTTATTTTCATAAATTTTGAAATCATTTAAATGTGTTCTTAAAACTCCTGTTGCTTTTCCAATTAAAACCCAACCTATAGAAAAAATTATTATTGGTATTCCTAAAACGACCAATCCTAACCCACGATAATTCTTTAATTTTTCAGTCAAATAGAAAGTTCCATAAATTGAAAAACAAACAATCATTAAACCAAATATTAAAAAAACAACAAAATATATATAAACCAAAATTTTTTGATTTTTACATTTGAAATAATCAATATTTACATCTTCAATTACTTTCTTATAATTTGAATCAAAAGAAATTTTAGAACATGTATCATTAAAATTAGGTGGTTTATTATTAATAGAACAAACTGTGCCTTTTTCTATGATAAAATTTCTTTTATCACATAATAAACAATGATCTGTTAATTTTATTGACATTTAATTTACTTACAAGCAATTTTTTGAACTCTTTTATCATGGCGGCCTCCTTCAAATTCGGTAGTTAAAAACGTATGCACCATTTCAACCGCTTGTTCTATTGAAGTAAATCGAGCAGGAATACTTATTACATTAGCATTGTTGTGTAGGCGCGCTAGCGCCGAAATTTCTTTGGTCCAACATAAAGCCGCACGTACACCTTGATGTTTATTAACTGTCATCGCTATTCCGTTACCCGAACCACAAATTACTATACCAAAATTAGCTTTACCTGTTTCAACATCGTAGGCAACCGGATGACCAAAATCGGGATAATCAACACTCTCAAAAGTATCAGTTCCGTGGTTTATAACTGTGTGTTCGTTTAATTCTAAATACTTTACAATTGCTTTTTTGTAGTCGGGACCCGCATGGTCGTTTCCTATTGAAATAATCATGATCTGTTAGTTATGTGTTTATATATTTTTACAAATTTAGGCAGATTCTATGATAAGTTATCCTAACTTTGAAAGTAAATTTTTGATTATGAATTTTGAAGGTGTTATTTCTAGTTTTGACGACAACAATTTAGGTTATGGTCCATATATCATTATTCCTGAAGCTATTTATGAAAAAATGTTGCCGCAAACAACGGATAAACGTATAAAATGCACGCTAAATAATTCACTCACTGTTTCACGGGCGATGTCTCCAAAAGGTGATTTTCATTATATTTTATTGAATAAAGAGGTTTTAAAAAAATGTAAACTAGAAATTGGTGATGAAGTTTCAGTAATCATAAAACCCGATGAATCAAAATATGGTATGGAAATTACTGAAGAAATGGAAGAAGTACTTTATAGTGATCCAGAAGGAAGCAAAATATTTCATCAACTTACACCTGGTACGCAACGTACACTTATTTATATAATCAACAAAATTAAAAGTTCACAATTACGCATTGAACGAAGTTTTGTAATACTCGAACACCTCAAAAAAATGAAAGGAAAAGTAGATGGAAAAATATTACAACAAGATTTTAAAGAATATCGTGAGAAATTCAAAATATAAACGCTAATTAACAGCAAAATTTTCCATTGTTAATTAATTTTTACAATTAATTGATTTTTAATTCATTATAAATTAACAGTAATTGTTAATAATTTTGAATAGAAAATCAGAACTATTTTTAAAACCTAAGCAAATTTATATATACACAAATTCAATTGAATAAAACAACACAAATTTTTAAATTTTTATTGGTTACTTATTGATAAAAAAAGTGAGTTTATTAACAAGTTTTAATAAAAAAATTGTTTACCAAACCCTAATAAAAATAGAAATTAACAGTTGTTAATAAGTTGTATTCAATTCATTATTTTTTAATCAAAATCAAATAATTAGAGTAAAAAATAAGTGTTGATAGAATTGTATAAAATTGTAAAACTTTAAAAAAAAGAAAATTCAAAAAAAGTTTTCACGCTTATTAACACGCTATCATTATCATCATAAATTTTAAAAATTTTAAAAATCTTTTTTTGTTGTTTTTAGAAGTTGTTGAAAACTTCTCTATTTTCAAATGTTACAATTTTATTAAATCTAATCTCTTTTTTCTTTTTTCTATTTTCTTCTTCGTAACTTTCAACTTTATTTAGAAAAGATATATGAGTAAGAAACCAAAAAAATTAGGAAATAAAACAAAAGATTTTACAGCACAGATTTATAAAATTTTAGCAAAAGAACCGTCTAAATCGTTCAATTACAAACAAATTGCAGCGCAACTAGAACTTAATGATACCAAAAGTAGAAACGAAATTATTCGCGATTTAAAACTTTTAAAAGCTCAAGATAAAATTCATGAAACCGATAGAGGAAAATACCAAATGGTTTCAAAAGCCGAATACTATGAAGGTGTTATTGATATGACTTCTCGAAAAACGGGCTATTTTATGTGCGATGAATTAGAAGACGATGTTTTTGTGCCGTTTATCAATCTTAATCACGCTTTGCATGGCGATAAAGTGCGTGCTTATATTTATAATCGTAGAAGTTCTCGTAAACCAGAAGCCGAAGTTTTAGAAATTTTAGAAAGAAGTAAAATAGAATTTGTTGGTGTAATCGATATTCAAAAAAACTTTGCTTTTGTAACTACTTCGCATCCTAAAATGTACACCGATATTTTTATTCCAAAAAATAAAATAGGTGAAGCACAACACGGTGATGTTGTTTTAGTAAAAATGGAAGATTGGCCAAAAAAAGCCGATTCGCCTTTTGGTTCGGTAATTAAAGTTTTAGGAAAACCAGGCGAACACAATACCGAAATTCATGCTATTTTAGCAGAATACGGCTTACCTTACGATTTTCCTATTGAAGTAGAAGCATTTGCTAAAAAATTAGATACTTCAATTACTCCAGAAGAAATTGCTAAGCGTCGTGATATGCGAAATGTTTTAACTTTTACTATCGATCCAAAAGATGCAAAAGATTTTGACGATGCTTTATCATTTGAAGTTTTAGAAAATGGAAATTACGAAATTGGTGTTCATATTGCTGATGTTTCGCATTATGTACAAGAAGGAACAATTTTAGATGAAGAAGCTTATAATCGAGCAACTTCAGTATATTTGGTTGATCGTGTTGTTCCAATGTTACCCGAAGTGTTGTCAAATTTTGCTTGTTCCTTGCGTCCGCATGAAGAAAAATACACGTTTTCGGCTGTTTTTAAATTAAATGCTAAAGCAGAAGTAGTCGATTCTTGGTTTGGCAGAACCGTAATTTACAGTGATCAACGTTTTGCTTATGAAGAAGCACAAAGTATAATAGAGTCGAAATCAGATATAATTCCTGCAGAAATATCTTTAACTGGAAAGGAATATAAAGTTGATAATGCTATAGTTGAAGCTACTTTAAAATTAGATGAATTAGCTAAAATTTTACGAAGTAAACGTATGGCTCATGGCGCTATTTCTTTTGATAAAGTTGAAGTCAAATTTCATCTAAATGAAAATGCTGAACCAACTGGTGTTTACTTTAAACAAAGTAAAGATGCCAATCATCTTATTGAAGAATTCATGCTTTTAGCAAATAGAAAAGTTGCCGAATTTATTGGAAAACAAAAGAAAACATTTGTGTATCGTATTCACGATGAACCCAATGAAGATAAATTGATGAGTTTACAAACAGTTATTAAGCGTTTTGGGTATTCATTAAATTTTAAATCAAAAAAAGATATTTCCAATTCGTTGAATAATTTACTTACTGAAGTTCAAGGTAAAAAAGAACAAAATATGGTCGACACCTTAGCGATTCGTACCATGAGTAAAGCTGAATATTCTACACATAATATCGGTCATTACGGATTAGCTTTCGATTATTACAGTCATTTTACATCGCCTATACGTCGTTATCCCGATGTAATGGCACACCGTTTGTTGCAATATTATTTAGATGGTGGAAAAAGTGTGAGCGAAGAAGTGTATGAAGAAAAATGTCAACACTCGTCGCAAATGGAAAATTTAGCTGCCAATGCCGAGCGCGATTCTATAAAATATATGCAAGTAAAATACATGCAAGATCATAAAGATCAAGAATTTTTAGGTGTTATTTCAGGCGTTACCGAATGGGGAATTTATGTAGAAATTATCGAAAATAAATGCGAAGGCATGTGCCGTATTCGTGAATTAAAAGACGATTATTATGTGTTTGATGACAAGCAATATGCAATGGTTGGCGAAGTTTCTAAAAATATTTTACAATTAGGCGACGAAGTTTACGTTAAAGTTAAAAATGCCGATTTAGTAAAAAAACAATTAGACTATTGGTATATCCGTAAAAAAGAATAACAATAGTGTTATTCTGAATTTGTTTCAAAATCTAAAATTTATATCTATGAAAAAACTATTTATAAATGGTTTAACTTTTTTAATGTTTTCAATAGCTAATGCTCAAGTAGAGAAAAATTTAGGAGATTTTCATAAAGTAACCAGTTTCGATCAAATTGATGTAACTTTAGTAAAAGCATTAGAAAATAAAATAGAATTGAAAGGCAATGGCGCCAATGAAGTTGAAATTATCAATAAAAACGGCGAACTAAAAATACGTATGCCTTTTTCTAAAATGATGCAAGGCGATGCAATTTCGGCTACTTTATATTATAAAAATATAGAAGCTGTTGAAGCGAATGAAGGCTCACATATCAGTTCTAATGATGTTTTTACAACTAGTCATTTTGATATAATTGTAAAAGAAGGCGCACAAGTAAAATTAATATTAGAAACTGAAAAACTATCCGTTCGTATTTCTAACGGAAGTATATTAGAACTTACAGGAAAAGCCGATTTTACAGATGTTTTAATAAATTCTGGTGCCGAATATGAAGCTAGTGATTTACTTACAAAACAAACTACCGTAACAGCAAATGCTGGCGGAAAAGCAGAAATATTTGCAACCGATTATGTTAATGCAAAAGTAAGAGCTGGTGGTGAAATAGATATTTATGGGAAACCAAAACAAATTGACCAAAAAACAATTGCTGGTGGAAGCATAAAACAAGTTGCTAAGTAATTAGTAAACAGTTTCTAGATTTTTTTAACTTTGTTAATAGAATAAACTTTTTACTAATTACTAGTTACTAATAACTAATTACTAAAATTTGCATTTCGAAGATATTTTAACCGCTATTCCTTGGGGATTATTATTAGCCTTTTCTATTGGGCCAGGTTTTTTTGTATTATTAGAAACTAGTATTACCAAAGGATTTCGTGCGGCATTTACGTTTGATTTAGGAATTGTTTTTTCCGATTTTATTTTCATTCTTGTGGCTTATTTAAGTACTAATAAGTTATTAGAACAGTTAAAAGACAATCCAACACTTTTTGTTGTAGGCGGAATCATAATGTTTGCCTACGGTTTAATTTCTTATATTTTACTCAAAAGAAATTTCAAAAAACAACAAGATATAATTGAAGACGAAGATAATATTCCAAAAAACAATTACTTCGGATTATTTTTTAAAGGATTTTTACTTAATTTTATAAATATTGGTGTGCTAGGATTTTGGATGATGATTATCATTACTTATGGCCCACAAATGAATATGGATACGCAACGAATTTTTATTTTTTTTGCTGCAATTTTAGCTTTTTATCTGGTTTTTGATTGTGCTAAAATATTATTAGCCAAACAATTAAAAAATAAACTTACACCCCAAAATATTTATAAAATAAAGCGCGTTATTAGTATTGTAATTTTAATTTTTGGTTTGTTTTTTATACTTCAAGGATTTTTCCCAAAAGAAAAAGAAATGATTACAAATAAATTTCTTAACGAAAAATCAATTATAGAATAATTTTTAGAAAAAATTATTACATAAAAAAAACTATTTTTTTAAGTAACTATTTCTATTTAGAGGCATCGTTCGGAAATATTTTTAATTAATTTTTTCTAAAAATTTTATATAAAAAAAGAGCTACTTTTTCAAGTAACTCTTTCTATTTTGAGGCATCGTCCGGATTCGAACCGGAGTAGACGGTTTTGCAGACCGGTGCCTAGCCGCTCGGCCACGACGCCTTAATTGGAACGCAAATTTACATTATTTTTCTTCTTTGCCAAAAAATTAAGACAATATTAAGTTACTTTTTTAATAATAATTGCTGCTTACTTTTACTTTTGATTGCTAAATTATACGTAAATGGGAAAATTAAAGTATTTAAAACCAATAGGATTATTCTTTTTATTAGGGCTACTTATCAATTCATTAAGCCGAATAATTTTATTTTTTATTTTTAAGGATCGTGCTGTTGAAACTTCAAATTATATCGATTTATTTTTTATAGGTTTACGTTTTGATACTATTTTACTTTCCTATATTTCCTTTTTACCTTTTCTATTAATTACTTTTTTACCTGATAATTGGTTGCAAAAAATTAAGAACTTTTTCGCTATATATTTTATTTTTTTCTTAGTAATTATTCTTTTAATGGAGCTTTCAACTCCCGATTTTATTCATCAATACGATACACGTCCCAATCGATTATTTCTCGATTATTTAATTTATCCAAAAGAAGTTATAGGAACGCTTTTAAAAAGCTATTTATCTTCATTAATAATCACTTTTCTTATTTTAATTGTTGTCGTTTATTTTGCTTTTAAAAAAGGAAAATATTGGTTTTACCCAGTACAATCAATGTATAAATACAAATTACTTTTCTTTTTACCAGTTGCTTTTTTATTGTTTTGGGGAGCTCGTGGTAGTTTAACTTCAAAACGCCCAATAAATGCTAGTAATGCCATTTTTTCGCCAGACCAAATGACGAATTCTTTAGCATTAAATTCAACCTATACTGTTGCTTTTGCAGCCTATTCATTAAAAAATGAAGGTAATGTTAAAAAATATGGTAAAATGGATGAAACCGAAGCTTACAACCGTGTAAAAAAATATATGGATGTAACTGAATTTATTCCATCGGATGTTCCATTTTTACACCACGTTCAACCCGATTCTATTCAACCAAAATATAATGTCGTAATTTTTCTTCAAGAAAGTTTAGGTGCAGAATATGTTGGTTGTTTAGACGGATTACCTTTAACACCAAATTTTGATTCCTTAGCAAAAGAGGGTTTATTGTTTACTAATTTGTATTGTACTGGTACACGTAGTGTTAGAGGAATTGAGCAAGTTACTTCTGGATTTATTCCTAATCCTTCTGAAAGTGTTGTGAAATTAGGTGGCGCTCAACAAGGCTTTTATACGCTTGCAGAAGCTTTCGGTGAGCAAGGGTATGATACAAGTTTTATTTATGGTGGTATGGGTAACTTCGATAATATGGCATCTTTTTTTAATGGAAATGGCTTTAAAAATATTATTGATGAAACCGATTTTGATGCTGATGGACAAAAACATGCTTTTAAAGGAACTTGGGGTTATTCTGATGAAGATTTAGCAATAAAAGCTAATGAATATTTCAAATCACAAAGCAATAAACCTTTCTTTTCATTGATGTTTTCTACTTCTAATCATGAGCCTTTTGAATTTCCTGATGGTAGAATAGAATTGTATGAAAAACCAAAAAATTCTGTTCACAATGCTATGAAATATGCCGATTTTGCCATTGGAAAATTCTTTGAATTAGCTAAAAATGAAGCGTATTTTAAAAACACTATTTTCATCGTAATTGCCGATCATAATACGCGAACTTATGGAAAAAATTTAGTTCCTGTAAATAAATTTCACATTCCTGCTTTGGTTATTGCTCCTAATGTAAAACCAGGTGTTTACAATAAATTAGCCAGCCAAATGGATATTGCTCCTACACTTTTAAAACTATCTGGAATTACAACAAATTCACCCATGGTTGGAAATAATTTAATGCAAAAAGAAACCGCAAAAGAACGCACTATTATGTTGTTTCACGAAACCTATTCATTTAGAGTGGGCAACGAAATTGTGGTGTATAATCCAAATGCAAAACCCTTACAATTTAAATTGGAAAATGATACTATAATGACGCCAATGCCATTAAATGAAGAATTGGCAAAAGATGGTTTAGCGCATATTATTTCATCGAGCAATTTATATAAAGACAGAAAATACAGAATGAAATAAGTATTAGATTATAAATGTTATAGTAGTTATATTTTAAAACCTCAAAGGTTTCCAAAACCTTTGAGGTTTTTTAGTAAATAATATTTTCTTTAATTTCGAAACTCTTCCATTTCAATTGTAACACTTTCTACATCGCCGCCAATAGGTGGATTTATTTTAGAAACACCAATTTTTATACGTGAAACTTGAGGTAATTCACTAAAAATTCTTTTGACTATTCTATGCGCTACATGTTCTAATAATTTGGCTCTTATTGCCATTTCTTCAGTAACAATTCGGTTTAAATCAACATAATCAACCGTATCATGTAAATCATCTGTTTCTACCGATTTACGCAAGTCGGTTTTGATTTCTAAATTTACTAAATAATCACTGCCAATGTGCCCTTCTTCTAACAAACAACCATGATACGAATAGGTACGAATGTTATTTAATTTAATAATTCCCATTTTATTCAGTTTACAGTTTACAGTTTACAGTTTACAGTCTTTTCAATTAGCAAACAGTAAAACTTCTAAACTAATTATTATCTTTGTCAAAAGTAAAAAAAAGACCATGTCAATTGAAGAAAAATCATTGAATTTTATAGAACAAATCATTGAAGAAGATTTAAAAAATGGTTTGTCAACCAATAAATTACGCTTTCGTTTTCCACCAGAACCCAATGGTTATTTACATGTTGGGCATGCTAGTGCTATTTGTTTAAACTTTGGATTAGGATTAGATTATAATGCGCCAGTAAATTTACGTTTTGATGATACCAACCCAAGTAAAGAAGAACAAGAATATGTAGATGCTATTAAGCGCGATGTAGAATGGCTTGGTTTTCAATGGGATAAAGAATGTTATGCTTCCGATTATTTTCAACAATTATACGATTGGGCAATTAAATTAATCAAAAAAGGAAAAGCCTATGTTGATAATCAGTCATCGGAAGAAATGGCGAAACAAAAAGGAACACCTACACAACCAGGTACAGATAGCCCAAACAGAAATCGTTCGATTGAAGAAAATTTAGATTTATTTGAACGTATGAAAAACGGTGAATTTCCAAACGGAAGTTACGTTTTGCGTGCCAAAATTAATATGGCATCAACCAATATGTTGATGCGCGATCCTATAATGTATCGTATTATGCACGCACATCATCATCGCACAGGCGATAATTGGTGTATTTACCCAATGTATGATTGGGCTCATGGTGAAAGTGATTATTTAGAACAAATTTCACATTCGCTTTGTACATTAGAATTTTTACCACATCGCGAACTGTATGATTGGTTTTTAGATCAAATTTATGATGAAAATAAAGTACGACCAAAACAACGTGAGTTTGCTCGTAGAAATTTGTCGCACACGGTAGTTTCTAAACGAAAATTATTACAACTTGTTGAAGAAAAGTATGTTACTGGTTGGGACGATCCGCGAATGAGTACCATTTCGGGTATGCGCAGACGTGGTTATCCGCCTATGGCTATTCGAAATTTTGCAAAAACTATTGGTATTGCAAAACGTACAAATTTGATAGATGTTTCTTTATTAGAGTTTTGTGTGCGTGAAGAGTTGAATAAAACTGCGCCACGTGTAATGGCTGTTTTAAATCCTGTGAAGTTAGTTATTACCAATTATCCTGAAGGAAAAGAAGAATGGCTAGAAGCCGAAAACAATCCAGAAGAGGAAGTGATGACGTATCGTAAAGTTCCTTTTTCAAGAGAATTATATATCGAAAGAGAAGACTTTCAAGAAGAAGCTCATAAGAAATTTTTTAGATTAACTTTAGGAACAGAAGTACGTTTAAAAAACGCCTATATTATTAAAGGAGAACAAGTTATAAAAGATGAAAACGGAAACATAACCGAAATTCATTGTACGTACGATGTAGATTCTAAATCGGGAAGTGGTACCGAAGCTAGCAAACGTAAAGTAAAAGGAACTATTCATTGGGTTTCTATTGCGCATGCAAAACAAGCTGAAGTTCGTGTGTATGATCGCTTGTTTAGTCATGAAAACCCAGATGGCGATAAAGATGTTGATTTTAAAAATTTTATTAACCCAAATTCGTTAGAAATTATTACGGGTTATGTAGAACCAAGTTTAACAACAGCAAAAAATTTAGATCAATTTCAGTTTCAGCGTTTAGGATATTTTTGTGTCGATAAAGATTCGAGTAAAGAAAAATTGGTTTTTAACAAAACTGTTGGTTTACGCGATTCTTGGGCTAAAATTAAAGACGTTCAATAAATTAATTTATCATAAATAATAAATATAGTTACAATACATAAAATAAAAATAATTGATAGAAAACCTATCAATTATTTTTGTTTTAATCCATTTTTTTAAAAAAATGACTCTGTAGTACTATTTTTATAAAAAAAATAAATTAAAGTCTTTATTTGCGTTTTTATATAAAATTTTGTATTTTTAATAGAATTTAAAAGTTATTCTTATGTCAAAAAATGTAAACAATTTATTTTGGACACTTCTTGCTGGTGTAGCAATAGGTGTTTTGGTTGCACCAGATAAAGGTTCAAAAACCAGACAAAAAATTAAAGATAAGTTAAACGAAGAGTCCGATTTATTAAATGAAAAATTAAGCAAAGCTTCTGAAAATTTAGCTCAAAAAGTTTCTAAAACTAAAGATAGCATAATGGGAGAAATAGATTCATTCATTAAAAATAATAAATCAGATGCGGAAGGAATAATTGCAGAAATGGAAAAAAAACTTGCCGAATTAAAAAAGAACGTAAAGTAAATGTTTTTTGATCATTTAAAAGAAAATACAAAAGAGCTTCAAAATCAACTTAATAAAACCATAGAAAGTAATGTTTCCTATTATAAGTTGTGGTTTTTTAAAGTTTCGGTAAAATCGACATCATTAGTAATTAAAATAATGATGCTGTTGGTTTTAGTAGCTATTGTAGTACTTTTTCTTTCTATAGCCTTAGCTTTAGCGTTAGGTAATTATTTTCAAAATATGGCGGTAGGCTTTTTAGTAGTTGCTGGTATTTATGTACTTGTTACAATTTTATTGTATTTTCTTTTTACCAAAGTATTTCTAAAAAAATTAATTGAAAAGTTTTCCGATATTTTTTTTAACACTACACATAACGATGACTAAAAAATATAGTTCTTTTGCAGCAATAGATAAAGATTTAGAAATTTTAAAACTTCAAAAAAGAATCGATGAAAGAAAATTAAACCTTTCTTTTAATCAAACTGTCGATGCTTTTACACCAACTACTATTTTACAAAAAGCCATTTCTAATTCCGATTCATTATTATATGGTTTTGGAATTGTGAGAAAAATAGTTGTTCCATTACTTATTAATAAATTTTTTAAGAAAAAATAAAATCCATCAATTTTTCAACTGATGGATTTTTTATGGTCATTCTGAACTTGTTTCAGAATCTATTCTTCGGAATTGTTATTTTTCTTTTTATTGGTTGCCGCTTTTTTCATAGCCTCACCTACTTGGTTACTTGCTGTAAAGCTAGCCACCATATTGTTTAGCATATCGCTACCTGCTTGTGGCGAATTTGGCAATAAAATTAAATTACTATTGGTATCAGCACCGATTGATTGAAGCGTATCATAATGTTGTGTAACTACAATTAATGCAGATGCTTCTTGCGAGTTAATTCCTACTCCATTTAATACATCTACCGATTCTACTAAACCACGAGCAATTTCTCTACGCTGATCGGCAATACCCTGACCTTGTAAACGCTTGCTTTCTGCTTCGGCTTTGGCTTTTGCCACAATTCGAATACGTGATGCTTCTGCTTCGTACTCGGCAGCAGTTTTTTCACGATCGGCAGCATTAATACGGTTCATCGCGTTTTTAACTTGAATATCTGGGTCAATATCAGTAATTAATGTATTAATGATGTCGTAACCATAGGTTGACATTGCATCGTTTAATTCGCGTTTAACTGCTACCGCAATATCGTCTTTACGTTCAAAAACGTCGTCTAGTTTTAGTTTTGGAACTTCAGCACGAACCACATCAAACACATACGAAGTAATTTGATCGTGCGGATATTCTAATTTATAGAATGCTTCGTAAACTTTTTCTTGCAATACTTTAAACTGAACCGAAACTTTTAGTTTTACGAATACGTTGTCTTTTGTTTTTGTTTCGATAATTACATCTAACTGTTGGATACGTAAGTTTACACGACCAGCTACTCTATCGATTACTGGAATTTTTAATTGTAAACCCGAATTTCGGATACTGTTAAATTTCCCAAAACGTTCAATAATTACAGCTGTTTGTTGTTTTACGGTAAAAAACGATGCAAATAACAGGAATAATCCTATTACAAGTAAAAAATAAATAAATCCCATTGATTTTTAATTTTGATTAGTTATACTTATTATACGTTATTTTATTTAAAATGTTACATTTTAAAACATATATCTTATTTTTACTTTTAAAATTAGAACTTATGAAAAAATTATTTCTTGTTTTTATTTTACTGTGTTGTAATTTAATGTTTTCGCAATATGGAGATAAAGACAGTAACCACATTGGACTTTCGGGAGGAATTACACAACTCAATTTGTTTTCTGAACAATTTAAAGCAAAACCAGAAATAGGTTGGGTAGCAGGATTTTCTCTGCGAGGAAACTATTATAATAATTGGCAAATGATTTACGGAATGCAATTTACCGATAGCAATTTTTCATTACAATCGGTTACAAATACAGCTATTAATTATAAGTTATCTGCTGTTCAAGTGCATTTAGTAGCCAGTTATATGCTAATAGAAAATCACTTAACATTAGAAATTGGTCCTGTTTTACAAATAAACGGTAAATTAAAAGTAGATAGCGATAAAGAAAATCTGTTATTAAAAGACAGTCCGCTTGTTCAAGCAAAAGATATTGTAGCTATTAATACTTTTAGTGGCAATGTTTATGGTGGGGTTACAGTTGGGTTCACTAATTTTAGATTAAACATAAATTACCAATATGGTTTTATTAATGTAATGAATAAATTAAATAAAGACGATACGTTAGTTTTGCTTAATGGAAATAAAGATTTTAAAGGAAATTTTGGAATGTTAAGCGGAATGTTAACTATTTATCTGTAAAAATAATTTTTACAAACAAAACCCTCAACATTGTTGAGGGTTTTGTTTTTTATATGATTGCTATTGCTTTTTCAATTCGTTTTAGCGTTTCTTCTTTTCCTAAAACTTCAATAATATCAAATAAATGTGGTCCTTTTAATTCGCCTACTAAACTTAATCGTAAGGGTTGCATTACTTTTCCCATTCCAATTTCGTTAGCGTTCATCCATTCTTTTAAATTAGTTTCAATAGTTTGCGAAGTAAAATCAGTATATGAACTTAATTGTTCCATTACTTGCGCTAAAGTTACTTTAGTTTCTGCATTCCATTTTTTGGTTGCTTTTTCATCATAAGAAGTTGGTGCAACAAAGAAATAGTCGGCTAAATCCCATAAATCGGTAACAAAATTAGCACGTTCTTTTACTAAACCTACAATTTTTACCAGTTTTGTCATTCCGTAGGAATCTCCAATTTTATCGGCAAATAGCTTTTGAAAACTTTCGGCTAATTCTTCATCTGATTTTTCAATTAAATATTGATGATTGAACCATTTATTTTTCTCTGGGTCAAACTTAGCTCCCGATTTGTTTACACGATTTAAATCAAATGAAGCGATAAGTTCTTCAAGTGAAAATAATTCTTTGTCTGTGCCATCGTTCCAACCTAGTAAAGCTAAAAAGTTGACTACCGCTTCTGGAAAATAGCCTTGCTCACGATAACCTATCGACTTTGTCATGCTGGAAGCATCTGTCCATTCTAGTGGAAATACTGGAAACCCCATTTTATCACCATCTCTTTTCGATAACTTTCCGTTACCAATAGGTTTCAAAATTAAGGGCAAGTGGGCAAATTCTGGTGCTTCCCAACCAAATGCTTTGTATAATAAATAATGTAAAGGTAAACTTGGTAACCATTCTTCGCCACGAATTACGTGTGATGTTTCCATTAAATGATCGTCAACAATGTTTGCTAAATGATACGTTGGCATTCCATCGCTTTTAAACAATACTTTATCGTCTAACAAATTTGTATCAAATTTTACTGTTCCACGAATAATGTCATTAATTTCTAAAGTTTCATTTACTGGCGTTTTAAAGCGAACTACATACGGTTCGCCATTAGCTATACGTTTTTCAACTTCCTCTTTACTTTGAACTAAAGATGTATCGAGTTTTTCACGATTATGCCAGTTGTATATAAAAGTTTTACCTTCAGCTTCATGCTGCTTACGATGTTCGTCTAAAGCTTCTGGGGTATCAAAAGCATAATATGCCCAGCCCGAATTTATCAATTCATCGGCGTATTTTTTGTATATAGCTTTACGTTCACTTTGACGGTAAGGACCAAATTTTTCATTTTTACCAACGGTTTCATCGGGTGCAATTCCTAACCAGTCTAATGCTTCAAATATATAAGCTTCAGCGCCTGGTACAAACCGAGTTTGGTCAGTATCTTCTATTCGTAAATAAAAAATTCCACCATGTTTTTTAGCAAATAAATAGTTGAATAAAGCGGTACGCACACCACCTATGTGCAATGGCCCTGTTGGACTTGGCGCAAATCTTACGCGAACATTTTTTGACATTTTCTTCCTATAATGAGATTCTTTGCAAAGATACAAGTTAATGTGTCAATTTGTCAATTAGATATTTTTAAAAATTCTAAGCTTTAAAATATGTTTTCAACTTTCAACTTTTGACTTTTGACTTTTGACTTTTGACTTTTGACTTTTGACTTTTGACTATTTTTTTTTGTAATTTTATCGGTTATTAACAATTGATTAAAAATTTGGAAAATAAAAACATCATATACAGCAAATTAGAAGACTTTATTAAAAAGTTTTATACTAACGAAATTATAAAAGGAACACTTTTATTTGTCGCAATTGGCTTATTGTATTTTATACTAACGCTACTCGTAGAGCATTTTTTATGGCTTTCTACTACTGGGCGAACTGTTTTGTTTTGGCTTTTTATTGCAGTTGAACTGTTTTTGTTAACTAAATTTATATTGCTTCCTGCTTTTAAATTGGTTAAACTTCAAAAAGGGTTAAATTATACCGAAGCTTCAAAAATTATAGGAAATCACTTTTCAGAAGTTAATGATAAATTATTAAATTTCTTACAGCTTTCTAATTCAAGCGAACAATCAGAATTGTTAGCAGCTTCTATTGAGCAAAAGGCAAATGCGTTACAGCCCATTCCGTTTTCAAACGCAGTCGATTTTAAATCGAATAAAAAATATTTGCCTTATGCACTACTTCCTTTACTATTGTTTGCGTTGTTTTACATTACAGGAAATTCTTCTATACTCAACAATAGCTTTAATCGTGTGGTGCATTATGAAACGGCTTATACGCCACCAGCACCTTTTTCTTTTTTAGTTGTTAATACTAATTTAAAAGTTGAACAAAACAAGCCTTTTACATTGCAAGTGGTTACTAAAGGAAATGTTGTGCCAGAACAAGTGAAATTACATTTTAGCGATGAAAGTTACTTTTTAGAAAACCATAATAACGGACAATTTAGCTATTCGTTTTCGGCTGTTTCTAACACAATTTCTTTTTATCTTGAAGCAAACGGAATTCAATCAAAAGATTATACAATTGAGGTAATAAATGTACCGTCTATTAACTCGTTCGATATGGTTTTACAGTATCCATCATACTTAAAAAAGAGTGCAGAAGTTATTAAAGGAAATGGTAATGCAATTGTGCCAGAGGGAACTATTGTTACTTGGAAAATAAATGCTGTAGCAACCGATGTTATTCAATTGGTTACCAATACAAAAGAAGATTTTAAGAGAACAGAAAATAATTTTAGTTTATCTAAAACTATTCGTTCCGATTTTAATTATCAAATTAATACCTCTAATCAAGCGGTTAAAAATTATGAAAAGTTAGGCTATGCAATTTCTATTACTAAAGATCAATATCCGTCTATTTCGGCAACTCTTGCTCCCGATAGTTTAAAACTCGAAAATAAAGTAATTATTGGCCAAGTTTCAGACGATTACGGTTTAGCAAAACTTCAAGTAGTGTATTATGATAGAAATGATAAAAACACAGTTAAAAGAGCAAATTTACCTGTTAAAAAAGAATTAGTTGATCGTTTTGTTTACACATTTCCTGCTGGTTTAACGTTAGAACAAGGAAAACAATACGAATATTATTTTGAAGTGTTTGATAATGACCAAGTTAATGGTTCAAAATCATCAAAATCATTAGTTTTTGCTCATTACGAATTAACGACAACCGAAAAAGAAGATAAAAATCTTCAAGAGCAACAAGATAATATTGATGCACTCGAAAAATCATTAAAAAATCAAGACAAGCAATTATCAGAATTAGACAAATTGCAAAAATTGAATAAAGAAAAATCGAACCTCGATTTTAAAGACCAAAAAAAGATAGAAGATTTCTTAAACCGTCAGCAACAACAAGAAGAAATGATGAAGGAATTTTCTAAAGAATTGAATAAAAAATTAGACGAATTCAAATCCGATAGCCCACAAGAAAAAAAAGAATTACAACGTCGTTTAGAAGAATTCGAAAAGCAATCGGAAGAAAATGAAAAGCTTTTAAAAGAATTAGAAGAATTAACTAAAAAACTTCAAAAGGAAGAATTGTTTAACAAAGCCGATAAACTACAGCAAAATGCTAAAACCCAAAAAATGAATTTGGAACAATTAGTCGAGTTAACAAAGCGTTTTTATGTAGAGCAAAAAGCAAAGCAACTTGCCGATAAGTTAGATAAACTTGGAAAAAAGCAAGAAAAATTAGCAAACGATAAAGAAAACAACACAAAAGAAAACCAAGAAAAGCTAAATCAAGAATTCGACAACTTACAAAAAGAGTTAGATAATTTAGACAAAGAGAATAGCGATTTAAAAAAACCAATGGATATTCCTACCGATAAGCAAGAGGAAGAAAGTATTGAAAAAGATCAACAAAATGCAACCGATAAATTAGAGCAAAACAACCAACAGCAAGCAGCTCCTAAACAAAAATCGGCTGGACAAAAAATGCAACAAATGAGCCAAAAAATGATGGCGTCTATGCAAGCTGGCGATATGAAAATGTTACAAGAAGATGCAAAAATGTTGCGCCAAATATTAGATAATTTGTTAGCCTTTTCATTTGATGAAGAAGCGTTAATGGACGAAACAAAAGCTGCAAATAAATCAACGTTAATTCTCAATAAAGTATTAAAAAAACAACAAATATTAAAAACACAATTTAAGCATATTGATGATAGTTTGTTTGCAATTGCCACACGTAATGCCGATATATCTGAAGTTGTTTTCAAAGAAGTTGGCGATGTACATTATAATGTAGATAAAGCACTCGAAACAATTGCTGATGGCAATATATTTAAAGGAAGTTCGCATCAACAATTTGCTTTTAAAGCGGCAAATACCTTAGCCGATTTCTTAAGTAATGTACAACAGCAAATGATGATGCAAATGCAAGGTCAAGGTCAAGGTTCGCCAATGCCAATGCCAGGACAAGGTAAAGGCGATATGCAACTTCCAGACATTATTAAGCAGCAAGAATCATTAGGCGAGCAAATGAAAGGCGAAATGGAAGGTAAAAAACCAGGCGATAAAGGTAATAAGCCAGATGGCGAAGATGGCGAAAAAGGTAAAAAGCCCGGTCAAGCAGGGCAAAGCGGTTCCGAAGGCGATGGTGGTCAAGAAGGAAATGCAGGAAAAGTTTTACAAATCTTAAAAGAACAACAACAACTTCGCGATGCGTTGCAAAAAGCATTAGAAAAAGAAGGTTTAGGCGGAATGGGTAATAATGCGCTTAATCAAATGAAAGATATCGAAAAACAATTGATTAATAAAGGTTTTAAAAATGAAACCTTAAATAAAATACTAAACTTAAAGCACGAATTATTAAAATTAGAAAAAGCCATTCAGCAGCAAGGCGAAGAGAATAAAAGAAAATCAAACACAAATAAAGATAAGTTTAATTCGTCTTCTTCTACACTACCAAAACAGCTTCAAGAATATTTAAATAGTATTGAAATATTAAACAGACAAAGCTTACCTTTGCAGCCAAATTATAATCAAAAGGTTCAAGAATATTTTAAAGCAAATGATACGTTATAATTACGAAACCAATTTTGAGTTGGAAGATGAAACCGTTTTTTCGAATTGGCTAAATCAAATTGTGCTTTCAGAGAACAAGGTTTTAGGAGAAATTAATTATATTTTTTGTAACGACGATTATTTACATAAAATTAATGTAGAATATTTAAATCACGATACATTAACAGATATTATAAGTTTCGATTATTCTGAAGGAAATTTAGTACAAGGCGATATCTTTATTTCTATCGAAAGAGTTCGAGAAAATGCGCACAATTTTGAGGTTTCGTTTAAAAACGAATTGTTGCGAGTTATGGCGCATGGCGTTTTACACTATTGTGGCTATAAAGACAAATCAGATACCGACGCTGGTATAATGCGAAAAAAGGAAGATGAAAAAATACAAATGTTCCACGTGGAACAATAAGTGTTTTTGTCTTTAATTATTTATTTTGTTCCACGTGGAACAACTAAAATTAAGTAAAAATCATTACGTTCCACGTGGAACGTTTTATAGAATAGTAAAAGTGAGTTTGTTTCAAAATAAATACGATGTTGTGGTTGTAGGTGGCGGACACGCGGGTTGCGAGGCTGCTGCTGCTGCTGCTAATATGGGTTGCACTACCCTATTGGTTACAATGAATTTGCAAAACATAGCACAAATGAGTTGTAATCCTGCTATGGGTGGAATTGCGAAAGGACAAATTGTTCGCGAAATAGATGCGTTAGGCGGTTATTCGGGAATTGTTTCTGATAAAACAGCAATTCAGTTTAAAATGCTGAATGTTTCAAAAGGACCAGCAATGTGGTCGCCACGTTGCCAAAGCGATAGAATGCGTTTTGCAGAAGAATGGCGCTTGCAGTTAGAACAAACTCAAAACCTCGATTTTTACCAAGAAATGGTCTCGGGAATTGTAACTAAAAACGGAAAAATTGTAGGTGTAAAAACATCGCTTGGTGTCGAAATAAAAGCTAAAACCGTAATCTTAACCAATGGAACTTTTTTAAACGGATTAATTCATATTGGCGAGAAACAATTTGGTGGAGGTCGTGCTGGCGAAAGTGCTTCTTTTGGAATTACGGAAGATTTAGTAAAACTTGGTTTTGAATCTGGACGAATGAAAACAGGGACGCCACCACGAGTTGATGGTCGTTCGTTAGATTATTCCAAAATGACAGAACAGCCTGGCGATGAGAAACCGCATAAGTTTTCCTATTCAAATCAAACAAAAGCATTAACCAAACAACGTTCGTGTTGGATGACTTATACTTCGCCAGAAGTTCACGATTTGTTGCGCGAAGGTTTTGATAGAAGCCCAATGTTTAATGGTCGTATTAAAAGTATTGGACCACGCTATTGCCCATCAATTGAAGATAAAATTAATCGTTTTGCCGATAAAGACAGGCATCAGTTATTTGTAGAACCAGAAGGTTGGAATACGGTTGAGTTTTATGTAAACGGATTTTCAACTTCGCTTCCAGAAGAAGTTCAGTATAAAGCATTGCGTTCTGTTCCTGGTTTTGAAAATGTAAAATTCTTTCGCCCAGGTTATGCAATTGAATACGACTACTTTCCTCCTACGCAATTGCAACATACTTTAGAAACTAAATTGGTTGATGGATTGTATTTCGCAGGACAAATTAACGGCACCACAGGATACGAAGAAGCTGCTTCACAAGGTTTAATGGCAGGAATAAACGCTGCACTAAAAGTTAAAAGCGAAGCACCGTTTGTTTTAAAACGAGATGAAGCTTATATAGGTGTTTTAATAGACGATTTAATTACAAAAGGAACAGAAGAACCTTATAGAATGTTTACTTCTCGTGCCGAGTATAGAACACTGCTTCGTCAAGATAATGCCGATTTGCGCTTAACACCAAAAAGTTTTGCTATTGGTTTAGCTAAACAAGATAGAATGATTCGTGTTGCAGAAAAACAAACTAAATCAGAAGCATTTGTTCAGTTTTTTAAAGATACGAGCATAAAACCTAATGAGGCAAATCCTATTTTAGAAGAAAAGGGATCAAGCCCAATGACGCAGCCCGATAAAATGTTCAAGGTTTTTTCGCGTCCGCAATTAGACTTAGAAGATTTTATGAAGTTTGAAAAATTTAGAGACTACGTAAACGAACACCAGTTAGATGATGAAATTGTAGAACAAGCCGAAATTCAAGTTAAATACTCGGGTTATATTGAAAAAGAAAAAAACCATGCCGACAAACTTAATCGTTTAGAAGATGTAATTATTCCAGATAGTTTCGATTTTAATAAAATAAATTCTATTTCTATTGAAGCTAAACAAAAACTAAATAAAATACGCCCAAAAACAATAGCACAAGCATCGCGTATTAGTGGTGTTTCGCCAAGCGATATTTCGGTTTTATTAATTTATATGGGAAGATGATTTTAGTTTGCAGTATTTAGTTGTGTTTTGAGCAGCAAATAGAAACTAAAAACTAAATATGTTTCACGTGGAACAATTAAATTTCTAATCAGCATTTTGTTATGTTGAGCTTGTTGAAACAGCTCATACAATTATTTAAAATAAAAATGAATTTCAAGGAAAATAATATATACATTAACGTAAAAGATTTTTCAGTTTCTGGAGAATCTTTTGTTTTGTTGCAAGACAAGCAAGGCGAAATTTTAAAAACAACTCCTACTCCATCGTTAAATAATTTACCTAAATATTACGAAAGCGAAGATTACATTTCACACACCGATGGAAAACGTTCCTTATTTGAAAAAATGTATCATTTTGTAAAGCGAAACGCCATTTGTAATAAAGTTGCATTAATTAATAAATATGCTAAAAAAGGAAATGTATTAGATATTGGCACAGGAACAGGCGATTTTTTAGTAGAAGCCCAAAAACAAGGTTGGCACACAACAGGAATTGAGCCCAATGAAAACGCAAAAAAACTAGCAGAAATGAAAGGTGTAACTTTTGTAGAAAGTTTAGAAAATATTTCAGATGCTTCCTTTAATGTTATTACGATGTGGCACGTATTAGAACACGTTCCCGATTTAGATTTTCAATTAAAGCAATTAAAACGAATTTGCAAACCAAACGGCATTATAATAATTGCGGTGCCAAACTTTAAATCGTTCGATGCAAAATATTACAAGCAATTTTGGGCGGCTTATGATGTGCCACGACATTTATGGCATTTTTCTAAAAAAGGAATTGAAAAATTATTTGCCGCATACAAAATGTTGCTTATTAAAACAAAACCAATGTGGTTCGATAGCTTTTATGTGAGTTTACTTTCCGAAAAATACAAATCGGGAAAAATGAATTTTATAAAAGGATTTTGCGTTGGTTTTGTGTCAAATTGTTCAGGAATTTTTAAAAAAGAGTTTTCATCGCATATTTATGTGTTTAAAAACGAATAAAACGGCTATATTTCATCAAAAATCAATTAATTTTAACAAAACAATGTTAGTTGTTGTCTGTTTTTTAAAACGCGCTTAAATCGAATTTAAACAATTGGTTTTAAATAATAATTTTCTATTTTACAACCAATTAATCATAAAAATAATTTATTACTACTATTTTAGCAATTTTATAACTCTTAATTACTATTTTTACCAAAATTTTTAAAATCAATAATTGTAAATAAAAAATGAAAAAATCAATTTTAATCTTAGGATTTGCTTTCGCATTATTTTCTTGTAATAAAACAGAAGAAACAAAATCAACATTTAAAACAGCTTATATTGATACAAGTGTTTTAATGGAGAAATATGAAAAGTTTAAAGATGAAGACGATAAATTTAAAGTAAAATCACAAGAAATGGGTCGCCCGTTAGAAGCAAAATTAAAAGCTTTTCAAAACGAAGCGGCAAATTTTCAGCGTAATGCACAAGCAAAAGGTATGGCTTGGGCGCAACAAAAAGGAGCCGAATTACAACAACGCGAACAACAATTAGCTATGGAGCAAGATGCACTACTACGCCAAATACAAGTTGAAAGCGACAGTATTCGTACCGATTTAATTAACTCGGTAAAAGATTATATTAAAGAATACGGTAAAAAGCAAGGATACGATTATATTTACGGTACAGGCGATGCCGCTACTGTTTTGTATGCCAAAGATAGCTACGATATTACCGAAGATATTTTAAAAATGTTGAACGACGATTTTAAAAAATCGCAAGGAAAAACAGAAGAAAAAACTGCAACAAAAACTGACGATACCGAGAAAGCAGCAACAGAAGAAGATAAAAAATAAGAATTTTCTTATAAACAAATCCCGTACTGTTTTAAAAACAGTACGGGATTTTTTTATTCACTTTTTTTAAGATACAAGAAAAATGCTATTTTTACTAAATAATTGTTTAAACTATAAAAATAAACTATGAAAAAATATCCTTTTTTAGTTCTCTTTGTTACCAGTTTTTTTCTTTTTTCGTGCCTTAAAAACCATTCGCAAGTAACAATAGCAGATGTAGCTACTTTTGAAGCCTTACAAAAAGAAAACAACGTGCAACTACTAGATGTTAGAACCGCACAAGAATACAACGAATCGCATTTAAAAAACGCTTTAAATATCGATGTTAATTCGGATAGTTTTACCGAAAAAGCAAGCCAATTAGACAAGCAAAAACCAGTTTTAGTATATTGCAGAAGCGGACACCGAAGCGCAAAAGCTGCACAGCAATTAAAAGAATTAGGTTTTACACAAGTAACCGATTTAGACGGCGGTATTTTAGCTTGGAAAAAAGAAAATAAACCCGTTGTTAAAGAGTAGTTTTTTTCAAAAAACCACTAACCAAGCAAATGCACCGCAAAAACCGCAGGAACAAAATAAATTACAATAGTTCTGGCGCCATCGTAATCTTTTGCAATGCGTTGTCCAAAAAGCAATAAAAGTAATGTAATACACGATAATAGAGCACCATAAAAACCTATAGTAGAATCGTTATCAATAAAAAGTTTAAGTATACCTGCAACGCAAAACACGCCCGAAACAATTTCTAAAACCAAAATAGTAAACAACGCAAACGGAACTTGTTTTGCTAAAAAAGTTGCAGCAAAATGACTTTTAAGCCATTCTAAATTTCCTTTCCAATCTTTAATTTTATCGTAACCCGATTGTAAAAAGGTTATAGCCAAAAGTAAAAGCAATAAAACTGAAGCAATATTTGTCATACTTTATTTTTTATGAATTAATCGTGTTAATTGAATTGATAAATCGGTTAAAATAATTTTGCTATTTCCATTTCGTTCAATATGATAAATAGCCGTTTCTAATTCTTTAAAGATAGCCATAATATTAGTACCGCCAACAAATGGCGCAAATTTTTTCAAATCAAAATTAGGCACATTGGGTTCAAAATATACTAAACTGTTAGCTTGATAATTTTGCAACAAAGCTTGTCTAAAAAAGAAAATACAATAATTTAAAAATTGTTTTTGCACTTCTCTACCTAAGCCCGCTATAGTTTCACTCCAAATAATTAAATCTTGAATAGCAGCGGCGTTTCCTTTTGCTTTAAAAGCACTTCGCACCCAAGTAATAAACCATTCTTCAAAAGGATAATCGGTATCGTCTTTTTTAAACAAATGCAAAGCTTTATTGTAATTTCCTTCGCTTTGATGGGCAATTTTTTTAGCTAAATTAGGCGCACAATCTTCATTTTTAATCAAACCATTTGCAATTTCTTCTTCGGGTAAACCTATAAAATCGAGTACTTGACAACGCGACAAAATAGTTTGTATAATATCTTCTAAATGTTCGGTAATTAAAATAAAAATTGTTTTTTCGGGCGGTTCTTCAATAAGTTTAAGCAATTTGTTCGATGCTGCTGTATTTATTTTATCGGCCATCCAAATAATCATAATTTTATAACCACCTTCGTATGCTTTTAACGATAGGGTTTTGTTAATTTCAGATGCTTCCTCTACTCCTATTTGACCTTGTTTTTTTTCTACGCCAATTTTTTTATACCAATCAAACAAGCCAGCATACGGGTTTTCTAAAACAAACTCTCGCCATTGTGTCATAAAATTAGCACTTACGGGTTTGCTTTTTACTTCGGTGTTCGTCGCCACAGGAAAAGCAAAATGTAAATCGGGGTGCGAAAGCGTATTAAACTTTAAATTACAAGCGGCGTTTCCTGTAGTATTTTCTTCGT
Source organism: Flavobacterium sp. (assembly GCF_041392005.1). GTDB lineage: Bacteria > Bacteroidota > Bacteroidia > Flavobacteriales > Flavobacteriaceae > Flavobacterium. Next base: position 40,162 of record NZ_JAWKMX010000019.1, read on the forward strand.
TGTTTTTACACAAAATATATTGTGCATAAGCAATTGCCATAGGCAAAGTACCACTTCCTTCTGGACCAACAAAAAGTTGGGCGTGTGCAATTCTACCCAAATCAACACTTTTGCGTAAATAGCTTTTTATATGTTCTTGTCCTAATATTTCAGAAAAAAGCATAATATAATTTCAAAATAAATATTGAAACCGTAAAGATACACAAACCGCTTAAATAGCATTTAAAAAAGTCTTAAAAACCCACAAAACGTGTACTAAAATTTCTCTCATTCTGTTATATTTGCATAGATTCTAAATTTTTTACAAAATGAAAACTATAAATGATTTTAATTTTAAAGATAAAAAAGCAATAATTCGTGTAGATTTTAATGTTCCGTTAGATGCTAACTTTAAAGTTACAGATGCTACGCGTATTGAAGCCGCAAAGCCTACAATTGATAAAATTTTGCAAGATGGCGGAAGCGTTATTTTAATGAGCCACTTAGGAAGACCAAAAGGCGTAGAAAATAAATATTCCCTACAACACATTGTGTATAAAATAGAAGAAGTGTTAGGTAAAAAAATACAATTTGTAAACGATTGTGTTGGCGCAAACGTGGAAACCGTTGCTGCTAATTTAAAACCTGGCGATGTACTTTTATTAGAAAACTTAAGGTTTTATGCCGAAGAAGAAAAAGGCGATCCTAATTTTGCTGAAAAATTAGCAAAGCTTGGCGATATTTATGTTAACGATGCTTTCGGAACTGCGCACAGAGCTCACGCATCAACTGCAATTATTGCCGATTTTTTCACTAATAAAAAATGTTTTGGCCTTTTACTAGCTAAAGAAATAGAAAGTATAAACAAAGTTTTACGCGATTCTGAAAAACCAGTAACAGCTATTTTAGGAGGTAGTAAAGTATCGTCTAAAATTACCATAATCGAAAATATTTTAGACAAAGTAAACCACATGATTATTGGTGGCGGAATGACTTATACATTTGTTAAAGCATTAGGCGGAAATATTGGTAATTCTATTTGTGAAGACGATAAATTAGATTTAGCAATCGAAATATTAAAACAAGCCAAAGCAAAAGGCGTGCAAATACACTTACCTGTAGATGTTGTTGCAGCCGATGATTTTGCCAATAATGCAGCTACACAAGTAGTAAATGTAAATCAAATACCAGACGGTTGGCAAGGATTAGACGCTGGGCCTAAAACACTAGAAATTTTTAAACGAATAATTTTAGATTCTAAAACGATACTTTGGAACGGACCAGTAGGCGTTTTTGAAATGGAAAGCTTTGCAAACGGAACTATAAAAGTTGGCGATTATATTGCAGAAGCTACTAAAAGTGGAGCTTTTTCACTTGTTGGTGGTGGCGATAGTGTGGCCGCTGTAAAACAATTTGGTTTAGAAGATAAAATGAGTTATGTTTCTACAGGTGGTGGTGCTATGCTCGAAATGTTAGAAGGAAAAACACTACCCGGAATAGCGGCTATTTTAAATTAATATACCAGAATTTTTACATCAATGAAAAAACTAGTTCTAGTACTCTTTTTTACAGTATCATTTTTTTCTTTTTCACAAGAAACAATAGAGAAAGAAACTGCAATGGAATTGCCTAAAATGTCCTATTTAGATTCGCTAAAAGCGACATTCATTAATCATAAAACAAGCAATTGTATAGACGAAAGATGGATGGCAGAATTATCTAATGAAGATATTTTTGAAGAAATGTACGTTGATGTAACCGAGTCGTATATCGATTCTTTAGGAAACGTAACCTATAATTTACCGTCGTATATTTTAAAACGACGCTTAGCTAAATTAGATGCAAAATCGCCCATAAGTATAGAATATACGCCAGCGTTAGAAAATGTGATAAAAGCGTTTTTAAAAAACAGAAAAACATCGTTTGAACGATTAATGGCAATTTCCGAATATTATTTTCCTATGTTCGAAGAGCATTTATCGAAATACGATGTTCCTTTAGAAATAAAATATTTAGCAATAGTAGAATCGGCATTAAACCCAAAAGCACGATCAAGAGTAGGTGCAACAGGTTTATGGCAATTTATGTATCCTACAGGAAAACAGTTTAATTTAGAAGTAACCTCGTATGTAGATGAACGCTACGATCCTTTAAAAGCTACCGAAGCGGCATGTCAATATTTATCAAGCTTATACGATATTTTTGGCGATTGGAATTTAGCTTTAGCATCATACAACGCTGGACCAGGCAACGTGTCAAAAGCTATTCGTCGTTCGGGCGGTAGCCAGAACTATTGGAATATTCGCAAAAATTTACCTCGTGAAACCGCCAATTATGTTCCTGCTTTTTTGGCCACAATGTATATTTTCGAATATAAAAATGAGCACGGTATTGTGCCTAAAAAAGCACCAATAACATATTTTGAAACCGATACAATTGCCGTAAAAAAGGAAATTACATTTGAACAAATTTCAGACTTATTAGATATTCCAATAGAGCAAATAGAATTTTTAAACCCTATTTATAAAATAAAAACAATTCCGTTTACTACAGATAAGCCGCACTATTTAAGATTACCAAAAGATAAGTTAGGATTATTTGTTTCTAATGAAGAAAAAGTATATGCCTATGCAGACTATTTAAGCAAGCAAAAAGAACAAATTCAGGTTACAAACGTAATGGCAAAAACCAAAACAAAGCGAGTAGATGAAATTGTAAAATATCATAAAATTAGAAGAGGCGAAACTATAGGTGGTATTTCGCAAAAGTATGGCGTAAGCCTTTCAGACATACGAAAATGGAACAATTTAAGAGGAAACACAATACACGCAGGAAAAACGTTAAAAGTTTATACAACAAGTCATAACGTTTCTACTACTACAAATTATACAAGTAAAACGAAGACTTATAGAGTTAAAAAAGGAGACTCATTATACACCATTGCTAAAAAATTTCCAGGCGTTTCGGCAAACGATATAAAAAAGTGGAACGATATTAGTGGTACTAAAATAAGTCCGGGTATGAATTTAAAAATTAAAATATGAAACGTATAATTGTACTTTTTCTTTTCGCTTTTTTGATTGTATCGTGTAACGAAAGCAATCAAAACAAAAACCAACTTTTATCAGAATCAAACGGAAAAATTAACAATGTGTCTATTATTATAGACGAAAGTTTATGGAATGGCGAAATAGGCGATTCTATTCGTAAAAAATTTGCTGCCCCAGTAGATGGTTTACCACAAGAAGAACCGTTGTTTAACTTAAACCAATATCCTACTAAAGTTTTCGAAGGTTTTGCACGAAGAAGTCGCAATATTATTATTGTTCAAAAAGCTAAAAACGCCAGTTTTATAGAAAAAGAAAACGTATATGCTAAACCCCAAAAAGTTTTTGTTATTGCGGGTAAAAATAATAGCGATATTATAACAATGCTCGAAAAAAATGCGCCACAAATAATACAACAAATAAAAGCAGGCGAAATAGCCGAAAATCAAAATCGATTAAAAAAATCATTAATTAGCGATAAAAAAATACAAGATCGTTTTGGCGTAAGTATAAACATTGGTTTTGGTTACAAATACGAAATGGTAAAAGATAATTTTTTGTGGATTAGAAAAGAATTTTCTACAGGATACAACAGCCTTTTAGTATATGAAGTTCCAATTGAAACCATAGAAAAAGATAACGATATTATTGGAAACATTATTAAAATGCGCGATTCAATAGGAAAAGAATATATTCATGGTGTTTTGCCAAACACTTGGATGATAACCGAAGAAGCCTATGCACCGTATTTATTTGAAACTAAAATTCAAGAACGAAAAACCTACGAAACCAAAGGAACTTGGGAACTTAAAAACGATTTTATGGCGGGTCCATTTGTAAACTATGCTATAAAAGACACTAAAAACAACCGATATTTAATTTTAGAAGGCTTTACTTATAATCCGTCTAAAGCAAAACGCGATTTGGTTTTAGAACTAGAAGCCATCATAAAATCGGTAACGTTTTTAAAATAAGTTTTAGGTTAACGATAATCTGATTAAGCGTAAGTGTTTTTTTAGATATTTGCTATTGCCTATTACCTTTAGCCGCTAACCGATTACCCTTATTAAAGATGATTCAATTCAAAATAAAGCCATTTAACGAACTTTCTACAAACGAGTTGTATGAAATGCTTAAACTACGTTCAGAAGTGTTTGTAGTAGAGCAAAATTGCGTTTATCAAGACATTGATAACAAAGATCAAAAAGCAATACACGTTTTGGGCTATTTACATGATAATTTAATAGCGTATGCTCGCGTTTTTGATAAAGGCAATTATTTTGCAAACGCTTCGATAGGTCGCGTTGTGGTAAGTTTATCATATAGAAATAAAAACTTCGGACACGAATTAATGAACGTTTCTATACAAACCATTCGCAATAAGTTTAACACCACAAGTATTGAAATATCGGCACAAGAATATTTGCAAAAGTTTTACGAAACACACGGTTTTGTTGCAACAAGTGCAATGTATTTAGAAGACGATATTCCACATATAAGGATGTTGGCTATAATTTGTTAAAAACAACAAAAAATGAACATTAATAACGACTATTTATATTTAAATACTTTAGAAAACTTACATGCAAATTTGAAAAAGTCTTATGAAGTTTTTCTAAATTCTGAAATAAATGTTGACAAACAAGAATACAGTACTTTGTTGCTTAACAGAATGAAACAATATTATAGAAGTCAATATTATAATAAAGAGTTACTCGAGAAAAGATATATAACAAATGGAGCAGATTTCTTTACAGAACAATTATTATTTTTTTTAAAAATATATATATCAAAATCTAATTCTGATTTGCAAGCAATATCTGAAAAGCAAATAGTTGCAAAACGAGGTTCGATAAGACCTGATATTTCAATTTGGAAAAATAATGAAGTGATTGCAATTATAGAATGCAAAACGCAATTAGGTTGGAATAGGCATAAATGGGAGTCTGATTTTATTGAAAGACAAAAGAAGTTAAATAAAGAATTTAAAAAAGCAAAAGCCTTTCTGGTGGTTTTAACGGGTGAAAATTGGGGAGGTTTTGAGGAAAATGAATTATTAGGGGAGAAATATTTCTGTTTACTAAAAGATAAATGGATTACAGAATTTCAAGACGAAAAAGACATATTTATCCCAATAGAAAAGCTATTAGAAAAAATAAAATAAGCAAAAATAGTATCTATCAAAAGTTGTAGTTTAACTTATTAAATCAAGATTAAGATTTTACGTGAAACTCGCCCGAAAAGTTAATAACAACCAACCACACCACTACAACAAATGAACTTTTATGAGTAAAAAATAAACTTTTAAAGCTATTAGTTTCATTTTTAACGCCTTATCTTTGTGGTATAAATTTTGTTTCGCTTTTAAGAAACATAAAAACAGAGTAATAACTAAAAAAATAAGAAAATGAAATTTTTAAATTTTACAGCAATTGTTTTAGTATTCTTTTTAACATCTTGTTCAACAACCAAAACAGAAACTTTTTGGGTTAGCGGTCAAAAAACGCCTTGCGATAACGGCGCAGGTAGAGCACAATGTTTAAATATTTATAAAGGAAACGATTTAGAAAACGCAAAATGGCAAAACTTCTATAACAACATAGAAGGTTTTACTTTTGAAGAAGGTTATCTTCAAAATATTAAAGTAAACGTACAAGAAATTGAGCCAGAAAAAGCACCAGCAGATGCTTCTTCGTTACAATATTCTTTAGTTGAGGTTCTAGAAAAAAAAGAAGACACACGAGCTCATTTAACAGGAAAATGGGTATTAAACCAACTTAATAATGCACCGTTAGAAAATGCAAATAATTTACCTGTTTTAAATATAGATTTAAATATGGGCAGCATATCAGGTATAGATGGTTGTAATAATTATACAGCAAGCATTACAAATGTTACGCAAACTAAATTACAGTTTGGCACTATTGCAGCTACTCGAAAAATGTGTGTAGATATGACAATGGCAAATAACTATAGCGCAGCATTATCTAAAGTAAATTATTATGTAGTAAATGGCAATAAGTTAGAATTACAAGACAATCAAAAAAATACAGTACTAACTTTTGAAAAGTTTGACGCTGCAAAAATATTTAAAAACGAATGGACAGCTGTACGAATAAACGGAAACCCTATAAACAGAAAAGCAACCAGTCCAACTATTCGTATTAATGCAGAAGAAATGATGATTAGCGGTACTAATGGTTGTAATAATTTTAGCGGTAAAATTAAAGAGATTACCGAAAGTAAAATCGAATTAAACAATGTAATGGTTACCGAAAAAATGTGTTTAAATATGGAAACACCAACTCTTTTTAATCAGGCATTACAACAAGTAAAATCGTATGCTATAGAGAACAATAAACTTATATTTTACGATAGCAATAACAAAGAAATTTTAATGTTTTTAGAAAACAACTAAAAGCAACACAACGCCAAAAAACCCCAATGTTTAAACGTTGGGGTTTTTTAATTATAGTGGTTTTTGTAAAAAAGTAGTACTTTTTAAGTATTTTTATACACAAATTAGTAGTATTTATTTGCAATGAAACAAGTTACCTATCATCTTCAACCACCAAATAAAACCTATTTGCATTTACAAAAAAGTTTAGATGCAACTCTTGTAGATTCTCAATTTATTTTAAACCAAAGCCTAGGTAATGGTAGGTTAATTTATTTGCAAATTCAAAACGGATTATGGGCGCAACAGCTCGATTTTTCGTTAAACGAAAGTTTAGAACTTCTTAGGTTGCCTAATAAAGAAAACGATTTGTTTATTATCGATTTTTATTTATCGGAAACAGAGTTAATACGGAAAGACAAAGACAAAACAGTTGTTTTAGGTTTACAAAACATTAATTTGGTACTTACATCGGCAACAGTTACAGCGTCATTACAAATTCCAGCAACCGAAAAAGTAAGCCTTTTTAATATTATTTTTACCAAGCAGTGGCTTTTTGACAATGTTCTTGTTGACCAATCAGATTTACACGATTTTTTCGATACTAATGATCCTATTTACCTCTCGGAAAATTTAGATTATAAACTGAAAGAATTGCTTACTAAAATTGATTTTGAAAAACACAATCGACTTACATCAATGTCAAATACTATTCAAATTATCGATTATTTGTTTTCGCAATTTACAAGTAGAAGTTTAAGCACAAACCGCAATCAAATTCATCCTAACGATTTAAACCAACTTATAGCTTCTAGAAAACAAATTGATAGTAACCCACATAAAAATATTCCGTTAGAAGAATTAGCCAAGACATCTGGAATGAGTTTGTCAAAATACAAGCGTTTATTTAAGCAAGTTTTTGGTATTACGCCATATCAATACCACTTATCAAACAAAATGGAACTAGCCATGGAAACTTTAAAAAAGCAAAAATTTAGTGTTTCCGAAACAGGTTTTGCCATAGGTTATTCTAATTTAAGTCAGTTTTCGAAAGCGTTTAAAAATCATTTTGGAATATTGCCAAGAGAAGTAAGGTTATAGTTATAAATTACAAAAAATGTTTAATTATCAACTTTTGTAATTAATAATTCTACTCTACGATCAAAAAAAGAACCTTTTCCTAAAGGTTGCGAGTTTCCGTAGCCTTTGTGTGTCATTCTTATTTTTGGTATTTTTTTGGCTATTAAATATTTATAAACAGCTTTTGCCCGGTTACTAGAAAGTTCTCTTTTTTTTGTACCACGATCAATAGCTTCTGTTTGATACGAAGGTGTGCAACATACATGCCCTTGTATTTCGAATGAAATTTTTTTGTTTCGAAGTAAATCGCGCACCACTTTATCGAGCTCTTTTTTAGCTTTTATGTTAAGTTTGCTACTGCCCCTATCAAACTGTATTTTTTCTAAATAAATGCGGTCGCCCACAACAGGTTCTTTAGGAATTTTGTTGTAAACACCAGGAATCTTTAAATCGTTAACCACAGCGGGTTTATAATTTATAACTACATCGACTCTCCTGTTTTTAGATCGAACTTCGGGCACGTTATCTAACAAGTCTTCGTCTATTAAAACACGTCCTTTGCCTTCAAGAGTAATTATAATTTTGTTTTTTATACCTTTTTCAAGGAGTTTGTTTTTTACGGTATTGGCCCTGTTTGTAGAAAGGGTATAGTTGTATTCGTCTTTTCCTCTGTCGTCGCAATACCCAAAAATTTCAATTGTTTCTACTTTTGTTGTATCTAGTTTTTGAATAAACGCCACTACACCTTCTGCTTGTTCGGGTTTTAAATTATATTTATCGAAATCAAAATAAATAGAATATACCTCTTCTTCTTGGGCAAATGCCCAAATAGAAAAAAAAAGCGATAATAATAAAATATTAAAGCGCATTTATTTGTTTAAAATAGTATTATATTCTACAGTATTATTTAGTATAGCGATTGCTTTTTTAATTTCGGCATTATCGTTAACATACGATTGGTAAAGCCCTTCGCGGTAACGATTACGAATAATTAACTCTTCTTCAATTTGTTTAATAATTTCGTTTTTATAGGTAGAAATTTCAGCTTCTTCGCTATTTTTAATAGCTTGCATTAACGCATTATATTGCGAGGCGATAACGGTATTTATTTTTTCTTTTTCGGCTTTTTCTAGCAAATTTTCCATTGCTTTTTCGGTTTCGGTATCAAGTTTATACGCATCGTTTTTTACAAAAGTTTTAAACGCTTCAAAATCGGCTTCGTTTACCGTTTCGGTAGTTGGTTTTTCGTAATATAGTTTGGTTGCAAAATCGAAAATAGCGTCGTTTTTTATCAATGCGTTTGTAATGGCACTTGTTTTCGACGCGTTAATTTCAATATCGGGTTGAATGCCTCCGCCATCGTAAACGGTTCTTCCTTTTTTTGTGGTAAAAGCATTAAATTCTTCTTGCGATTTTTTTATGGCTTTTCCGTTTTCGTCTTTTTTAGAATAATCTAAGGCCTGAATACATCTTCCAGAAGGCGTATAATAGCGCGAAATAGTAACTTTTACTTGTGTTCCGTAAGAAAGATTAAGCGGTCGTTGTACTAACCCTTTTCCGAAACTTCTACTACCTATAATTACGGCTCTATCTAAATCTTGAAGTGCTCCTGATACTATTTCAGAAGCCGAAGCACTTTTTCCATTAACAATTATGGTTAGCGGAATCTCTAAATCTAAAGGTTGATTTTTGGTAAGATAAGTTTGGTTGTATTTTTCGTTTTTAGATTTTGTAGTTACAATAACTTCGCCTTTAGGCACAAATAAATTACAAATATTTACCGCTTCGTGTAATAACCCACCAGGATTTCCTCTTAAATCTAAAATAAGTTTTGTAGCACCTTTTCCTTTTAAATCGATTATAGCCGATTTCACTTCTTTACTTGCGGTTTCTGTAAATTTTGATAGTACAATATAGCCTGTATTGGTGTTTACCATTTGGTAAAAAGGAACGGCTTTTATTTCTACTTCATTTAAAATTACTTGTACGGTATTCTTTTTTCCTTGTCTAAGGTATTGCAATGTTACGGCAGCATTTTTAGCACCGCGCAATAGTTCTGAAGCATCTTCTTTATAATCTTTTAAACTAACATCGTCTATTTGTATTATTTCGTCGCCTGCTTTTAAACCAGCTTTATCTGCGGCAAAACCTTTGTATATTTCTTTTAGAAACATACGACCATTTTTGCGCTGAATCATTGCGCCTATTCCGGTATATTCGCCCGTGTTGTTTATTTTAAATTTTACAACATCTTGTTCGTTAAAAAAAACAGTGTACGGATCTAAATCGGCAAGCATGTTTTTAATAGCAACATTCATTAATTCGCC
>NZ_JAWKMX010000020.1:0-47883 GCF_041392005.1 Flavobacterium sp.
AGAGCCATTAGTAACAAAATCTAAAGAAGATACTACGCACAACCGTCGTATTGTTTTCTCATACTTACGTAACAAATATGCTGTTACCGAGCTATTTAGAGAAGTTGCTGCTAAAGTAGGCGATCGTCCAGGCGGATACACACGTATCATCAAATTAGGAAATCGTCTTGGTGATAACGCCGATATGGCAATGATAGAACTAGTAGATTTTAACGAAATCTATGGCGGCGGTAAAAAAGAAGTTAAAAAATCTACACGTCGTAGTAGAAGTAAAAAATCAGCAGAAACTGCTGCTCCAGAAGCACCAGCCGCTGAAACTTCAGAAAACACCGAAGCAACCGAATAATTATGAAACTATAATATTCAACATAAAAAAGGATAAACTATTTAGTTTATCCTTTTTTTTATGAGTTATAACTAACTACTATTTGAAGCACATATATAGTTAACACTCAATTTTTGTCGTGCTGTTCGCAGTACGCGGTACTTTGCTACCATCACGGCTATACTTCACGTTCTAATAAAAAACTAATCCAGAATCACGCAATACTAAAACCTAATTTATAAATTTGCAAAAACAACAACACACTATGAAATACACAAACCGTCAACCTGCCGTTTTAGTACTAAAAGATGGTACAATTTTTCACGGAAAATCCATCGGAATCTCAGGTACAACCTTTGGAGAAGTAGCTTTTAACACCGGAACAACAGGTTACCAAGAAATTTTTACCGATCCATCTTATTTCGGACAAATTATGGTTACAACCAATGCACACATTGGCAATTACGGTGTAAATCCTAACGAAGTTGAATCTGATGGAATGAAAATTTCGGGGTTAATTTGTAAAAACTTTAGCTTCAATTATTCGCGCTCTAATTCCGAAGAAAGTTTATTTGATTATTTTCAAAAACAAAATCTTATCGTAGTTTCTGATGTTGATACACGTGCTTTAGTAAGTTACATTCGCGATAATGGAGCAATGAATGCTGTTATTTGTACCGATGGCACACCTATCGAACAACTAAAAGAAAAACTCAATCAAGTTCCTGATATGAATGGTCTTGAACTAGCATCACAAGTTTCTACTAAAGAGCCATACTATTATGGAAATGAAAATGCAACCTATAAAATTGCAGCATTAGATTTGGGTATCAAAACCAATATACTACGTAATCTTGCTGCACGCGATTGCTATATAAAAGTATTTCCTTATAATGCAACATATAACGATTTACAAAGCTTTAATCCCGATGGTTATTTTTTATCAAATGGTCCTGGCGATCCTGCTCCATTAATTTCAGCACAACAAGTAGCTCGCGATATTTTAACTGATAATAAACCAGTTTTTGGTATTTGTTTGGGGCATCAAGTTTTAGCTTTAGCAAATGGCATTCCAACATATAAAATGTTCAACGGACATCGGGGCATTAATCATCCAGTTAAAAATTTAATCAATGGTAAAGGCGAAATTACTTCACAAAATCACGGTTTTGCAGTTTCTAAAGAAGCCTTAGAAAACCATCCCGATTTTGAATTAACGCATGTGCATTTAAATGATGGTACAGTTGCAGGAATGCGAATGAAATCTAAAAATTGTTTTTCTGTGCAATATCATCCCGAAGCAAGTCCTGGTCCACACGATTCGTCTTATTTGTTCGATCAATTCATTCAAAACATAAAAACAGCTAAAAACTAAAACGTTATCGTCAATAAGTTTTTATGTCAATTCCATAAAATAATTTATAGATTTAATAAATTTGTACAACTTTTTTTGAAGGTTTTTAAAAAATTATAATTTAAAATAGTAAAATATGAGTATCATTATTAAAATTCACGCACGTCAAATATTAGATTCAAGAGGAAACCCAACAGTTGAAGTTGATGTAATTACTGAAAATGGAGTTTTGGGTAGAGCTGCTGTGCCAAGCGGTGCTTCTACTGGCGAACACGAAGCGGTTGAATTACGCGATGGTGGTAAAAACTATATGGGTAAAGGCGTGTTAAAAGCCGTAGAAAATGTAAATACTACTATTGCAGCAGAAATTGTTGGAATGTCTGTTTTTGAACAAAACGCTATTGACAAAGCAATGATTGAATTAGATGGTACTCCAAATAAATCAAAATTAGGAGCTAATGCTATTTTAGGTGTTTCTTTGGCAGTAGCAAAAGCGGCAGCTAACGAATTAGGAATGCCATTGTATCGCTATGTAGGTGGTGTTTCGGGTAACACTTTACCTGTTCCAATGATGAACATTATCAACGGAGGTTCACACTCTGATGCGCCAATTGCATTTCAAGAATTTATGATTATGCCTGTTAAAGCTAAAAACTTTACGCATGCCATGCAAATGGGAACCGAAATTTTTCATAACCTTAAAAAAGTATTACACGATCGTAATTTAAGCACAGCAGTAGGTGACGAAGGTGGTTTTGCTCCAACTTTAGCAGGCGGAACAGAAGATGCACTAGATTCAATTAAATTAGCTGTTGAAAAAGCAGGTTATACTTTTGGCGACGATGTTAAAATTGCTTTAGATTGTGCTTCTGCCGAATTTTATGTTGATGGAAAATACGATTATACGAAATTTGAAGGCGATAAAGGAAAAGTTAGAACTTCCGCTGAACAGGCAGAATATTTAGCCGAATTGACTCAAAAATATCCAATTGTTTCTATTGAAGATGGTATGGATGAAAATGACTGGGAAGGTTGGAAAATGCTAACCGATAAAATAGGAAACAAAGTACAATTAGTTGGCGATGATTTATTTGTAACCAATGTTGAACGTTTATCTCGCGGTATTAAAGAAGGAATTGCCAATTCAATATTAATTAAGGTAAATCAAATAGGTACATTGTCGGAAACTATTGCAGCTGTAAATATGGCACATAATGCAGGTTATACTTCAGTAATGAGCCATCGTTCTGGAGAAACCGAAGATAATACCATTGCCGATTTAGCTGTAGCTCTAAATTGCGGACAAATTAAAACAGGTTCGGCTTCACGTTCTGATCGTATGGCAAAATACAACCAGTTATTACGTATCGAAGAAGAATTAGGCGAAGTTGCTTATTTTCCTCAAGAAAAAGCTTTTAAAGTAAAGTAATAAAACACAATTTAAAATAAAACCCAACTTTAATTAGTTGGGTTTTTTTATGGTTAATTATTAAGTATAAATTAACGCCTGTTTCTTTAAAAATCGATAAATATTTAGTAACTTCGCAACGTTTCATTAAATAAAATATAAAAAATATATGTCAAAAACTGCAATATTAGAATTAGATGGCACTAAATATGAATTTCCTGTAATAGTAGGAACCGAAAATGAAGTAGCTATTGATGTGGCAAAATTGCGTGGAGCAACTGGAGCCATTACAATTGATCCTGGATATAAAAATACAGGTTCTTGTACAAGTGAAATTACTTTTTTAGATGGAGAAGAAGGAATATTACGTTACCGCGGATATGCCATTGAAGATTTAGCCGAAAAAGCAAATTTTCTTGAAGTTTCTTATCTTTTAGTTTTTGGAGAATTGCCTACAGCATCGCAGTTAGAAAAATTTGAAAATGATATACGAAAACATACATTGGTTAATGAAGAAATGAAAAACATCATTGATGGTTTTCCTAAAACAGCTCATCCTATGGGTGTTTTAGCGTCGTTAACAAGTGCATTAACAGCATTTAATCCAAAATCGGTTAATGTTGATAATGAAAAAGAAATGTATGATGCAGTTTGTAAAACTATGGCAAAGTTCTTAGTTATTGCAACGTGGACATACAGAAAACGCATGGGGTATCCAATGAATTACTATGATAATTCTAAAGGATATGTAGAAAATTTTATGCGTTTAATGTTTGAATTGCCAACAGGTTCTTACAAAGCCGACGCAAGAGTAGTAGAAGCATTAGATAAATTGTTTATACTTCATGCAGATCATGAGCAAAATTGTTCTACATCAACGGTACGAATTGTAGGCTCTTCACACGCAGGTTTATTTGCTTCAATTTCTGCAGGAGTTTCAGCACTTTGGGGGCCACTACACGGTGGCGCTAACCAAGCGGTTTTAGAAATGCTACAAGAAATTCACGATAATGGTGGCGATGTGGCTAAATATGTTTTGAAAGCTAAAGATAAAGACGATTCGTTCCGATTAATGGGCTTTGGTCATCGTGTTTATAAAAACTTCGATCCAAGAGCAACTATTATTAAAAAAGCAGCCGATGATGTTTTAAATGCTCTAGGAGTTGATGATCCACTTTTAGATATTGCGAAGCAGTTAGAAAAAGTTGCCTTAGAAGACGAGTATTTTAAATCAAGAAATTTATATCCAAACGTAGATTTTTACTCTGGAATTATTTACCGTGCTATGGGAATTCCTGTAGAAATGTTTACGGTTTTATTTGCTATTGGTCGTTTACCAGGTTGGATTGCACAATGGAAAGAAATGCGATTAAATGGGGAGCCAATTGGCCGTCCACGACAAGTGTATACAGGGCATACACTTCGACAATTTAACGAAATCAGTAATAGATAATGATTAAAAATCCGCATTAAGCGGATTTTTTATTACGATTCGTTTTCAGGTTTTTTATTTTCTGCTGTTGTTTCTTCCGAAGTTAAATCATTCCATTTGTCTTCTGCTTGCTCCATCAAATCAGCAGAAACTTCTTTAGCTTGATCGGCTTTTTCTTCAACCCAATCTTGCGCTTGGTCCAATTTTTCTTTTGCCGAAGCTTTAGCTTCTTCAAATTTTTCCGAAAGTTTCATTTCTTCTACTTTTTGAGAAACAGTTTCGGAAAATTCGCTTGTTTTTTCTTTTACATCAGCAGCTAATTCTTCTGCTTTGTCCATTGCTTTATCTGCAAATTCGCTTACTTCTTCCGAAGCTTCGTTTGCTATTTTTTTGGCTTTGCCAAACAAATTGTTAAAAAAGTTAGATACTCCCATAATTTTTAAATTTTGCCAAAAGTATAAAAAAATAAGAACGGTTGGTCATTTTATCTTATAAAATTGCGCAATAATTGAAATTATTTTTGTTAAAATTATGAATAAATAATAATGTTGTAACAGTAATTTTGAGTTTTTTAATCAAAAAATGTTTGTATGTATAGAAAATTACTATAAAAATGTGTTATTTTGTTGTTAAGTATTTAAAATATAATTTTTATTTATTACATTCGAAAAATAATATTATACAAATAACCTAAAATCTATACTAATGAAAACGAAAACACTTTTTTTGTGTGGAATTATTTTTTTACTATTTACTTCAGTAAATTTAATAGCTCAAAATAGTAAAGAATACAATTTGCCACCTGGTTATAAAATACATCCTAAAAAGGAAATTATCGATTTGTCTTACAAAATAGATGAAAATAATAAAAATGAAGTGTTTTATTCGCAAGATGATTTGCTTTTTTTAAAGAACCTATCAGACGTAGAATTAGAAAATTTAAAATCTGAATTACCAGACTATTATAATTACATTCAAAGCGGTAAGGCTTTTATTAATTCGCTTTCTCAAAAGGTAAAAAATATTTATACAACAAATGAGTTGTGGTATATTTATGCTTTCGATAAAAAACTAGCTACTACTATTTCGGTATTAAAATAATATGTTTATGAAAAAAAAATACACCTACTACTTAATAATTTTATTTTTTGGATATATAAGTTACGCACAAAATTACACTATGTCTAACGGAGCTAATGGTACAACTAGTACATGTTCGGGTACGTTTAAAGATAATGGTAATAACGGTGTTTACAGTAGTAATCAAAATAGTACCATTACTTTTTGTCCTTCTACACCAGGCACAGCAATAATGTTAACATTTACTCAATTTAATACAGAAGAGAGCTATGATGTTTTAGAAGTTTTTCAAGGCAATTCTGCTACAGGAACACCGTCAGATGTATTAACAGGCAGTTTAACTACTCCTTTTACATTAGTATCAAATAGCCCAGACGGATGTATATCGTTTCATTTTGAGTCAGATAGTAGCGTTACATATAGCGGTTGGTCGGCTACTATTTCTTGTATAGAACCGTGTACGCCTCCTATAGCACAACTAAACGACACATCTACGGTATATATTTGTTCTCCAAATGCCGAAAACCCAGGAAATACTACGGTTTCTTTTGATGCTTCGCCTTCGTATTCTCCAGTAGGAAATACTATTTCATCTTATGAATGGGATTGGGGCGACGGAACAACTACCACAACTACTTCAGCTACTACAACGCATACTTTTCCAACTTCTGGAATTTATAATGTATATTTAACGGTATATGATGATAATCCTGTAGGTTGTAGTAGTACAAATTCTATGACCCAAGCCATAAAAGTTTTACCAGATATTAGTTTTACAGGTACTTCTTCAACATTAAATATTGGTTGTGGCGATTCTGCTACTTTAACAGGTGTAGCAACCTCACAAGCTATAATTGAGCCTGCGCCAGCTTATGCAGGTGGTACAGTTTCTTTACCCGATGGCTCTGGCGTTAATTATTCTTCTACTCTAGATTTTAATGGGTATTTCCCTTCAGGAGCTACAATGACATCGGGTTGTTACCCAACCTTAACATTTGATTTGGAGCATTCCTTTTCTGGAGATTTACAGATTACACTAATAGCACCAACAGGACAATCGGTTATGGTTTTTAACCAACACGGCGGAGGTAATAATTTTGGAACATGTTCCAATGGTGCAGATAATGGTGTTCCAGGTTGTACAGCTCATTATACGGTGGTTAATTCTGGGGGTGTTGCTTGGACTGCTGCAGGAGTAACCACTACAACAACAAGTACTTGTGCAACATATTCTGGTGCTTGCGAAACTGGAGGTAATTATATTGCACAAACCTATAATTCTACAAATCCTTTTACGGCTTTAAATGGTGCTGCTTTAAATGGTGTTTGGACACTACAAATTAGAGATAATTTAACTTGGGACGATGGTTTTATTAGTGGATGGTCATTATCATTTCCTACATCATGCTATGGAACTATCGATTATGAATCTCCAGACGTTGTAGCTTTGCAATGGAGTGCTTCAGGTTCAGCACCGGCATTACCAACTCAAACAACTTCTTCTACTTCTGTAACAGACCCAGGGCCTATATCTTGTTCTTCTTGCGTGGGTACTCAAATGACAAATTCGCCAACGGTAGGGCCATTTAATACAACTGGTACATATACTTATACATTAACAGCAACAGATGAATATGGTTGTGAGTTTACTCAAGATGTAACGGTTAATGTTAGTTGTAGCTGTCTTTTAACTTTAGATTCAGGAAATACTTCTCAAACAATTTGTGAAGGAGATGCAATAACAAATATAGTGTATGAATTCGGAGGTGATGCAACAGGTGTTACTATAACAGGCCTACCAACAGGGGTAAGCTATTCTACAAGTGGTAATTTTGTAACAATAAGTGGAACACCTTCTGTAACAGGAGTTTTTAGTTATGCCGTGACTACTGTTGGTTGTGTAACTAATTTGACTGAAAATGGTACAATAACTATAAATACTCAAACAGTTCCAATGTTTACTCAGCTAGGACCATTTTGTCAAAATGCTATTCCTTCATCATTACCTAGCTCTTCAAATAATAGTATTTCAGGAACATGGTCTCCTGCCACAATTGATACATCATCTTCAGGAACTACTACTTACAATTTTACACCTAATTCTGGTCAATGTGCAACAGCTACGACAATGGATATTACTATTGGAGCAATACCAGTTCCTACGATAAGCACCACACCACCAAGTTGTAGTGCAGATGGCAGTAGTACGATAAGCAATTACGACCCAATGTTCACGTATGCCTTTATGCCAAATGATGGTACGAGTGTTGGTGCAGGCGGTGTAATTAGCGGAATGGTTATTGGCACAAGTTACACGGTAACAGCAAGCAATGGCAGTTGTACATCGGGTTCATCTTTAAGTTTCAGCAATGCTGCGATGTTAACAACTCCAGACGTTCCTACGATAAGCACCACACCACCAAGTTGTAGTGCAGATGGCAGTAGTACGATAAGCAATTACGACCCAATGTTCACGTATTCCTTTATGCCAAATGATGGTACGAGTGTTGGTGCAGGCGGTGTAATTAGCCAGACCGTTCAGCAGCACAAGTTACACGGTAACAGCAAGCAATGGCAGTTGTACATCGGGTTCATCATTAAGTTTCAACAATGCTGCGATGTTAACAACTCCAGACGTTCCAACCGCCAGCACCACACCACCAAGTTGTAGTGCAGATGGCAGTAGTACGATAAAGACAATTACGACCCAATGTTCACGTATTCCTTTATGCCAAATGATGGTACGAGTGTTGGTGCAGGCGGTGTAATTAGCGGAATGGTTATTGGCACAAGTTACACGGTAACAGCAAGCAATGGCAGTTGTACATCGGGTTCATCATTAAGTTTCAGCAATGCTGCGATGTTAACAACTCCAGACGTTCCTACGATAAGCACCACACCACCAAGTTGTAGTGCAGATGGCAGTAGTACAATAAGCAATTACGATCCAATGTTCACGTATGCCTTTATGCCAAATGATGGTACGAGTGTTGGTGCAGGCGGTGTAATTAGCGGAATGGTTATTGGCACAAGTTACACGGTAACAGCAAGCAATGGCAGTTGTACATCGGGTTCATCATTAAGTTTCAGCAATGCTGCGATGTTAACAACTCCAGACGTTCCAACCATAAGCACCACACCACCAAGTTGTAGTGCAGATGGCAGTAGTACGATAAGCAATTACGACCCAATGTTCACGTATGCCTTTATGCCAAATGATGGTACGAGTGTTGGTGCAGGCGGTGTAATTAGCGGAATGGTTATTGGCACAAGTTACACGGTAACAGCAAGCAATGGCAGTTGTACATCGGGTTCATCATTAAGTTTCAGCAATGCTGCGATGTTAACAACTCCAGACGTTCCAACCATAAGCACCACACCACCAAGTTGTAGTGCAGATGGCAGTAGTACGATAAGCAATTACGACCCAATGTTCACGTATTCCTTTATGCCAAATGATGGTACGAGTGTTGGTGCAGGCGGTGTAATTAGCGGGATGGTTGTTGGCACAAGTTACACGGTAACAGCAAGCAATGGCAGTTGTACATCAGGTTCATCATTAAGTTTCAGCAACGCTGCGATGTTAACAACTCCAGACGTTCTACGATAAGCACCACACCACAAGTTGTAGTGCAGATGGCAGTAGTACAATAAGCAATTACGATCCAATGTTCACGTATGCCTTTATGCCAAATGATGGTACAGTGTTGGTGCGAGCGGTGTAATTAGCGGAATGGTTATTGGCACAAGTTCCACAGTAACAGCAAGCAATGGCAGTTGTACATCGGGTTCATCATTAAGTTTCAGCCCAATGCTGCGATGTTAACAACTCCAGACGTTCCAACCATAAGCACCACACCACCAAGTTGTAGTGCAGATGGCAGTAGTACGATAAGCAATTACGACCCAATGTTCACGTATGCCTTTATGCCAAATGATGGTACGAGTGTTGGTGCAGGCGGTGTAATTAGCGGAATGGTTATTGGCACAAGTTACACGGTAACAGCAAGCAATGGCAGTTGTACATCAGCGTTCATCATTAAGTTTCAGCAACGCTGCGATGTTGCACAACTCCAGACGTTCCAACCATAAGCACCACACCACCAAGTTGTAGTGCAGAAGGCAGTAGTACGATAAGCAATTACGACTCAATGTTCACGTATGCGTTTACACCAAACGATGGTACGAGTGTTGGCGCAGGCGGTGTAATTAGCGGAATGGTTATTGGCACAAGTTACACGGTAACAGCAAGCAATGGCAGTTGTACATCGGGTTCATCATTAAGTTTCAGCAACGCTGCGATGTTAACAACTCCAGACGTTCCAACCATAAGCACCACACCACCAAGTTGTAGTGCAGAAGGCAGTAGTACGATAAGCAATTACGACCCAATGTTCACGTATGCCTTTATGCCAAATGATGGTACGAGAGTGTTGGTGCAGGCGGTGTAATAGCGGAATGATTTATTGGCACAAGTTACACGGTAACAGCAAGCAATGGCAGTTGTACATCGGGTTCATCATTAAGTTTCAGCAATGCTGCGATGTTAACAACTCCAGACGTTCCAACCATAAGCACCACACCACCAAGTTGTAGTGCAGAAGGCAGTAGTACGATAAGCAATTACGACCCAATGTTCACGTATTCCTTTATGCCAAATGATGGTACGAGTGTTGGTGCAGGCGGTGTAATTAGCGGAATGGTTATTGGCACAAGTTACACGGTAACAGCAAGCAATGGCAGTTGTACATCGGGTTCATCATTAAGTTTCAGCAATGCTGCGATGTTAACAACGCCAGACGTTCCTACGATAACCACCACACCACCAAGCTGTAGTGCAAACGGCAGTAGCATGATAAATAATTATGACCCAATGCTCACGTATGCTTTTACACCAAACGATGGCACGAGTGTTGGCGCAGGCGGTGTAATCAGCGGAATGGTTATTGGTACAAGTTACACCGTAACAGCAAGCAATGGCAGTTGTACATCGGGTTCATCTTTAAGTTTCAGCAATGCTGCGATGTTGGCATCTCCAATATTTACAAGTATCACAAGTAATACGCCTATTTGCGAAGGAAGTGATGCTATATTTTATATAAGTGGAACATCGGGAGCTACTGTATATTATTCAGAAAATGGAGGAGCTACCCAAACAATTGTATTAAACTCATCTGGAAATGCAGTCTTAACTTTGAACGCAGCTCTTTCTGATCAAACAATAGCATTATCAAATATTGTTTTAGGATCTTGTAATACAATACTAAACATATCTACTACTGTAGAGGTTACATACATGTCAGCTTCTATAAATTATGATAATCCAAGTTATTGTCAAGATTATGGAAATGTATCGGTTAACTTTTCAGGAGATACAGGAGGTGTTTTTAGTGCTTCGCCTTCTGGTTTAGCTATTGATTCTATAACTGGAGAAATTAATACTACAGCTAGTTTAGTTGGAATTTATACTGTAAGTTATACTTTGCCTGACAATTCGCCTTGTGTTAATCCTTTCGTTTCAACGGTTTTAGAGATAGAAGGTATTCCCGCCATTACATCAATAGATTATGATGCTATATGCGATGGTGATTTGGCAAATATTTTGGTAAACATGAACAACGCTACAGGTTTTCAGTGGCAAGCCACTTTAACGAATGTTACTTATGGTGGTTTTACAAGCGGGAATGAGACAGATATTAATCAAATAGCTACTTTAACAGATCCGTTACAACAAGGTTCTATTACTTTTTCGATTTTACCAATTTTAACGGGAGGTAATTGTTCAGGCTCACCTGAAACTATTATAGTTTATGTTAACCCAGTGCCTGTTATAACAGATATAACAATTACACCAGGTACGGCATCTGTTTGTTCGGGCGAATCGGTTACTTTTACGGTTTCGGGCGACCCGAGTGGTATAACGTATAACTGGACAGCGGTATTAAACGGCGTTAGTGTTGTAGATGGTATTACTAGTGGAACCACTACTACTGGAATAGTTACCTTAACAGTTGCTAGTACAAACAATACTGCAGGAGATTTTTATGTAAGCTTTACGCCACAAATAGGTTCATGTGTAGGTTTACCAGAGGATAGTGATAGCGTAACGGTTAATCCTATTCCAGGTTCTGTTATTCCATCTGTTTATACAATTTGTAGCGAAACTAGTTTAGCTGATGTGTTTGACATTCAATTAGATTTTCCAAGTAGTAGCCAATACAGGGTAGAAGTGGTTTGTTATAGATGCAAGTAACAATGTAAGCGGATATTCAGATGGTAGTTTAAGTCGCCGCCTCCGTTTGTAATTCCCGATGGCCATTATCGGTAAATGGCGACTCACAAGGTTATGGTATAGAATTTGGACAGTTTCGCCATCGGGCTGTAGAGGCGAATATGAAGATTTTACGGTTTATGTAAACCCTATTCCAAGCCCTACAATAGAAGATGGTTCGTTGTGTATAGACGATTTAGGCAATGTGTTCCAAACATATTGGTTACAAGCTACAGGTAATTACCCAGTACAGGCAATTATGAGTTTGTTTGGTACGATGCAAACGATGCAGTAGTAGCTATAACTACGGTTCCACAGTTAGAGGTAGCTTACAACGGGTAGTTATTATGTTTTAGTAACCAATTTAGACACAACCTGCGGGCGTATCGAACAGCAGTTGTAAACGAAACAACACCAGCTACTATTGTAACAGCAACGGTTACCGATTATTTTCAGATAATGCTACGGTTGTAGTAAATGTTTCAGGCGGATCAGGTACATTACAATACCAATTAGATGATAGTGGGTATCAAGATAGTAATGTGTTTACCAATGTAAGCACAGGCGACCACACCATAACGGTAATAGACACGCAAGGTTGTACGTTTTTAGAAACTACGGTTCGCGTTATAGATTATCCTAAGTTTTACACCCAATGGCGATGGTTACAACGATACTTGGAATATAGCTGGATTAAACCAGCCCGAGGCAAAACTGTATATTTTTGACCGTTATGGCAAGTTACTAAAACAACTAAGCGCTACCGACGATTCGCTAGGTTGGGACGGAACATTTAACGGACAACTAATGCCATCTACCGATTATTGGTTCTCGTTAGAATATACAGAAAACAACGTGGCTAAAGAATTTAAAGCTCATTTTTCTTTGAAACGATAATTTAATAAAGATTAAAACTAAAAACGCCACTTATTAAGTGGCGTTTTTAGTTTTAACAAAATATAAAAATCCGTTTAGGTTTTTCTATCTTTGTCAAAACCAAAAATTATGTTGCAATTAAATGTAAAAAACGAAACTTCAAGATTACGAGCTGTAGTATTAGGAATAGCAAAAAGTAATGGCCCTACACCTACAATAGAAGAAGCTTACGACCCAAAATCGTTAGAACATATAAAAGCTGGCACCTATCCAATAGAAAAAGATATGGTGGCAGAAATGGAAAGTTTTAATAAAATATTTCAAAAATATGATGTAGAAGTTTTTCGTCCGGAAGTGATTGAAAATTATAATCAAATCTTTTCTCGCGATATAGGTTTTGTTATTGACGACATTTTTATAAAGGCTAATATTTTACCCGATAGAGAAAGAGAGCTCGACGCTATTCAATATGTAATTGATAAGATAGATACTAAAAAAGTGGTGCGTCCACCAGAAGAAGTACACATAGAAGGTGGTGATGTTATGCTTTGGAACGACTATATTTTTATAGGAACTTACAAAGGCTCAGATTATAAAGATTATTTAACAGCCCGAACCAACATGCAAGGCGTTCAGTATATAAAAGATTTGTTCCCTCATAAAATTGTAAAAGAATTCGATTTGGTAAAATCTAAAATTGAACCACGCGATAATGCGCTACATCTCGATTGTTGTTTTCAACCTGTTGGTACCAATAAAGGAATTATTTACAAAAGTGGTTTCCGTGAAGAAGCCGATTATATGTATTTAGTTAATTTATTTGGAAAGGAAAATTTGTTTCACATCGAAAGAGAAGAAATGTACCACATGAATTCTAATGTATTTTCAATTGCGCCAGACGTAGTGGTTTCCGAAAAGAATTTTACCCGATTAAATAATTGGCTTCGCCAAAACGGATTTACAGTAGAAGAAATTCCGTATGCCGAAATAGCCAAACAAGAAGGACTTTTACGTTGTTCAACTCTACCTTTAATTCGTGATTAAAAAAATGTTTCAGATTCTAATTTTCATGTTAAAAATAAGAACTTGAAACTAAGAAAACTTGACTGGAGCAAAGCGACTGAACGAAGTTAAACTAAAAAACATAAAAAATGAACCAAACCACCAATACCATATTAATGATTCGTCCGGTAGCTTTCCGTATGAACGAACAAACAGCCGTTAACAATTATTACCAAAAAGTTTTAGACGATTTATTACCAGCCACTGTAAATACAAAAGCACAAGCCGAATTTGATGCATATGTAGAAAAATTGCGTAGTGTTGGAATTAATGTAATAGTAGTTGATGATACTTTAGAACCCGACACACCCGATAGTGTTTTTCCAAACAATTGGATTTCGTTTCACGAAAGTGGCGATGTAGTTTTGTATCCAATGTTTGCCGAAAATCGTCGTTTAGAACGTAGAGAAGATGTTTTAGATATTCTGGAAGAAAAAGGTTTCCAAGTAAATGATATTATGGATTATACCTCTGCCGAAGAAGATAATATTTTTCTTGAAGGAACAGGAAGTATTATTCTTGATAGAGAAAACGAAAAAGCCTATTGTGCACTTTCTCCAAGAGCCGATGAAGAATTGTTTATAGAATTTTGCGAAGATTTTGAATATACACCTATTATTTTTGAAGCTTTTCAAACTGTAAATGGAGAAAGAAAACATATTTATCATACTAATGTAATGATGTGTATTGCCGAAACGTTTGCAGTAATTTGTGCCGATTGCATTGACGACAAAGCCGAACGTAAAATGGTATTAAATAATTTAAGAGAAAACGGCAAAGAAATTATTTTAATTACGGAAAATCAAGTTAATAACTTTGCAGGAAA
The DNA here is from genome assembly GCF_041392005.1 of Flavobacterium sp. Taxonomy (GTDB): domain Bacteria; phylum Bacteroidota; class Bacteroidia; order Flavobacteriales; family Flavobacteriaceae; genus Flavobacterium. The sequence goes on from NZ_JAWKMX010000020.1 coordinate 14,635, forward strand.
CATGCTACAGGTTCGTGGTGCTAACGACGAATTATTTTTAGTAATGAGCAATGCGGCTTATCAAAGTTTAACAAAAGAACAAATTTTAAAAATTGAAAAACATTGCAAAATTCTGTATGCCAGTTTAGATATTATAGAAGCTTGCGGTGGTGGAAGCGCGCGCTGTATGATGGCAGAAGTTTTCTTACCAAAAGCGTAATTTTTTATTTTACAACTGAAACTTTAAAACATTAACAATTGCACTTATTATATATTGTATGCCGATAGCAATTACAATAAAACCAATAATTCTAGAAATAGCTACAATGCCTGATGCACCTAGTATTTTTGATAAATAATGAGCACTTTTTAAAATTAAAAATATGCTTAAAGCAACGGTTAAAATAGCCAAACAACAAATAGCTTTTTGAGAAAAATCAGGATGCTCTTGGTACAAAGCAATTAAAAGCGATATAGAACCTGGCCCAGCAAGCATAGGAATAGCTAAAGGCGAAAGGGCAATATCGTTTCGGTGCATAGCATCGTCGGCCACTTTTTTGTTTACGCCACGGCGTTTGCTAAAATTTCCTGTAAGCAAAGCAAAACCAGAGTTTACAATAATTAATCCGCCCGCAATACGGAGTGCATCAATACTAATCCCAAAAAAATTTAAAACATACTCGCCAATAAAATACGAAATCATTAAAATAATAAATACATTAATGGCAGTCCATAACGAAATTCTATTGCGTTCAGCTTTGGAATCGTCTTGTGTTAATCCTACAAAAATAGGAACTGCCCCAAGTGGATTAATTACCGAAAATAAAGCAGCAAAAATGTAAATAAATAATGTTAGCATTGTTTTTTTTGCAAAGGTAGAAATTCAATACTTTTAACCGTATTAAAATTGCGTTATTTTATAGTTATATGCGTAGATATTTTTGTTAACTTTATAAAAAATATAAGCAGATGAAAACACTAGTATTAGGGGCAACAACTAATAAAGATAGATATGCCTACAAAGCTATTCACAATTTAGTAGGAAAAAGCCATCAAGTTGTAGCAATTGGTGCCAAAAAAGGTATGGCACTCGATGTTCCTATAGAAACAGAAAAAATACATTTTTTAGGAATCGATACGGTTACACTGTACCTTAATCCAGAACGCCAAAAAGAGTATTACGAGTATATTATTTCCCTTCAACCACGTCGGGTAATTTTCAACCCTGGAACCGAAAACCCAGAATTTTATAGTATTTTAAAAGAAAATAACATAGAAGTTGAAGTTGCATGTACTTTAGTTTTGTTGGCTACGAATCAATATTAAGCCTATAAATGTAAGTAGTCCGTTTACAATTAATATTTCGAAACCAAATTCAAACCCAAACCAAGTTTTACTGTTACTATTTAATACTAATGAAACAACAACAGCTGCAATTGCAATAAAAGGACTTAATTTATCTTTAATACGCCATTTGGTAAACAATCCAAAAGCAAAAAGTCCTAAAAGTGGTCCATAGGTAAATCCGGCATATTTTAATACTTTATCAATTATACTTTTATCGGAAAAACCATATTTAAAAAATAGAATTACTAAGATAGAAACAATTACAAAATAAAAGTGAACACGTTTTCTAATTTTTACTTGTTCTCTTTCGGTATGTTTTGTTTCAATATCTAAAATATCAACGCAAAAACTAGTAGTTAACGATGTTAAAGCACTGTCGGCACTAGAGTATGCGGCAGCAATTAATCCTAAAATAAAACTAAAAGCTACAATAATACCTAAATGGTTATTGGCTAAAATAGGGAATAAGTTATCGCCATGAGCATCAATGCCATTTTTTATAGCATACTCGGTAAACAACAAGCCCATAATTAAGAAAAAGAAATTAACAATTGTAAGTACTATAGTAAACCAAAACATATTTTTTTGCGCATCTTTTAAACTTCGGCAGGTTAAGTTTTTCTGCATCATATCTTGGTCTAATCCTGTCATAACAATTGCAATAAAAGCACCTGCAAAAAACTGTTTCCAAAAGTAACGAGGCGAACTAACATTGTCTAAAAATATAATTTTTGAAAATTTGCTTTCGGCTATATAATTTGAAAAATTAGAAATATTTAATCCTAAATCTACCGAAACTACATAAATACAAATTCCAACTGCAATAAGCATAAAAAGCGTTTGCAAAGTATCGGTCCAAATAATGGTTTTAATACCCGTTTTAAAGGTGTAAAGCCAAATAAGAAAAATAGTAGCCGAAACGGTAACCCAAAAAGGAATGCCAAGTGGATCAAACACTAAAATTTGCAAAACATTTGCTACTAAAAGTAAGCGTAAATTAGAACCAACAGTTCTAGAAATTAAAAAAAACCAAGCACCCGTTTTATACGAATAGTTGCCAAAACGTTCCTTTAAATAAGTGTAAATAGTGGTTAAGTTTAATTTGTAGTATAAAGGAAGTAATATTGTGCCAATAACCAAATAACCTAATATATAACCCAAGACAATTTGAAAATAAGCAAATTGTGAAGCTTCAACTTTTCCCGGAACCGAAATAAAAGTTACACCCGAAAGCGATGAGCCAATCATACCAAATGCTACCAAATACCAAGGCGATTGTTTGTTTGCTTTAAAAAAAGAGTCGTTGTTTGAAATTTCATTTCTTCCTACAAAATAGGAAAGAATAAATAACGCAATAAAGTAAGAAATTATCAATAACAATATAGAAATTGGTTGCATAGGTATAACTTTTCCACAAAGATATAAGAATAAATTTTACAAATTGTTTGTATTTTTGCAGCTATGGAATTGCCCTCAAAATTATTAGAAAAAGCAGTAAACGAAATTTCACAATTACCCGGAATAGGTAAGCGTAGCGCACTTCGTTTAGTTTTACATTTGTTAAAACAACCCAAAGAGCAAGCAAACGATTTAGCCGAGGCCATTGTAAATTTGCGAAATTCGGTTCAGTATTGTACAGTATGTTATACCATTTCAGACAATCAGGTTTGCGAAATATGTAGTTCGCCACATCGAGACAAAAGCGTTATTTGTGTAGTAGAAGATATACGCGATGTAATGGCTATCGAAAACACCGGAATGTTTAAAGGTGTTTACCATGTATTAGGAGGGAAAATAAATCCTATAGAAGGAATAGGGCCAGCTCAACTTCAAATAAATTCATTAGTTGATAAAGTAAAAAAAACTTTGGTTTCAGAAATTATTTTTGCATTAAGCTCTACTATTGAAGGTGATACTACAAATTTTTACATTTACAAACAACTACAAAATTTCGACATTAAAACATCAACAATTGCTAGAGGAATAGCTGTGGGCGACGAACTAGAATATGCAGATGAAGTAACATTAGGAAGAAGTTTGTTGCAACGAATTCCTTATAAAACCTCTGTAAACACATAATTTTACCAAAATTAAACTAATAAAATTCCGTATTAAAAATTGATAAACTATATTTGTTAACTTAAATAGGTTACAACAAAAAACCATGCGAAAAATAATATTTTTTTTAGTGTTACTTTTTATAACGTCTTGTATTTCCAATAAAGAATTGGTTTATTTACAAAACGATGGAAAATCCCAAAATTTGCCAATTGAAGTAGCAGAATCGTTTTCGAAACCGTATAGAGTGCAAATAAACGATATTTTAAACATTAGCTTAAAAGCAACAAACCCAGAATTAGTCGAAATGTACACTACCACCAATCAGGCTAGTTCGGCACAGCAAACATCTATGCAAAATCTTTATTTTAATGGCTTTACAGTTAACGATCACGGCAATATTAGAATACCCGTTTTAGGAGAATTGAATGTTTTAGGTTACACCATAGAGGAAATTCAACAAACCATAGAAAAAAAGTTATTAGACGAATATTTACATAAAGATTCGCGATTGTTTGTTTCTGTAAAACTTGCAGGGTTACGCTATACTATAAACGGCGAAATTTCAACACCAGGAACCAATATCTTGTTTCAAGATAAAGTTACTATTATGGAAGCCATTGCTAATTCGGGCGATATAACCGTAACTGGCGATAGAAAAAATGTGCAAATAATAAGAAAAGTACCGCAAGGTTACGAAACACATTATTTAGATTTAACCAATGCAAAAGCCATGCAGTCGCCTTATTTTTACCTGCAACCAAACGATTATATCTACATAAAACCATTGCCGCAAAAATCGTGGGGAACAGGTACAACAGGCATACAAACTATAGGTACTATAATTACAGCAATATCTTTAATAACCACAACATTATTGTTAACAGGAAATTTATAAAATGTTAGATGTAAAAGATTTTAATTTTGCAGATTCTGCATACTCCACATCAAGCTTCGATTTTAAAGGGTTTTTATCGAAAATGTTAGGCTATTGGAAATGGTTTGTTTTTTCTATAGTAATTGCTCTTTTAATTGCTTACAATATCAATATAAGACAACAAAAAATATACGGATTAGACGCTTCAATAGTTGTAAGAGACGAAAACAACTCGTATTTTACGTCTAATACAAGCTTAGTTTTTAATTGGGGCGGCGTTTCAGAGAAAGTACAAACGGTAGTAACTACATTAAAATCGAGAACACACAACGAAAAAGTAGTACAAAAATTACACTATTATATCAGCTATTTAAAAGAAGGAAAATACAATTTAGAAGATGTTTATGGGCAAACGCCATTTACTGTAACAATTGATGAAAATAAAGCCCAATTGTTGCAAGTTCCTATTAAAATAAAATTTATTTCCGAAACAGAATACGAATTAAGTATAGATTTTAAAGACAAGCAATCGGCAACAATTGTGTATTATAACGATAATACCAAGGAAAATATACCTATTCAAAATCAGATGTATAATAAAAAAGCTGTTGTAAACGAAAAAGTACAGACACCTTTTTTAAATTTTACACTTAATATTAAGCCTAGCGCTTTTAATTATGTAGGTTCAGAAACCTATATTCAATTTGAAAATTTTGATTCTGTTGTTTCTAAATATAGAAACTTAAGTGTTTCTGTTGATAATCAAGCACAATCGGTAATAAAAATTGGTCTAAGTGGTACTAATAAAAATAGGTTAGTAGAGTATTTAAACACAACCGTTAAAATACTGAAAGAAAATCAATTACAAAGCAAAAATAAATTTGCTACCAATACTATTAGCTTTATAGACAGTACGTTAGTGGTTATGGAAGGACAGTTAAACGATGCCGAAAAAGAATTAAACGAATTTAGAAAAGGTAAAAATGTTTTCGAAATGGAAGTTGGTGGAAGTACACTTACGCAACAACTTTCAGATTACGATGTTCAAAAAGAAACCATAAATAGAAAAGTTAGCTACTTAAATCATTTAAAATCGTATTTGCAAAAAGACAAAGGTTTTGCTTCGCTTCCAGCACCAGCGGTAGCAGGAATAGAAGATCCTAATATTTTATTAAATGTTTCGAAGCTAATACAACTTTCAGCTCAAAAAGACGAGCTAAGTAAAACCGCAAAAAGCGCAGTATATTTTGAAGAAATTAATACCGAAATGAACGCTTTGAAAACGGTATTGCTAGAAAATATTGAAACAGCCAAAGCAGCTACTCAAATAGATTTAGGCGTAATTAATAAAGTTATTTCAAAAGCAGAAAACAAAGTAAGAGTTTTGCCCGAGCAAATGCAAGAGCATGTAAAAATATCTCGTAAATATAATTTAAAAGACAATTTATATAGTACATTTCTTCAAAAAAGAAGCGAAGCCGAAATTGTTAAGGCATCTAATGTGTCGGATATAGAGTTTATAGATTCGGCTAAAGATATTGGCGGCGGATTGCAAGGGCCAAAAAACGACGTAAACTATATTTTAGCCATTATTCTCGGGTTTTTAATTCCATTTTTTATTGTCTTAATCATCACACTGTTAGATAATAATATTAATACAAGTGAAGATATAGTTAGGTTAACCAAAATTCCAGTTATAGGTGTTATAGGAAAGAAAATATCAAAAGACAATTTAGCGGTTATTAAACATCCAAAATCAGCATTAGCAGAATCTTTTAGAGCTTTGCGAACATCGTTACAATATATTTACAAAAGGCAAGATGCAGAAGGTGCTAAAATTGTAATGCTAACGTCTTCTATAAGTGGAGAAGGAAAAACATTTTGCTCTATGAACTTGGCAACGGTATTTGCGCTAAGCGAAAAGAAAACTATTATTGTAGGATTAGATTTACGAAAACCCAAAATATTCGACGATTTTAACATCAATAATAGCGTAGGAGTTGTTAACTATTTAATAAAACAAAAAACATTAGACGAGGTAATAGAAACAACACATATTCCATATCTCGATGTTATTTCCTCAGGACCAATTCCACCAAATCCGTCAGAACTTTTAATGAATGAAATGATGACGCAATTAATAAATGAACTTAAAGAAAAATACGAATATATAATTTTAGATACACCACCAGTTGGCCTTGTTTCAGATGCACTAGAACTTACACAATATTGTGATGCTACACTTTATGTAACACGCCAAGGCTTTACAAAAAAAGGAATGCTTGCTGTAGTAAACGAAAAACATAAAAGAGGCGAACTGCATAACATTAGTATTATTTTAAACGGCTATCAAAATAAAGCAAAATACGGTTATGGCGGCGGCGGTTATGTTTATGGTTATGGCGAGTATGGCGAAAGTTATTTAGATCAAGTACGCGAATACACTTGGTGGGAAAAAATTAAAAATAAAGCCAAAAAAAGTAAAAAATGAAAATACTAATTACCGGAGGAGCAGGATTTATTGGATCAAATTTATGCGAATATTTTTTAAATAAAGGCTATAAAGTAACGTGTTTAGACAATTTTGCAACAGGACATCGTCATAATATTGAACCATTTTTTTCAAATAAAAACTTTGAATTAATTGAAGGCGATATACGAAATATTGAAGATTGCAATAAAGCCATTTTAGGAGCCGATTATGTATTGCACCAAGCAGCATTAGGTAGTGTACCACGTTCTATAAATGATCCTATTACTTCAAACGAAGTAAATGTTTCGGGTTTTTTAAATATGCTAGTTGCTGCTCGAGATGCGGGTGTTAAGCGATTTGTGTATGCTGCAAGTTCATCAACTTATGGCGATTCAGAAAGTTTACCTAAAGTAGAAGATAGAATTGGTAAGCCATTATCTCCCTATGCTATTACCAAATATGTAAATGAATTGTATGCCGAAATATTTAGTAAAACCTACGGATTAGAAACCATTGGTTTGCGTTATTTTAATGTTTTTGGAAGAAAGCAAGACCCTAACGGGGCGTATGCAGCTGTAATTCCTAAATTTGTAATGCAGTTTATGAAGCATGAAAGCCCAGTCATCAACGGCGATGGAAATTATTCCCGCGATTTTACCTATATTGATAATGTTATTCAAATGAATGAATTAGCAATGCTTACGGAAAATAAAGAAGCAGTAAATACAGTGTATAACACTGCTTTTGGCGATAGAACTACCTTAAATGATTTAGTAGCTAATTTAAAAACGTATTTAGCTGAATTCGATTCTAAAATTGCAGATGTAAAGGTGGTACACGGGCCAAATAGAGTAGGCGATATTCCACATTCTTTGGCAAGTATTGATAAAGCAAAAACAATGTTAAACTATAATCCAAAATATTCTATGAAAGCGGGTTTAAAAGAAGCAGTGGAATGGTATTGGAAAAATTTAAAATAAATGATTAAAAATATTTGTTGTATCGGTGCAGGTTATGTTGGCGGCCCTACAATGGCTGTAATTGCACAGAAATGCCCCCATATAAAAGTAACTGTAGTCGATTTAAATGAGGCTCGTATTAAAGCTTGGAACAATGAAGATGTTAGTAAATTACCAATTTACGAACCAGGTTTAGATGAAGTGGTAAAAGAAGCTCGTGGGCGTAATCTATTTTTTTCTACAGATGTAGATAAAGCAATTGACGAAGCCGAAATGATTTTTATTTCGGTTAATACACCTACAAAAACTTATGGCGTTGGTAAAGGTATGGCTGCCGATTTAAAATACATCGAACTTTGTGCTCGTCAAATTGCTCGTGTAGCAAAAACCAACAAAATTGTAGTCGAAAAATCAACTTTGCCGGTTCGTACAGCACAAGCCGTTAAAGATATATTAGATAATACAGGTAATGGTGTGCAGTTCCAAATTTTATCAAATCCAGAATTTTTAGCGGAAGGCACAGCTATTGAAGATTTATTTCAACCCGACAGAGTATTAATTGGTGGCGATACAACTCCCGAAGGCCAACAAGCAATTAATGCTTTAGTTGAAGTATATGCTAACTGGGTAGATAAAGATAAAATTCTTACAACAAACGTGTGGTCTTCAGAATTATCGAAGTTAACGGCTAACGCATTTTTAGCGCAACGTGTTTCGTCTATAAATGCTTTAAGCGAATTATGCGAAAAAACAGGTGCCGATGTAAATGAAGTAGCCCGCGCAATAGGAACCGATAGTAGAATAGGTTCTAAGTTTCTAAAATCATCAGTAGGTTTTGGTGGTTCATGTTTTCAAAAAGATATCTTAAACTTAGTTTATATAGCAAAATCGTATGGTTTACAGGAGGTTGCCGATTATTGGGAACAGGTAATTATAATGAACGACCATCAAAAAAGACGATTTGCAAAAAATATTATTAACACTTTATACAATACTGTTTCAGGTAAAAAAATTGCATTCTTAGGTTGGGCATTTAAAAAAGATACAAATGACACCCGAGAGTCAGCAGCTATTTATGTAGCGGATTATTTACTTGCCGAGCAAGCAAAAATTGCAGTTTACGATCCAAAAGTTGAGACGCATCAAATTTATTCCGACTTAGATTATTTAGAATCAAGAAGTCCTGAAGAAAATAAAAAAGGAATTAGTATCTTTGCAAACCCTTATGAAGCGTGTGAAAATTCACATGCTATTGCGGTATTAACAGAGTGGGATGAATTCAAATTTTATGATTGGCAAAAAATTTACGACGCTATGTTAAAACCAGCTTTTGTTTTTGATGGACGCAATATATTAGATCGTGAGAAATTAGAAAAAATAGGTTTTAAATACCAAGGAATTGGAAAATAATAAAAAAAAAATGAAAATTGCAATAATAGGTTTAGGTTATGTGGGTTTGCCTTTGGCAAGACTCTTTGCTACAAAATATGCTGTAGTTGGTTTTGATATTAACGAAAGTCGTATAAACGAATTAAACTCAGGTGTAGATTCTACATTGGAGGTTGAAAATAATGTATTACAATCGGTTTTAAAAATATCCAATTCCAATGAAATAGGGTTGTACAATTCTAATCAATTGGAAGATATAAAAGAATGTGATTATTATATTGTTACTGTTCCTACACCTGTCGATAAGAATAATCGTCCTGATTTAACACCTTTGTACAAAGCTAGTGAAACGGTGGGTAAAGTGATTAGTAAAGGAGATATAATTATTTATGAATCAACAGTTTATCCAGGGGCTACAGAAGAAGATTGTATTCCGGTAGTTGAGAAAACATCGGGGTTAAAATTTAATGTAGATTTCTTTGCGGGTTATTCACCTGAAAGAATTAATCCAGGTGATAAAGAACATACGGTTGAAAAAATATTAAAAGTAACTTCGGGTTCAACTCCTGAAATTGGAAAAAAAGTAGATGCCTTATACAAAAGTGTTATTACAGCAGGTACGCATTTAGCGCCAACTATTAAAGTTGCCGAAGCAGCAAAAGTTATTGAAAATTCACAACGCGATATCAATATTGCTTTTGTAAACGAGTTAGCTAAGATTTTCAATTTAATGGATATTGATACCCACGCGGTATTAGAAGCTGCTGGTACTAAGTGGAATTTTCTTCCTTTTAAGCCAGGTTTAGTGGGCGGACATTGTATAGGTGTTGATCCGTATTATTTAGCGCAAAAAGCACAAGAAAAAGGGTATCATCCTGAAATTATTTTAGCAGGAAGACGCTTAAACGATTCTATGGGCGAATATGTTGCCTCACAAGTTATTAAAACTATGATTAAAAAGGGAATCAATGTAAATGGTGCCGAAATTTTAATGTTAGGCATAACTTTTAAAGAAAACTGCCCAGATGTTCGTAATACTAAAATAGTCGATGTTATTACTGCTTTGGAAGATTATGGTGTAAAAGTAACTACTTATGACCCTTGGGCAAATACACAAGAAGTAAAGCACGAATACAATATTGCGAGTACTACAGAATTACCAAAAACTAAATTTGACGCCATAGTCTTAGGTGTAGCACATAAAGAGTTTTTAGAATTAGAATTAGATTTTTTCAAGAAAGATAATGCAATAGTCTATGATGTAAAAGGTGTTTTAACCTTAAGTGATAGTAGTTTGTAAAAAAAGATATATGAAAATTACTTTAGTAGCAGGGGCAAGACCAAATTTTATGAAAATTGCACCTATAATACATACAATACTTAATGCTCAAAAAGAGAGTAAAAATATAAATTATAGGCTAGTACATACAGGTCAGCATTACGACCATGCTATGAGTGAAACATTTTTCAATGAACTTAATATTCCACATCCTGATACAAATTTAGAATGTGGAGGTGGAACGCAAGCAGAGCAAACAGCAGCTATTATGATTGCTTTTGAAAAGGAATTATTAAGCAATCCAACAGATTTAGTTTTAGTTGTAGGGGATGTTACCTCTACAATGGCATGTAGCATTGTGGCAAAAAAATTAAACACTAAAGTTGCACATGTTGAAGCAGGGATTAGAAGTGGAGATATGACTATGCCTGAAGAAATCAATAGGATTGTTACAGACTCTCTAACAGATTATTTCTTTACAACATCAGAGGTTGCCAATCAAAATTTGCGAAATAGCGGTGTTAAGGAAGAGAAAATCTTTTTTGTTGGAAATGTAATGATTGATACACTTTTAGCAAATTTTAAGAAGCTTTCAAAACCTCAAATATTTGAACAGAAAAAGTTGCAAGAAAAAGAGTATATTGTATTAACTATGCATAGGCCAGCAAATGTTGATGCAGCAGAAAAACTAAAAAGCACAATGCACGAGATTGTAGATAATGTTCAATCTTTGCCTATCATTTTTCCAATGCACCCAAGAACTGCAAAAATATTTGAAGCGCTAGGTATTAAAGCTAATAATTTATTTATAATTAATCCGTTAGGTTATTTAGAATTTAACTATTTAGTAAAGAATGCTATGGCAGTTATAACCGACTCAGGTGGAATAACAGAAGAAACTACAGTAATGGGAGTGCCTTGTATTACCCTTCGAGACAATACAGAAAGACCTGAAACTATTACTGTTGGAACAAATGAGTTGATTGGAACTAACCCACAAGATATAAAGCCTGCTTTAGAAAAATTATTTGCAGGAAACTGGAAAAAAGGAGGAATCCCAGAATTATGGGATGGACATTCGGCAGAAAGAATTATTCAAGTTATTTTAAATAATTTTTCATAAAGTTTTATTGTAACCTGAATAGTATTTGAATACATTATTAATTATTAAATGAAAAAAATTGCTTTATTCTTTTACTTTATTCCGTTCGTAAGAAAGACTATTGACAGGAAATATTTTTCAACTGGAGCAGGTACTTTTTTCTTAAATATATTTTATAAGTACATTTTTAGGATTAATAAAGGAGATTTACTTATTCATTATACGTCTAGGGTAAATAATCCTGAAAGGATAAAAGTATTAGGAAATGATAAAACTGGTTCATATTTTCATTTCGCTACGTCCGGTGGATGTTACTATCAAGCAATTAATGGAATTGAAATTGGAGAGGGTACAATTTGGTCATACAATTGTTGTTTTATTAGTGCTAATCATTCAAAAACGGATTACCAAAAACATGAATTGTGTTTACCTATAAAAATTGGAAAAAATGTTTGGATTGGAGCAAATTGTGTTATTTTACCAAGCGTTAATATTGGAGATAATGTGATTATAGGGGCAGGTTCAGTAGTTGTAAAAGATATTCCTAAAAATTCAGTTGCAGTTGGAAATCCTTGTAAAGTAATAAAAACAATAAATGAATAATGATAATAGTAATACTACGCAAGCTTTTTGGGTTTTATTAGGTAGTTTTAGCGCGTTTTTTGTTAGTATATTAAGTGCTGCTTTATTGTCACGTTTTTTATCTAAAGAAGACTATGGAACATATCGTCAAATACTATATGTTTATAATACATTGTTAGTTGTTTTTAGTGCAGGATTACCTAGAATTTTTCAGTATTTTTTACCAAGACACGAAATTAATGAAGGAAAAAGTATAGTTAACAGGGTTACTAATTTATTATTGCTACTAGGTCTTTTTTTCTCTCTTTTCTTATATTTTTTTTCAGATCAAATAGCTAATTTACTTAGTAATCAAGAGCTTTCAATTGGTCTCAAATATTTTTCACCTATACCATTTTTGCTTTTGCCAACTTTGGGTATCGAAGGGATTTTTGCTTCGTATAAAAAAACGAAATATATTGCTAAATATAATGTTATTACAAGATTTTTACAATTGTTAGGAATTGTTGTTCCAGTTATTTTGTTTGATGGTGGTTATTTAATGGCAATTTTTGGTTGGAGTATTACATCTTTAATTACATTGCTCATTGCAATTTACTTTAAAAATATTCCTTTTGTTAAAATAGCAAGCATTTCAAAAACAAAATTATCGTATAAAGAGATTTTTTCATATAGTTTACCTCTGGTTTTTGCAAGTTTAGCAGGAATTGCTTTCAAATCAGCTAATCAATTCTATATTAGTCGATATTTTGGAGCAGAAATATTTGCAGAATATGCTAATGGATTTATGGAATTGCCTTTTGTTGTTATGATTACAGGTGCGACTTCGACTGTTATGATGCCTCTTTTTTCTAAGATGTTTTATGATAAAGATAGTGTATCTAGTATTTTAAAAGTATGGAATAACGCTATTGTAAAATCAGCAATAATAATTTATCCTTTAGTTGTTTTTTTTATCGCAAATGCCCAAAACATTATGGTAATATTATACACTGCAAAATACAGTAATTCAGGAATTTATTTTAAAATTAATCTTGTAGTTAACTTTTTGAATATAGTAATATTTGCACCATTGTTTTTTCAATGGGAAAACAAAACTTTATGCTAGAATTCACGTGTTTTTTAAGCTGTTTTAATATGGATTTTAAACTTCATTTTAGTTAAAGTTTTTATGAATCCATTTCTTGATTGCTTTTGCAAGTACATTTTTACAATCTATAATGATATATGTAAGTAATTGTGTTCATTACTGCTAAAGTAAAGTTTTCTGATATTTTTCCAATTAAAATTGAGTTATTACTTCTTATTGTTCATTCAAGTTTAGTAATGTTAATTGTAAGTTATATACTAAATTATTTTGAATTCACTCAAATAGTAGTAAAAGTAATTTTATCTGCAATAGCCTATTTTTTACTTTTACTACTAACGGCTCCAATATTTAAGATAAATTATTTAGAAAGTATAGCCAATAATTAATAAGTTAAATGCTAAAGTAGTAGCTAATTTTTATAGAGCGTACAATCAAAATATAGTTATAAAATATTTTAAAATTTTATAATGAAATGTAATAACAAGTTAATAAATTAATAATGAAATTAAATTCATTACAAATTTTACGAGCCTTTGCTGCTCTTCAAGTACTTCTAACACATGTTTTTCAGATAAGTAATTTCAAACCGTTTGGTGATTATTATCTATCGGGTCAATTCGGTGTTGACATTTTTTTTATCTTAAGTGGATTTTTAATTTTTTTAACTACAAAAGAAAATATCAAAAACCAAATATTTATGCCAAGAAAAGAATTTTTAGAATCTTTCCCTTATACATTTTTGCATTGTTTCTTTACGTAATTTTTGATGTGGGAACCTATTCATTTGATTATTCTTTAAAAAGTTTTTTAAAGAATATACTAATGTTTCCGTGGGATAAATCAATTGGGTACGATAGTTTAATTTTAGGGGTAGCATGGTCTACAGTATTTGAAATGTTTTTTTACACACTATTCTTCTTTGTTTTAATCACAAGATCTTCGAAAAGGAAGATTTTTATTATTATACCAGTTATTTTCTTAAGGCAGCAATTTATTTTACAAATACATTATTAACGAGAACGATAATATACCTTTATTTCACATGATATTTGTGTAAATTGTTCTTTTTGTTTTTTTTCTCAGGCTGTTTAATAAGTGAATTATTCGTAAAGAATAAATTACCAATATTAAGGCATAAAAAAATATATAATATTATCTTTATAACAAGTTTACTAGTAACTCTTGTGATGATTAGTCAAGTTAGAAATGGAATTGTATCATTAATTGTTTGTTCAATATTTTTTGCTATAGTAACTCAATTTGAAAGATACCATAGTAACTATTTTAAAAATAGAATTGTAAAGGTGTTGATTTATCTGGGAGATATTTCATTTTCAATATACATTTTTCACATATTTTTTATTCATATTTGGAAAGATTACTTCCATATTAATAGTTTAATTACGTTACTACTACTCACTATTTTTGGGACACTGTTATTGTCTTCCATCACTTATAAATATATTGAGCAACCTTTTATTAAATACAGTAAGAAATAGTTTTTTTATAAAAAAGATATCTAAAAGTATGAGTACAAAATTAGTAAATAAGCAAAATGCAATAATAAAGTATTTTTTCTTTATAATTAATCCTCTTTTTGGATTGTTCGTATCGTTGAGAGACTTAAAAAGTGAATCTTCTTATAAAGTTTTTATGCTGTTTGCTGTTCTTTTTGGTATTTGCTTCACTGTTCCTTCTGGTAGAACTTCTGAATTTACAGGTGATGGTGCTGTTTATCGGTTAAGATTTGATCGAAGCGCAGCTAAGTCTTCAAATGATTTTAACGAATTAGTAACTGGTTATTTTGCTTTTGATGAAGGAGAAAAGACTTTTATATTACAACAGTATCCTACATAGTTTCACACGTTTTACAAGTAATTATCACTATATGTTGCGGTTTTAGCTTTTATTTTTGGTTTTTTATATATGCTAAAATCATTACGTTTTTTAACAAGTCATTCTAATTTTGAAAATGGTTCTTTGTATTGTTCCTTAATTGCTTTTATATTATGAGTAATGGCATTTTTAATATTAATGGTGTAAGATTTTGGACAGCAGCATGGTTGGCAGTATATTGTATTTTTCAAATTTTTCTAAAAACAAGCCAAAATATTTTGTTAGCTATTTTAACTCCTTTTATTCATGTAGCATATTTTATATTTGTAACGATAATTATTATAGCTTACTTTTTTCGTACAAAAAGTAATTTTTTAGCTTGGCATTTATATTTAGTTTTTCCTTTCAATTTTTGCTGAAGATCTTCTAAAAAAATTGCAGGAAATGTACTGCCAGCCTTTCTTTCTAGAACGATCAACCTTTACACTGACGAAGAAATTATAGCTAATATTAATGAAAGTAAACCTTGGTTCGTTAGATTTTTCGTTTTTCTTCAAAGTTTTGCTGTGAATGGTAGCCTTTTAATATTTAACAAGAATAGAGAAGAAATAAAAAAATATTCAAATGTTTATAATCTTTATCTATTTCTTATAGTTTGGATGACATTTGTTAACTTTTCAATGGCAGTTCCTTCATTAGGTGGGAGATTCATCTTATTGTCTTTGCCAATCATTATGTATATATTTTTAGCGGTATGGAAACCCACGGAAAAGTATTTACAATGGCTACTATTTTTTCTGCTTTCATATTCATTATTTTTTTATTTTCAAATAAAATATATTGGGAATGTTGTAGAATTCGAATTTTTTATATTCAGTCCTATATACCTTATTAATCATTATTTAGTTTGTTACGAGAAAATTAAAAATTGTAATTGTTTCCCATGGAATGTTTCCAATAATTTCACCACGTTCTTTTCGTACTACTGAGCTAGCAAAAGAACTAGTTCGGCTAGGCCATAATGTAACATTATATACTGTATGGAAGAGAATGACTTTGATTGATGATTCTTATGAAAAAGAAATTAGGAGTTATTTTTAAAAAAACTTAGGAAAAGTCGATTTAGAAATCGGAAAGAATATTTTTAAGAAAATTTCGAATAGGTTTTTTGCATACCCTATGATTATATTAATTCCTAAAGTTATAAAGGCAATAAAAAGCAGGTAAGATGGATTATTTGATTACAATTGCAGCACCTCATTCAATACATTGGGGTGCTTCTTTGTCAATTCTACTAATTACAAATTTTGGGTAGCTGACTGGTGGTGATCCATATATGAAAAACCCTTATGGTGCCACTATTTTGGATGGCTTGAAAAATGGTGTAGAAAAGGATAAAATATCAGTTCCAATTTTAGAAGCTAAAGATGGCTATTATAAAGAGTTTCATGACAAAATAGTGGTAATTCCCCAAGGTTTTGATTTTAAAAATGTAAAAGTTGGAGAGTATAAAAAGAATGATATTCCAACTTTCGCTTATGCTGGCAATTTGATTAAAAACGGTAGAGATATTACTAATTTTTTAGAGTATTTAGAAAGTCAAAATTTAATTTCAAAGTTTATAGTTTATACAAAGTCTTTTTCTTTTTTTGAAAAATTTATTCAGCCTCTAAAAGGAAATAGAAGTATTGATTTATACCAAGAGATAAATTAATTTATGAATTATCAAAAGTTGATTTCTTAATTAATATTAAAAATGATTATGCAGTACAAAGTCCTAGTAAACTTATTGATTATAGCTTAATGAGAAGACCAATACTTGAAATAGACTCCAGTTTTAGTAACAAAAAATCATTTGTTAATTTTTTAGAGGAGAAATATGATGAGCAATTAACTTGCCCAGACATATCATCTTATGATATCTCAAATGTTGCAAAATCGTTTTTAGATCTTTATAAAGAAAACCGAAACAAAGAGTAGCTTTTTAACAATACTATTATGCTGGTGTATATAAAATATATTGGTCTTTTAGACGATTTTTTTCTTAAATTTATAAAGTTGTAACCTTCCTACAACATTCTTAAAGCTTTTAATATGAGTAACTCTTTTGATAACTTTAATAGTCTTGGTTTTTTTAACCCTTATTATGTAAAAATTAACGGTAATCTAAAAATAGAAACTGAATTTTCTAATATACTTGACTATTCAGAAAGGATGTTAGATATTAACTCTGTATCTCAGATTTTAAAGTTTGGATTTACTCTAGGTGATAGAACTTTAATTTCGGATATATATAAAACACCTTGGATGGCAAAACCAAATAAAAGCAATTCAGGATGGAGTTTTTTTGATGTCCCCAATCATAAAGAACAATTACTTTCCAAAGATTACATATATAGTGAATTATATTGTAGATTACAAAATGAGTTGTCTAATTATATAACTGGGAAAAGCAATGTGGGTATTTTGTTAACTGGAGGAATGGATAGTAGAGTTGTAGCGGCTGTTTTGTCTAAACTACAATCTGAAAAATGTTTTGCAAACATTAATGTTTATGCTTTTACTTGGGGAACTTTAGATTCTAGAGATGTTATTTATGCAAAAAAAATTGCTCAACTTTATAATTGGAAATGGCAACATTTAGAAATTGACGTAGATCAAGTGCGTGAAAATATTGAATATACTATTAATACTGGATGTGAATTTTCCCCAATTCATCTTCACGCAATGCCCAAAATACTTGAAAATAAATACCTAGATTGTGTGTTAGCAGGTAGTTTTGGAGACAGTATAGGTAGAGGTGAATATTCAGGCGTAAAAGTAAAAAACTTAAAACCATTTGAAAATAAAATCAATAAAAGTACTATTTTATTTAATTCAAAAATATATAATTCAGTTCTTACAGATTGCTTAAAAGATATTAAATATTACCATGAAAAGTTTCCACAAACGAAAAATTATCAACAATTAGAACAAGATTATCAATTACATTATATGAGGAAGATGTTAAATCCTTGTATGAATGTTATCAATAAAGAAATACCAGTTTATCAAATGTTTAGTTCTCCTGAGGTTTTTGGTTTTATGTGCTCCTAGATCCCGAAATCCGTACTGATGATATTTATTATGATTTACTTAAAAATTTTGTTCAGAACTCATTCCTTGGGCTAGAACAGGATTGATATTTCCTAATAAAAAGGAAAGCCAGATGAATATAAAAATAAGACTATGATGGTGGGGCTATTATTAGAGATAATTTATATAAGGAAATTGAAAAGTTAATAAAATAAAAATATTGTTATAAAAGTAATCTTTGTTCAAAAAGAAGATTAAGCAAGTTGGATTTAATTAAACTCAAACAATAGTTAATAGCTATTACTTTGAAGATAAAGTTAATTTGGTTGTATTCGTTAGAGTTGTTTATTGAAAATTCCAAATAAAAATATCTGATTATCCTAGTTCAAGAAGCACAACAAAGTTAACTGTTGATTATTACACGAGATATTATTTTTATAACTATAGAAAAATAATAAAAAGGATTATAAATTAACTTGGTGGATAAAAAAAATATAAACATTGTTGCAATTTCAATGGGTTCTGGGGGAACGGAAAAAACGTTATATCTTATTCTTCCTTTATTAATAAAAAATTTTAATGTAAATTTAATATTATTCAATGATGTAAGACATTTTGCTATTCCTAAAGAAGTGAATGTTTATTTACTCTCAAAAAAGAAGAAAGATTCATTTTTAAATAAAGTATTATCACCTTTCAAGTTCTTTTTTACCTATAAAAAAATACTTAATAGAACAAAGCCCGACATATCAATTTCATTTCTTACTCGCCCGAATTTACTAAATACTTTTATTAATAGCTGTAATACAAGAATAATAATTAGTGAGAGATGTTTTCCTTCAATTGCTTATAAATCAAATTCTATCAGATATTGGTTGTATAAAATTCTTTTACCTAAATATTATAATAAAGCTGACTTGCTTTTTTCTAACTCTATATATATTAATAATGATTTAAAACAAAATTTTGGAGTTACTATTCCAATGAAAGTGATATATAACCCTATAAAGGTAAATAATAATGACGAGATAAATTCTTTAATTCAAAGAATATTGATATAATTTGGATAGGTAAATTATATCAAATAAAAAATCCGAATCTTTTAGTTAAGGCTGAAATTTGCAAAAGCAAACCGAAAGTTACAGTTTTAGGAGATGGTGTGCTTCTTCCTGAAATCAAAGATTTAGCTACTAAACTAAATTTTAGTTTTGAAGGAAATGTAAGTAATGTTTTTGAATATATAAAAAGAAGTAAAGTTTTATTACTTACCTCAAATTCAGAAGGATTCCCAAACGTTATTTTGGAAGGCATGTCATATGGGTTACCCATAATAGCAACTAATTGTAATTCAGGTCCTTTAGAAATACTTAACGATAACTGTTCTGTAGATATAATTTATGGGGAGTATTATGTAGCAAAATATGGTATATTAGTTAATGTAAATGATGATTTAGCATTATCAAAAGCAATAGACTATCTTCTCTCAAATCAACAACTTTATAATAAACTTAGCTTGGCGAGTAGAAATAGAAGTCAGGATTATGATGTTGAAATAATATATGAAAAATATAAAAATATGCTACTAAATTAAAAAAATAATAAAAAACATATGAAAGAAAAAATTTATAAACTATCTCCTCATTTTTTTCAAAACTTATTAATAACTATTTTTAATGTAATTGCATATAAAAAACGATACGGAGGTAGTTATCATGAATGGAGAAATACACTTTTAAAAAACCGAAGTTTGTCTTTTGTTGAGTTACAGAATGTTCAAAATAAACGTTATAAAAGCTTTATAAAGAATAGTATTGCTAATTCTAAATTCTACAGAGAAAAATATAAAAATATCAAAAATGTTGACGATTTGGCGTTGATTCAAAATTTACCCATTATCAATAAGGAAGAAGTAAGATCAAATATTAATGATATTATTATTAAAACCAAAGATAAATTTGAAATAAGTAAAACTGGAGGAACTACGGGTAAGTCATTACAGGTAAAGTTTACGTATAGTAATATGCAGGAACGTTTTGCTTTTTTAGATGATTTTCGATCTCGTTTTGGTTACGAGTTAGGAAAAAAAACAGCATGGTTTTCGGGTAAAGGTTTACTCACAGATAGAGATATTAAAAGAAATAGATTTTGGAAAACAGATATTTATCATAATGTTCGATATTATTCAACTTTTCATATTAAGGATGAATACTTAGGGTTTTATATAAGTAATTTAATACTGTATCAGCCATAATATGTTGTGGGATTCCCTTCCACAATGAATGAAATTGCAAAATACGGATTAAGACACAACTTGTCTTTCCCTAAAGATGTTGTAAAAGCTATTTTTCCTACCGCAGAGACAATATCTTTTGAGATGAGAAAAGTAATTGAAGCTTTTTTTAAAGCAAAAGTATACAATCAATATGCTTCATCAGAAGGTGCTCCATTTATTTTTGAATGCAAAAATGCTAAATTACATCTCGAATTACAAAGCGGTGTGTTTGAAGTATTAGATGAAAATAACAATACTGCACAGTCAGGTAGATTGGTTATTACTAGTTTTACTACAGAAGGAACTCCATTAATTCGTTATGATATAGGAGATCAAATTATATTAGAAGAATCTGATAAAACTTGTAATTGTGGCAACCATAATCCTTTGGTTAAAGAGATTTTAGGAAGAGTTGATGACTACATTTATTCTCCTGAAAACGGTAAAATTAATATCATAAATATTGCGAATTCTATAAAGGATGTCAAAGGTATCATTAAGTTTCAAGTGGTACAAAATGAACTAAATGCCTTGCGATTTAATATAGTAGTAGATAAAGATCTATATTCTAAAGATCAAGAAAATTTATTAATTAAAAATTGGAAAGATAGGGTTGGTCTTAAAATGGAGCTAATAATTGAGTATGTCACCGATATTGATGTTGAAAATAGTGGTAAATTTAGAGTTGTAAAAAACAATATAAAGCATTTACTTCTGTAATGAAAGAACCAAAACTCATCCGCATTACCACCGTTCCACTTTCTCTTGATAAATTATTAGGAGAGCAACTACGTTTTATGAATCAACATTTTGAGGTTACGGCAATTTCTGCGGATAAAATAGAGTTAGAGAGGGTTGCAAAAAAATATGGCGTAAAAAATTACCACGTTGAAATGACTAGAGCAATTACGCCTTTTTCAGATCTACGTGCAATTATTAAGCTTTACCATTTTCTTAGCAAAGAGAAACCTGAGATGGTTCATACCCATACACCAAAAGCGGGTTTGGTGGGTATGATTGCTTCAAAATTAGCTGGAGTTCCCATAAGATTACATACTGTTGCAGGATTGCCATTGATGGAAACAACTGGAGCAAAGAGGAAAGTTTTGAATTTCGTAGAGAAACTAACTTACTACTTCGCAACAAAAATATATCCCAATTCTAAAGGTTTAGAAGATTTTATTATAAAAGAAAAGTTTTGTAAGCCATCTAAGCTAAAAATAATTGGTAATGGAAGCTCAAATGGAATTAATACAAATCACTTTAATCCTACCATTTTAAGTGAATCAGAAAAAAATAATCTAAAATTTCAACTCGGAATAAATCAGAATGACTTTGTTTTCATCTTTGTGGGTCGTTTAGTAAAAGATAAAGGAATAAATGAATTAGTAACCGCATTTTCTAATATTCAAACTTCAAATTCCAAACTACTTTTGATTGGTCCTTTTGAGCCTGAATTAGATCCGCTTATGTCAGAAACAGTTCAACAGATAAAAGAAAACCCTAATATTATTAATGTTGGTTATCAAAATGATGTAAGACCATATTTTGCAATAAGTAATTGTTTAGTCTTTCCTAGCTATCGTGAAGGATTTCCAAATGTTGTAATGCAGGCTGGTGCAATGGGATTACCATGTATTGTAAGCAATATAAATGGTTGCAATGAAATTGTTGTTGAAGGAGAAAATGGAACTATCATACCTGTTAAAAATGATAAAGCGATTCAAGAAGCGATGATAAGAATGATTTATAATGCAGAATTTTATAACCAACTGAAAGATAAGGCAAGACCGATGATTCTAAAAAGCTATGAACAAAACATAGTTTGGCAAGCGCTATTAAAAGAATATCAACTACTATTAAAGAAAAATATATACAATGTATAAATCATTTTTTAAAAGAATACTCGATTTTATTTTATCCTTATTCGGATTTACCCTTTTGAGTCCAATTTTTATTTTGGTAGCCATCGGACTTTTTATTGCCAACAACGGAAAACCATTTTTCTTTCAAATACGTCCAGGGTTAAATGAAAAATTGTTTAAAATTATCAAGTTCAAAACCATGAACGATAAAAAAGATAAAGAAGGGAATTTATTACCCGATGCAGATCGATTGACAGCTATTGGTAAATTCGTTCGCAAAAGTTCTTTAGATGAAATTCCTCAGTTATTGAATGTGATAAAAGGAGATATGAGTTTGGTGGGGCCACGTCCTTTACTTGTGCAATATCTTCCTTTGTATAATGCTGATCAAAAAAAACGACACAACCTTCGTCCAGGCATTACAGGTTGGGCACAGGTAAATGGCAGAAATGCAATTTCATGGCAACAAAAATTTGAGTATGATATTTGGTATGTTCAAAATTGTTCTTTTGCGTTAGATACGAAAATTGTACTTTTGACAATTAAAAAAGTTTTCGTAAGAGAAGGAATTTCTCAAGAAGGGCAAGCAACTGCGGAAGTTTTTAAAGGAAATTGATATGTATTTATTTGGAGCAAGCGGACATGGAAAAGTAATTGCAGATATTGTTTTATCTCAACAGATAGATATTATTGAAGCATTTATTGATGATAATCCTAAGGTTACTCAAGTCCTCAATATTCCAGTTATTCATACCAACCAAATAATATCGTTTGATGATTTAAAAATAATTATTTCAATAGGTGATAATGCAATTCGTAAAAAAATTTCATCTCAAATTAATACAAATTATGGTATTGCTATTCACCCAAAAGCTTCAGTTTCATCTTTTTCATTTATTGATGAGGGTACAGTAGTGATGGCAAATGCAGTAATCAATGCAGCTACTCAAATAGGAAAGCATGCAATAATCAACTCGGGAGCAGTGGTTGAACACGATTGTATTCTATCAGATTTTGTACATGTTTCACCAAATGCTTCATTGGCGGGTCACGTTACTGTAGAAGAAGGTGCTCATATAGGAATTGGTGCTTCGGTTATTCCAGGTATAAAAATTGGTAAGTGGTCTATTATTGGTGCAGGTGCAGTGGTTCTAAATGATGTGCCAGATTATGCTGTAGTTGTGGGTAATCCTGCTAAGATTATTAAATATTCAGATCAAAAATTATGAAAGTAAAACGTATTTTCGACTTTACTTTTTCAATACTCCTAATTTTAATATTGGTTATACCTTTATTATTTATTTGGGTTATAACGTGTCTTGATGTTAAATCAAACGGATTTTTCCTACAAAAAAGAATTGGACAGTTTGGTAAACCATTTACCATTTATAAATTGAGAACCATAAATAATGAAACAGGAAAAATATCGAAATGGGGAACTTTTCTTCGAAAATATAAAATAGACGAGTTACCACAATTGTTTAATATTTTGAAAGGAGAAATGAGTTTTGTTGGACCACGCCCAGATATTTCAGGATATTATGATACATTAGAGGGCGAAAATCGCAAAATTTTGGAGTTGAAACCCGGTTTAACCAGTGAGGCAAGTATTAAATATGCTAACGAAGAAGAATTGCTAAACCAAAAAGAAAATCCGTTACAGTATAACGACGACATCATTTTTCCAGATAAAGTACAATTAAATTTAGACTATTATTACAACAGAAGTTTTTTTTTAGATTGTAAAATTATTTTCAAAACGATAAAAAGTTTTTTATGAGTAAATCAAAAATATGGCTGTCATCACCACACATGGGTGGTACCGAATTAAAGTATATACACCAAGCATTCGATTCCAATTGGGTAGCACCTCTAGGACCAAATGTTACGGGTTTTGAGGAAGATTTAGAAGTTTTCTTACAACAAAATGTACAAGTTGCTGCATTAAGTTCGGGTACAGCTGCATTGCATTTGGCACTTATTCAATTAGGTGTAAAAGCAGGCGATGAGGTTATTTGCCAAAGCATGACGTTTTCGGCTTCAGCAAACCCAATAGTATATCAGGGTGCTACACCTGTTTTTATTGATAGTGAACCCGATACTTGGAATATGTGCCCAGTAGCATTAGAAGAAGCTATTAAAGATAGAATTTCTAAGGGTAAAAAATCAAAAGCCATTATTGTAGTGCATTTATACGGAATGCCTGCCAAAATGGATGAAATTTTAAGAATTGCCAATCAATATGAAATTCCTGTAGTAGAAGATGCTGCCGAGGCTTTAGGTGCAACTTATAAAGGTAAATTTTGCGGAACTTTTGGAAAATATGGCGTTTTATCGTTTAATGGAAATAAAATTATCACAACTTCTGGTGGTGGCGCATTGGTTTGTCATTCGGAAGAAGATAAAAGTAAAACAGTTTTTTTAGCGACACAAGCTCGCGATAACGCACCGCATTATCAACACTCTGAAATTGGCTATAATTATCGAATGAGTAATATTTGCGCAGGAATTGGTCGCGGACAAATGGAAGTGTTAACAAAGCATATTGCCTTACGCCGAGAAATGAATCAATTTTACGCAGAGCTATTCAAAAATACAACAATTACACTTTTTTCAGAACCAAATACCAATTATTTTTCAAATCACTGGTTATCGGCTATTATTTTAGATTCATACGAAAATCGAGAAAAACTTCGATTAGCTTTAGAAAAAGAAAACATTGAATCACGACCGCTATGGAAACCAATGCACTTACAACCTGTTTTTGAGCAATACCCTTATTATGGCAATAGAGTAGCAGAAACATTATTCCAAAAAGGATTATGCTTACCTTCGGGTTCAAATTTATCGCAAGAAGAAAAATCCAGAATTAAAGATGCGTTGCTAAATTTTTAATTTCAGTAATAAAAATCAAAGTAACGAAAAAATGTGTTAATTTTGCAGCACAATATAGCACATAAGTTATTGGCTGTGTTGTGTAAATTTTTTTCCAATTGAAAAGTAGCTACATAACTAAAATAATATCAAGTAATTTCATACAAAAAAGGTTTAGTAATTTAAGTTACTTACCTCGTTGGATTGTTGTGTGTATAGATATTTTTATACTACTGCTAGCTAGTTTTCTTACATTTTTTATTGTTTCAAATCTTACTAATAAATTCAACGAAGCTTATCCAATAGAATTTAGATACGGATTAATAATTTGCATAAATCTTATATTCTTTTTCATATTTAGAACTTATGCAGGTATTATTAGGTTTACTACATTTGTAGATGCGATTAGAATTTTAGTAGCTACTTTTTTGTCATTTCTAACATTAGTAGTTATAAATTTTGCTAGTTATGCTCTTTATGGTAGTAAAATATATTTATTACCTACGTTAATAATTTATTTTATCACGTCGTTTGTTTTGTTGTTTTTATTTCGAGTAGCGGTTAAATTTACTTTCGATAATTATTTGAGCAAAAGCAAAGAAAAAAACATTCAAAAAGTTGTTATTTTAGGAACGAGTCAAAATGCAGTAGCTTTAGCTAATTCACTAAATATTCAAAATCCTCAAAAATACAAGTTAGTAGGCTTTGTAGATATTTCTAAAGCAAAAAATCACAATAAAGATTTATTAGGTATTCCAATTTTTAAAGTAAAAAATAGCATACCGCCACTTTTAAGAGTATTAAAAGCAGAGGCTATTATATTGCTAAATGAAGATATTTCTAACGAAGAAAAACTAAAAATTGTAGAAGAATGTTTACGCTTCGATTACAAAATTTTAACGGTTCCAGAACTTAACGATTGGAGCAATAAAAAACACTTATCGAAACGAATAAAAAAATTCGAAATAAAAGATTTATTAGAACGCTTACCTATAGAGCTCGATAATAAAAATATCGAAATTCAAATTAAAGATAAAGTATTATTGGTTACAGGCGCGGCTGGTTCAATAGGTAGCGAGATTGTAACACAGGTTTTAAAATATAAACCCGCAAAATTAGTGTTGGTCGATCAGGCTGAAACACCTTTACATAATATCGTTTTAGAACTTGCAAAAAAAGCTTCAGATACAGAAATAATATCGTTAATTGCCGATATAAGAGACGAACTTTTATTGCACCATATTTTTACCACATATAAGCCTAATGTTGTGTACCATGCAGCTGCCTATAAGCATGTACCACTTATGGAAGAAAATCCGTATCAAGCAATTATGACCAATGTTAAAGGTACTAAATGTTTGGCCGATTTAGCATTACAGCATAATGTAGAACGTTTTGTAATGGTTTCTACAGACAAAGCTGTTAATCCTAGCAACATTATGGGGGCAAGTAAACGAATTGCCGAAATTTATGTGCAATCGTTGTTTTTTAAAGGTAATGCTAGCAATGAACAAACGACAAAGTTTATAACAACTCGCTTTGGAAATGTATTAGGCTCAAACGGATCAGTAGTACCATTGTTTACCAAACAAATTGAAGAAGGTGGCCCAATAACCATAACACATCCCGACATTATTCGGTATTTTATGACCATTCCCGAAGCGTGCCAATTGGTTTTAGAAGCTGGCGCAATGGGAAATGGAGGCGAAATTTACATTTTCGATATGGGTAAACCTGTAAAAATAATAGATTTAGCCCGTAAAATGATACAATTAGCAGGGTACGTACCTGAGGTAGAAATTCCAATAAAAATTGTAGGCTTACGACCTGGAGAAAAATTATACGAAGAGCTTTTAAATGATAGTGCTAAAACACTGCCAACGCATCATCAAAAAATTATGATTGCTACCGAGCAAAGCAATTATAGCAATAAAGAAATACAAGACTTATTAGAAGAATTATTACAAACATCTAAACAATTTAAAATTAACGAAGCAGTAGGTATTATGAAACGTATTGTTCCAGAATTTGTAAGTAAAAATTCTGAATTTGAAATATTAGATAATTAATTAAACTATGTTAAAACACTTAAAAAAGATTACGGGTATTATAATACTAACGTTGTTAGTTTCGTCTTGCGCATCAAAAGATAAAATGTTGTATTTGCAAAATAAAATTAATAGGGTGGCAACAGATAATTATGAAACCCAACTTAAGCCAGACGATATTTTATTAATTGTTGTTTCATCAGACAATCCAGAAGCTTCACAAGCTTATAATTTAGAAGCGGTAACCATGCAAGGAACTTCTGAAACGGGTGTTTACCAAAGAAGATTGCAAACCTACATAATTGATAAAAACGGTAGTATAGATTTTCCAAATATTGGCAGTGTAAAACTGGCAGGTTTAACCAAAACACAAGCAGTACTTTTTATTAAAGAGCTCTTAAAAGATCATATAAAAAATCCTATTGTTAATATTCGCATTCTTAATTATGAAGTTACCGTTTTAGGCGAAGTAAACAGACCAGGGGCAATATCTATAGATAGTGAACGTTTAACATTACTAGAAGCTCTTGGTAAAGCTGGCGATTTAACCGTTTACGGAAATCGAAAAAATATTATGCTAATTAGAGAAGAAGACGGAAAAACAACCAGCCATAAAATAGACATAACAAAATCTAATTTTGTAAACTCGCCGTATTACTTTTTGCAACAGAACGATGTGGTTTATGTAGAACCAAATCAAACTCGTGTAAATTCTTCGGTAATTGGTCCTAATTTAACAGTGGGTATTTCCGCACTATCATTAATAGTAACGATTATTGCACTAACATTACGATAATAAAATGCAACAAGAAATTAATATACAAACAAAAGAAAATAATTTAAATTTAAAAGAAGAAGTTTTTAAATACCTTTTTAATTGGAAATGGTTTGCAGTAGGTGTTTTTCTTTCTTTACTATTAGCCTTTTTGTATTTACGATATGCTGTGCCGCAATACCAAGCAACTGCAAAAATTTTAGTAAAAGACGATAGAAAAGGCGGTATGATGTCGGAACTTTCGGCTTTTTCAGATTTAGGCGTACTAGGTGGCGTTTCGAGCAATGTAGATAACGAGTTAGAAGTATTAAAATCAAGCGCAATTTTATACGAAGTAAGCAAAGAATTAGAATTAGATTTTACGTATTACAGTATAGGACGCGTTATTACTTCTGAAGTATATGAAGAAAAACCTTTAAAATTAGTGTTTGTATCGCCTAGTAGCGAATTTTTAGAAACTAAAAATCAATTTAGAGTTGAACATAAAAACGACACTTCGTTTACCATTTTCGATAAAAACGATTCTAAAATAGGAACTTTTACATACAATAAACCTTTTACTATTGGCAAAGAAAAACAAGAAGCAATTTTGTTTAAAACAGAATTTTTCAATAAAGAAAAAAACTATAATATTCAAATATTTTATAAACCAACCGAGTTAGTTGTTGAAAGTTTAAAAAAAGATTTAAAGGTTGCCACCCTTAGTAAATATACAAGTGTTATCGAAATTTCGTATGTAAATCCGGTTCCCGAAAAAGCCGAAGATATTATTAACACATTAATTAAAAAATACAACGAAGATGCTATAAACGATAAAAAGTTTATTTCCGAAAACACGTCAAAATTTATAGAACAACGATTGGGTATTATTTCCAAAGAGTTAAGAGAAGTAGAACAAAATGTTGAAACTTTTAAAAAAGAAAATGGCGTTACCGATATTATCTCTGAAGCTGGTATTTACTTAAGCAATTCAAGCGATGTATCTAAAAAAATTCTAGATACCGAAATACAACTAGAAGTAGTAAAATCGCTTTCTAGCTATCTTAAAAGTTCTTCTACCGATTTAATTCCGTCTAACGTTATTCCATCTTCAGAAGGTGCATCATCACAAATAAGCGAGTACAACAATTTAGTTTTACGCCGAAATGAATTACTAAATTCATCAGCGGGTTCAAAAAACGTTACAGTTCAAAAACTAAACGAACAAATAGACGCTTTAAAACAAACCGTTTCTTCTAGTTTAAATCAGTTGCAATCAAATCTAAAAATTGAAGTTGCTAGTTTAAAAAGACAAAGTGGAATATTAGGCGGTAAAATATCACAAATTCCTACACAAGAAAAAGGTTTTAGAGATCTTAATAGACGCCAAAACATTAAAGAAGCGCTTTATTTATACCTACTTCAAAAAAGAGAAGAAACACAGCTTTCTTTAGCGGTAACAGCGCCAAATGCAAAAGTAATTGACGATGCAAAAGCGGGTTCAAAACCAATTTCGCCTAAAAAAATGATTGTTTATTTAGGTGCGCTTATATTAGGACTACTTATTCCTTTTGGTATTTTATATTTAATTGATTTGTTTGATACCAAAATAAAAACAAGAAAAGATATAGAAGACACTATTACAGTGCCATTTTTAGGAGAAATTCCGTTGTTAGAAAATGAAACTTTAATTTTAGAATCGTCAAATAGGTCGGGAACAGCCGAAGCACTTCGTATAATTAGAACCAATTTAGAATTTGTTCTTAACGATGTTCCCGAAGGCAAAGCCAAAACTATATTTTTAACATCAACTTACCCAAAAGAAGGAAAAACTTTTGTGTCGGTTAATTTGGCAACTATAATTTCCAAAGCCGAAAAGAAAACGTTGTTAATTGGGTTAGATATTCGTAATCCTAGACTAGACGATTATTTTAACCTTCCACAAAAAGGACTTACCCATTATTTAACTGATAAAACAGGAAAAAGTATTACAGATTTTATAGTTAAATCGAAAGAAATAGAAACGTTAGATGTTCTAGTAGCAGGAGTTATTCCGCCAAATCCAGCCGAATTATTAATGAGTAAAAAAGTAAACGATATGTTTGCAGAATTAGCTCAAATGTACGATTATATTATTGTAGATACTGCTCCAGTAAGTTTGGTAACCGATACGTTACTTATTGCTAAATATGCCGATGCGTTTGTATATGTTTCTAGAGCTAATTATCTGGATAAGCGTATGCTAGAACTACCACAAAAATTATACACCGAGAAAAAACTTCCAAATATGACAATTGTCTTAAACGCTTCCGATACTAAAAAAGGCTATGGTTATGGTTACGGCTATGGTTATGGTTACGGCTACGGAAGAGAAACGGAAAAAGTACCTTTTTGGAAAAAATGGTTAGGTTATTTCAAAAAATAAATATTACCCCTTTGGCTGTAATTAAAATTAGCTAATTATTTCCGTCAGTTTGAGTGATTTTTGATAGAAAATCGTATCGAAAACTAGGAAAAATTACTTTCAAATCGATTCTCGATATAAAATTCTAAAAGAATTTTACTCGAATTGACGATTTGGAGTAATTGCACCCAGCGGGTTAAATATTAACTAAAAAATGAATTATTAAGCATTGTTTCTGTAAAAGTAGCAATGCTTTTTAATTGCACTTTATTTTGAAAAGCTTGAATGTGGTTTTTATGATGAATATCGGAACCTACATAATCAATCATATGGTTTGCTAAAAGTTTATCGGCAGTTGCTAAAACGCCTTTTCCATAGTAACCCGTACTCGATAAAAGGTTCATTTGAAACAAACACCCAGCTTTTTTTAACTTTTCGTATTGTTTAAAATCGGTATGATAAAAATTATACCGTTCAGGATGTGCCAAAACAGGAATGTAACCTTCTACTTGCAATTCAAACAATATGTCAAACAATTGAATGGGCGGATTTAAATACGACATTTCTACTAAAACATAATTGTCTTTTAAGGTAAGTAATTTTTCATTTTTTAATAATGATAAAAAACTATCATCCATCATATATTCAGAAGCCGCATTTAAACGCAATTTTTCGCTTAAATTATTTAATTTATCATGCGTTAATTCTTTTGCAGCAGTTATAGTTTTTGTAGTATTATTCCATACCGTTTTAATAGTATGAGGCGTTGCAATTACTTTCGAAAAGCCAAGTTTAGTCATTTCGGTAAGCAAAAATTCGGTATCATTTATATCTTTTGCGCCATCATCAATTCCTGGTAAAACATGAGAGTGAATATCTACATAATTATTCGGAAGTAAGCTAGCTAAAATAGGTTTCGATTTAAAAATAGAAAACATTAATTTAAAATTTTAACACAAATATACTATAAAATAGCACATACGAAGAGTAATAAAATGTTAACATAACAGCTTATAATTTGTTTGTTAACCAAAAACAATTAATTTTGAAACATCAGCAATAAAACAATGAGCAATACAGAATTAAAACAAAACGATTGGCTTTATGAAATAAAACCCAAAACGTCTAATTTTTCATTAAACTTACAAGAAGTTTGGCGTTATCGTGATTTGCTTATTTTGTTTGTAAAGCGTGATATAGTAACCGTTTACAAACAAACCATTCTGGGGCCGCTGTGGTATTTTATTCAGCCATTGTTTACAGCTATAACATTTACGATTATTTTTAATAATGTAGCAGGAATTCAAACAGGTTCCGTTCCTCCCTTTTTGTTTAATTTGGCAGGTATTATTGTTTGGAATTATTTTACGGCTTGTTTAAACGAAACTTCCGATACGTTTAAAAAAAATGCCAGTATATTTGGTAAAGTATATTTTCCAAGAGTAATTATGCCTATGGCAACGGTAATTACCAATTTGGTTAAACTCGGGATTCAATTTTTAATTTTTATTGGGTTTTATGTTTATTTTGTACTTAATGGTATGGAAAGCACTTTGTCATACAAATGGTTGTTTTTACCTTTTTTAGTGGTTATTATGGGTTTGTTGGGTTTGGGTTTAGGAATGATTATCTCTTCCATGGTTACAAAATATCGCGATTTAAGTTTTTTGGTTTCATTTGGAGTTCAATTGCTTATGTACATTTCAGCAGTAATGTATCCTATGGCTTTAATAAAAGAAAAGTTGCCAACATTAGGGTGGATAATAGAATATAATCCTTTAGCTTATGTGATCGAAACTTCTCGATATATTTTACTAAACGAAGGTGCTATTTCATTTGGTGGTTTAGCATATACGGTTGCTGTTACAATTTTTGTTTTTTTTGCTGGACTGGTAATTTTTAACAGAACAGAGAAGAGTTTTATTGATACGGTTTGATTTTAGTGAATAGTGAATAGTGAGAAGTGAATAGTGAGAAGTGAATAGTGAGAAGTGAATAGAAACTTGTAAAAGAAAAGATGAATCATAAAGATTTAGATGCTTGGAAAAAAAGTATGGATTTGGTAGAAGAAATTTATGCTTTATCTAAGTTTTTTCCTGATGATGAAAAGTTCGGTCTTACTAATCAGATAAGAAGAGATTCGGTTTCAGTTCCTTCTAATATTGCTGAAGGTGCTGCAAGAAAAAGCGATAAAGAGTTTATACAGTTTCTTTATATTGCTTTAAGATCATTATCAGAAGTTGAGACACAATATATGATAGCTGTACGTTTACATTATGTGATTGAAAACAAAGACATTGAAAATAGAATAAATGAAGTAAAGAAATTGATAGTTGGATTACGAAGTTATTTATTAAAGAAAAGTAATTATTAATAAGTGAGTAGTTAAAAGTAAAAGTGAGAGGTGAGTAGTGAGTTTCGAATTGTTAGAAAATACTTAGCTTAATACTTTATCTCTTCACTATTCACTCCTCACTATTCACTTCTCACGAATAAAAATGAAAAACATCATATTAAAAGCTGAAAATATCTCTAAGCAATACCGACTGGGAACAGTTGGAACTGGAACAATTAGTCATGATTTGAATAGGTGGTGGTATAAAATACGCGGAAAAGAAGACCCCTATTTGAAAGTGGGCGAGGTGAATGAT
This sequence comes from Flavobacterium sp., assembly GCF_041392005.1. GTDB lineage: Bacteria > Bacteroidota > Bacteroidia > Flavobacteriales > Flavobacteriaceae > Flavobacterium. The sequence goes on from NZ_JAWKMX010000020.1 coordinate 47,549, forward strand.
AGAAGCACCAAAGGTACGAGTGATTATGTATGGGCATTACAAGATATTAATTTTGAAGTAGAGCAAGGCGAAGTATTGGGCATTATAGGCAAGAATGGCGCAGGAAAATCAACGTTGTTAAAAATTTTATCAAAAGTTACGGCACCAACCACAGGAGTAATAAAAAGTAGAGGACGAATTGCTTCATTGTTAGAAGTAGGAACAGGTTTTAATCCTGAATTAACGGGTAGAGAAAACATTTATTTGAATGGCGCCATTTTAGGAATGACTAAAAAGGAAATTACAGCCAAACTCGATGAAATTATTGCCTTTAGTGGTTGCGAACGCTATATAGA
>NZ_JAWKMX010000021.1:0-44802 GCF_041392005.1 Flavobacterium sp.
TTTGGAAAATAGAAACGAATATCGAAACCTTTAAATGCGAAAAAATAGTTATTACAACAGGAAGTAATCCTAAAATTTGGGAATTACTTTCGGGTTTAAAACACACTATAATTCCGCCAGTTCCATCGCTTTTTACTTTTAATATAAAAAATAGCCTAATTCAAAATTTAATGGGATTAAGCACAAATGTTTCTTTAAAAGTGCTGGGTACAAAATTAAAATCGAACGGAGCTTTATTAATTACTCATTGGGGACTTAGCGGTCCTGCTATTTTAAGATTATCGGCTTGGGGTGCTCGTGTTTTATTCGATAAAAAATATCAGTTTGTATTACAAGTAAATTGGCTAGGCGAAACAAATTTTGAAGAGGCCGCTGCATTTATAAACAATTTACAAATGGAACACGCTAAAAAACAAATAGGAAAATTTTCGCCTTTTGATTTTCCTAAACGATTATGGGAAAACATACTGGCAGAAGCAACTATTAAACCAGATGTAAAATGGGCAGAGTTAACCAAAAAACAACGTGTTCAATTAGCTGAAATACTCACAAATTCGCAATTTCAAGTAAACGGAAAAAGTACGTTTAAAGAAGAGTTTGTAACTGCTGGTGGTGTAGATTTAAAAGAAGTAAATTTTAAAACTATGCAAAGCAAACATTTGCCTAATTTATATTTTGCAGGCGAAGTGCTAAATATAGACGCTATTACAGGCGGTTTTAATTTTCAAAATGCTTGGACAACAGCCTATATTGTATCGCAAAATATCTAAAAAAAAATCGGTATTTTATTACCGATTTTTTTTAATTAGTTTTAACGTTCTTTACCGCCATCTAAAACATCTTGCCAATCTTTTAGTTCTTGCCATTTTCCTTCATAAGCTAATTTTGCTTGACGTGGCCAAGTGCCAGGGTTGTGCATTTGAAACCGTTCGCCTGCTTTGTTTAATATTTCTTGGCATCGATCTACCGAAGTTTCAGAAAGTAGTTTCCAACTTAATATTCCAGATGTTTTAAATAATTCTTCAATTTTAGGGCCAATTCCTTCCACTATTTTTAAATCGTTCTCATTTATTTTTTTACCAAAAACACTTTTGGCAGCCGCAGCATTAAATGCAATAGTGGCAGCCGATGTAAATGATTGTATGTTTGTAGCATCTTTTAAGTTGCGAAGTTTTTCTATATCGCTTCGCAATTGCGAATTCATTCGGTTACAGTTATCTAAATCTGCTTTAAGACTATCGTTGTTAGCGTTTGCATTTTTAGAAAGTTTTCCTAACAAATAACCAAGAATTCCACAAAGAATTCCTACTAATAATGGTATTAAAATACATAAAGTCATAACTATAATTTTTGAGGTTGGGTTATTCTATTTTTATTTCAGCACGTCTGTTTTTGGATTTTCCTTCATCGGTAGTGTTGTCTGCAATTGGCATACTTTCTCCTTTACCAACAGCAATTATTTTGTTTTCAGGTAAACCGTTTGAAACTAAGTACGATTTTAAAAAATTGGCTCTATTTTTAGAATATTCTAAATTGCTCATTTTTACACCAGCTGTAGCGTCGGTATGGCCTTCTACTACAATTTTAGAATTAGGAACGTTTGTTACATAATTTATTATTTTTTGTATTTGTACTTTTTGGTCTTGTGTTAAGCTAATAGTAGATTGCCCTGTTTCGAAATATACCCGAATAGGATTAGCATTAATTTCGTTTCTTATCGTATTCCAATTTAATGCAGGCGTTTCAGTACTTGCCTCTTCTGGAGTTTCAATCCAATTGGCAAATTCAGTTGAAGAAAAAATAGTATCAGCAATACTTAGCTTTTTATTTTGTACACTTGTAACTACCAGCTTGTTTTCGTCAATTCCTTTGGATACTAAATAATTTTTAACAGCTGTTGCTCTTGCTAAACCCAAATCGGGAAAAATAGAATTGTTTTCTTCTTTAGGGTTGTAATTGCCTACAATTGCAAATTTGGCGTCGGAATTGTTTAAATAGTTTTTTAATTTTTCAATTCCTAAATTAATGGAGTCTGAAATAGGAGTAATTAATTTATAATCAGCATTTAAAAATGCAAAATTATCTTTGCAACGAAACGAATCGGTATCGCTGCTAAAATTAAAACCAGACAAAAAATGCAAATCGTTATTTAATGAATTAGCGGCTTTATTTACTGTTGCGTTACTGTTGCACTTTTCTTTGCATGAAGTAGCACAACAAAAATAATATTGCGCCCACATACCTACAAGAATAACAAGAAGCATTCCTATTAGATAAATAGTTTTTTTCGACATAAATTTTATTTAAAAATTATAGTCAAATATATTAATTAAATATTGATTTTTAATGATTTACAGAATTCTTAAAGATTTTTTAAAGATAAAATGTAGATAGACACGGTAAGAATACTTGCAAAACCAACCCAAAAAAGATAAGGTAATAATAATTTTCCGGCTGTTTTATTTTGCGTTTTAAACAGATAGTACGTTTCGTAAATTAACAATAAAAGTAAGAAAATTTCAATGGAAGCTAAAAGCAAATTATTTAAGTAAAAAAACAAATAAACCCATAATACGTTAAAAAATAATTGCACAAAGAAAAAAAGAAGTGCTTTTTTAGTGGCTTGTTTATTTGTGTTTATTTCGTCCCAAATTATTCCTGCAGCGGTTCCCATTAATAAATATAGAACCGTCCAAACAGGAGCAAAAACCCAACCTGGTGGCGTAAAAAAAGGTTTTTCTAGAGTTACATACCAAGTATCTATTGCTGTTTTTGTAAGCAATCCGGAAAGAAAACCAACAACTAAACAGCAAAAAACCATTAGTGCTATTTTAGCGGGTTTGTTCATAGTTTTTAATTTAGTTAAGCAAAGTAACGAATATTTGGTATTTTTGCCTAAATTTTCAACTATGTATTCTGAAAAAGATTTTGTAATTACACAATATAAATTAATAGAAAACGGAAAATTTACTTGGTCTTCCCCTAGTAATATTGCGTTAGTTAAATATTGGGGAAAAAAAGAAAATCAAATTCCTGCAAATCCTTCAATAAGTTTTACGTTACAAAATTGCAAAACCATTACCACTTTACAAGTAAGCCAAAAAGAAAATTCAGCTCATTTTTCATTTGATTTATTTTTTGAAGGAAAACCAAAAGACGATTTTAAACCTAAAATTCAAAAATTTTTAGAACGGATAGAAAACTATTGTCCGTATTTAAAAAAATATCATTTAGAAATTTATACCGAAAATACATTTCCACACAGTTCAGGAATTGCTTCATCAGCATCGGGTATGGCAGCTTTAGCCATGAATGTTATGAGTTTAGAGAAAATGCTAAAACCAGAAATTTCAGATGATTATTTTTATAAAAAAGCCTCTTTTTTAGCTCGATTAGGCAGTGGAAGCGCTTGTAGAAGTATAAAGGGTGAAGTGGTAGTATGGGGCAATCATACTGCAATAGAAAGTAGTTCTAATTTGTATGGCGTTGAGTTTACTCCTATTCATAAAAACTTTAGCAATTATCAAGACACTATTTTATTAGTCGATAAAGGCGAAAAACAAGTATCGAGTACTGTTGGGCACGATTTAATGAACAACCATCCGTTTGCCAAAAAACGTTTTGAACAAGCGCATGATAATCTTTCTAAAATGAAAGCTATTTTACAAAACGGAAATAGAAACGAATTTATAAAAATAGTAGAAAGCGAAGCACTTACATTACACGCTATGATGATGACTTCGATGCCTTATTTTATTTTAATGAAGCCAAACACACTCGAAATTATAAATAAAATTTGGAAGTTTAGAAACAAAACGCAAACACCTGTTTGTTTTACACTCGATGCGGGTGCAAACGTACACGTTTTGTATCCTGAAAATGTAAGAGTAGAAGTTTTACAATTTATTAAAAATGAATTAGTTGGCTATTGTCAAAACAAGCAGTATATTTGCGACCAAATTGGTAGCGGAAGTCAATTTGTAATTAATAAGGTATAATTAATAATTAGTTTTTAATTAATTTTATTATTAACTTTATACTGTAAATCGAAAACTATAAAATGAAAGGACCACTTTTTTATTCGAAAATTTTATTATTTGGCGAATACGGAATTATCCAAGATTCAAAAGGATTGTCTATACCTTATAATTTTTATAAAGGAGCACTTAAAAAGAGTGAAAACCTTTCGGAAGAAGCACAAAAATCGAACAATAGTTTATTTCGTTTTTCTCAATATTTACAGCAATTACAAGATAATCAAACGAATTTAGTAACGTTTGATTTCGAAACATTGAACCGAGATATTTCTGAAGGAATGTATTTTGACTCGAGTATTCCACAAGGTTATGGAGTAGGAAGTAGCGGTGCTTTGGTTGCTGCAATTTACGATAAGTATGCGCTAAATAAAATTACCGTTTTAGAAAACCTTACACGTGATAAATTACTACAATTAAAAGCTGTTTTTGGTCAAATGGAATCGTTTTTTCACGGAAAAAGTTCGGGTTTAGATCCATTAAATAGTTATTTAAGTTTACCCATTTTAATTAATTCTAAAGATAATATTGAACCCGCAGGAATTCCTAGTCAAAGTACCACTGGAAAAGGAGCTGTTTTTTTATTAGACTCTGGAATTGTTGGCGAAACCGCGCCAATGGTTAATATTTTTATGGAAAACCTTAAAGACAAAGGTTTTCGTACGATGTTAAAATCGCAGTTTATAAAATATACCGATGCTTGTGTAGAAAATTTTTTAAAAGGCGATGTAAAGGCATTGTTTGCTAACACCAAAAAGCTTTCTAAAGTAGTCTTAAACAATTTCAAACCGATGATTCCAGAACAGTTTCATCAAATTTGGCAAAAAGGAATTGATACCAATGCCTATTATTTAAAACTTTGTGGTTCTGGCGGAGGTGGCTATATTTTAGGATTCACAGAAGATTTAGACAAAGCAAAAGAAGTTCTAAACGACTATAAACTGGAAGTGGTGTATAACTTTTAAGAGGTAAAAGGTAAAAGGCTATAGATTAGTTAATCTATTTACATTTCTTATTACCCTTAAATATGTGCCTAAAAAGATATGCTAACACGAAAGTCTAAATTATTAGTATTAAAAATTTTCAGCTTTTTTTCGGTTATTAGAGGCTACAATATTTGGGTTGTAGCACTTGCACAATATCTTTCCGCAATATTTATTTTAGCGCCTAACGAACCTGCTTTAACTATTATTTCCGATTGGCGTTTGTTTATAATAGTATTATGTTCCTCTTTAAGTATCGCTTCGGGTTATATTATTAATAATTTTTACGATGCTAAAAAAGATTTAATTAATCGCCCTAAAAAAGTGATGATTGATAGACTCGTAAGACAATCTACTAAGTTAAAAGTTTATTTTACCATAAATTTTGTAGTTGTTGCTTTGGCTTTATTAATTTCGTGGCGCGCAGCTTTCTTTTTTTCAAGCTATATTTTTTTACTTTGGTTTTATTCTCACAAGCTTAAAAAATTTCCAATAATAGGTAACCTCACGGCAGCATTATTGGTCGTTATTCCTTTTTTTGGTGTGTTAATGTATTTTAAAAATTTTTATCATGTAATTTTTGCGCACGCCACCTTTTTGTTTTTGTTGCTTTTAATTCGCGAGTTTGTAAAAGATTTAGAAAATATTGAGGGTGATTTAGTAACTAATTACCAAACCATTCCGGTACGTTTTGGAGAAAAAATAGCAAAAATCAGTATCACTTTTTTAATCTGTTTAACCATTTTTCCTGTTTATTTTTTAACCGATGTTTACAATGTGGGTTATATGGAAATATACTTTTATGTAAGTTTAATTATGCTAGTTTTTTTCTTAATTAAACTTTGGAAATCCGAACAAAAATCGGACTATATAAAGCTTCATTTTCTTTTAAAATTTGTAATTGTAAGTGGCGTTTTTAGTATTATGCTAATCGATTTAAATGTTTTACAACACGGAAGAGCATTATTATCGCAAGTATAATCATAATACACTATCTTTGCATAAAATTAAATACTATGTCACGTCATCAAGGTAACGATAAACGAAATGCTGGTTCTGGAAGACAAGGCGGCTACAAAAAATCGAGCTATTCTAGAGGAAATGCTCCTGTAAAAAACAACACTTCTAATTTTTCAAGAAGTGAAAATAAGCCAACTCAAACTAAAACAAAACCTGAAACCGATGGTATTAGGTTAAATAAATACATTTCAAATTCGGGTGTTTGTAGCCGAAGAGAAGCCGATATCTATATTCAAAGCGGTAACGTAAAAGTGAACGGAGAAGTAATAACCGAAATGGGTTATAAAGTAAAACCAAACGATGAAGTTTTGTTTGATGGAACACGATTAACTCCTGAAAAAAAAGTGTATCTATTATTAAATAAGCCTAAAAATTTTTCAACTTCTGATGATGACGGACAAGCCAACGTATTAAATTTAGTAAGAAATGCTACCAAAGCACCTATAAAACCAGTGGGTAGAATGGACAAAACCACTACGGGTTTGTTGTTGTTTACTAATGATAACGATATGCTAACGAAGTTTTCGCAACCCAAGCAGCGTTCGTCTAAACTATATCAAATAAGTTTAGATAAAAACTTGAAGTTTGAAGATTTTGAAAAAATAGAAAAAGGCTTGTTTATTGACGACCATAAAATTATGGTTGAAGAAATTTCGTATATAGAAAATGAACCCAAAAGCGAAATAGGTGTAAAAATGAAAACAGCCAATGTAAAAGTTGTTCGTAGAATTTTTGAACATTTAAACTATAATGTTTTAAAGCTAGACCGTGTTACTTTTGCAGGATTAACCAAAAAGAATTTACCACGAGGAAATTGGCGTTTTTTAACCGAACAAGAAATTATTAATTTGCGAAATATATAACATTAGTATTTTGTATATTTTTTATTTGCAAACAATAAAGTAATCGTTTTTTAGTATCGTAACCAAAATTTAAACGAATTTATTAACCCTTTGGGTATAACTACTCCAAATTGTCAATTCGAGTGAAATTCTTTTAGAATTTTATATTGAGAATCAATTTGAAAGTAATTTTTCCTAGTTTCGATACGATTTTCTATCAAAAATCGAACTAACGGAAATAATTACCTAATTTTAATTCCACCCAACAAGTAATATATAGAATAAAAATAGTCTTTAAAAACAAAAAAGCCCTTCCAAATTAATGGAACAGCTTTTCATTGGTCTAACTACTAAACCTATCTGGTTTTACCCAGATATAAACAACACAACTATTTTGATTTGTCTTTTAAATATATTTTAGACAAATAGGTAACTTTTTTGGGCAAAAAAGCATTCCGATTCCTCAGAATGCTTATTTATTTTGCAACCTTGCGGTCTGGACGGGACTCGAACCCGCGACCCCATGCGTGACAGGCATGTATTCTAACCAACTGAACTACCAAACCGTTGCTGTAATGCGGTTGCAAATATACAACGCAATTTTAAATCTCCAAATATTTTTTAAATAAAAATTAATTTTTTTTTCATTAATTAGCCAAACTTCTGTTTTTCAATTAAATAGGTAACAAGTGTTTTTTCAAAATTTTTACCTACTTCAACAGGTACATACTGAATTTTATATTGTAAACAACTTTCTTTTATTCTTGTAAAATAATGGCTAATGCTTTTTTCGTAATCGTTTTTTATATTTTCGGCAAATACATTTATAGTTTCTCCTGTTTCTAGGTCGATAAACTTTTTTGGCGAATTGTCAAAATCAAACTGAAATTCTGTTTTTTTATCATATACATGAAAAACAATTACTTTGTGTTTGTTGTGTTTTAAATGCTGTAATGCTTTAAAAATAGCATCTTCGTTTTGTTGTTGAAACATATCGGTAAACAAAATTACCATTGATCGTTTATGAATTTTTTCGGCAATTTGATGTAAATAGGAAACGGTATTGGTTTTTTTACTGTTTTTATTAGTAGCTAATGTTTCTTCGAGTTTGTTTAACAACATTCTATGGTGGCGGTCGCTTCCTTTTTCTGGTGAATAATATTCATAGGTGTCGGCATATAAGCTTAATCCTACGGCATCGCGTTGCTTTTTAAGCAAGTTCATTAAACTTGCAGCAGCTAACACCGAAAAACCTATTTTGTTTTCATAAAACTCTTGGTTTAATTGCAGCTTTGGGTAGTGCATAGACGTAGAATTATCTACAATAAGATGGCAACGCAAATTGGTTTCTTCTTCAAAAGTTTTGGTATATAATCTATCAGTTTTTGCAAATAATTTCCAATCGATGTTTTTTGTACTTTCGCCCGAATTGTAAATTTTATGTTCTGCAAATTCTGCCGAAAAACCATGAAATGGCGATTTGTGCATGCCCGAAATAAAACCTTCTACCACTTGATTGGCTAAAAGTTCTAAATGCTGAACGGAAGCTATTTTTTCTAATTGCGATTCTATTTTCATACCAATCAAAGATAATGATTTCTTAAAAATAAAAAAGAGCAAACGAAAGTTTGCTCTTCAAATTTTAAGCTGTTATTGTGTTTTGTTATAATAACGCATCAATAGCATCAGTGTAAGTTTTTTTAGGCGCAACACCTACTTGGCGACCTACTACTTCTCCATTTTGAAAAACTAAAACGGTAGGAATGTTACGAACGCCATATTTTGCTGCAAATTCTTGGTTTGCATCTACATCAACTTTACCTACTATTGCTTTTCCTTCATATTCTGTTGCTATTTCGTCTATAACTGGACCAACCATTCTACAAGGACCACACCAAGCTGCCCAAAAATCTACTACTACTGGTTTATTTGATTGTAATACTACTTCGTCAAAAGTAGCATCTGTAATTGCTAATGCCATATTGTTTTAATTTATGTTATTGAATACAAATTTAGTTATTTATTTTAATAATATTGGTCTAATAACATTAGTTTTCATTATGCTAATATAACTTAAACTTATACAAAATATTAATTGAGTTTAAAATTAATTTGATGATTTTCAAGTTCTTGCAATAACTCAGTAGAAATAGTAACTTTTAATTTTCGGCTTTGCATACTTAATTTGGTTATTACCTTAAATTCTTCTACTTCTGTTATTGATGGAATTGTAGCGTCGTCTATACTTTCTTCATGTACATCTTCATTTTCAATGGCTTCAGAAAGCACTTCTGTTATAACTTGTTTCTTTATTTTTTCTAGTTCGGCAACTTCTATAACGACTTGGTTGTTCCCTTTTTGTTTTTCAAAAATATCGTGCAAAAGCAAAATCATATCTTTGTTTAAATCGTGTATGCTAAAGTGAAGTACAATTTTTTTAGCAAATGAAGCTAATACATCTTGTAAATATTGAACGGCTAAAAATTGAATTTTGGGATCGCTTTTTCTGCCATCGGCATTCGTCCAACCGTCTTTTACCATAAAACGGAAATACGTAAAATTATTAGGAATTAAAAAATGTCGAAATTTTAAGTATTCTTCGCCAAAAATTCGAAATTCGTAACTATCATCGTAACCTTCTAATGTGAAAGTTGCCCAACCTTTATTGTTTTTAGAAACACGATGCTCTACCTTGGTAATAATGCCACCAACGGAAATGTTTTTACCAACTTGTTTATTTAAATCTGCCAATTGTTCTAGTGTAGTGTTGCAGAAATAGTACATTTCATATTTATAATCGTCAAGCGGATGACCCGATATATATATGCCCACTACTTCTTTTTCTTTAGCTAACTTTTCCATAGTGTTCCATTCTTCGCACGGAGGAACAGTTGGTTCTGGAATTTGAACTTCAGAAGCGTCGCCAAATAGGCTTACTTGCGCCGAATTTTCGTTTTCTTGATATTTTGCGCCGTATTTCATAGCTTTTTCAAGAAAGGTTGTTGTGTCGTCTTCTGCGTAAAAATATTGTGCTCTGTGTGTGTCGTTAAAACAATCGAAACCACCTGCTAATGCAAGGTTTTCGAAAGCTTTTTTGTTAGCAGCACGTAAATCTATTCGTTTAGCAACGTCAAAAATAGATTTGTATTTTCCGTTTTTTCTGTTTGCAACAATAGTATCTACAGCGCCTTGACCAACGCCTTTTATAGCGCCCATTCCAAAGCGAACTGCGTAATCTTCATTTACCGTAAATTTATAATACGATTCGTTAACATCAGGACCCAAAACTTTTAATCCCATTCGTTTGCACTCTTCCATAAAGAATGAAACTTGTTTAATATCGTTCATGTTATTGGATAGAACCGCTGCCATATATTCCGCGGGATAATGTGCTTTTAAATAAGCCGTTTGATACGCAATCCAAGCATAACACGTAGAGTGCGATTTATTGAAAGCGTAACTTGCGAATGCTTCCCAATCTTTCCAAATCTTTTCTAAAACTGTTGCATCGTGTCCTTTAGCAGAAGCTTGCTCGACGAATTTTGGTTTCATTTTGTCCAAAACGTCTTTTTGCTTCTTACCCATTGCTTTACGTAAAACATCAGCTTCACCTTTTGTAAATCCGGCTAATTTTTGAGAAAGCAACATTACCTGCTCTTGATATACGGTAATGCCATAGGTTTCGGCTAAATATTCTTCACAAGCATCTAAATCGTAAGTAATTTCTTCTTCACCATTTTTTCTACGAATAAACGAAGGAATGTATTCTAACGGACCAGGACGATAGAGTGCATTCATTGCAATTAAGTCGCCAAAAACTGTGGGCTTCAATTCCTTCATATATTTTTGCATTCCGGGCGACTCGTATTGGAATATACCAACTGTTTCTCCTCTTTGGAACAATTCATAGGTTTTTACATCATCAATTGGAAACTCATCAGGATTCAGTTCAATTCCTGTGCGATACTTAACCAATTTTACGGTATCTTTTATTAAGGTTAAGGTTTTTAAACCCAAGAAGTCCATTTTTAATAATCCCGCACTTTCGGCAACTGAGTTGTCGAATTGGGTTACATACAAATCAGAATCTTTTGCTGTTCTTACCGGTACATAATTGGTAATATCTGAAGGCGTAATAATTACACCACAAGCGTGAATTCCAGTATTGCGAAGCGAGCCCTCTAAAACCTTAGCTTGCTGAATGGTTTCTCCTGCTAGATCTTCCGTATTAGCAATTTCAATTAATTCTTTTACTCTATCAAATTCTTCCGAACGAAGCGCTTTTTTTACTTCCGTTTCATCTTCTCTTAAAAAACGTGCTAAATTCCATTTTGAAGGCATCATTCCTGGAATAAGTTTCGCAATTCTATCGGCTTCAAATAAAGGTAAATCGAGTACACGTGCCGTATCTCGAATAGCCGACTTGGTTGCCATTTTACCGTAGGTAATAATTTGTGCCACTTGATTGGCTCCATATTTATTAATTACATAATCCATTACGCGGCTTCGACCTTCATCATCAAAGTCGATATCAATATCGGGCATCGATACGCGATCTGGATTTAAGAAACGTTCGAAAAGCAAATCGTATTTAATTGGGTCAATATTGGTAATTCCTAAACAATAAGCAACCGCAGAACCCGCTGCAGAACCACGACCAGGACCAACCGAAACGTCCATTTTACGTGCTTCGGCAATAAAATCTTGTACAATTAAGAAATAACCTGGGTAACCAGAGTTTGAAATCGTTAATAATTCAAAATCTAATCGTTCTTGAATTTCTGGCGTAATTTCGCCGTATCGTTTCTTAGCTCCTTCTATAGTTAAATGACGTAAATAAGCATTTTCGCCACGTACTCCACCATCAATAGCATCTTCAGGGTTTACAAATTCCACAGGAATATCGTATTTTGGAAGCAAAACATCGCGATATAACGAATAGGTTTCAACTTTATCAATAATTTCTTGAATATTGATAATAGCATCAGGTAAATCGGAAAAAAGTTTTTTCATTTCTTCTTCCGACTTGTAATAGTATTCTTGGTTGGGCAATCCGTACCGATAACCTCGTCCGCGACCAATTGGCGTAGCTTGTTTTTCGCCATCTTTTACACACAATAAGATATCGTGCGCATTCGCATCTTCTTTATCTAAGTAATATGTATTGTTCGTTGCAACTAATTTGATATTATGTTTTTGCGAAAATGAAATTAATGTTTGGTTAACACGATTTTCATCTTCTTGGTTGTGTCGCATGATTTCCAAATAGAAATCTTCTCCAAACTTTTCTTTCCACCAAAGCAAAGCTTCTTCGGCTTGATTTTCGCCAATATTTAAAATCTTACTAGAAACCTCTCCATACAAATTCCCAGATAAAACTATTACATCTTCTTTGTATTGCTCAACAATTGCTCTGTCTATTCTTGGTACGTAATAAAAACCATCAGTATAAGCAATGGAAGTCATTTTGGCTAAGTTGTGATACCCTTTTTTATTTTTCGCTAAAAACACAATTTGATAACCATTATCTTTTTTAGTTCGATCTAAATGATTATCGCAAACATACAATTCACAACCAACGATAGGCTTTATTTCAACTTCGGTTGGTTCTTTACCGGCTTCAATTGCGGCTTCGTTTTTAGCTTTTGCCGCTTTATTATGATTCATTACCGCACTTACAAAGTGAAATGCACCCATCATATTTTCTGTGTCGGTTAAGGCTACTGCTGGCATTTTTTGTTTTGCTGTTGCTGCAACCAAATCTGGAATGGAAATGGTAGATTGTAGAACCGAAAATTGAGAATGATTATGGAGATGCGCAAACTTGGCATGCTGTAAATCTTTTTTATCCGATTCAGTAACCGAAGTTTGTTGGTTTTCTTGTTCAAATTTTTGAAGACGGCGTCTTATTTCATCAGAAGCTGCTTTTAAATTGATGTGTTTTAAACCAATTAATTGAATTTCTTTCGGATTGTTTTCTCTAAATCGAATAAAATAATCGGGTGTTACATCGAGTTCTTCTTTTGTAAAAACTTCGCGTTTAATTAATTCTAAAAAACAACGCGTTGTTGCTTCCACATCGGCAGTTGCATTATGTGCTTCTGCAAAAGAAACACCAAATAAATATTGATGTAATTCGGTTAATGTTGGTAATTTAAATTTTCCGCCACGCCCACCAGGAAGTTTTAGTAGTTCGGCAGTAGTTTCGGTACAAGTATCAAGAACGGGAAGTTTAGTTAAGTTAGTTGCAATATTCAAACGATGAAATTCGCAACCCATAATATTTACATCGAAACCTACATTTTGTCCGACTACATATTTGGTTTTAGATAGCGCAATATTAAATTTTTCTAAAACTTCTGTAAGTGAAATACCTTTTTCTTGTGCTAATTCGGTCGAAATTCCATGAATACGTTCAGAATCATACGGAATATTAAAACCTTCTGGCTGTATTAAATAATCTTGGTGTTCAATTAAATTACCCATTTCATCGTGCAATTGCCAAGCAATTTGAACGCAACGTGGCCAGTTATCGGTGTCCGTAATTGGAGCTGCCCAGCTTTTAGGTAATCCAGTAGTTTCGGTGTCGAAAATTAAATACATAATTGCAAAATCTAAATAGTTAATTCCATTAAAAAACGGAACTTTCAAAATTACGTTTAATAAAATTTATATTCAATTTTAGTTATTAACATAAACAAAAAAGCAACCATTTTGTGGTTGCTTTTTTACTTTTAAAACCTTTATAATTATTGCCACGCAACGGTTTCCATAATTTTTCTAATATCGTTTTTTATGTAATTTGCAGCGGGTAAAATAGAATCGTAATTAGGTTTAGCATAAAAATACATGCTACCGTATAGAAAATTTTTAGTGCTATCGGTAACATAGAATTGTGCATTTGTTGCTGCATTACCGCCAACTTCTGAGAACATTCCATATACTTTATTAGTATTGTTTATAAAAGGTTGCGAGCTAATTTCATCGGCTTTTATAACGTGATCGTATGTTAATTTTTGAGCATCGCGTAATAGACTATCTATATTATTAGTTACGGGTTTGTAAGTAAGATAAATTGTAGCTTTCATTTTTGGGTAGTGAAGCTCAAATTCGCATTTTTTTTCAGCTTTTATTTTAGCGATGCTATTATAATCGAACGAAAAATTACAATTCGAATTAAATTTTCCGTAAACAGGGTAGGGGTATTCTAATTGCAACTGTGCTTTAGGTTTTGGCAAGGTGTTGTCTTGGCAAGCGCTAAGTAGAAGTAAACCCATAAAGTAATAAAAAAATCGAATCATTAGGTAAGCGTTACTTTTATTTGTTTTATTCTTCGTTTGTCTAAACTTTCTATGGTAAACAGATAATTTTCAAATGAAATTTTTTGATTTTTTTTAGGAAAATTACCCGAAATTTCCAATATAAATCCGGCTAAAGTTTCGGCTTCGCCTTTGGCGTTTTCAAAAATTTCGGCATCTATATCTATAATTCTGTAAAAATCTTTTAAACTAATCTTTCCTTCAAAAACGTAATTTTTATCGTCTAATTGCGAATAAATTAAATCTTCATCATCAAATTCATCGCTAATATCGCCTACAATTTCTTCTAAAATATCTTCTAATGATATTAAACCTGAAGTTCCACCATATTCATCAACCACTATGGCTAAATGGTTTTTCATGCCTTGAAATTCTTTTAAAAGATTATCTAGTTTTTTGTTTTCTGGAACAAAAAAAGGTTCGCGTAGTAATTGTTGCCAATTAAAATTTGCAGCTTCATCAATATACGGAATTAAATCCTTTATAAACAATACACCTTCTATTTGGTCGATACTTTCGCTGTAAACGGGAATTCGCGAATAGCCTTTTTCAATAATTTTTGGTAAAACTTCGCTAAACGATTCTTCGATATTAAGTGCAAATAAATCGATACGCGGGCTCATAATTTGGCGCACTTCTGTGTTGCCAAATGTTACGATGCCTTCTAATATTTTTTGTTCTTCTTGTGAGGTCTCTTCTTGATTGGTAAGTTCTAATGCTTGCGATAATTGATCGACCGAAAAATTGGTTTTTTGAACACTAAATTTCTTTTCAATAAATTGCGTTATGTTGCGCATAGGAACCGTTAGTGGTGTAAAAATATAATCTAAAATTACTAGCGGAATAACTACCGTTTTTGCAAAAGAAACATTGTTTCTGTTGGCATAAATTTTTGGTAAAACTTCGCCAAAAAGCAAAATTAAAAAGGTTACTACTACTACTTCTAACACAAACCGAAGCCAATAAATACTAATGCCACCAAAAAGTTTTTCGCTAAAGGAAGAAAAAATGATAACAATAGCAATATTTATAAAATTATTAGCAACCAAAATGGTGGCTAACAATTTTTTAGGATGATTTAAAAGTTGGTTAATTTTTAAACCTTTATTATAGTCGGTTTCTTGTAAATCGTCTAAATCTTTTTGCGAAAGAGAAAATAATGCTACTTCGGAACCCGAAATAAAAGCAGAACAAATAAGCAAAAAAACTACTATAACACTACTTAGCAGTAATGAAAAATCGACAGAAGAGAATAAACTGGAAGGATCTGGATCCAAATTAAAAGAAATTAGTTAAACATTAAAAAGGCAAATCGTCGTTACCCGAATTTTCGTGGTCAAAATTAGTTTTTTTATCCGAATTTGAAATAGCATTACTGTCATTTTGTTTGCTATTGGCTTCTGAATCTTTTTTTGTGGTTAAAAATGTAAATTCGGTTACTTGAATTTCGGTTGTGTATTTAGTTGTGCCATCTTCGGCTTGCCATTGACGCGATTTTATGCGACCTTCAATATAAATTTTATCACCTTTAGAAAGGTATTTTTCGCAAATTTCGGCAGCTTTGTTGCGTACAACTATGTTGTGCCACTCGGTTGAGGTTATTTTTTCGCCCGTAGATTTGTTTATATAAACCTCGTTAGTGGCAAGTGGAAATCGACCTATGCAGTTTCCTCCATCAAAATAGTGCATTTTTATTTCGTCTCCTAAGTGTCCTATTAAAACTACTTTATTCACTGTTCCATTCATGGCGTGTATGTTTTTGTTTAATCAAATATACTACTTTTTACGAAAATCAAAAATAATTAGCATTTATAAAATTAAAAATTACAATAGGAAAAGGTTTTGTTTTAAGTTCTTCTAGCGAAATAGCATTTGGAATTGTATTGGTAAGTTTAACTTCAAAAAAATGAATATGCAAATGCTGATGTGATAATTTGTGTATTATTGCTTTTTTATTGATGACTGAAATTTTTTTAGTCCTATATTTTTCGATGAGTTGTAACCGAACCAAATTTGTTTCACTTTTTGATGTTTCTAGCAATGGAAATTGAAACAAGTTTTTCCAAATTCCGTTAGCAGTTCGCTTTTCAATTACAAAATAACCACGATTATCGCAAACAACAGCATAATTAAAGTAGCGATTGGTAATTTTTGTACGTTTTAACTTAACGGGTAATTCGTTAATTTTATTTTTTTGCAAGGCAAAACAGCTGGTGTTAAAAACACAATTGTTACAATTTGGGTTTTTAGGAGTGCATTGTATAGCGCCAAACTCCATTAAGGCTTGGTTAAATAAGGCTGCTTTACCTTTTGGTAAAAGCGAATTTGCTAAATCTTGAAACTCTTTTTTGGTTTTATTTTCAGAAATATCTAACGCAATGCCAAAATAACGAGCCAATACCCTAAAAACATTTCCATCTACAACAGCAATATCTTCATTGTAACTTATAGAAGCAATTGCAGCAGCTGTGTATTCGCCTACACCTTTTAATTTTAATAATTCGTTGTAGTTTTTAGGAAAAATTCCGTTTAATTCGTTAGTAATATATTTTGCTGTGGCGTGTAAATTTCGAGCACGAGAATAATAACCTAAACCTTGCCACAATTTTAAAACTTGCTCTTCTGAAGCATTAGCTAAGTTAGCAACCGTAGGAAAAGTTTCTGTAAAGGCTAAATAATAAGGCAACCCTTGTGCAACCCGAGTTTGTTGCAACATAATTTCCGATAACCAAATGTTATACGGATTTTTAGTTTTTCGCCAAGGCAAATCGCGTTTATTTTGTTTGTACCAATTAATTAAAGTTGTAGAAAAAGTCATTTCTTTTAAGAAAATACAAAAGTATTAATTTTTAATCGTTAAAATTTAGTGAATTAAGGTTGATAAATTGTTTTTTTAATTTGTATATTTGCACACTCAAAAAAAGTGTATAAAATATAGTAATACGAAAAGAAAATGACGAAAGCAGATATCGTAACGAAAATTTCTGACAAATTAGGTCTTGAAAAAGCTGATGTTCAAGCAACTGTAGAATCTTTCATGGAGGAAGTAAAAACTTCATTAGAAACAGGAGATAATGTTTACTTAAGAGGTTTTGGTAGTTTTATAGTTAAAACTAGAGCAGAAAAAACAGGTAGAAACATTTCTAAAAACACTACAATTAAAATACCTGCACACAATATACCTGCATTTAAACCAGCAAAAGTATTTGTAGAAGGTGTAAAAACAAAAACTGAAGTTACAGTATAAAATTATTTATTAATCTAAACCAACAAGTTATGCCAAGTGGTAAAAAAAGAAAAAGACATAAGGTAGCAACTCACAAACGTAAAAAGAGAGCAAGAGCTAACCGACACAAAAAGAAAAAGTAGTGTAATACTACTTTTCTTTTTTTAATGTTCTTTGAAATGAATCAGTAAACTACTGATTATCGGGTAAAAATACCTGTAAAAAATGTTTAATCCATCCTTACAATTCAGTTATGAATTATGAGTTATGAGTTACGAGTTGTTAAACTGTAAACTGTAAACTGCAAACTGTAAACTAATAGTTAGGATAAAAATTTACGGAATGAATAAAGAATTAATTATTAGATCCGATTCTGATGCTGTAGATTTTGCCTTATTAAAAGATGGAAAACTAATAGAATTACATAAAGAAGAAGAAAAAAAATCAAATTTTCAAGTTGGCGATATTTTTATTGCTAAAATTAGAAAACCCGTTCCAGGCTTAAATGCGGCATTTGTAAACGTAGGCTACGAAAAAGACGCCTTTTTACACTATCACGATTTAGGGCCCAATCTTCCTTCTTTATTAAAATTTATTAAACTTGTAAGCGCAGGTAAAACAAAAGATTATTCACTCAAAAACTTTCCTTTTGAACCTGAAATTAATAAAGATGGTGCTATAGCCGATGTGCTAAGTGCTAATCAATCAGTTTTAGTACAAATAGTAAAAGAACCAATTTCAACAAAAGGCCCACGTATTAGTTCCGAAATTTCATTAGCCGGACGATATGTTGTGCTTGTTCCTTTTTCCGATAGAGTTTCGGTTTCGCAAAAAATAGAATCTAAAGAAGAAAAAGACCGCTTAAAAAGATTGGTAAAATCTATTAAACCAAAAGGATTTGGGGTTATTGTTCGCACAGTAGCCGAAGGCAAAAAAGTAGCTGAATTAGATAAAGATTTACAAAACTTAGTTGACCGTTGGTCGGCTATGTGTAAACGATTAAAAACAGCACATCATCCCTCAAAAGTATTAGGAGAACTTAACAAAGCTTCTTCTATTTTAAGAGATGTATTTAACGATACCTTTACGGGTATTTATGTAGATGACGAAGAATTGTATCTACAAACGAAGGACTATTTGCAAGAAATAGCTCCAGATAAAGTGTCTATCGTAAAACACTATCACTCTAAAGATTTGCCTCTTTTTGAAAAATATCATATCGAAAGACAAATAAAAACGTCTTTTGGTAAAACCGTTTCTATGCAAAAAGGTGCTTATTTAATTATTGAACACACCGAAGCTTTACACGTTATCGATGTAAATAGCGGTAACCGTTCTAACAAAGCACAAAGCCAAGAAGAAACAGCTTTAGAAGTAAATATGATTGCAGCAGCAGAAATTGCAAGACAACTACGATTGCGCGATATGGGCGGAATTATTGTGGTCGATTTTATTGATATGCAAGATGCTGAAAACAGAAAGCAATTGTACGACTTTTTAAGAGAAGAAATGAGTGACGATAAGGCAAAACACAAAATCTTGCCTCCTAGCAAATTTGGATTAATTCAAATTACTAGACAAAGAGTTAGACCAGAAGTAAATATCAAAACAAGAGAAGAAAATCCTAACGGAAACGGAGAAATAGAAGCTCCAATTTTAATTGTTGATAAAATAACGGCTGACCTTGAACGCATTATAAAAGACCATAAAAAAGTGGTGCTAAACACGCATCCTTTTGTGGCAGCATACCTTGAAAAAGGTTTTCCATCAGTTCGTATGAAGTGGTTCATCGAACATAAAAAATGGGTGAAAATTATACCTCGTGACGCTTACACGTATCTTGAATACCATTTCTTTGATGAAAAAGGAAATGAGATTAAATTATAACTGATTTTCAGTTTAAAATTAAACCGCTTTTCGTAATTGATTGGCGGTTTTTTTATACCTGAAGTCCACAGGACTTCCTCCTCTTAATCTCAAATCTCGTGACGCTTACACGTATCTTGAATACCATTTCTTTGATGAAAAAGGAAATGAGATTACTTTATAACTGATTTTTCAGTTTAAAATTAAACCGCTTTTCGTAACTGATTGGTGGTTTTTTTATTGTTCAATTTCAATTTTTCTTTTTATTTCATATCCTTCTTCATCAATTACAGTAATTATATAACTACCAGAAGTAGCAATTAATGGTATTTCATGAAATGTTTTAGTGCTACCCAAGTATTTTTCATTTAAATACCAAAATAATTCGGCTTCTGGATTGGAATGGGCAGCCTTAATTATTGCTGGTTGGGTATTGCCTTCAAAATTTTTGGTTAAAATAATTTTTGTAAAGCTAGTAGGATAAATAAAATCCATTTTTTTGCTTGCATCATTATTTTCACAGCCTTCTTTAAAAGGAGGAAGTGGTTGATAATCTATGTTTTTTTTCTTATAATACCATTCCATTACGGGCGGTAAAACAAACCAAGAATCAGTAATAATATTTTCAATGGCTTCACAACTACTATTAACTCGATATTGTTTGGTTTGATCTAAATGAATTAATTTGTGATACGGACAGTTTTTTGATTTTTTAGCTGTTTTTGGCACCCATTGTTGTTCATTAGGACAATTTGGAGTTGCTAAAAACCCCGATTTATTGCATACATTTACTTGTTCTAAATCGTTAAATGGTGTTTCAAACCATTTACTTTTTGGGAAAATCCTAAAAACATCAAATAGGATAGGTGCAGCACTTTCAACACCTGTCAATAGTGGTCTTCCTTCGCCGGTTGCGTTACCTACCCAAACGCCGACTACATAATCTTTGTTAACGCCAACCGCCCAAGCATCGCGACCGCCAAAACTAGTTCCTGTTTTCCAAGCAATTTCAATGGAAGAATCGTAAAATTGCCAAGCTTCGTCGCCTTCTGGACGGTTAACTTCTTTCATAGCTTCAAATGTTTGCCAAATAGCACCAGCGCTCCAATTATTTTTATTTGGAACCGATTTACCAAAATCTACTTTTTTATTTAAATTATAATTTAAATTGGCTAATTCGTTGGTTCTATATTCATCTTGGGTAGCAGTAAAATGAGTTACACTTCCCGACATAAAAGCATACGCTCGGCACAAATCCCATAAATTGGTTTCGGCTCCACCCAAAATAAGTGACAAGCCATAATTTGACGGTGGACGATTTACATTACGCAGTTTTAAATTTTGTAATTGCTCATAAAATTTATTTACCGAATAGTCTTGTAACATTAATACTGCTGGAATATTCAAAGAACGCGCTAAAGCTCTATTTGCAGGAACAGCTCCATCATAAGTTAGGTTGTAATTTTGAGGTGAATAACCCGAAATTTGCGTGGGAATATCGGGTAGTAATGATTTGGGTAAAATATCGCCATCATCAAGCATAGAAGCATATAAAAAAGGTTTTAAAATACTTCCCGTACTTCGTGGTGCTTCAATTATATCAACATCTTTTTGATGAATTTTATCGGTTGGGCTATTCCCTATATAGGAAACAATATTTCGAGTTTTTACATCGACAACCAGTACTGCAATATTGTATACTTCATTTTGTTTATACAAATTATAATATTGTTTTACAATATCATTCACACGTTCTTGATGATATACTGATAGTGTCGTTTTTACTTTCTTACCTTTATGCTCTTTAGCGGTTTTTTGTAAAAGATGCGGCGCAATTTGTGGAACATCAAATGGTTTTTGAGGCAAACTTTCTAACAAAGCCAATTCATACGTTTCTTTATCGATGGTTTTATTTAGCCATAGTTTTTTTAATAATCGGTTTCGTTTTTCTAGCAATTTTAGTTGGTTTTTACCTGGATAAATTAAACTAGGTGCATTAGGTAAAACTGCTAAAGTAGCTGCTTCAGCCCATGATAGTTGATGTGGCTGTAATCCGAAATAGCGCCAAGATGCCATTTCTAAGCCTACTACATTACTTCCAAATGGTGCATGAGAGGCATACAAACTCAAAATTTCATCTTTACTACATCGAAATTCTAAACGAGTTGCTAGTATTATTTCGATAAATTTTTCAAAATAACTTCTTGTTTGGTTTTCTCGATGTAATCGGATGACTTGTTGCGTTAATGTACTTCCACCACGAACAACTTTATTCGCTTTTCTGTTTTGTAAAAAAGCATGATACATCGAAATGGGATTAAAGCCAAAATGCTTGTAAAAATACTGGTCTTCAAAAGCGACAATACATTTTTTAAATTTATGCGGAATACTATCGCTTTCTGGAAATCGCCATTGCCCATCATCTGCAATTTTTGCCCCTAAAAGTTGACCTTCTTTACTTTCAATTACAGTGGCATAATCGTTTTTAAACAAAACTTTTGGCAACGAAAAATAATAAACTACCATAAGAATAATTCCTATGGTAGTTTTAATTTTATTGCTTTTTATGTAATGCCAAAAGCGATTTAAAAACATTATTCTTTAACAATTGTAATCCATTGTCCTTTGTTTCTTGCTAAATAATTATTATCATACATAGCTTCACATTGAATGCCAGGCAAATAATAATTTCCAAGATAAGAAGCATTCCAATACATCGTAAATATTTTGGTTTCTCCTGCATTTAAATCAAAATAGAAATTGGTTCTATCATCGCGAATGTCAATGAAATCAGCTTTATTTTCGGTTGCGTTTCCAAAATCAGTAAATCTTGAATTTAAAATTTCAAATCCTGAAGGAACAATTTGGGTTAATGCTACATTTTCAACTTTTTCACCAGATGTGTTTCGTACAATAACTTGCGCAGCAATTTCAGTTCCTTGTATAACTGTAGAAAGGTTTAAAGGGTTTCCGTTTTTAGCTTTATAAGAAATGTTTGTACTTAAATTATTATACACTTCTTTTTCTTCGCCAACAGGAAGCACACCACTATTTAAAACCCGCACATACAATGTATTGTTTCCATTGTTTTTAAATGAAATAGTATTGTTCCCAGTTTTCACATCTAACGTTTTATCTAAAATTGATTTTGAAGTTGTTAAAGGTTGCGATTTCCCTTTTTGAGTTAATGAAACAGAAATTCCTTTGCCACCATTAGCTATTGCAAATTTAGACATTGCATACAAACTGTAAGCCGTAGTTTGCGTACTCATCCAATTACTTGAAGATAAGTTTTTGCCTAATTTTGTTGCTACATCAAAGGCTTTTGCTTTTTCACCAACTAATAAATAGGTTTCCAATAACATAGCTCTATTTCGTTCTTCAGAACCATAGTAATAGTAATAATTATTGTTTTCAAAAGTTAATCCGTTAATTAAATTTAAGGCTGTTTTTTTCTGACCAATAATAGCATACGCTGCCGCTAAACGGAATTTCGATTCGTTAGAAATGCCAATCGTTTCACGAAGTCGGTTCATTGAACCTAATTCAGCACTACCTGCTAAAGCTAAAGTATACAAGCGATAAGCTTGGGCAAAATCATTTTTGTATTGGGCTTCATAACGCCATTGTTTTGCCATACGTTGTTGGTACGAAATCCATTTTTGTTTGAATCCGATAGGTAACACATAGCCTTTTTTCTCAGCTTCCATCATAAAATGACCTGCATACGATGTTCCCCAATCGTCAGGATAAGCATTACCTTGCCAATAGGACAACCCGCCACCTGCTAATTGAAAAGTTCCTAATCGTTGAATGCCAATATTAATATTGCGTTGAATTTGCTGTTTTTTACCATCATCAATCGATACAATATCGTTTAGATATAGTTGAGGAAACACACTTGAAGTAGTTTGTTCGACGCAACCATGAGGATATTGAATTAAATATTTTAACCTTCTATTGAAATCAATTGTTGGAAATGATGATACTTCTAATGATGCTTTATTTGAGCCTGAAACGCCAAATGTTGTCCAATTGACTTGTTTGGTGCTATTGGGTTCCAAAATAACATCAACAAAATCAGTAGTTTCTGGATTTGGATTTACAATATCAATTTCAACAGGATACGAAGCTTTTTCACTTCCAGAAGTTGCAAATACTTCAATTTTTCCTAAGCCCGTTAATTCGCCAACATTCAAATCGAAATACAACATTTTTTCATCTGGTGCACTAAAACTTACCGATTGTGAAGGTTGAACTACTCGAATTCCGTTGTTTGTTTTTACTTGAACCGTAACATTTTTAATTTTTGGTTCCATAGCAAAAACGGTAACAGGAACTGTAATTTTTTCATTTGGAGATATTTTTCTAGGAACTGAAGCTAAAACCATTAATGGATTTCTTACTGGAGATGTTTTTTCAGTACTTCCATACGCATTTTCCTCATCATTTCCAGCTACAATCATTGTTCTAACCGAGCCAATGTAATTAGGCATTTCAATGGAATGCGTTTTTGTTTCGCCTTTACCTAATTTAAATGGTCCAAGATAAATGACTACAGGTTTAAATCGGTTTGCTTTTTTATTGCTACCTCCACCTAAATCTTCATCGCCACCAACACTAAAAATTTGGTTTATTTTTCCGCCATAAGCTCCTATGACATCGTCATAAATATCCCATGTTTTAACGCCTAATGCTTGTTTAGAATAGAACTTATCCCAAGCATTTGGAGTTTTAAAACGCGTTAAATCTAACAATCCTTCATCAACAATGGCAATGGTATAACTCATCGATTTTCCATTTTTTTCACTTACTTTTATTGATGCTTTTTGTTCAGGGCGAAGCACCTCTGGCATGCTTAAAACAGGTTCTAAAATGGTGTTTTTATCGACTACTTCAATAGGTAAAATACCATACATTCGAATTGGAGCATCATTTATTGTTGAAGCATGTGGTTTTAATAAGGTAATATTTATATACACATTTGGCGCCATGTCAGCTGTAACAGGAATTTCAACTTTGGTTTCGCCTTTTTGCGTATCAGCCCAAAGGGTTTTAACTACTTTAGTTCCATTTTCAAACGAAAGTAAGGCACGATTTCCTAAACTTGAGGGGAAAGAAACAATTGCTTTTTCGCCTACCGCATATTTTTCTTTATCAGAAGTAAATACTAGCATATTGGCTGCTGAAGCCTCTCCGTTTTTGGTTTTTCCCGACCAATATGGCCAATCAATCACTTCTGTTGTACTTGTAGCATGGCCGTCGTTAGGATCAACTACGCGAATAAGATATCTACCCCAATCGCCTTCTGGAACCATAAATTGAAAACTGGCTTTACCGCTTGAATTAGTTGATATAGTGAAGTTTTTATAAGCAGTTGTTACATTGTCAGCATTATATTTTGATAAATCATTTTCAGATGAATTCCACCACCAACGCCAATCTACTTTATATACTCGAACTTCTAAATTGTTTACTGCTTTTGGTTTTCCATTTTCAGTTAAAGTTACTACCTCAAATTTGTTGATTTTATCAGTTTCTAAAAAGCCATATTTATTAGGAGTTGGGCTTTTTAAACCGACATACGTTTTGTAAGGCGAAAATGATGCCGAAACCACATCGGTACTGAAATCGCCTCCAGTTTCAAAGGCTTTGGTTTGCATTACAATTTTTAATTTACCAGGCGCTTGACTAGAAACGGTTGGCTTTAATGTAACGGAAGTTTTTCCTGTTTCATCTACTTTGCCTGAAAAAACGTTGACTTCTTCGGTATAAAAATTTCTAACTTCATCATCAAAATCATAATTGCTATAATTTTTAAAAGTAGTAACATCTTTTATAAATTTAGCTTGCATTTCTACTTTTAAGTTTTTGGCAACTGCACCATGCAACCAAGCGACTTCTATAGCTCCGTAATTTGGATTACTTCCTGATATTGTTGCATTTGCGAAGCTGTTTTTAATTTTTAAACGATTTGGTTTTATGGTTTCAATTTTAATACTTTTATAAAAGTTTGCACCACCAACACTTATTTTTGCTTCCCAATTCCCAGTTATATCGGTTGGTTTTGTGGCAACAGTAAATTTATAATGATTGGATTCGTTATATTTTTGAACGGCTTGATAGGAAAGTTTTCCTCTTGGATCCGAAAGTTTAAATTTAATTGGATGTGTTTTTTCGAGTTTACTTTCGTTATCGTTTAACATAAAAGCAATATGCAACGTATCGCCAGGTCGCCAAACGCCACGTTCGCCATAAATATATCCTTTTAATCCTTTTTCTAAAGTAATTCCGCCAACTTCAAAATCGCTTACTGACAACGATTGCCCTTCGTCTAGTTTTACATAAGTAGTGTTGTTATCTTTTGTAATAATTGCAAAATAGGCATAACGGTTTACATCAACTTTTGCGAAACCATCGGAATCAGTTGAAGTGGTTGCTAATTTTTGTTGCTGATAATCATAAAGATCAATAGTAGCACCTGAAACTGGATTTGTGTCAACAATATTGTTTACGGCAATAAAATAACTTCCATTTTCTCCTCTTTTAACAATAGCACCCAAATCGGAAGCAATAACATTTGTGCCAATGGTATTGTTGTAATAATAAGATGAAGTACAAGGATCGTCACGATCATACCAATCATAATCATAATAATCGTCGTAATAATTTTGATTTGAACGCACTTCGTCAGATTCATTTTCATCAGATTCATTTTCATCAGATTCATTTTTATCATCAATTGTATCGCCCGATGAACATTTAAATAGTGAATATTTTCTTTTAATTGTTAATTCTACTCTATAAATTGCGCCTGGTTCAGGTTGAATAATTTTTGCTAAATCGATAGCATAAGCATTCCATTTGCTATAATTGGCTAGATTATTCTTTTTTAAATAAAGTGTTTGTTTTGCAATTGGCGCACTAACTTTTCGAAGATTTCTATTGCCGTTTATATCGTTATCTTGTAAAAATTGTAAAATATTATTTTTAAAAATTTTATAAACTTTTACATCAACGGCATTTAAGTTTACTGCTTCAAAATTAATTTTTAAGTTATTTGAGCTAGGCAAAAAAGTACCACTTTTAATAAAACGAACTTGAGGCTTTATTTGTTCAAATGAAATTTTTTGTGAAAAATTTTGTTTCATTTTGTAGCCATCTTCACTTTGAATTCCTTGAAAAATATCTAATGATAATTCGCCTTTTAATGTTTCATTAAAAAATACTTTTAACACATTTCCAGCAGTTGCAAACTTTAAGTTTGAAGTATTTTCTACAGCAACCAATCCATTAAAATCTTGACCTTTTTTTAAAGGATCAGAAAAATTTATTAATAGTACTTGATTATTGTCTTGTTGTACTTCAGCCGAAATTATTTTAAAATTGTTTTTTCCAGGAATCTCAAATTCCATTTCTCCTTTTTGATCAATATCAAAATCATTACCGTTCCATGAAATGGTTATTTTACTATCATCTACAAAACGTTGAATACTGTCAATAACAAATTTATATTCACGATTAGCACTTAATTCTTTATCAAATTTTACTGCTATTTTTTTATCTTTTTGATAAACTTGAATTAATTTTTTTGCTGTTTCAATATCTAAATTGTCGCTTGCGTTTAAAATACCATTTATATATTGATAATCTTTGCTATACGATTGTAAATCGATAATTGAAACCATAAAATCTTGCTTTATAGTTTTTACTGTAAAATTAAATTCTTCTAATTTTTTATCGACTTTTTTTAGTTCTTCCAATTTGAAACTTACCTGATATTCGGTATTTTGTTTTAACTTTTCTGATGGTATAAAAGCAATTGTATTAGAAGATAACGCTACAACTTTACCTTTTACCGATGGAGTTATATCAAATAAATCATCGTCAAGTTCTTTGTCTTTCGTCCAATCTTGATTTTCAAATGCGAGTACAACACGGATATCATCTGAACAAGAAATAATTCCTGGACTATAATTCAGAATATAATCTTTAAAAAGAGAAAAGTCGGAATCAAAATTTTCTGAATTTTTTTTGGAACATCCAATAAATAAAAGCAAAGCAATTACAGCCGCATAAATTTGTTGTTTTTTCATTTTGAAGTAGAATAATTTATTATAGAAAAATACTTTTACAACTCTAAAGAGAAAAATATTGTATTAAAGGTAAGAAAAATTTTATAAAAAAATGATTAAAATTTATCTTTTCGTTCTAAAAAAAGCGCGAATTAATAAGGCGCATTCTTTTTCTAAAACACCTGCAACTACTTGCGTTTTCGGATGCAATTGTGTGCCTAATTTTGAAAATCCTCTAGCGTCATCTGAAGCACCATAAACAATTTTTGAAATTTGACTCCAATATAGCGCTCCAGCACACATTTGGCAAGGTTCTAAAGTAACATATAACGTACAATCTTTTAAATATTTTCCACCCAAATAGTTGGCGGCACTCGTAATGGCTTGCATTTCGGCATGTGCGGTAACATCATTAAGTAATTCTGTAAGATTATGACTTCTTGCAATTACATTATTGTTAGCAACAATAACTGCACCAACAGGTATTTCACCTTTTTCAAAAGCAGCTTCGGCTTCCAAAAGTGCTTTTCTCATAAAATATTCGTCAGTGAAAATATTTTCCATACTACAAATTTACAAATTCAATTAGTATTTTTGTTTTATGCAAAACAATATTCTTTCAAAAATTAATTTACCATCCGATTTACGTAAATTGGATATTTCGCAACTACCGCAAGTTGCCAATGAACTTCGTGATTTTATTATAGAAATTGTCTCTCAAAAAGGAGGTCATTTAGGTGCAAGTTTAGGTGTGGTTGAACTTACTGTTGCGCTTCATTATACTTTTAATACTCCTGATGATTTATTGGTTTGGGATGTAGGCCATCAAGCTTATGGTCATAAAATTTTAACGGGAAGAAAGGAAATATTTCATAAAAATAGGGAAAAAGATGGAATTTCTGGATTTCCAAAACGTAATGAAAGCGAATATGATGCATTTGGCGTTGGTCATTCATCAACTTCAATATCAGCGGTGTTAGGAATGGCAATTGCATCACAATTAAAAGGCGAAGTAGAAAAACATCACATTGCTGTAATTGGCGATGCCTCAATAGCCAGCGGCATGGCATTTGAAGGGTTAAATCACGCTGGAGTTACCGATGCGAATATTTTAGTAATTTTAAACGATAACGCCATTGGTATTGACCCGAGTGTTGGCGCGTTGAAAAACTATTTAACTGCAGTTAAAGAAGGGAAAAACCCGAAGCAAAATAATATGATAAAGTCATTAAATTTTGATTATTCTGGTCCAATTGACGGACACGATTTACCAAAATTAATTGCTGAATTAGAACGATTAAAAAAAATAAAAGGGCCAAAATTTCTTCATATAATTACTACTAAAGGAAAAGGGTTACAACTGGCAGAAGAAGACCAAGTTAAGTATCATGCACCTGGTAAATTTGAAGCCAAAACAGGGAAAATTTTACCAAATGATGAATCTAATTTACCAGCAAAATATCAAGATGTTTTTGGTTTAACTTTGGTAGAATTAGCCTCTCAAAATGAAAAAATAATCGGAATAACACCCGCTATGCCTACAGGTAGTTCAATGAAATTTATGATGGAAGCTTATCCAAAAAGAGCTTTTGATGTAGGCATTGCTGAACAACACGCGGTAACACTTGCTGCTGGAATGGCAACACAAGGAATGACTGTGTTTTGCACGATTTATTCAACATTTTTACAACGGGCTTATGATCAAGTTATTCATGATGTGGCATTACAAAATTTACCTGTTATTTTTTGCTTGGATCGTGCGGGATTAGTTGGTGAAGATGGTGCAACGCATCAAGGAATTTTTGATATTACTTTTTTAAGTTGTATTCCAAATATGATTTTAGCAGCGCCATTAAACGAGATTGAGTTACGCAATTTAATGTTTACTGCGCAATTAGGTCTTGAAAATCCTATTGCAATGCGTTATCCACGTGGAAGAGGAGTTTTATCTGAATGGAGAAAACCATTTGAAAAAGTAGAAATTGGAAAAGCAATTTGTTTGCAAAAAGGAAATAAAACAGCCATTATTTCAACAGGTACTATCGGAAATAATGTAACCAAAGCATTGCAATTGTTAACTAATTCAAACGAGTTTTCACATTTTCATTTTCCATTTATTAAGCCTTTAGATGAAAATATATTGTTAGAAATCGCCAAAAACCATTCGCGAATTATTACTGTTGAAGATGGTGTTAAAATTGGCGGTTTCGGAAGTGCTATTGCTACTTTTTATTTAAAAAACAACATTAATTTACCCATTGAAATTTTAGGAATTCCAGATATTTTTGTAGAACAAGCGAGTTTGCATGAACAACAAGAAATGTGTTCTTTAGATGTGAAAAGTTTATTAAATATTTTTAAAACTTTTTAATTTTTCAGATGTTTGCAAGCCAAATCACAATAAAATGAATTGTAAATTTCCCTTTCTTATTCTAGTATTATTTTTTTCGCTAACAATATATTCTCAAAATATAGTTACTAAATTTCCCGATACGGTTTCTTATTGGAAAAAGTCAAACAGAGTGGGTTTTGATATTTCTCAAATTGCTTTTTTAAATTGGAATGCTGGAGGAAACAATTCAATTTCGGGATTATTAAAAGGTAAATTTCTTAGAGAATATTCGCGAAAAAACATCAATTGGAAAAACGAGTTAATTGCAAAATACGGTTTAAATAAACAAGAAGGTCAAGAATTAAGGAAAACAGACGATCAATTGCAAATTAATTCTACTTTTGGCTATAGAGCCGATACTGTTTCGAACTGGTTTTATAGCAGTAAAATGACATTTAGCACACAATTTTATAGTGGTTACAACTATCCAGATATTGATAATGCCATTTCTCGATTTATGGCGCCGGCTTATTATTTTTGGGGAATTGGAGCACAATACGAACGAAAAGATATAAATTTTAACATGTATTTATCGCCACTAACACAAAAAACAACGTTCGTTTTAAGTCAAGAATTAGCTAATCAAGGAGCATTTGGTGTTGATGGTGCTGTTTACGATGCAAATACAGGAAATTTACTAAAGCGCGGAAAAAAATCGAGAACCGAATTGGGTATATTAATAAGTGCCCAATGGGAAAAAGAAGTTTACAAAAATATGACACTCGAAAACCGAGTTAATTTTTATACCGATTATCTTAACAATTTTGGTAATATAGACGTAGATTGGCAATTGCAATTAGAAATGACTGTAAACGAGTACGTAAAAGCCAATTTAGGCACGCATATTGTTTACGATGACGATATAAAAGCTAAAGAAGAAATTGACGGAAAACAAGTTACCGTAGGACCAAAAATTCAATTAAAGCAACTATTAGGTGTAGGTATGAGCTATACTTTTTAAAAGAACCACTCTAAAATGGAGTGGTTTTTTGCTTATATTTTATCGAATAGGAAGTCGGTAAAAATAACCGTCAGAAAACGATGCCACATTTCCATTGCCATCGGTAGCACTAAAAGTAAAAGAGCCTGTAAACATGCCGTTCTCTATTTTTTCAATAACGACTTGCCCGTGGCTTAACTGTGTATTTAATATGGAAACGGTAGCATTATTATCGCCGCCAACAATAGTTACTACATCTCCAGGATAATATCCATCTCCTCTAGAAATAATACTAGCACTAGTAACTGCACCTTCTGGGTTCGCTTCAATAGCCAAACGTAAACCAGAACCATTACTTGGCGAACTAACAGCAAATTGTGTTAAAGAATTGTTACTGTCTAAATAATTTGTTCCAGCATTAACTATTTGTTTTAATTGATAAACAGGACCAGGATAAATATCGGTATCTAGTAATAAGCTAGTAGTTTCATCGTTATAAGAATACTCCGCATAGCTCGATTGATTTTGAGAGCCAAAATAATACGTTCCCACTTCAGCATCGCTTAAACTTAAAACAATTGTTTCGTAGTCTCTGTAAGCTGTAATGGTTACACTTCCGTCTTCTTCTATATGTACGCTAGCGTCGCCAGCTTTCCACAGCGCATTATCTTTTGTAGCTTGAAATGCAGGAGTGTTGTCTTTTATGTCTTGTGTACAAGAGCTTATTAAAAGAATTACGACTAAAAAACTAAATATTTTTTTCATACGAACCGTTTTAAATTTAAGGTTTAACAAAAATAATTTTTTTTAGGTAAATTAAAAATTAAATCGCTAAAATATTTGTTCCGTTTTGTTTTTATTGTAAAACAATGTTTTGTATATTTGCCGCCTTAATTAACAGAGGTCGGGTACCTCAAAATTTAATCAAAAAGATTATGCCTGTAAAAATTAGATTACAAAGACACGGTAAAAAAGGAAAACCTTTTTACTGGATTGTAGCCGCAGATTCGCGTGCTAAAAGAGATGGTAAATTCTTAGAAAAATTAGGAACTTACAATCCAAACACTAACCCAGCAACAATCGATTTAAATGTTGATGGTGCTGTACAATGGTTGCACAATGGTGCACAACCAACCGATACAGCAAGAGCAATTTTATCTTACAAAGGCGCTTTATTGAAGCATCACTTAGATGGCGGTGTAAGAAAAGGAGCATTAACTCAAGAGCAAGCAGATGCTAAATTTGCCGCTTGGTTAGATGCTAAAGAAGGTAAAGTTGATGCTAAAAAAGATGGTTTAGCTAAAGCGAAAGAAGATGCTAAAGCGAAAGCATTAAAAGCAGAAAAAGAAGTGAACGAAAAACGTTTAGCTGCTAAAGAAGAAGTTGTTGTAGAAGAAGAAGTTGCCGAAGCACCAGAAGCTGCTGAAGTTTCTGCAGAAGCTGCAACAGAAGAAGCACCAGCTAACGAAGAAGAAAACAAAGAAACTGAAGCTTAATAAAAAGTGCGATTATGCAAAAAGCAGATTGTTTTTATTTAGGCAAAATCGCAAAAAAGTTTAGTTTTAAGGGTGAAATTTTGTTGTATTTAGACACAGATGAACCCGAAGTTTACGAAAATTTGGAATCAGTTTTTGTTGAATTAAACAAAACACTGGTTCCTTTTTTTATTGAAAAATCTCAACTTCATCGCAATCAGTTTCTTCGAATTAAATTTGAAGATATTGAAAACGAACAAGATGCCGATGAAATTATAGGTTGCGAAGCGTATCTTCCGCTTAATATGTTGCCAAAACTAGAGGGCAATAAATTTTATTATCACGAAATAGAAGGATTTTCTGTTATTGATAGCCGATTAGGAGCAATTGGTACATTAAAAGCTGTAAACGACAATAATGTGCAACCTTTGTTTGAAATTGAATACCAAAATGCTACCATATTAGTCCCTGTAATCGATGCTTTTATAGTGAAAATTGATAGAAAATCGCAAACACTTCATCTTGATACACCAGAAGGTTTGGTGGATTTATACTTACAATAATTGACATTTAGGTTTAAAAAATTTGAAATAGAGCAAGATAAATGTGCTATGAAAGTAGGTACAGATGGTGTTCTATTAGGTGCTTGGACGCCTTTGTTAAATAATCCATATTCTATTTTAGATATTGGTGCAGGTTCTGGATTACTAGCACTTATGCTAGCACAAAGAAGTTTGGCTAATCAAATAGATGCTGTAGAAATAGAAGGCAATGCTTACGAGCAATGTGTGGAGAATTTTGAAAATTCTATTTGGGGTGACCGCTTGTTTTGTTATCATGCTTCTTTTAGCGAGTTTGTTACCGAAATGCAAGAAGAAGAAAGGTATGATGTAATTGTGTCAAATCCTCCATTTTATGAAACGAATTATAAATCGGAAAGTGAAAATAGAAATTTAGCACGTTTTACAGATGCTTTACCCTTTTCAGAATTAATTTCGGGTGTTGTAGTATTGCTTAGCGAAAAAGGTGTTTTTTCGGTTGTAATTCCTTTTACCGAAGAAGAAACATTTATTCGCTTAGCGCATAATTTCAATTTGTTTCCGTTTAAAATTACTAGAGTAAAAGGTTGTCCAGAAAAAGAATATAAAAGAAGTTTATTGGCTTTTTCAAAAATAAAATCGACTTGTGATATAGATGAATTAATAATAGAAACAAGCCGAAATAATTATACAAAAGAATACATTAATTTAACGCAAGATTTTTATTTAAAAATGTAAAAATAAAAATTAGTCATAATAAAAATGCCTTGATTTATCAAGGCATTTTTATTGTGTTAGAAAAACTAATTTTAGTTTTTATTGTCTTTCAATTTTAGAATTGTCTTTTAACGCTTGATATACTCTCGATTGTGCTGAATTTTGTTGTTGTTGGTTTTCAGCATTTATTTGTGTAGCATAACTGGTTAATTTAGTTTCTGGTTTTACAGCTACTGTTTTTATCATAAAAACACCTGTAGTACCATCAATTAAACCTGAAACTTTATTTGCTGGCGTTGCAAAAGCAGTACCTACTACTTTTAGTTCTCTACCTACGTTTGGAATAGTTGCATTTACTAATGTAGCATCGTTTGCAGTCATTACAGAACCACCAGTTGCTTTAGCAACTTCTTCTAAAGTAGCACCTTTCATTCTCTCTCTAATTTTTGCTGCTTTTTTCTCGTTCTTTAAAGTAGCACCTACCACGTCACGTGCCATATCAATAGCTAATAAACCAGTTTCATTAATATCGGTTAATTTTGCAACGACATAACCTTTTGGTGTATCAAAACGTGCTACATTGCCTTTTTCGGTATCTTTATTAAATGCCCATTGTACAATTTCTCTTTGAGCACCTAAACTAGCTACTTGTTCATCTGTTGCTTGTATGCCGTTAGCAGGCATTACAGTAGCTTCGTATGTTTTTGCTACTTCAGCAAAATCTTTACTGTTTGCATCGGTTAAAAACTTACTCGATTTTGTATAGTTAGCATCTATAGTTTCTTCAGAGGCTTCTATACTTTGTGCAACAGTACCTAATAAAACTGCACTGTACTTATCGTTTACTTTAATAATATGAAAACCATAAGTAGTTTCTACTAATCCAATTGCACCAATAGGGTTATTGAAAATAAAGTCGTTAAATTCTGGAACCATTTGTCCTGGAGCAATATTATCATACTCGCCACCATTGTTTTTAGAACCTGGGTCTTCAGAATTAGCGGCTGCTAAAGCAGCAAAGTTTGCAGGATTAGCTTTTGCTTGTGCTAACAATTCGTTTGCTTTGGTTTGTGCTTCTTCTTTTGTTCTAGTAGCTTGGCTACTTGGTGCGCCTGCATACGAAATTAAAATATGTGCTGCTTTTACACTACCATTTGCTTTTTTATCTAGCATTTTAGATACACATTGATGACCGTTAAATTCGTATGGACCATAAATTTCTCCAATAGATAAGTTAAATAACTGCTCTTGGAAATCTTTAGGTAAATCTTTTTTTGCTAAATATGTAGAATCAAATTTAATATCAGAATTTTTATTAATAAATTCTGCTATGTTATTTGAAGCTATATTTTTAAAGCCAGGAATTGTATCGTTAGTGTTTGTAGTGCTATTAAATTCTACAGAACCATTTAATACTTTATTCATTTCGACTTCTCTGTCTTTGCTGTCTTTTTCAGAAGGCGTATTGGCAAAAAATACATATTCTAAACTACGCGTAGATTCCGATTTGTATTTTTTAGGATGTTTTTTCATGTACGATAAAATTTCATCGTCAGAAACTTTAACTTCGTCATCGTTAATTGTTGAATATGGAACAGTAACGTAATTAAAATCTACTTTTCTATTTTCGGCAGCGTATTTAAATTGTCCTTCTGCTTTTG
This sequence comes from Flavobacterium sp., assembly GCF_041392005.1. GTDB lineage: Bacteria > Bacteroidota > Bacteroidia > Flavobacteriales > Flavobacteriaceae > Flavobacterium. The sequence continues at coordinate 35,090 of NZ_JAWKMX010000021.1, forward strand.
TAGTATAAACACCACCTTTTACCATATTGAAAAAAAGTTGCTGAACAGTAGAATTTACTGTTTCATTTTCAAACTGTTTCCACTGTGTCCAACGTTCTTGATTAGGATCGTTTTGAATAGACTTTACCCATTCTTTAAATTTTCCTTCATCGAAACTACCAGCTTCGTTTAAAAACTGTGGGTTTTGAGAAAAATATTGATTTTTCTTAATTTCATTTATTATTTGCTCGTTTCCTAAACCTAAACCTAATTTTTCGGTTTCTTCTCCTATAATAATGTTGCGCACTTCTTGCTCCCAAACGCTATTCATTGCTTGAGTGTTCGAAATGTTTTGGTTTTGCTGCTCCATTTGTGCTACCTTACGCATAAATTCTTGTGCTTGAATGTCGGTACCATTTATAGAACCTGCTGTTTGCGCATTTGAACCAAAAAAACCATTTTCTAAGGCTGCTTGAACTATGAATATTACCAAAGCTAAAGCAATCATAAAGATTAGTAAACCTGATTTTTGTCTAATTTTACCTAAAATTGCCATTTTATATCAATTTATTTTTTAGAGGGCGAAAATACAATTATCTGTTCAATTAAAAAATAGTATTTTAAAAAAAATAGTTTATTTTTTAAAGATTTTATTGCTTTTCTTCGGTAATAGATAATTTAACCAACTCAATTTTCTTGGAAGAAGCTGCGTGAATAATTATTTCGAAGTTGTCGATTTGTAGTTTTTCTTCATTTTGCGGAATTTCTTTTGTATGATTTACTATAAATCCGCCTAATGTAGTGTAAGAATCAGATTCGGGTATTTCTAAATTGTATTTTTCGTTAAGATAAGCAACATCTAAACGAGCAGAGAATAAATACGCATTGTTTTCTTCTAAAACTTCATCAACTAGTTCTTCATCAGAATCGTGTTCGTCTTCAATTTCGCCAAAAAGTTCTTCAATAATATCTTCTACGGTTATGATGCCCGACGTTCCGCCGTATTCGTCTAAAACAACTGCCATACTTTTGCGTTTTTTGGTTAAAATATCGAGCAAATCTTTAATGTAAATAGTTTCGGGTACAAATTCCATAGGAATCATTACCGATTTTATGGTTTTTGGTTTTTTAAAAAGTTCGAAAGAATGAATATAGCCTAGTACATCGTCTATAGAATTTTGATACACCACTATTTTTGAATAACCGGTTTCTATAAATAGTTGGCGTAGGTTTTGAACCGAATCGAATATATCGATACATGCTAATTCGGTTCTTGGCGTCATAATATCGCGTGCTTTTAAATCGGAAAATTCTAAAGCGTTTTGAAAAATTTGAATTTCAGAATCAATTTCATCTTCTTCTGAAATGTTATTCATTTGTTCTGAAATAAAGTTTCCGAGTTCTACTTTGCTAAAATAATCTTGAATTTGGTCGCCTTCGGTTTTAAAAAATTTTATTAAAATAAAATCGGATATCCAAATAATGAATTTCGAAATCCAATAAAATAGTTGGTAAAATAAATAAGCAGGAAAGGCAAATATTTTTACAAAATAATTGGCATAAATTTGAAAAAATACTTTAGGTAAAAACTCAGCAGTAAATAAAATAATTAAGGTAGAAATGATGGTTTGTAATAATAATGCTGTAAAAGATGAAAAAGAATAGTGTAAACTTTCTATCCAGTTCATTATTAATTGACCAGAATAAATACCATAAATTACCAGTACTACGTTGTTTCCCACAAGCATAGCGGTAATAAATTGTGATGGATTATCGGTTAGTTTGCTTAAAAATTTAGCATTAAAATTATTTTGCTTTTTTTCTATAGAAAGATACACTTTGTTTGAAGAAACATAAGCTATTTCCATTCCTGAAAAAAAAGCCGATAGTAGCAAACAAATAACAATAATGGTAATTTCCATTTATTTGTTGTTTCTATTTTGATGTTTGCGAAACATATTTCTTCTAAAAAGAAACATGCCAAAAGCCACAAGTGCAATTACTACACTAAGCCAAAAATCTTCTCCGTTTCTATATTGTGCAAAGGCTTGGTAGGCAAAAAAAAGCGCAAATAGCAAATAGATAAATTGCGAAATTTTTAAATAGTTCATAGTTTGATTATTTGTTCAAAAGTAATCAATTTTTAGGAATAGTAAAAAAGCAATGGGTAAAAGTAGTAATAAGCTGTAAGATTATTCTAGTGTGTTTAATTCGCCAGTACTTTTTTGCATATTAAAAATGGTGAAGTCTTTATTAAAATCTACACCTGGGCCTTGAAGATAACGCCCATTGGCATCGGTAAATTTAAAAAACTTTTCGGTAAAAAACCATTCGTTTTTTTGGTCGTAATACAATTGTTCGGTTTCCATTTTTTTACCATCGCTAGATACTATTTTTACATTTCCTTGTAAATCTATAATATCGGTTTTGCTGTACGAAATGGCGTAATTAGAAGTAATGGTTGTAGTTATTGCACCTTCTTCATTGTACATTACAACTTTTATGCCTGTGGGAAACTCTACAAACGGACTACTGGCATTTGAGTAGTCGAGCATTTTTGGGCTTATTAAGTTCGATACTATTTTGCCCGAATCGGTATATTTTAAGTTAATGGTATCGGCTTCGCCAGTTGGTAAAAAAGTGGATTGTGCGGTTTTTTGAACATCTTTTAAACTGCCGCCTTCACATGAAAAAAACATAGCCGCAACAAAAATTACGACTATGTTTATAAATATATTTGTGTTTCTTTTTTGCATTATAATTTAGGAACTGTAACACATCTGCTAATCCAACTACCGAAACAAACTTGTTTGCCCGACATATTTCCATCAGGGTGATTGAAAATTTCTGTTTTTGATGGTGCAGCAGCTCTATATTTGCTTGCTAGGCTGTTTGCCTTTGCTCTAACTGAAGGGTCTATAGCAGATGCTTTTTCTGCTTCTTGAGCCGCTAACCAATACATAGCTCTTCGTTGGAAGTTATCGCCACCTGCATCGTTTATGTTGCTACCGTATAATCCGGCAAGAAATAAGCGCGCTTTACCGTATGATGGTCTTGCTTGTAATGCCTTTTCAGCATAAGAACGAGCTTGGCTTTTGTTGCTTTTTTGGTACATAGTAGCAATACCTAAATATACTTTGGCTTTCATAGCGCCGTCTTGGTATAAACCTGCTGCTTGGTTAAAGTATTCTAATGCTTTGCTTGTATTACCGCGTTGGTATTCTACCACCCCTAATTTGTAAGCAGCATCTGCACTTGGATTTAGTTTAAACAAAGCCATTGAAATTTCAGAGAACAACGGGTCGCTATCGCAACCTTTAGCATTTAAACGATCTGATGCACGTTTTAACCATAATTCGTTAGACTTGTTTGCCTCAAACGATTTTCTGTAAAAAGGGATTAATTTTTCGCAAGTAGAAAGTTCTACAATGATAGCGTCCATACTTGTTTTTACATTTGCAATATCTTCAATGTTTCTTTCGTATTTAGCTTTGTATTTTTCTTCGTTGCCAGTAAGTTCTTGGCCAGCTTCTGTTTTGCTAATTAGCGCATCTAGTGCTTCTGCATCGGCTTTTCCTACTTCGTCTAATTTTTCCGAAATATCGTCGTACTTATCGAAAACATCTTGTAGTTCGAAACCGCTTTTTCCTGCGTTATGATTGTTTACAATCATTTCAAAATACGCATATAAAGCTCTTGTGCTGTCGAAATTTGCCAAGTCATTTTTAAAAGCAGTATCGAAATAGTTAAAAGTTTCCTCTTGCGTTCCTACATTGTAATTGAATAATGTTAAACCTTTTTTCATGTCTAAACCTGCTTTTCCAGTTTCTGGAAAGTTGGCTGCGTTTTCATCGTAAAGTTTATTCAAATCTTGTGCAAAGGCTTTAACTTGTTCTGCGTTGCCGTTAGCATCAATAATTTTTTTCATTAAGATGCGTTCGCCATACGAATACAAACCTTTATGTACAGTAGGACAGTCTTTTCGTAATTCTTGTAAATATTGGTAAGCCGACTCTATATCGTTGGCTTTATAAGAAGTTCCCATTAAACTTAATTTTTCAAGACATTCTTGTTGTGCTTGAGCAAAGAAGCTAAAAGTAATAGCGAATAATAATGTTAATTTAGTTTTCATTTTTAATCAATTTTTAGTCAATATATGTTTTTTGGAACCATTTATCGGCTAACGATAAACCTATACTAATGTTAAAATAATTTTCTTGTATTAATCCGTTATAAACTGTTCCTCGTTGTCCGAATTCGAAACCTAAATCTATTTTCGAAATTCCAACTGGTAATCCTACTCCAAAATTTATGCCATAATCTTCTATGCTTTTATTATTGAGTACTAAACCTGTTTTTGAATACCGGAAACCAGCACGGTAAACGGCACGATTTAATATGCCGGAAAACGAATCGTATTTAGGAATATAGAAACCGCCAATGCTGTATTTTTGACCATTTTCATAATCGTAATTTTGAGCAATATCGACAAATCTATTGGTCATATTTTTATTTTGAGAAAAAGTAACTTCGCTACCTATCATCCATTTGTTTCTTTTACCGTAGCCAACGCCAAGCGAAAATTTTGTAGGAATTACAAGTTTTGTATCGGCCAAATCAAACTGAACAACATCACTAGTAATCACAGTTCCGTTAGAAGCTTGCGCATAAGTTGCAATATTTCGAGAGTTAACCGCGGTTAAATTGGCTTTTGGCGCATAGGTAAAACCCGAATATATTTCGTGTCCGTTTTGTAATGCTTCTTTATAAATAAGTCCAAAATTGCTAGAAAATCCTTTTACTTGTGATTCGTTTATTTCACGTGTTCCTAATTGAATGCCGTTAATTTTCTCGTATATTTCATTGGTTATACGACCAAAATTGTACTCTAAATTAATACCAAACGATATGTTTTTAGTGAATTTATAGGCAAATCCTCCAAAAACTCTATTAATAGAACCTTCGCCATTAAAATTTTGAGAAACAGTAAACGACTGCCCATCTTGAGGGTCTGTCCAGGTATCGTTGCTGGCAAGACGGTATCCTGTAGAGCTGTAGGGCATTAATCCGAATGAAGCACCAAATTTTCCCATAGGAATTCCTACGGCTAAATAATCTAAATAGGTGCGTTTTGCATTGTCGCTTGCGGTTTCGGTTTTCATTTTATTAAAAACAGATGTTCCACCAACGCTAAAATTAGTTAGTTTTAACTCCGAATAAGAGGCAGGATTAGATAAATTTAGCGCAATACTATCGGCTTTTATTGATAAACCGCCCATTGCTTTAATGTCTTGAGTGCCATTAAAAAGGACTTGTCCTAACCCAAAGTATGAGTAAGGAGACGATGTGTTTTGTTGGGAAAATCCTTTTAACCCAAGCACTAGAACACCTATTACTATAATTACATTTTTATTCATTAATTCTTTTCTAAATAATTAAAAAGTTTGTTTAAACTTTCGAGTAAAAAATTTGAACGGACAAATATGGTGCTTTTTAAACTTTTAGCCAAAAAAATGGCATCGCCACCTGTTAAAATTATTGTTAAATCTGAAAATTTAAGAGAATATTGTGAAATACAACCTTCAATTTCATTGCTAATGCCGTTTATTATTCCCGAATGTATGGATTGATTTGTTGAATTTCCAATAAAACTATCAGGATAACTTTTTTCTAATAACGGTAATTTTGCAGTATAAGTATGTAAACTTTTGTAGCGCATGGTTAAGCCTGGTGAAATAGCGCCACCTAAATAGGTGTTTTTATTGGTTAACAAATCGTAAGTAATACACGTGCCACAGTCTATTATTAAAACATTTTGATTAGGATATAGTAAAGATGCGCCAGCCGTTACTACCATTCTATCGACACCAAGTGTTTTTGGAGTTGAATATAGGTTTTGAAATGGAAATGTAGTATTCGCGTCTATTTCGGTTAAGTTGGCTTTTGTTTTAATGTAGTTGTGGCAAATAGTATCTAAGTTTCCAACGGAAGAAGAAACAGCATGGTTTATTTTAGGATGGTTTTTAAAAATTTTTTTAAAATTTTTAAAAGCTTCTTCTTTTAGGAATGAATAGTTGCTAATTTCGGTATCTTTTTCAAATACAGCTACTTTAATTCTAGAATTTCCTATGTCTATTGCTAAAAGCATTTTGTTGTTTTATGAATGGCAAATATACAAATAGATTTTTTTTGAAAATTGTTTTGGAAAATATAAAAATGGTTCTATATTTGCACCCGCAATCAACAAGCAAATCTGTTTAAGATTGTAGGTAAGGTACCTTAGCTCAGTTGGTAGAGCAACGGACTGAAAATCCGTGTGTCCCTGGTTCGATTCCTGGAGGTACCACTTTTAAAAATTAAAACCCTTGTAAAATCAATACTTTACAAGGGTTTTTTCTTTTTAAAAATTAACTTTTATCAAGATTTTTAAGACATAAAAAAAACCGTTTCGATTAAAAAACGAAACGGTTTTTGTTTAGAATATTTGTTGTTTATTCGAAATCGGCATCGGTTACACCTTCATTAATTTTTACATCGGTAGTGGTTAGTTCAATTTCCATTCCCATATTAATGGTTGTTTTATATGGAAATTGTAAACCATTTACATCGGTATAAACATCGTAATATGTAGTGCGCGTCATTTTTTGACCCATTTGTTCGGTTGTAATTGCTTCTGCAACTTTTAATCCTGATGTAGCATCATAATAATACTTGGTCTCATCTAAAACTAAAACATAAGCGTCTTTATCGTTAATGGTTTCTATGCCTTGTAACTTAACATTAGAGTTGTTTAAAAGATTTAGTTCTACAAAAGTTGTAGCCATATTTTGCATTTGTTTTAAGTCGTTACCTTCAATATTGTTTTTTTGTCCTTGGCTTTCAATATAAGCACCTTTAGAAGTAACTACTTGTTTCATCATGGTCATTCCCATTGCTTTCATTTCTACAAGCATATTTTCTTTTGAAAATTTTTGTACTAACTCTAAAGGTGTTCCTTGAACTGTAGCCGAAGCTGTAGAATAAATTGTTTTTACTTGCGCTGCTTTTTCTTTTCCACCAATTGCTGTTAAGTAATTTTCTAAAACCGATGTAGAAGTAACACCAGCAGGAATTACTTTTTTAATTTCGGGTTTATCGGTTAAGTTGCCATATTTGTCATAATAAAATATGGGAAGGTTTTTGTCTTGACTTAGTTTTTGTAAACCAGGTAAAACATCGCTTGCTTTTCCAATTACAACTACTCGTGCATTATCTACAGAAAAATATTTTTGTGCGGCATTTCGAATATCTTCTGCGGTAACCGCATTAATATTTTTCATAAAGTTTTCGTAGAAGTTGTCTGAAAGATTTTGTGTTTCTATGTTTAAAGCGTAGCGGGCAATTGTTTCGGGTTTTTCAATTTGCATTACAAAGTTTCCGATGTATTTTGCTTTAGCATTTTTTAAATCTTCGTCCGATACTAATTCGGTTCTAATTCTTTTTAATTCGTTAAAAATTTCAACAATTGCACTGTCTGTAACAGCATTTCTAACCGATGCGCTTGAACGGAATTTTCCTATGTATTTATCGGCGCCTATAGAAGAATAAGAACCATAAGTCCACCCGTGTGCTTCGCGTAAATTTAAAAATAAGCGACCTTCGCCACCGCCACCTAAAATTTGATTGGCTAATATTGTAGCAAAATAATCTTTGTCGGTCATTTTTAAATGCGATAAATTAACAACTGAAACTTCCGATTGTACTGCATTAGGAACATCAACAAAATTAATTTGGCTAAAACCAACATCTTTAGGGTCTGTGTACGAAAGGCTAGGAGCTGATCCTTTGCTCCATTTTCCAAATAATTTTTTTACCTTTTTTTCAATTTCGCCAGCATTAATATCGCCAATTATAACTAAATAAGCATCTCCAGGTACAAAATAGCGTGTGTAGTTTGCTTTTACATCGGCTAACGTTACATTGTTTAATGTTTCTTCTGAAACAAACTCGCCATTGTAATGGTCTTTGCCATAGGTTAATACATTTTCTACTCTTCTTGCAATTGTTGAAGCGCTTTTTTCTTGTGTTTTAAGGCCTTCAATCATTTTTGCTTTTTCTTTATCGAAATCTTCTTGAGAAAAAACAGGGTGTAATGCGCCATCGGCCATTAATTCTAAAATTCTATCCGAATAACGAGAAAGTCCGCTAGCAGATGCGCCTTCAGACCAAAAATTTATAGAAGCACCCAAGAAATCTACCTCTTCATTAAATTTTTCTTTGCTCATACTTTCAGTTCCATTGCCTAGCATGGCGCTAACCAAACTCGATTCGCCTTTTTTATTTCCTTCGGCATAAGGTGTATTGTCTAATGTTAAGGTAAAAGAAACGCGAGGTAGCTTGTGGTTTTCTACTATTAAAACTTTTAAACCATTTTTAAGTGTAAAAGTTTGTGGTTTGTTAATGTTTATTTTAGGTGCTGGACCAGCCACAGGCATTGGTCTTTCTTGTGCTTGAGTAGTTCCCATAAAAAATAAACTTGCAGCTATATATAAAATTTTTTTCATTGGATATTAATTTTGGGTTTTTTCTTTTGCTGGTAAATAATCTAACAATAAACGTTGGTTTTTGTTTAGGTATTTTTTAGCAACTTCTCTAATTTCTTCTCTAGTAATAGAACGATAAATATCTATTTCTGTGTTAATTAAATTGATATCGCCATATAATAAATAGTATGTTGCTAAGTTGTTTGCAATTCCTTCAACATTAGAATTACTGTTTACATAGTTGCTTTCAAAAGAATTTTGAAGTTTTTGATAATCTTTTTCAGAAATTAAATCGGTTTGAAGTTTTTTAATTTCATCGTCAACTTCTGCTAAAATAGCTTCTTTAGAAGTGTTGCCCATAGGCATACAGTAAATAAAATAAGTTCCGTAATCTTCTTGGCTATAATTGAAAGCGCCAACTTGCAATGTCATTTTTTTCTCGTCAACTAAGCGTTTGTAAAGTTTAGAACTTTTTCCGTCTGATAAATACGAAGAAATCATGTCTAATACACGTGCATCGCGAGTTTTCATTGATGGTGTTCTGTAGCACGTAATGTACATTGGAATTTGAACGTTTGGGTCTTCCCAAGATGCGGTAAATTCTTCTTTTATAGGCTCTTCTACATAGGTTTTTCTAGAAACGGGCGTACCTTTAGGAATAGCGCTAAAATAGTTGTTTATCCACTCTTTTGCTTGAGCCGTATCGAATTGACCAGCTACGACCAATACAGCATTGTTAGGAATATAGAATTTTTTGTTAAAAGCTTGAAATTCTTCTAAAGTTGCTGCGTCTAAATGCTCCATTTCGCCAATGGTTGTCCAGCGATACGGATGCACTTTAAACATATTTTGCTTTACCGCTTTAAATAAATTTCCATAAGGTTGATTGTCGATACGAAGGCGTTTTTCTTCTTTTACTACCTCGTTTTGTGTATCAACGCCAATTTGATTAATTACAGGGTGCATTAATCGTTCCGATTCCATCCATAAGGCTAATTCTAAATTGTTTGATGGAAAAACTTCGTAATAATAGGTGCGATCGTCGGTTGTATTAGCGTTGTTTTTACCACCATTTGCTGTTACAATTTTAAACCATTCACCACGTTTTATGTTCTGAGTACCTTCAAATAATAAGTGTTCAAAAAAGTGTGCAAATCCAGTTCTATCGGGTTGTTCATCTTTTGCACCTACATGGTACATTACCGATGTTAT
>NZ_JAWKMX010000022.1:0-42373 GCF_041392005.1 Flavobacterium sp.
TCGGCTTGTTTGGAGTTTTCCATTACAAACGACCAACGCGCTTCTTCTGGCAAATAAAAAATATTCTGCATGTTGTAGAATTCCTTCATTTCTAAGAACTTTTCTTTGCCTTCGGCAAGTATTTCTTTGCGACGGTCTTCAAATTTATCACTGGCAAATTTTAGGAAGATTAAGCCTAAAACTACGTGTTTGTATTCTGAGGATTCTACGGTTCCTCTTAATTTATTGGCTGAATCCCAAAGGGTTTCTTCTATCGATTTTTCTTTTTTTGTTTTTGCTTGTTGGGTCATGGGTATTTTGATACTATATTGTTGTAAGGTTTTGCTTCAAATTTAACTATTAAATTAGGTTATTCCTATACGTATTTACACGTAATTTTGTACGTATTTATACGTATAAAAGTATAAATAACAATAACTATCTGCAATTTACGAATATAAGTTATAATGTATTTGAGGTTTTCCGTAAAATAACTAATAAGTTTTTAACAATGCTTTTCTAATCTATTTCTTGAATTGTTTTACTAACTTTACCATTCGAAAATATTAACGATTGCGTAAGCTGTTAAATTGGTACACAGAAAACCACAAGGCTTTACAGCTGGTAATTAATCAATTGTTATTTTGAAAACACTCTCTCAAATTTTAACTAAATCAGTTCTCTTTTTGCTGACGATTTACAGGAAAATCTTTTTTGGTTAACACATAATCGGGCGCACCACAATTAACCCGCTTAGGTTCATTGATAACCAATACATCGGGTAAAATAGTCATTAAAAGTTGTTGCAAATCGCCTCTGTAGGAATGCTCTCTGGCGTTTCCTGTTTATAAAGTGTATTTATTTTGTCGATGTATTGTTGTAGTGTTATAATAAAAACTTGTATAAAACGCAAGTTACAATTTAATGTGCTATTTTTTATTTTTTACTAAACCTTGTTTTGATGTTACATTTTACTTTGTTAAAGCGCATAAAAAAACCCGAACACTACCAAAAGTGCTCGGGTTTTTTACAAAATAATTAACTATGAAAAACTTTATTTTACTTCTTCAAAATCTACGTCTTGGGTTTGGTCGCCAGCATCTGCATTACCTTGTGGTTCTGCTTGTTGTGCGCCGCCGCCTTGCGCTTCGGCTTGTGCTTTATACATTTCTTCTGATGCGTTTTTCCACGCTTCGTTTATTTTGTCTAAAGCCGGTTGAATAGTGGCTACGTCTTTTGTTTCGTAAGCTTTTTTCAATTCTTCTAAAGCGCTGTTTAAAGCCGTTTTATTGCCTTCCGAAAGTTTATCGCCAAATTCTGATAATTGTTTTTCGGTTTGGAAAATCATACTATCGGCTTCGTTAAGCTTCGATGCTTTTTCCATAGCTGCTTTATCGGCATCGGCATTTGCTTCGGCTTCTTTTTTCATTCTTTCAATTTCTTCTGGTGTTAAACCAGACGATGCTTCAATACGGATATCGTGCGATTTTCCTGTTCCTTTATCGGTTGCCGATACTTTAATAATTCCGTTTGCATCGATATCGAAAGTTACTTCAATTTGTGGCACACCACGTTGTGCTGGCGGAATACCATCTAAATGGAAACGACCAATTGTTTTGTTGTCTTGAGCCATTGGGCGTTCACCTTGCAATACGTGAATTTCTACCGATGGTTGATTGTCTGCCGCTGTAGAGAATACTTGCGATTTTTTAGTAGGAATGGTTGTATTAGCTTCAATTAACTTCGTCATAACACCACCCATAGTTTCAATTCCTAAAGAAAGTGGCGTAACGTCTAGTAACAATACATCTTTTACATCTCCTGTTAATACTCCACCTTGAATAGCAGCTCCAATTGCCACAACCTCATCTGGGTTTACTCCTTTTGATGGTTTTTTACCAAAGAATTTTTCTACTTCTTCTTGAATAACTGGAATACGTGTAGAACCACCTACTAAAATTACTTCATCAATATCTGATGTTGATAAACCAGCATCTTTTAAAGCTTTAGCTACAGGATCCATTGAACGTTTTACTAAATCGTGTGCTAATTGTTCAAATTTTGCACGTGTTAACGTTTGTACTAAGTGTTTTGGACCGCTAGCCGTAGCCGTTACATACGGTAAGTTAATTTCCGTTTGTGTTGACGATGATAATTCAATTTTAGCTTTTTCAGCAGCTTCTTTTAAACGTTGTAACGCCATTGGGTCTTTGCGTAAATCAACACCTTCTGCGCTATTAAACTCATTTGCCAACCAATCGATAATTACTTGGTCAAAATCGTCTCCGCCTAAGTGTGTATCTCCATTAGTCGATAATACTTCGAAAACACCATCGCCTAATTCTAAGATAGAGATATCGAATGTACCACCACCTAAATCGTAAACTGCAATTTTTTGATCTTTTCCGGCTTTATCTAAACCATACGCTAAAGCAGCAGCTGTAGGCTCGTTAATAATACGCATTACTTCTAAACCAGCAATTTGACCTGCTTCTTTAGTTGCTTGACGTTGCGCATCGTTAAAATATGCAGGTACTGTAATAACTGCTTTATCTACAGTTGTTCCTAAATAATCTTCGGCGGTTTTCTTCATTTTTTGAAGCGTCATTGCCGACAATTCTTGTGGTGTATATAAACGACCATCAATATCAACACGTGGTGTATCGTTATCGCCTTTTACTACTTTGTAAGCTACGTTTCCTACTTCTTTTGAACTTTCTGAGTATTTGTTACCCATAAAACGTTTAATAGAAGCTATTGTTTTAGTAGGGTTTGTAACTGCCTGACGTTTTGCAGGATCGCCTACTTTAATTTCGCCACCATCTACAAACGCAATAACCGATGGTGTTGTTCTTTTTCCTTCTGCATTAGCAATTACTACTGGTTCTCCACCTTCCATAACTGCAACACACGAATTTGTTGTTCCTAAATCAATTCCAATAATTTTACTCATAATATTTTTCTCCTTTTTAATATTCATATAAGATTGTTCCTCTAAGAGTGAACAGTGCTGTTGCACGACAATAACTAGTCAAGTATTATGCCAATGGAAAAAATGAGTGTTTAGTTATAAAAAATGTCAGAAAATATCGTTTTAATATGACAAGATGACATTTTTTGGTTTTTTTATGCGACAATTTTGATTGCAAATAATAGCGTATCTTTGCCAAAAAAATTCATGACGTTTACCGAATTCAATTTACATCGTAGTTTATTTGAAGCTATTGCCGAATTAGATTATAAAAACCCTACACCTATACAAGAACAAGTTATTCCTGAAATATTAAACGGAAATGACGTAGTAGGTTGTGCGCAAACAGGAACAGGAAAAACGGCGGCTTTTGCTATACCTATTTTAGAAGTATTGCATCCAATAGTTGGTTCGTTAAAAAAGCGAAAATTTATTAGAACAGTCGTTTTAGCACCAACGCGCGAGTTGGCGTTACAAATACAAGAAAATTTCGATTTATACGGAAAATATTTAAATACGCGTTCGGTGGTGTTACTAGGTGGTGTTAACCAAAACCCGCAAGTAGAAGCGCTAAAACAAGGTGTCGATATTGTAATTGCTACGCCAGGGCGATTTTTAGATTTACACAAACAAGGTTTTATTAATCTCGATCAAATGCACCATTTGGTTATAGATGAAGCCGATTTAATGCTTGATATGGGTTTTATTAACGATGTAAAGAAAATTATAAAATTATCGCCAAAAAACCGTCAAACGTTGTTGTTTTCTGCAACTATGCCGTTTGAAATTCGAGTTTTAGCCGATGAGTTTTTAAACAATCCGAAGTATATTTTGGTTAATCCTGTTTCGAGTACAGCTCAAAATATTGCACAATCGGTTTACTTTGTAGAGAAAGAAAACAAACGTAATTTATTGCTGCATTTAATTGAAACTTTACAACTCGAAAACGCCATAATTTTTGTTAGAACCAAACATGGAGCAGATAATTTAGTAAAAACATTGGGTAAAAAAAATATAAAAGCCATTGCTATTCATGGAAATAAATCGCAAAATGCTAGGGTTAGAGCTTTAGACGAATTTAAAAATAAAGACGTTCAATTTTTAGTAGCTACCGATATTGCGGCACGCGGACTTGATATTGACCAATTACCTACAGTTATTAATTTTGATTTGCCTAATATTCCCGAAACTTACGTTCACAGAATTGGTAGAACAGGTAGAGCTGGTAACGAAGGAAAATCTATTTCGCTTTGCGGAAAAGATGAAAAAGCGTATTGGCAAGACATTGTAAAACTAATTAAATCGAGAGTTAAAGAAGTGAACGACCATCCGTTTCCTTGGAATACAAATGAAAATGGAACTTCTTCAACTAAAAATGAACCTAAAAAAGATTTTCGAAATACTAAAAATTCGAAGTCTAGAAAGTCGAACAATTCCAAAAAAAATAAAAAACGCTGGTATTAATACTATTGTTTTACATCGATAACATTTTATAAAAAGTGATTGCCTTTTCACTATCTTTGTTTCTCAAACGATTTAGTTATGGAATGTATTTCGGTATTCGATATGTTAAAAATTGGTGTTGGCCCATCGAGTTCGCATACTTTAGGACCATGGCGTGCTGCCGAACGCTTTTTGGAAAAAATTCGCAAACAAGATTTAATTGACCAGATTATTCGGGTAAAAGTCGATTTATTTGGTTCTTTATCATTAACCGGAAAAGGTCATGCTACCGATTTGGCTGTAATGCTAGGATTAAGTGGTGCCGATCCAGAATATATTCCCGTAGAAAGCATAGATGTTATTATTTCGGCTATTAAAAACAAAAATGAACTTTTTTTAGGAAACGAAATTATTATTCCTTTTCATGCCGAAAATGATATTGTTTTTAATCGAAATTTTTTGCCTTTTCATGCTAATGGAATTACGTTTACTGCTTATACTGAAACTACCGATTTTTCGGAAACCTATTACTCTATTGGCGGTGGGTTTGTAGTGCAAGAAAACGAAAACAACCATTTAGAAGAAATAAAATGTGCTTTTCCTTTTCCTGTAGATAAAGCGAGTGAACTATTAGCATTTTGCCAGCAAGAAAACAAATCGATATCAGAAATTGTATATGAAAATGAAAAATCGATGCGTACAGAAGAAGAAATTCACAACGAATTACTTCGCATTTGGGATACTATGCTTGAGTGTATGTATATTGGTTGTCATACCGAAGGTATTTTACCTGGCGGTTTAAATGTAAGACGAAGAGCTTACGATATGCACAAAAATTTAATTGGTGTATTGCCCTACGATAGTCCGTATTCGTGGTTGCAAATTATTCGTCAAACCGAAGTGAAATTTCGTCAAATATTAAAATGGGTTTCGTGTTTTGCACTTTCGGTTAACGAAGTTAATGCTTCTTTAGGTCGTGTGGTAACAGCGCCAACAAACGGAAGTGCGGGTGTTATTCCTGCGGTTTTAATGTATTATTTGGTTATTGAAAATCATGAAGCCAATGAAAAACAAATTAAACAATTTTTAATGACGGCTGGCGAAATTGGCAGTATCTTTAAAAAAGGAGCTACAATTAGTGCTGCTATGGGTGGTTGCCAAGCCGAAATTGGCGTTTCGAGTGCTATGGCTGCCGCTGCACTATGCGAAGTAATGGGCGGAACACCCGAACAAGTTTTAGTGGCTGCCGAAATTGCTATGGAACATCATTTGGGTTTAACCTGCGACCCTATTGGTGGTTTGGTTCAAGTGCCTTGTATAGAACGTAACACTATGGGTGCTATAAAAGCAATAAATGCTGCCGAATTAGCCCTTGAAACCGATGCTAAAAACGCAAAAGTTCCGTTAGATAAAGTAGTCAATACAATGTGGGAAACCGCAAAAGATATGAATGCTAAGTATAAAGAAACTAGCGAAGGCGGCTTAGCTGTTGGCGTAAACTTAGTAGATTGTTAGTTTGAAGAAGATAAATTATTTACTTTTTGTTTGTATAACACTAGTTTTAGGGATACTTTCTCGTAAAATAAATGGTATTCCTCTTTTTATTGGCGATATTTTATATGCCATTTTTATTTATTTTGGCTTACGAACCACCCAATTATTTTCTATGCGTACAACAATGGCAATTAGTTTATTTTTTTGTTTTTGTATTGAGTTTTCGCAATTACTTCATTGGCATTGGCTCCAATCTATCCGAAACACTACTTTAGGACATTATGTATTAGGCGAAGGTTTTTTAATAAGCGATTTAATATGCTATAGCATAGGAACAATTTTAGCTTATTTAATCGATACTAAACTTTTAAATCGCTAATCTTTTCTTCTTGTATCAATTAGGTGTATAATTTTCCAGTTACCATCGGGCTCCTTAATAAGTGTAAAAGAATTTACACCTTTATGAACAAATTTGTTATTTATATAAACTTCGTAAGGCGTCCAAACGTGAGCTAAGTTAGCATCAATTTGAACTTTATACGACAAAATTTTCTCAAAAAAAATCATGTCTTTTGGAATTCTTGCAAACGATTTAAAAAACTCACTTGCTGGCTCTTGTTTTAAACGAGTAGAATCGGTTTTGTTTGCAACTGTTTGTAAAATTAACGATTGATGACAAACTTTTTTCATAGCTATTGTGTCTTTTTTATGAAACGCTTCAAAAAAAGTAACAATAGTATTTTCTGGATTATCTTGGCTAAAAACTACTTGAGAAACAATTAGCCAAAAAAAATAATAATAATATTTCATATTAATGTAGTAATAAAAAAGTTAAAATTGCTCCTATGTATCCTGCAACGGCAAGTGGTGTAATATATTTTAAATACCAACCAAAACTAATCTTTTCTTTTTCCATAACGGCAATACCAGCAGCAGAGCCAATAATTAACATACTACCACCTGTGCCTGCACAAAGCGCAATAAATTCCCAAAGCTGGTTATCTATAGGAAATTGTGAAAGTGGAAACATTCCTTGTGTAGCAGCTACTAAACTTCCATTATCTACTAACGATGATAAAAATCCTATAGCAATAATCATGGCATTATTGTTTGGTAATATTTCTTCTAATTTTAATGCCAATGCCGATAAAATATGAGCTTCTTGCAGGGCAAAAACCATCAATAATATTCCCATAAAATATAAAATTGAATTTACGTCAACTTTCGTAAGAGCATAATTTACTGAAAATTTAGCTTTTTCCTCTGCCGTTTTATGCCGATGGTAAACAATGGAAACTAATGAAACCATACATAACGAAATTAAAACTCCAATAAATGGTGGTAAACCTGTTACTGTTTTAATTACAGGAACCAATAAAAGACCAATAACACCTGCAGTAAAAACACTTGCACTACCTCTCATTTTTTCTTCTTGTATTGCTTGTGCCATTGAAATTTGTGCGCGCAACACCGCAAAACCTTTCATTCGAAAACCCGCAATAAATAAAGGAATTAAAAGTGCTACAAGAGAAGGTAAAATTAGTTTTATTACAATATTTTCGGCACTAACTTGTCCTCCAATCCATAATAAAGTAGTCGTAACATCGCCAATAGGACTAAATGCACCACCAGCATTTGCAGCAATTACCACTACACCAGCCAAAATCATTCTAATTTTGCCTTTTGGCATTAATTTTTTTAATAACGTAACCATTATTATTGCCGTAGCTAAATTATCTAGCAAGGCCGACATAAAAAAAGTGATTAAACCTACAATCCACAGCAATTTGAATACTGATTTTGTACGAATTCTATGCGTTATTACGGTAAATCCTTTATGAATATCTATAAGTTCAACAATAGTCATTGCTCCTAGTAAAAATATGAGCAGCCCTGATATTTCGCCAAAATAACTTATTAAAATTTCGGACGTTTCATGATGATTATGATGGTATAAAGCAATAATTACCCAGCAAAAACAACCTGTTAATAAAGCACTTATGGTTTTACTTATTCGCAACGGCGATTCAAAAATTACAGCAAAATAACCTAAAGTGGCTACTAGTATAAGAAGCGTAATCATCTTTTTATTAAATTTTGGTAAAATTAAGTAAAATCAAATTGATACTGGTTTTTTTAAAAAAAGAAAATACATTTTTTACATTTGTAATCTAAAAATGTAAAAAATGTCTGTAGCTAAGAAAGATTATAAGCGAATTACGACCAAGTCGCTAATTGAAATGAAAGAAAACAACGAAAAAATTTCGATGTTAACAGCCTACGATTACACTATGGCAAAAATTGTAGATGCAGCAGGCATAGATGTTATTTTAGTAGGCGATTCGGCAAGTAATGTAATGGCTGGGCACGAAACTACTTTACCTATAACACTAGATCAAATGATTTATCATGCGTCGTCGGTTGTTAGAGCTGCAGAAAGAGCATTAGTTGTAGTCGATTTACCATTTGGAAGTTACCAATCAGACCCAAAAGAAGCACTACGTTCTGCCATTAGAATTATGAAAGAAAGTGGTGGCCACGCCGTAAAATTAGAAGGTGGAAGCGAAATTAAAGAAAGTATTAAACGAATTTTGAATGCAGGTATTCCAGTTATGGGACATTTAGGGTTAACGCCACAATCTATTTATAAATTTGGTACTTATACGGTTCGTGCTAAAGAAGATGCAGAAGCCGAAAAATTGATTGAAGATGCTAAAATGCTGGAACGAATTGGTTGTTTTGCGTTGGTTTTAGAAAAAATTCCTGCAAAATTAGCAAAGAAAGTTGCCGAAAGTATTTCAATTCCTGTTATAGGTATTGGTGCTGGTAATGGTGTTGATGGCCAAGTTTTAGTATTGCACGATATGATAGGAATGACACACGAATTTAATCCAAGATTTCTTCGTCGTTATATGAATTTGTATGAAGATATGAGCAACGCTATTGGACAATATGTTAGTGATGTAAAATCGTTAGATTTTCCTAATGAAAATGAGCAATATTAATTCAAATTTGAAAAATTTAGCAATTTGAAAATTTGAAAATGAAAACCCTTTCTACTAAAGAAAACCTCCAAGTACTGTACCAAGATAACCATATTATTGTGGTAAACAAGCGTGTAGGCGATATTGTGCAAGGCGATAAAACAGGCGACAAACCCTTGTCGGAAGTTGTAAAAGAATATATTAAAGATAAATACAATAAACCTGGCGAGGTTTTTTTAGGTGTAGTACATCGATTAGATCGGCCTACAAGCGGTATCGTTTTGTTTGCTCGAACATCAAAAGCACTTTCGCGATTAAATGAAAGTTTTAAAAACAGAGAAACCGAAAAAACGTATTGGGCAGTTGTTAAAAATTGTCCGCCAAAAGAAAATGAAACTTTAGTGCATTGGCTAACTCGAAACCCAAAAAACAACACTTCTAAAGCACATAATAAAGAAGTAAGCAATAGCAAGAAAGCTAGTTTACACTACAAAATAATACAAAAACTTGATAACTATTTTGCCTTAGAAATTGATTTACACACTGGGCGCCATCATCAAATAAGAGTACAATTAGCAGCTATTGGTTCTCCTATAAAAGGCGATTTAAAATACGGCTTTAATCGAAGTAATCCCGATGGTGGCATTCATTTACATGCCCAGAAATTAAAACTTATACACCCTGTTTCTAAAGAATTTTTAACCTTTATAGCACCAACTCCACCCGATATAATTTGGAATTTAATCTAAAATATACCCAATACTAGGTAATTATTTGTAAGAAAAAAGTATTAATTTCGTTGTTATATAACTAAAACCTATTTTACAATGAAAAAATACGCTGTTTCTCTTTTTACATTTTTAGGGCTTATTACTTCCGCACAAGAACATTTTTCTGGTATTAATACTACAAAACGAGTAGGATTGCTTAATGCAACTATTAACCCTGCCGAAATAGGTAATTTAAGCAACAAATTTGAAATTAATTTATTTAATATAAGTGCTAACATTTCAAATAATAAACTTTCAATTAAAGATTTAACCAATGATAGCGATATTGAAGATAAAATTTTCACGGGTTCAGAACCTGTAAATGCAAGAGTTGACGTTGCTATTCTAGGGCCTGCTTTTGCTATAAAACAAAAAAAATGGGCATTTGGGTTGGCTACCTCAGCCAACGTTAAAGCTAATATTATTGATGTTAATGTTGATTTAGGAAATGCAATTGGTAATGAAATTGCCGGAATAACAAATGTAAATGCTAACTATAACCAACGATTAAATGCCATAGCTTGGGGAGAAATAGGTTTAAGCGCGGCACGAGAACTAAACGTTACAAAAAATCATAAATTTACTGTTGGTGCAACGCTTCGTTTACTTTTTCCAGGTTCTTATATGAATATGGGAATTTCCAATTTAAATGGAGATATCGTAAATGTTGCAGGCAATATGGAGTTAACCAATGCAACTGCTAATCTTAATATTGCGTATTCTGGCCCACTAGCAGACGATTTTTCTGATAGCGAAAATTATGAATCTTTTTTTGCAGGAGGATTAAATGGATTTGCGGGCGATATTGGAGTAACTTACCAATGGATTCCTGATGAAAACGATACTAACTACAAATTAAAAGCGGGTTTAGCACTTAGAAATATGGGAAGTCTAACTTTTAAGTCTGATAATAATATTCAAAACGAATATAATTTAGATATAGATGCTACTCAGTTAGAATCGTTAAACTTAAACCAATTCGACGGTGCCGAAAGTATAAAAGATATAGAAAACGTATTAATTAGTAGCGGCTATGTAACCAAAACGGAAACCAAAAAAGATTTCACAATAAAACTACCAACAGTTATTAATGTGTATGCCGATTATCAAATTGTAAAAAGATTACATCTTTCTGCCTATTTACAACAAAAAATAGCCGACGACTCTAAAAACGACTTTACTACAGTTCAAAACATTTTCACAATTACTCCACGCTTTACAACTAAAGCTTTTGAAGTGTATGTTCCTGTATCGCAAAACGAAATTTCCGATTTTACTACTGGTGTTGGCTTTAGAGTAGGTGGCTTTTTTATAGGTTCTGGTTCTGCCATAACCGCTTTGTTAAACAATTCGCAACAAGGCGATTTTTATTTAGGATTTAGATTAGCTTTTTAATATATTTACCCACATAATATATTTAAAAAAGTTTTTATTATGAAATGGCAAGGAAGACGTCAAAGTGATAACGTAGAAGACCGTAGAGGTATGTCGGGCGGAGGAAAAGTAATTGCTGGTGGTGGCGCTATAGCAGTAGTTTTCTTTTTAGTAAAAGTATTTTTTCCAGAAGCGGCACCTTTTGTAGATACTATACAGCAAAGCCAAGCTACACAGCAAACAGAACAAGTTGAACAAAGAGAACTTACTCCTGAAGAAATTGAACTAGGAGAATTCGCATCTACTGTTTTAGCTGATACAGAAGACGCTTGGACACAAATATTTGCAGAAAACAATTTAGGCCAATACGAAAAACCAAAAATGGTACTTTTCTCGGGTAGCGTTCAAACGGCTTGTGGCGGTGCAAGCTCGGCATCTGGTCCGTTTTACTGCCCAGGCGACCATAAAGTATATATGGATTTAACTTTTTTTGAAGAACTTAGAACGCGTTTTGGAGCAAAGGGTGGCGATTTTGCCATTGCTTATGTAATTGCTCACGAAGTAGGGCACCATGTACAAACTTTACTAGGTACATCTGGAAAAGTACGACAACTACAACAAGGAAAAAGTAAAGCCGATGCTAACAAATTAAGTGTTTGTTTGGAATTACAAGCCGATTTTTATGCTGGTCTTTGGGCACATTACAATCAAAAATATTTAGAAACAGGCGATATTGAAGAAGCTTTAAGTGCAGCACATGCCGTAGGCGATGATGCCATTCAAAGCAAAATGCAAGGTCATGTTGTACCCGATTCGTTTACACACGGAACTTCTGAACAACGTATGAAATGGTTTATGAAAGGTTACGAAACAGGCGATATTCGTTATCACGATACTTTTTCGGAAGAATTATAATAGAAAAAAAACATACTCAATCGTTTTAGAATTTTAAAAAATATAATGTACTAATCGTTTTATTTAAATATTCGTAATTCTATTTTATAGTATTTTATATAAAGTGAAATCAATGTAAATTTGTTTTCACTTTTTTTATTGATATTATGACTGTAGGAATAGATGCCATTCAATTTGATGTGCCAAAAATTTATTTACCAATTGAAACCCTAGCAATTGAACGAAATATTGAACCTGCAAAACTTGAAAAAGGTTTGGGTTTACAACAAATGAGCTTTCTCGATGTACATCAAGATGTAGTAACATTAGCTGCAAATGCGGTTTATAAATTAATTAAACAAGAAAATGTAGATTTAGCTACTATATCAAGAATTTATGTAGGAACAGAAAGCGCTATTGATAATTCGAAACCAATAGCAACTTACATTATGCAACTTTTAGAACAAGAATTTGGCCCACGAGCATTAAAACATTGCGATGCACTTGATATGACATTTGCTTGCATTGGTGGAGTTGATGCGTTGCAAAACTGTTTAGACTATGTACGTTTACATCCTAATAAAAAAGCTATAGTAGTAACTACCGATAATGCTAAATACGATTTAAATTCTACTGGTGAATATACGCAAGGTGCTGGCGCTATTGCAATGTTAATTACGTCAAATCCTAAAATTGTTGCATTTAATCAAACAACTGGAGTTGCAACCGAAGGTGTTTTCGATTTTTTTAAACCAAAACAAACCATTGCTAAAGAAACTATTGTAGCAAATAACGAAAATAACGAATGGTTTGGCGTTTTAGAAACCGAAATTTCAATTACAAAAGAGCAACCTGTTTTTGATGGACATTATTCTAACGAATGCTACATTAATCGAATTACCGAAGCCTATAATCATTTTAAAAAAGAAAGCAATACAACTGAAAAAGTGTATAAAAATTGGGATTTAATTGTGATGCACCTACCCTATTGTTTTCAAGGTAGAAGAACATTTATTGATATTTTTGCAGAAGAAAATTCTGAATTAGTGCATGAGCAAATTGGCGAAACCCAAAAAGATAAAATTAAAATGCTTTCAAAATCTTCAGAATATGTAGAGTTGGTTTCAAAAAAAATAGTTCCAGCAGAAATAGCTTCAGGAAAAGTAGGAAACATTTATACGGGTTCAATATTTTTAGCATTTTTATCGGCGTTATACTATAGTGCAACTCAAAATACAACATTGCTTCACAATAAGGTTGGTTTTATTGCTTACGGAAGCGGTTCAAAATCTAAGGTTTTTGAAGGAAATTTAATGCCAAACTGGCAAAATAACATTCTAAAAACGCAGTTATTTGAAGTGCTCGAAAACCGAACACCTATACGTTTTGAAACCTATGAAAAACTACATAAAAAAGAATTAAAAACGCCTGTTTTAGAACCTAAAAATGAGTTTGTTCTCGATTATATAGAAAAAGAAAAAACAGTTTTAAAAGGAGCTCGCTATTACAAACGTAAATAGCTTTAACTACCCTAACCACCCTTCTCTATCTAAACTTCTATATTGTATGGCTTCGGCAATATGGTGCGATTGAATATTGGTTGCATTTTCTAAATCGGCAATGGTGCGCGATACTTTTAAAATTCTATCGTAAGCTCGTGCCGATAAATTTAAACGTTCCATAGCTGTTTTTAATAATTGCAAAGAAGCATCATCTAGCATACAATACTCACGAATTAATTTACTACTCATTTGCGCATTGTAATGGATATGATTAAACGCAACAAAACGTTTTGCTTGAATTAATCGGGCATTGGTAACACGTTCTCTTATCAATTTACTACTTTCTGCTTTTCTGGTATCCGATAATTTTTCAAATGGAACGGGAGTTACTTCTATATGAATATCTATTCGGTCTAAAAGTGGCCCCGAAATTTTACTCAAGTAGCGTTGCATTTCCATTGGCGAACTACTAATAGGCGCATTAGGATCGTTAAAATAGCCACTTGGGCTAGGGTTCATACTGGCAACTAACATAAAACTTGACGGATACGTTATTGTAAATTTTGCTCTCGAAATAGTTACTTCTCTATCTTCAAGCGGTTGGCGCATTACTTCAAGAACTTCACGTTTAAATTCGGGTAATTCATCTAAAAATAAAACACCATTATGGGCTAACGAAATTTCGCCTGGTTGTGGATAACTGCCGCCACCAACAAGTGAAACAGAACTAGCAGAATGGTGTGGCGAACGAAATGGCCGTTGTGTTAACAAACCTGCTTCTTTTACTTTTCCTGCAACCGAATGTATTTTGGTGGTTTCCAATGCTTCTTGCATGGTCATGGGCGGTAAAATACTCGGCAATCGTTTGGCAAGCATAGTTTTACCAGCACCTGGCGGGCCAATTAAAATAATATTATGCCCACCGGCAGCAGCAATTTCCATACATCTTTTAATTGATTCTTGACCTTTTACATCGGCAAAATCGAACTCTGGAAAATCTAAATTTTTAGAAAACTCAATATCCGAATCAATTTTTGTAGGTTGTATAGTAGCACTTCCATTAAAAAAATTGATAACCTCAACTACGTTTTCAATTCCATAAACATCTATTCCATCAACAATTGCGGCTTCTTTTACATTTTGAATAGGCAACAAAATTCCTTTAAAGCCTTCTTCTTTAGCTTTAATAGCTATCGATAAAGCTCCTTTTATAGGCTGTAAACTTCCGTCTAAAGAAAGTTCGCCCATAATAATATAATTTCCTATTTCATCTGAATTAATTTGAGAAGATGCGGCTAGAATTCCGACGGCAATGGTTAAATCGTAAGCGGAACCTTCTTTACGCAAATCGGCAGGTGCCATATTTATCGTAATTTTTTTTCCCGGAAAATGATAGTGATTGTTTTTTAGTGCTGCTGCTATACGATAGCTACTCTCTTTTATAGCAGAATCGGGCAAACCTACCAAGTGGTAGCCAATTCCTTTATCGATGTTTACTTCTACGGTAATGGTTGTAGCATCTACACCAAAAACGGCGCTTCCAAATACTTTTACTAACATGGCGTGTAATTTTAATAAGGCTTATATTATACAAATATAGAAAAGTTTTTTATTAGTTGTATAATTTTTTAAATTTGCAGTAGTTATTTGATTTTTTGTCTAGTCTAGACAATTTAAAGACGTCGGTCTTGCTATCATTCGATAAATTCAGTATTACTGAATGCCTTTTGGAAAATCCAATTTGGTTTTTATACATTAATTCGCACTTAAGTGTGAACAAATTTATTTTTATGAATTTTACTCTAGTAAATGCTTCTACGGGAGAATCTGAAGTGTTTTCAAAACAAACAATTATCAATTTTTTATTTACACATCTTGAACAATATGGCGATACTAAAGAAGCTATCGCAAAATGTATCGATTATGTAATGAACCCAAGCAAAGGCGGAAACATTATTATTGGAACTGATGAAAATAAAATTGTAGGCATTACTATTTTAAATAATACAGGAATGCACGATTATATTCCTGAAAACATATTGGTTTACATAGCTGTAGATAATTCGCAAAGAGGAAAAGGTTATGGTAAAAAATTAATGCAAAAAGCCATTGAAGTTACAACTGGCTCTATTGCACTACACGTAGAACCAAAAAATCCTGCAAAAAAACTATATGAAAAATTAGGCTTTGTTAATAAATATTTAGAAATGCGTTTAACAAAATAAAATGGCTTTTTTAAAACTATACAAAAGTAAACTTAAAGAAAACTATACATTTTTAGATACTTTATTTAAAGAAAGAAATATACAATGGGGTGTTGTTACCAAATTGCTTTGTGGAAATAATTTATTTATTAAAGCAATTATTGATTTAGGTGTAACCGAAATGCTCGATTCTAGAATCAGTAATTTAAAGAAGATTAAACTTCTTAACCCAGCTATTCAAACGGTTTATATAAAACCGCCTTCAAAACGGAATATCAAAAAAATAGTTCAGTATGCCGATGTGAGTTTTAATACCGAAATAGTTACCCTAAAAATGCTATCGGAAGAAGCGCAAAAACAAAACAAAACGCACAAAATTATTATTATGATAGAAATGGGCGATTTGCGCGAAGGCGTTTTAGGCGAAGAATTATTACAATTTTACAAGCAAGTGTTTAGTTTACCCAATATTGAAATTAGCGGAATTGGTACTAATTTAAACTGTTTAAGCGGTGTAATGCCCACGCAAGATAAATTAATTCAGCTAAGTTTATACAAACAACTTATTGAAGCCAAATTTAATGTGAAAATTCCTTGGGTTTCTGGCGGAACTTCGGTTGCCATTCCTTTATTACTAAAAAATGCTCGGCCAATGGCTGTTAATCATTTCCGAATTGGCGAAGCCTTATTTTTTGGAAAAGATTTATTTACAAACGAAACCATTGAAGGTATGAACAACGAGGTTTTTAAACTTTTTGCAGAAATTATAGAAATAACCGAAAAACCCGATAATCCAATTGGCGAATTAGGCGAAAATGTTGCGGGTAACACTTACGAAATTAACAATGAAACTGATTTAAGCCAAACTTCGCTTCGTGCTATTCTCGATATTGGTTTGCTCGATATGCAACCGCAGTATTTGTTGCCAGAAAATGAAAATATTTCCATTGTAGATGCCAGTTCCGATATGATGGTTATCGATATTTCTAACTCGGAAAAAAATTATAAAATTGGCGATTTAGTTTCGTTCAAATTACAATATATGGGTGCATTATACTTATTAAATTCCGATTATATTGAAAAAATAATGGAATAGTTTTTTTACTTTTTGTAAAATCCATTTGTCTATTTGTAAAATAAACTTTACATTTGGATTGTGTTTAAAATCAATTTGTATGAAATCGCCATTAACAAAAAGTTTGCGTAAGCAAACACCAATAAATAAAAAGGCGATAACATATATGACCACTAACAAATAAATTTTACATATATGAAAACACATTTTTTATTTCCAAATCAATTCAAAATAATTGGTTGGTTTTTGTTTGTTCCAAGTTTAGTTATTTCGGTTTTAGCAACAGTATTAAATTGGAATATCGACAACTATTTTACTTGTAAAGTTTTTGCTATTTACAATGATGGTTTTTTCCAAAACAATTCGAGTGCCTTTTTTCAAATTATAGAAAATAGCCTATCAGACGAACTCTTAACTTTTTCATTGGTAATTGGCGGACTTTTAGTAGGTTTTTCTAAATTAAAAAAAGAAGACGAAATGATAGGACAAATTCGATACGAAAGCTTGGTTTGGGCAACCTATTTTAACTATGTTATACTACTTTTATGCACAGCGTTTATGTATGGAATTTCTTTTTTAAATGTTCTATTTTACAATACATTTAGCTTACTTCTATTTTTTATTATTCGCTTTCATTACAGCATTTACAAATTAAATAAACAAAATAGCAATGAAGAATAATTTAAAAGTTTTACGCGCTATTAAAAATATTTCGCAAGAAGAATTAGCCCATCAAATTGAGGTAAGCCGACAAACTATAAATGCAATGGAAAAAGGGAAATATGTGCCTTCTACGTTATTAGCATTAAAATTAGCTCGCTATTTTAAAAAACCTGTAGAAGCCATTTTTGAATTAGAAGAAAATGAATAAAAAAAGAAGTCTTACGACTTCTTTTCCCCTACAAACTGATCTTCTTTTAGTTTAAACAACACATTAAAAGTGGTTAAACTTCCGTAAATACGAGTAATATATTGTTGCAATTCTATTTTTTCAGAATGTTCTAAATTGCTCGAATTAATTTTTTGCTCCATTACACGTAGTCTATCGCGTACCATAATTATTTTATTAAAAAAAGTTTCTATAGGTAGCTCTTTATTTTGTGTAGGTGTACTTGGTTCTAAAATTAATTTTCCGCCTTTCCACTTATCGGCAATAGAAGTAGTAGGCGTAATATCGGTATATTTTTGTAGTAAATTTTTCATTAATTTTTCTACCTCATATAAACTTACCGTATCTACTTCGTTTTCTACAGCTTCAACCACTTCAAAAGTATCGGTTAAATCAATAGTTTCAATACCTTTTTCAATAAAAGTTACCCAGTAGTATTTTGAAGCTACATTGGTAACAACGCCCGCACCATATTCTGGATGTTGAATGCGCGATCCTATTCCTAATAATTTCATAATCTATAACTTTTAATCGTACAAATATACTATTTCTTAAAATAAGATTTTTCTTAATAATTACTATTTTAAAACAAAAATGTTTTCATATAAACATATTATACTTTTAAAATGGTTCTTATATTTGTTTAAAATTCGATATATGAAACCATTTATTATTGTTTTACTAGCGCTTACTACTTTAAACACTTGTTTTGCGCAAAACTTTACACGTCGCGATTCGTTACAAGGCGGCTTACGCTTTGAAAGAACTTCGTACGATGTACTGCGCTACGATTTAAATATTACCGTAAATCCTAAAGAAAAAAATATTGTTGGTTATAACGCTATCACATTTAAAGTAGTTGAGCCTACGCAAAAAATTCAGGTCGATTTGTTTGAAAACATGACGATTGACTCTATTATTTACCACAACCAAGACTTAAATTATACACGAGATTTTGATGCTGTTTTTATTAATTTTCCCTCATTTTTAACTAAGAACACTACCGAAAATATTGTTTTCTATTATTCTGGAAAACCAAAAGAAGCTAAAAATGCACCTTGGGACGGCGGTTTTGTATTTAAAAAAGATAGTAATAATAACGATTTTATTGGTGTTGCCGTGCAAGGCACAGGCGCAAGCTTATGGTATCCGTGTAAAGATTCGCAAACCGATGAACCGAACAATGGTGCCTCTATTAAGGTGGCAGTACCTAATGGCTTACAGAATGTTTCTAACGGTCGTTTTAAAGGTTCAGAAGATTTAAAAAACGGTTATACACGCTGGGATTGGGAAGTACAAAACCCTATAAATAATTACGATATTACAGTTAATATTGCTAATTATACACATTTTCATGATAATTATAATGGTTTAGATTTAGATTTTTACGTGTTAAAAGAAAATGAAGAAAAAGCAAAAAAGCATTTTGAAGACGATGTAAAACCAATGTTAGATTGTTTTCAAGAAAAATTTGGAAAATACCCATTTTGGGAAGATGGTTATAAATTAGTAGAAACTTCTTATTTAGGTATGGAACACCAAAGCGCTATTGCCTACGGCAACAAATATAGAAAAGGATATTTAGGTTTCGATAATTCGCGAACTGGTATAGGTATGTTTTTCGATTATATTATAATTCATGAAACAGGACACGAATGGTTTGGTAATAGTATAACCAGTAAAGATATTGCCGATATGTGGATTCACGAAGGGTTTACGACTTATACCGAGTCTGTTTTTGTAGAATGCCAAAAAGGATATGAAAAAGCATTACAATACATTAACGGGCAAGCAAAAAATGTAAGTAACAATAAGCCAATCATTGGTAAATATGGTGTAAATAATGAAGGAAGTGGCGATATGTACTACAAAGGAGCTCTTTTATTAAACACATTACGCCACGTTATAAATAATGATGAGCTATGGTGGAATTTGTTATACAAATTTGCCGAAACATACAAAAAACAAATTATTGATACTGAAACAGTAATTGCATTTTTTAACCAACAATCTGGAAAAAATTTAACCCCTATTTTTAATCAATATTTGCGTTATACTAATTTGCCAAAGTTAGAAATTAAAGGCTATAAAAATCGTTTCCAATACCGATGGGTAACCGATGTAGAAAATTTTGAAATGCCTGTAGAAGTTATAATAGAAGGAAAAACACGCAGGTTAAATGCTACAAATGAATGGCAAATTGCTCCTATTGCAATTAATGGATTTAAAAATTTTAATGTAGCTACCGATAAATTTTTTATTAAACAGTAGTTATAACCCGTAGTGCATTTAGAAAATTTTATTTGTTTATTTCCGTCAGCTCGAGTATTTCTTGGATAAATTTTATGCAATTTATCTAAGAAATGTATCGAGAACTTACAATTTAATGCTTCTCGATAAAATTTTTCTTCGCTTTACTACGAAAAATTACTCGAAGTAACGTCGTTTAATAACTTTTAGCTTCTAAATGCACTATGGGTTAATTATAAACTTTTAATATTTAGTTTTTCTAGCGTTTTATTGCGCTGAATTTTTCCTGTTGCTGTTTCTATAAATTTCGGAATAGTATAAATTTTCTTTGGTTTTTCATACGAATCTAGCTCGTTAAAAATTGATGTATCTAATTTATTTTCAGTTGTTTCTACAACCAAAACAACTTGATTTCCGAATACTTCATTAGGTTCCGATGCAATAAAAAAACGAGTTGAAATTTTATTTTGCAGTTTTTCTTCTATACGTTCTGGAAATAATTTTACACCACCGCTGTTTATTACATTGTCTATACGTCCCAGCCATTCAAATGTGTTTTCATTTACAAGAGTTACCCTATCGTTAGTAGTAATAGTTTCGTTTATTAATTTTGGGGCATGTATTACCAAACATTCTCTATCGTCTAAAGTAAAACTAACATTTGGCAACGCTTTAAAATAAGCTTCGTTAATTGGCCTTGCGGCTATATGTGTAATGGTTTCTGTCATTCCGTAAGTCTCGTACACATTAGCATTTTGCTTTTTCAATTGCGTAATTATTGTGTTCGAAAGTTTTGCACCGCCTACAATTAAGGTTTTTATTTGATGCAATTGCGGCATTGCTTTTTCTACTTGCATAGGCACCATTGCGGCAAAATCGTAGGTTTTTGTTTTCTGAGCAAGCGGATTGCCTTTTGGCGAAACTATTTCTAATACTAAACCAATTACTAATGCTCGCACAAGCATCATTTTTCCTGCTATATAATTGGCAGGCAAACAATGTAATGCCGAATTACCGGGTTGCAAATTAAAAAAATTACCTGTTGCTATGGCCGATTTAACCATAGCTTGTTTTTTTATTCTTATGCGCTTTGGCTCACTTGTTGTTCCCGAAGTTTGCACTATAATAGTATCGGAATCGTCTAGCCAATCTAGCAAAAACAAACCTATTTCTTTTTCGTAAGGTAAACCTTCTTTTATAAAACTATAGGCAATTTCATTTAATTCTTCGCTACCATAATGGTTGCCTTCTAATGTAAAATTATTGTGAATTTTAGTGTAATGAGGTATCATTTTCAATTTCTGTTTCAATTAATTTTCCCGTTAATTTTTGTTTCCAATTATTCCATTTGTACTTTTTAGAAAAGAAAAATAACAATAATGGAAAAATTACAAATATTGGTAGTATTATTTCAAATCCTGCAGATGGTTCTGATATATCTTTAAAAATAGAATGCGTTTGAAAAGCTGTCCAATCGGCTGTTACAAGTAATGCGCCTACAAGATTATTTGCGGCATGAAAACCTAAAGCTAGCTCTAAACCTTCGTCCATTAAAGTTATAATTCCTAAGAAAAAGCCAGTTCCTATATAGTAAATCATTATTAGCCAACCTACTTTTCCTACTTCCGGATTAGCAGCGTGCATTAAACCAAACAAAACCGATGTAATTACTAATGGTATTAATCTTGAATTTGTAGCTAAGCCTATTCCTTGCATCATATGGGCGCGAAACAAATATTCTTCAAAACTGGTTTGCAAAGGTATTAACAATATAGCCAATGCTAAAAAAACGAAAAACTGTGTAGGTTTAAAATTCAATTCAAAATTCTCCGGATTTAAAAAATACGCTACTAATACTAAAAACGTAGTTATAGCTGTCCATAAAAAAAAGGAAAAAAAAATGCGCTGCCAGTCAATTTTAGAACGCGAAGTCGTTAGCATGGTTATGCTAATATTTTGTATAAATTTTGTCCATAATAGCACTACAAACAACCCTATAACTAAAGGGGCAAGCATTATAACAAAAGTCATATTTACACCTAGCATTGCAATCATTTGATTCATCATCTCTGCGGTATCAACATCTAAAGAAATAATGTAGTTCCAAATCATCATACCTATAAAGCCTAATGGAATAGGCAAATACAATATTAAACTAGGACGTAGTTTTTTTAGCTGTTCTATATACATAAGTATTGGTTTATAATTTTTACTAAAATAGTATTTTTTATCTTTGTAAAAAAATGAAATTATGATAACTATTTATCACAACAATAGATGTTCAAAATCGAGAGAAGGATTATGTTTTTTAGAAAATAATAAAGAACCTTTTACCATTAGAAAATATATAGACGAACCTTTTACAAAAGAAGAACTCATTAGCGTTATTAAAAAACTTAATACAAACCCTATTGCATTAGTTCGAACAAAAGAAACCATTTGGAAAGAAAACTTTGCACATAAAAACCTAACCGACAACGAAATTATTGATGCCCTTTTACAGTATCCAAAATTAATAGAACGGCCTATTGTTGTAAAAAACAATAAAGCTGTTATTGCTAGACCTACCGAAAAAATAAACGAAATTCTTTAACTATTTTTAACAAAAGTTTGTGATTGTAGGCTTAAACCAAAAGCTATTTTTGTGTTCTAAAAAGAAAGCAACTAATCAAATGAATTGTACACACAAACTTTTTTTATTACTATTAGCGTTTACTACTTCTTTTAGTTTTTCGCAAAAACCTAAAAATGCTAAAAAAATTACAATTTCGGGCACCATTTTAGATAAAGATTTTAACTCGCCACTAGAATATGCTACAGTAGTTTTTGAAGATGTTACTACACACAAACTCTCGGGTGGCGTTACAAATGCTCAAGGAAATTTTAATTTTGAAGTTACCGCAGGAACTTACAATGTTCGTTTCGAATTTATTTCTTTTGCAACCATAGAGTATAAAAAGCAAACGTATAACGAAAATAAAAATTTTGGTACAATTTATTTAGCAACAGAAAGCACACAATTAAACGCACTCGAAATTGTAGAAGAAAAATCTACTGTAGAAATAAAACTCGATAAAAAAGTATATAACGTTGGTTCAGATATGACCGTAAAAGGCGGCACTATGAGTGATGTGCTAGACAACGTACCATCGGTTACTGTAGATACAGACGGAACCGTTGCACTACGAGGAAACGAAAATGTTCGCATTTTAATAGACGGAAAACCTTCTGGCTTAGCAGGTATCGACGTTTCTAGCGCTTTAAAAATGTTGCCCGCAGACGCTGTAAGCAAGGTAGAAGTTATTACCAATCCGTCGGCTCGTTACGACGCCGAAGGTAGTGGCGGTATTATAAATATTGTGCTAAAAAAAGGAAAAGCAAATGGTCTTAACGGTTCAATTATAGCATCAATAGGCGACCCAGAAACCTATGGGCTAAACTCAAGCATTAATTTTAGAAGCGAAAATTTTAATTTATTTTCAAATTTTGGATATAACGATCGTGGGTCTAAAGGGAATTCGTTAAACGACACTCATTATTTAGGCAACAATGTTAACCCCGAAAGTGTTTTTATTAACGAACGCCGAACGAATGAACGAAATGATAAAGGTTTTAACGGAAATTTTGGATTAGAATATTTTTTAACTAAAAGTTTATCGTGGACAAATTCATTAAGCTTTAGAAAATCGAAACAAACCAACCCAGCAAATGTTTTCTTTTATAATTTTGATGCCAACCAAAATAGCACCTTTACACGTAACCGCTTTAACGATGAAAAAGAAGAAGAATATGCACTAGAATATGCCACAAATTTTACTAAAAACTTCGAAAAAGACGACCATAAATTAACTTTAGATTATTCGGTTTCTCAAAATCAAGAAAATGAAAACGCTATTATTTCCGATGAAATTTTAGGCGACACCTCAACCCTATTTAACGAACGCACATTAAACAATCAAAAGCAACTACGCCAATTACTACAAACCGATTACGTGCTGCCAATAGGCGAAAACGGAAGATTTGAAGCTGGTTATAGAGGAAGTTTTCAACGTAACATAACCGATTTTCAAATTGATGAGAACCAAAACAATACTTGGATAAACAATACTAATTACTCTAACTTACTTGAGTATAACGAAGATATTAACGCTTTTTATACACAATACGGAAATAAAATTAACAAGTTTTCTTACTTTTTAGGTATTCGCTGGGAAAACAGTAATATTGATGTAAATTCTATTACAGCAAACAATTACAATACTAAAAAATACAATAACTTTTTCCCTTCTGCTACATTAAACTACGAATTTAGCGAATCTAGTACTGTTAGTGTTAGTTACAGTAAAAGAATTAACCGTCCAAGAGGTCGTTTTCTAAATCCATTTTCTACCTACTCTAGTAATATTAATATTTTTCAAGGAAACCCAGACTTAAATCCGGCTTATACTAATGCAATAGAATTAGGCTATCTAAAAAAATGGGACAAATTAACCTTAAACTCATCAGTTTATACCAACATAACCGACAATTCTTTTCAATTTATCAGAAAAGAATCGGGTGCTTTTGTAGATGGCGTGCCCGTAATTCTTAGCACTCCTATTAATTTAGCAAAAGAATTCCGTTCTGGTTTCGAGTTTAATGTTAATTATTCTCCTTTTAAATGGTGGCGATTAAATGGTAATTTTAATTTGTTCCGAAATGAAACCAAAGGCAATTATACCTACGTAAACTTTCAAAATGAAACCGTTGTTCAAAATTTCGATAACATTGCAACAACTTGGTTCACTAGAATTTCATCAAAATTAACATTGCCTTATAAAATAGACTGGCAAACCAATGCTTTTTACCAAGCACCACAAACTACAGCGCAAGGTAAACGATTATCAATGACATCGGTTAACTTAGCCTTTAGTAAAGATCTATTTAAAGATAAAGCTACAATAGCATTAAACGTTAGCGATTTGTTTAACTCTAGAAAACGTAGAATAGAAACATATTTACCAGACGTTTCAAATGCGTATTCAGAATTTCAATGGCGCGAACGTCAAATTACAGTATCCTTTACTTACCGATTTAATAAAAATAAAAACGAAAGAGATCGTCAAAACCGAAATGAAGATGGCGGTGGCGATGGCGACTTTATGGGATAAAAAAAGGTTACCCATGGGTAACCTTTTTTGTTAAATAATTTTACAATTATTCTTCGCTTTGTCTTTTTGCTTTTCTTTCTTTCATTAACTCTACGGTAGCACCA
This sequence comes from Flavobacterium sp., assembly GCF_041392005.1. Classification (GTDB taxonomy): domain Bacteria; phylum Bacteroidota; class Bacteroidia; order Flavobacteriales; family Flavobacteriaceae; genus Flavobacterium. The sequence continues at coordinate 25,084 of NZ_JAWKMX010000022.1, forward strand.
GTTACCCAGTACAACACAAACGGAATTAAAAACATCATTAACCAAAAACCTATGGTTAAAATAGTTAAGAAAAGTAAAAAACCTAAATACTGTTGAAAATCGAACATAATTTTCCGGAATTTTGTGAATATTCACGTCAAAGATACTAGTATTTTTTTTTATGAGCAATTATTACTTGTAGAATATTTACTTACTGTATTAAAACCATTTTTTATATTTAAAATAAATAAGCATTGCAATCATAATTAAAAACATTATACCCAAAACAATAAAATACGCATAATTATAGTCTAATTCGGGCATGTTTTTAAAATTCATACCATAAACACCTGCAATAAAAGTAATGGGTAAAAAAACCGAAGAAATAACCGTAAGTGTTTTCATAACTTCGTTCATTTTATGGTTTTGTGTAGTGTAATAAAAATTACTAGCGCTATCTAGTAAATTCATATCGTAATCTATTTGCTCTAAAAGATCAACAGTTTTTTGATGTAACCTACTAAAATAAACAAAATTTGAAGGTTCTATAGTATTAAATTCGTTATCGTCTTTAATTGTTTTTATCGTAAACAAAGCATCTTTTAAAGGCGAAAGCGAACGCTTTAATACATAAAAAATTTCGCTACATTTCTCTATGTCTTCAACAATTTTAGGATTATCAGATGTTTTAGAAAGCATTTGTAATTTTTCTATTTCACTTTCTTTATTGGCAATGGTTATGTAAAAATTTTCTAAAACCGAATCGAGCATTAAATAGAGTAAAAAATCGACTTTTTTCTTACGTACAATTCCTGTGTTGTTGCGCAATCTTTCGCGTATGTGTGTAAAAAAATCACCTCGTTTTTCTTGAAATGAAATTAGTATATTATCTTGAATAAGAAAACTAATTTGTTCCATTTTTATAGCATCGTTAGCATCGTCTGATGGTAAAATAGATTTGATACTAAAAAACAAACAATCGTCTAATTCATCGAAACGAGTGCCGCGCGAAATATTCAAAATATCGGCAACAATTATGCTTGCAATGTTTAATTGGGCTGCCAAATTTTTAATAAAATCAACATTGGTTAAGCCATGTAAATTAAGCCAGTTATTCTTTGTTTTATTTTGTTTACTAGCAAAATCTTCTACCGAAACATTTTCATATTCTGCAACTGTTTCTTCATTGTAAACAAATAATTGCGTTTCTGCTTTAATATCGGTATAAATTCCTGTATAATCGTAAATATGTGGCTGATTGCTTCTTCCTTTATTATATTTAAGCTTTCTCAAAACGTTTTTATTTTTTATAAAGATAGGATTTTTTAAAGTTCGTACTTACTTTTACAAAGAATTTTGTAATGATGTAAATGCTACATTAATTTTTTAAAACACCACCACAATGAAAACCCTTTTAATCAACATAAAAGAGCTTTTACAAGTACGCGAAACCGCAATTGAAAAAGTTTCGGGTAATGAAATGAAAACACTTCCTAAAATTGACAATGCTTTTTTATTGATAGAAAATGGAAAAATAGCCGATTTTGGAAAAATGGAAAATTGTCCCAATTATGAAAATTGTGAACTCGTTGATGCTACTGGTCGTGTAGTTTTGCCTACTTGGGTCGATAGTCATACGCATATTGTGTATGCAGGAAATCGCATTCAAGAATTTGTAGATAGAATAAACGGATTGTCGTATGAAGAAATAGCAAATCGTGGCGGTGGAATTTTAAATTCGGCAAAAAAACTTAACGAAACTTCTGAAACCGATTTATACGAACAATCTAAAAAAAGACTAGATGAAGTTATAGCGCAAGGAACAGGTGCTGTAGAAATAAAATCGGGATACGGATTAACCGTTGAAGGTGAGTTAAAAATGCTACGAGTCATTAAAAAATTAAAAGAAAATTACGCAATTCCTATAAAAGCGACTTTTTTAGGTGCTCATGCTTTTCCTACCGAATTTAAAAACAATCATTCGGCATATATCGATTTAATAATTAATGAAATGCTACCTAAAATTGCTGCAGAAAATTTAGCCGATTATGTTGATGCTTTTTTAGAAACGGGCTATTTTTCGGTTACAGAAACCAAACGCATTATAGAAGCAAGTAAAAAATACGGTTTACAACCCAAAATTCATGTTAACCAATTTACCGCAATAAACGGAATTAAAATGTGTGTTGAACACAATGCGCTTTCTGTAGATCACTTAGAAGTAGTAACCGATGACGATATTGAGGCTTTACAAAATTCTAATACAATGCCTGTTGCTTTACCTAGTTGTTCGTATTTTATAAGTATTCCATATACGCCAGCCCGTAAAATTATTGATGCTGGGCTACCATTAGCTTTAGCTACCGATTATAACCCTGGAACAACACCTTCGGGCAATATGAATTTTGTAGTAGCAACAGCTTGCATAAAAATGAAAATGACTCCTGAAGAAGCCATAAATGCAGCAACTATAAATGCCGCTTATGCTATGGGAGTTTCTAATACAGTAGGTAGCATTACAAAAGGCAAAAAGGCTAATGTAATTATTACAAAACCTATTCATTCTTATTACCAGCTTCCGTATGAATTTGGTTCTAACCTTATTGAAAAAGTAGTAATAAATGGTAAATTTAATGTATAAAAAAAGCTGTTTAACAACAGCTTCTTTATACACTATTTTTTATTATCGTAAAACAAAACTAGTTTTAGAAACATTTTCTCCTTTTTCGTTAAAAACGTTTACAAAATAATTTCCTGCTTCAAAATTATCGCCACTTATTTCTTCTTGTACTTCAACCGTTTTGTTATGATATTCTATATTTTTTAAAAAACTATACGTTAACGAAAGATCATTACCCATGGCAATGGTTTTCTTTTCGCCTAATACATTATTTCTACTATCTATCACTTGTACGTAGTATTTTCTTGCGCCTTCTTCTGCAATTTGATTTTCTGCAATAATAAATGCAATTTTCAATTTGTCTGCTCTACGCGCCTTGTCGGTTTCTATTTGCTTGCCCGAGTTACGTTCTTTTACGGCTACTACATTTAGGTTTAAAACAGTTAATTTTTGACCTTTTAAAACAGTTTTGGTTAAATTATCGTTTTGCGTTAATAACGTATCGGCAAACTTTCTAGTATCGGTTAATACCACATTTGTACTATCGATACTAGAAGTTAGTTTAATATTATTTTCTTTTAACAATTTATTTTCGGCAACTAAACTTTCCATTTCTCTTTTTAAGCGAAAATATTCATTTTTATATCGAGCCATAGAGGCGGCATCGCCCTTAGATTGTTCAATTTCCTTTAGCAACTTGGTCATTTCAGCTTTTTGTTCTTCAATATCTTGCTTTAAAGAGGTGTTTTCTTCTGTCATTTTATCAAGCTCTGCTATTCGAGCTTTTAAATCGTTTGTTAAATTTTCTTTTTCTATTGCTAACGATTCTATTTCGGTAGATTTTGCTGTATTATCTGTAGTTAATTTATATATATAACCTATACTAGCTAGTAGTAATAGCGATAAAATAACAACCGCTGCTTTAAGCCCAGAATTCTTAGAGTTACTCTCCATAAAATTTTATATTTTTTTAAACATTTAAACAAAATTACAAATTTTAAATTCATTTTTTAAGGTAATTTTTCTTTTATTTTTAGCAAAAAACCTTAAATTGCTATTGTTTTTAAAGCATCTAATGAAAAGCATCAAATTATTAACAAACAACGATTTAGCCAAAATTACAAACCATAGAAGTGGCGAAATTAAATTTGGCGAAAAAATGATAACACTTCCTGCTAAAGAAAATTATCATGATTTTTTAAAAAATACAACTGCACAATTTGTTTTATTAGGCATTTCGGAAGATATTGGCGTTAGGGCTAATTATGGTCGTTCTGGAACTGCATCTGCATTTAAAAATGCTTTAAAAAGCATTGTAAACATTCAGCATAATAAATTTTGTAAAGGCAGTAACTTAATTGCATTAGGCGAAATTGACGTTTCTCACTTAATGGAAGAAGCTAAAAATTTAGCGATAACAAATAAAGAAGATAAAAAAAGGTTATTCGAAATTGTTTCGGCTATAGATAAAGAAGTTTCACATATTGTACACGAAATTATTAATACAGGTAAAATTCCTATAATTATTGGCGGCGGACATAATAATGCTTATGGTAACATTAAAGGTTTGGCTTTAGCAAAAGGAAAACCTGTAAATGCTATAAATTTTGATGCGCATACCGATTTTAGAATAATGGAAGGTAGGCATTCTGGTAATGGTTTTACCTATGCGTTTGAAGATGGGTTTTTAAAAAATTATTTTATTTTTGGTTTACACGAAAGTTATGTATCGAAAAGCGTTTTTCAAACGATAAAAGACTTAAAAGAACGTATTGCTTACAATACTTATGAAGAAATTGAAGTTCGAAAAACGAAAGAATTTAATGTTGAACTCGAAAATGCTTTACGCTTTATTAAAACAGAACCTTTTGGAATTGAACTCGATTTAGATGCTATTCCAAATGTTTATTCTAGCGCTATGACGCCAAGTGGCTTTAGCATGCAACAAGCACGCGAATATGTTCATTTTTTTGGAAAACACAAAAACGCTTCCTATTTACATATTTGCGAAGGTGCGCCCGATTTAGATGAAACCAATAACAATCATTTAACGGGAAAATTAATTGCTTATTTGATTACAGATTTTATGAAAAGTAAAACAATCTCATAATAAAAAATCGGCTTTCGCCGATTTTTTTATCTTATTAATTTTTTATATTTAATGCGCGTTGGGGTTACTTCTTTTCCTAATCGTTTGCGTTTGTTTTCTTCATATTCTGAGAAACTTCCTTCAAAGAAATATACTTGCGAATCGCCTTCAAAGGCTAAAATATGCGTGCAAACTCTATCTAAAAACCAACGGTCGTGCGAAATAATTACGGCACAACCCGCAAAATTTTCTAAACCTTCTTCTAAAGCTCGAAGTGTGTTAATATCTAAGTCATTGGTTGGCTCATCTAAAAGCAATACATTACCTTCTTCTTTTAACGTCATGGCTAAATGCAGTCTGTTTCTTTCACCTCCTGACAGTGTAGCTACTTTTTTATTTTGATCGCTTCCTCCAAAATTAAATCGCGATAAATAAGCACGAGAATTTACTTGGCGCCCGCCCATCATAATTAATTCTTGACCGTCGCAAAAGTTTTCCCAAATCGATTTGTTTACATCAATATCTTTGTGTGATTGATCAACATAAGCAATTTTTACCGTATCGCCAATAGTAAATGAACCACCGTCTGGATTTTCTTCATTCATTATCATTCTAAAAATAGTTGATTTACCGGCTCCGTTTGGCCCGATAATTCCAACAATTCCAGCTTGTGGCAACGTAAAATTTAAATCTTCATATAATAATTTATCGCCAAACGCTTTCGCAACATTTTTAGCTTCTATAACATTTGTACCTAAGCGTGATCCGTTTGGAATATAAATTTCTAACTTTTCTTCTAATTGTTTTTGATCTTCAGCAAGTAATTTATCATAATTCTGCAAACGCGCTTTTTGTTTGGTTTGACGACCTTTGGCACCTTGACGTACCCAATCTAACTCTCGTTCAAGCGTTTTTCTGCGTTTAGAAGCTGTTTTTTCTTCTTGTTCTAAACGTTTTGCTTTTTGATCTAACCAAGATGAATAGTTGCCTTTCCAAGGAATACCCTCTCCTCTATCTAATTCTAGTATCCAACCGGCAACATTATCTAAGAAATAACGGTCGTGCGTTACGGCAATTACTGTTCCTGCATATTGTTGTAAATGTTGTTCAAGCCAAAGTACCGACTCGGCATCTAAGTGGTTAGTTGGCTCATCTAGCAATAAAACATCGGGTTGTTGCAACAATAAACGACACAAAGCTACACGGCGTTTTTCACCACCAGATAATACTTTAATTGGCGTATCAGCTTCTGGAGTACGAAGGGCATCCATAGCTACTTCCAATTTATTATCGATTTCCCATGCACCAGCGGCATCAATTTTATCTTGTAATTCGGCTTGGCGGTCCATTAGCTTTTGCATTTTATCTGCATCTTCATATACTTCCGGCAAACCAAAATCGTCATTAATTTTGTTAAATTCATCTAGCAAAGCATAAATTTCTGCTGCGCCTTCGCGAACAATTTCTATAACGGTTTTATTTTCATCGAGTTGTGGCTCTTGTTCCAAATAACCTACAGTATAACCAGGAGCAAAAACTACATCGCCTTGATAATTTTTATCAACGCCAGCAATGATTTTTAATAACGAGGATTTACCTGAACCATTAAGACCTAAAATTCCAATTTTTGCGCCGTAAAAAAAGCTTAGGTAAATATCTTTTAAAACGGTTTTGTTTGTACTTGAGTAAGTTTTGCTTACTCGCGACATGGAAAAAATTACTTTCTTATCGTCTGACATATTCTATTTCTTAAATAATTAAAAATATTACACTCTGCCCTTTAGCGCATTAAAAACCCAAGCAATAGCAAAAAAACCTATTCCTACGGCGCCAAAGCCCCAACCTGCAACATCGTCGTATCTATAAATCCCTAATGCAATGATTATTAATCCCATAAGAATCATAATAATAGTTGCATAAGCCAAGACAGTATTTTTATTCATTCCCATATGTTTTATTTTAAATTTAAGGGTAGCAAATATCGTATTTTATATTGATATACACTTGTTTTTTACATTTTTTGTTTTCCTATTTCGCCTAATTTCCAGCCTAAAAATGCCATAGGAATATAAGCTAAAACTAAATCTGAAACATTAAACCATGTAGGAGCTGGAACTTGAAAACACATTGATATACCACCAATTAAAAACAAAACTCCAACCACAAAAGATGGAATTCCTTTTGAACTTGAAGCAATTTTTGCTGCTACAAAAGCACCTAGTAACGTTCCTAATGCGTGTGCCAAAAATGGAAAAAGAAAATGTTTAGGTTCAAATAAATGGATACCTTCTTGTAAACCTTCGAGTGTTTTAACATCAACACCTTCAGGCGGAGGAATAACTTTACCGCTTATTGAAATTAATGCGCCATTTAATAACGAGCCTACTATAACACCAACAATTACAGCCAATACATTTTTAATATTATTATTCATTTTCTTGTTTTTTTTAAAAATAAAATAATTTTATAACAAATAAATATAATTAATTTCAAAAATTTAACACTTAGATACTTTTTATTAAAACATAAAAGAATTAAATTTGTAAGAATTTATCATCTCAACAACAACACAACTCAATTTATAACTATTAAACCACAAAACTATGAAACCAATTGTATTTTACCTAATCATTACCTGTTCATTTTATGGTGCTGCTCAAGTTGGTATTAATACTAGCTCACCTAATGCACAACTCGATATTAATGGAGACTTAATTATACAAGATGTTCCAGAAGCTAATTACAACGAACAAGAAAAAATTTTGGTTGTTGATAATAACATTAATCGAGTGAAATCGATAAATTTACCAAAAACTTTTATATCAGCCGCTGGTGGTACTGGATTTAGTGTGCTATCATTAGTATTAATTTCTGGTTGGAATGCTGTTTCGTTTCCTACTATTATTTTTGATGAAAACAACGATTATAACACTACTGATCAATACTTTGAAGTGCCCGTAAATGGAATTTATGAAATTGATTATTATGTAAAAATGGCTTCCATTATATCGCTTGCTGATGTTGGTGTTGGCGTAATTAAAAGAAACACAAGTGGCACTTACAGTCTAGAAGGTAGTGAAGTATTTAGCTCGTTTAATTTATTAGGAATACAAACAACACCCATGAGACGTGTTCACGTATTATTAAAACTTGAAGCAGGCGACCAAATATACTTCGCTATTAAATCGAGTAATTTAACGGTTTTTGGAAGTGCAAATGCACAATTTTCTATTCAACAAGTAAAATAATTTTTTATCAATTAAAAATATAAAATAACATTTCTTTCATCAAATCGTAATCGGTAACTAAATTAGCGCCAACGCCTTTGCTTTTAACATCTAAATCGCGTAGTTTAGCTACTATTCCACTAACTTTTTTCATTGGAAAACGCTTGGCTGCCACTTCATAATCAGACACAAAAAAAGGATTAACACGCAGTATTTTGGCAACATTTGCTTTCGATTTATCTTTTAATCCGTGATATTGTAACAATTGTGAGAAAAAGGCAAAAACTTGCCCTATTGTAAGCACTAACGGATTGTCTTTTGGGTTTTGAGCAAAATATTCAATTATTTGATACGCTTTTAATTGATTGCCTTCGCCTATAGCTTTACGTAATTCAAAAACATTAAAATCTTTACTAATCCCGATATTTTCTTCAATATCTTTTGCAGAAATGGTATGCCCTTTTGGTAAAATAATTTTCAATTTATCCAGTTCATTGCTTATTTTAGATAAATTATTCCCTAAAAACTCGACTAACATAGCAGCCGCTTTGGGTTCAATAGTATAGCCTTGACCACTTAAAACACGCTTAATCCAATCGCCTACTTGGTTCTCGTAAAGTTTTTTGCTTTCAAATACAACACCATTTTTTATAATTTCTTTGGTTATCGATTTTCTTTTATCGAGAGTTTTATATTTATAAGCAAAAACTAAAATAGTTGTGTTTTGCGGATTTTTTACATAAGCTTCTAATTTTTCAATATTTTTTGCTAATTCCTGAGCTTCTCTAACAATTACTACTTGATAGTCTGCCATCATTGGAAAACGTTTTGCATTTCCAATAACATCTTCTATGGTTACATCTCTGCCGTATAAAATTGTTTGGTTAAAATCTTTTTCATGCTCTTGCAAAACATTTTCTTCAATAAATTCGGTTAATTTGTCGATATAATAAGGCTCATCTCCCATAAAAAAATAAATGGGTTTAAAGTTTCTTTGTTTAATATCTTTGGTAATTCTGATGACTTCGTCCATTAATTCTGTTTAAAATTCTAGTTTCAAGTTTAAAGTTTTTAAATAACTTGAAACTTGAAACAAAAAAACTAATTTTGTTATATGGAAAAATTAAACTTCCCAGTATATAACTTTCGCTTCAAAAATAGTGAAAATAAAACCTATATTTTTGATATTATCCGAAAAAAGTTTTTGCTTTTAACACCAGAAGAATGGGTACGACAACACACTCTTTTTTTCTTAATTAATGAATTAAACTACCCCATTTCATTGATAAATGTTGAAAAATTAGTGAATGTAAACGGAATAAAAAAACGATATGATATTGTAGTTTTCAATTCTAATGGAAGTATAAGTGTTTTAGTTGAATGCAAAGCACCAGAAGTTACTATAAACCAAAAAACGTTCGATCAAATTGCACAATATAATTTAATTTTAAAAGCTAAAAATTTAATGGTAACCAATGGTTTGAATCACTATTTTTGCCAAATGGATTTTGAGAATGAAAAATATGTTTTCTTGAAGAATCTTCCTGAATTTAAAACTGGCAACTAAGATTGCTTCGTAAACTCGCAATAACAAATGAATAAAATAGCAGTAGTTATATTAAATTGGAATGGCGAAAAATTGTTACGTCAATTTTTACCTTCTATAATTGAATATTCTAAAGAAGCCGAAATTTATGTTGCCGATAATGCTTCAACAGATACTTCTATTGAGGTTTTGCAACAAGAATTTCCTACTGTAAAAATTATTCAAAATACTTTAAATTATGGTTTTTCAAAAGGCTATAACGAAGCTTTAAAAAATGTACACGAACCCATTTTAGCATTGGTAAATAGCGATGTTGAAGTTACTGAAAATTGGTTAAAACCTATTTTATTACAATTTGAAGACGAACCCAATACTGCTGTTATTCAACCTAAAATTTTAGATTTCAAAAACAAATTAAAATTTGAATATGCTGGTGCAGCTGGTGGTTTTATTGACAAATATGGTTTTCCTTTTTGTAGAGGTCGAATTTTTGAATCTATAGAAACCGATAACGGTCAGTACAATGATATTTCAGAAATTTTTTGGGCAAGTGGTGCCTGTTTTTTTATTCGAAATTCAGTTTTTAAAGAATTAAATGGTTTCGATGACGATTTTTTTGCCCATCAAGAAGAAATTGATTTATGTTGGCGAATAAATAATAAAGGTTATCAAATAAAATATAACAAAAAATCGACAGTTTTTCATGTTGGTGGCGCAACTTTAAAAGTTGGAAGTCCACAGAAAACCTATCTTAATTTTCGCAATTCGTTGTGGATGCTAACTAAAAATCTTCCTAAAAACAGATTATTTCACATCATTTTTATCAGACTTTGTTTTGATGGTTTAGCAGGAATTCAATTTTTTTTTCAAGGCAATTTAAAACATACTTGGGCTATAATTAAAGCGCATTTTTACTTTTATAGCACTATTACAAAATTCTATAAAAAACGAGAAAATAGCACCATTTTAGACTATTATAAAGTAAATTCTATTGTTTATTGTTATTTTATTACAGGAAAAAAGAAATTTTCTACTCTATTTTAACAATAGTTTAGCTATTTTTTTTAGTGTAATTTACGGTTATGTTAATAATTTTGTAGTATTAATCATTTATATTATGAAAAAAATAATTGTTTCCACTCTTATTCTTAGTTTATCATTAACTTCGTGTGTTTCTAAAAAGAAATTTGCCGAATTAGAATCGAAGCAAAAAGCAACACAAGATTTGCTTAATACCGCTACTTTACAGCTAAATACTTGTTTATCTGAAAAAGAAGCTTTAAACAAAGAAAACAGCTCACTTAACAATCAACTTGATTATTTAAAGAAAAACAACACCGATTTAATAAATAGTTCTAAAGAACTAACGGTTTTAACCCAAAAAGGTGCCGAAAATCTTGAAAAATCGTTAGAAAGTTTAAAAGAAAAAGATTTAAAAATTTCGCGCTTACAAGATGCTTTAACAAAAAAAGACAGTGTTACATTGGCATTAGTTACAAGTTTAAAACGCGAAGTTGGTATTGACGATCCAGACATTAACATTAATGTTGAAAAAGGTGTGGTTATGATTTCTATTGCCGATAATTTGCTGTTTAAATCTGGAAGTTATATGGTTAGCGACAATGCTAAAAATGTACTTGGCAAAGTAGCTAAAGTTATCAATAGCAAGCCTGATTTTGAATGTATGGTTGAAGGTCATACCGATAATCTTCCTATTAAAAATGCTGTTTTACTAGACAATTGGGATTTATCGGTTAAGCGAGCCACTTCTATTGTTCGTGTGCTACAAAACGATTTTCAGGTTGATCCAAAACAATTAATTCCGGCAGGAAGAAGTTTTTATATTCCGTTAGTAGCTAACGATTCGCCAACTAACCGAGCTAAAAACAGAAGAACAAAAATTATTATTATGCCAAAAATTGATCAGTTTTACAATATGATTGAAACAGAAATGAAAAATATGAGCAACGGAAAATAATAAACCGTTTTACAAGTATAAAAAAACCGTGTCGTTTATATAGACGACACGGTTTTTTTGTTAGCTTTTATGTGTTTAGTTACTAATTTTACCAATTGCACAACTTACAAATGATTTTGCTTTTGAACCAAGCGAATTAGCCTCGCCATCTTCTGGGTAACCTAACTTTTTTAAAGTATTTTTTACCATTTCTAAAGCTGCTGCATTTTCAAGAGTAAAGGTAACCCAACTTTCTTCTACATTTACGTTTACGTGGCTTACACCACTTATTTCAGATAAATTTTTAGTAATTGTAGTAGCACAACCACCACATTTTAAATTTTGTATATAAATTGTTTCCATATTATTATTTTTAGTTATACAAAATTACAACAAATAATCTATCATTTAAAATATATCAAGGTCGCCTTTTCCTTCTCTAATTACTTCGGGTTCATAGCCTGTCAAATCAATTATGGTTGAGGCTACATTGTCGCCATAACCACCGTCGATAACTAAATCTACTTTATTTTGCCATTTTTCAAAAATTAATTCGGGGTCGGTTGAATATTCTATTACATCGTCTTCGTCGTGAATTGAAGTAGAAACTATAGGATTTCCTAACAATTGTACAATTGCTCTTGCAATAGTATTATTGGGTACACGAATACCAACTGTTTTTTTCTTTCTAAATTCTTTTGGCAAATCGTTATTTCCTGGTAGAATAAACGTATAAGGCCCTGGCAAAGCCCGTTTTAATATTTTAAACGTTGCTGTATCTATTTGCTTGATATAATCTGAAATGTGGCTTAAATCGCTACAAATAAACGAAAAATTAGCTCGGTCTAATTTTATGCCTTTAATTTTAGCAATTTTCTCTAAAGCACGAGAGTTAGTAATATCGCAACCCAAACCATAAACCGTATCGGTAGGATAAATAACCAAACCGCCACTTTTTAACACATCTACTACTTTTTTTATAGCAGCTTCGCTAGGTTTATCTTCGTATATTTTTATAAATTGTGACATCTTTTTTAAGAATATAGAGCAAAGATAAAAGAAAATAGAAGTCTCTTTACTAAAACTAACCTATTACTTCAAGTTTTGCATATTTAAGAATTAATTTTTTTATTCCGCCTACATCAAACTTAATTTCTGCTTTTCTATCGCCTCCTACTCCTTCTAAACTTACAACTTGCCCTTTTCCAAAACGTTGGTGCATTACAATATTTCCTACAGTTAAGTTACTGTCAAATAAATTTGTATTAGCTTGTGTTTTAATACCCGAAACAGGCTTTAATTTTCTAATAGTTGGTTTATCGCTAGGATTTTCTATATATTTTGGCGGTGTCGTATTTGTTGGCTTTTTTAGTCGTAATTTCGATTTATCAATATCGCCAAAAATATCCACATTCATCATCGGTTTATAGCGATAATTAGAATTTGTTTGCGGGTTCAAATATTCTAAATAGGTATCGTCAATTTCTTCAATAAACCGCGACGGTTCGCCATCTACTAATTTTCCCCATCGGTAACGCGATTCGGCATAGGTTAAATACGCTTGGTGTTCGGCTCGTGTAAGTGCTACATAAAACAAACGGCGTTCTTCTTCAAGTTCGGTTCGGGTGTTCAAACTCATCGCACTTGGAAATAAATCTTCTTCTAAACCTACTATAAAAACGTGTGGAAATTCTAATCCTTTTGCTAAGTGAATAGTCATTAGAGCTACCCTATCATCATCGCCAGTATCTTTATCTAAATCGGTGGCAAGAGCTACATCTTCTAAAAACTCGGAAAGCGAACCTCTCGCTTCATCAACTTCTTTTTGACCTTCGGTAAAGTCTTTTATACCGTTTAAAAGTTCTTCAATATTTTCAATTCGAGCAATTCCTTCGGGCGTTCCATCTTTTTTAAGTTCTTGCACCAGTCCTGTTTTTTTAGTAACGTGGTCGGTTACATAAAAAGCATCTTGGTTTTCATTTATAATTTGGAAACTTTTAATCATGGTAACAAAATCGGCCAATTTTGCTTTTGTTCCTGAATTTAGTTTTAAATCAATTTTATCGATGTGTTCCATTACCTCAAAAATAGAACGTTTGTAATGATTTGCCGCTACAGTTAACTTTTCTACAGTTGTACTGCCAATTCCACGAGCCGGGTAATTAATTACTCGAACCAATGCTTCTTCGTCTTTTGGATTGATGATTAAGCGTAGATAAGCCAACACATCTTTTATTTCTTTACGCTGATAAAACGATAATCCACCGTAGATTCGATATGGAATATCGCGTTTTCGCAGGGCATCTTCAATAGCTCTCGATTGGGCATTTGTTCGGTATAAAACAGCAAAATGGTTGTTAGGCAATTGCTGTTGCATTTTTTGCTCAAAAATGGTTGAAGCCACAAATCGTCCTTCTTCGCCATCGGTTAAACTTCGGTGTACCTTTATTTTTGGTCCTTCATCGTTATCTGTCCAAACTATTTTTTCTAATTTAGTTTTGTTTTTATCGATAACGTTATTTGCTGCTTCTACAATATTTTTGGTAGAACGATAATTTTGCTCTAAACGATACGTTTTTACGCCATCGTAATCTTTTTGAAAATTTAAAATATTATTAATATTTGCACCTCTAAACGCATAAATACTCTGTGCATCGTCGCCTACCACACAAATGTTCTGAAATTTATCGGAAAGTGCACGAACAATTAAGTATTGCGAATGATTGGTATCTTGATACTCATCAACCAAAATGTAGCGAAAACGATTTTGGTATTTTGCCAAAACATCTGGAAATCGATTAAGCAATTCGTTTGTTTTTAACAACAAATCATCAAAATCCATTGCGCCCGATTTAAAACAACGTTCTACATAATTTTGGTAAATTTCGCCTAAACGTGGCTTTTTACTCATGGCATCGGCTTCTTGCAATTCTGGATTATTAAAATATGCTTTTACTGTAATTAATGAGTTTTTATATTGCGAAATTCGATTGAGAACTTGTTTAGGCTTATAAATATCTTTATCGAGTTGCATTTCTTTGATAATTGCAGAAATTAACCGAACAGAATCTTGCGTATCATAAATGGTAAAATTTGATGGGTAGCCTAATTTTTCGGACTCAATACGCAGTATTTTTGCAAAAACCGAGTGAAAAGTTCCCATCCACAAATTTTTAGCTTCGTTATTGCCTACAATACTCGCAATACGGTTTTTCATTTCGCGCGCTGCTTTGTTAGTAAAAGTTAAAGCTAAAATATTAAAAGCATCTACACCTTGGCTCATTAAATAAGCAATACGCATAGTAAGTACTCGTGTTTTACCTGAGCCTGCGCCTGCAATAACAATCATTGGTCCATCTTTTTGCAATACAGGTTGGCGTTGCGCTTCGTTAAGTTGGTTTAAATACTTTTGCATAAATTAAGAATATAGTACAAAATTACATTATGCAAGTAGTTATTGCAAGTGAAGTTATTAACAGCCTATAAAACAAAACGTCTCGCAAATTGCGAGACGTTTTATAAACTTATCGTTCGTTTTTTTTTACATTTTCATAATTATGAAATTACTACGTCTGTTTTGTTGGTGTTCGTATTCTGAACAAGGCGAATCGTTTGTAGGTTCACAACCACAATCGTTAACCAATTGCGACTCTCCGTAACCTTTAGCTGTTAATCGATACGGTGCTATACCATTTGCAATTAACCATTCTTTAGTAGATTGTGCTCTTCTTTCTGAAAGTGCCATGTTATAAGCATACGAAGCTCTACAATCGGTATGCGAACGAATATCGATGTGCATTGTTGGATACTCTTGCATAACCGCTAATACTTTAGATAGCTCAACTGCAGCGTCTGGACGTATAAATGATTTGTCTAAATCGAATAAAATGTAAGGAATATTTAATACATCTTTAAGGTCAACACCTTCAGTTAAAGGTGGCGTTAAAGGTGCTAATTCAACATCTTCAACTGTTTTTCCTTCAACACCTGGTATAGTAGCCATAACTTCATTTGGTTCATACTCGTCTTTCGTAGCTTTAATATAATATACTGTTTGACAAGGAACAATACCAAAATCGAAAGCACCGTTTTCATCTGCAGTAGTTGAACGTAATGAATTGTGATCTTTATCTAACAATTCAACTTTAGCATTTGGAATAGTTTTTCTCGTTTCAGAATCTATTACTGTACCTGCCAATGCTTGTGAGCATATTCTTTTAAGCTCTTTTATTTTATAAATATCGTCTAAACCTTGGTTATCTGAAGTTCTGTTTGAAGTAAAATAACCTGTTTTAGTATCGTCGTTAATAATAAAATTAAAATCGTCGAATGTTGTATTTACTTCTTTACCCACGTTTTGAGGTTTAATATCTGGGCTGTTTAAATTACTTAAGTTAATAGTAAAAATATCCAATCCACCTAAACCTAACTGTCCGTCTGAAGCGAAATATAAATCGTTATTTTTACTAATAAACGGGAATGTATCTCTACCTGGTGTATTAATTCTATTACCTAAATTTTCAGGCATACCGTATGAATAACTTGTCGCCATATTTAGAGAATCTACCATTTCTTCAGATGAAGAAATAGAAACTTTATATAAATCTGAAAAACCTAATCCACCTGGTCTATCTGATGCAAAATATAAGGTTTTTTCATCAGGACTTAAAGCTGGGTGAGCTGTACTAAATTGATCGCTATTAAACGGTAACTCAACTGGTTCTGTCCAATTATCGTCTTTAAATTCAGAACGGTAAATTTTTAATAAAGTTGATTTTTCAGAATCGTAACCTCTTTTACCTTTAGTATAGTTATTTCTAGTGAAATAAACAGTGTTTCCATCTTTAGTAAATACAGGTGTTGACTCGTGATACTTGGTATTAATCATTTTTGAAAACAAACTAGATTTCGAATTAGTCTCTGTTTTCGTTGAATCAGATTCTGAACCTGATTCTGATTCTGTTTTTTGTGCATACAATTGTGAATAAGCTTGATTATCCCAACCGTTTCTTCTTTTAATTATACCACCTGTATCTCTGGTTGAAGAATAAACTACTTCGTCATCTTTATAAAACGCAACACCATAATCTCTCCCAGAAGAGTTAAATCCTGCGTTTTTAATATCGTAACGACCCGAATTTCTTTCTATCTCATCTAAATACGATTGTGATTTTTCTGTTAAAACCGACAACACATCTTTATCATCAGATTGATTGATAAATTTCTGCATAATTTTATCGGCCTCTTTATAAGAACCTAATGCCTTAAGTGTATTTGCATATCGTAAAAGGCTGGTTCCATTCATTGAACCAGGGTTTTCCGAATAAAGCTTACCAAAATAAGTAGCTGCTTTAGTATATTCAGCATTATTATAGTACGAATTAGCCAACCTAGTTAAAACTTCAGGAGAAGAATATCCTTTATCATACACTTTTTGGTATATTTCTATTGCATTAAAATAATTATGCTGGTTGTACTCTTTGTTAGCTTTGGTTACCTGAGCAAAAGAGCTAAGACATCCAAAAAATGCAGCAGTAGCAAGTATTAATTTATATCTCATAACTGTTTAGGTATTAAAAGAATCGTGGTGTAATAATATTTTTCTCTTTAGATACAAATTCGTATCGTAAAAATATTTCGTGTGATCCTGAATTATAATTAGCTAATTTAGTAGTTTCTGCATCATAAGCATAACCAATAAACCATCTGTCTGATACTTGGAAACCTGCTAAACCACTAAGTGCGGCATCCCAACGCCAAGCTGCTCCTAAAACAAACTTATTGTTAAACATAAAGTTTGCTGTAACATCTAATTGAAGTGGTGCCCCTTGTACAACTTTACCTAAAAAGGCAGGCTTAAATTTAATACTTT
>NZ_JAWKMX010000023.1:0-31676 GCF_041392005.1 Flavobacterium sp.
GTTGGTCTATACCAATTAGTATTTCTTTTCGTTGGTCTTTAGAACTAATCGGTATCAATTTTACATACTGAATTTTGCGTCCTTTTACGTTTTGTAAAATATCCCAACTGTATTTAAAACCAGAGTTAAAGAAAGTTAACATTCTATTTGGTGTAATAGCATCTTTATCGTTTTCATCAAACTTTGAAACGGTTATTTCTTCATCTTCAGGAACTATTGTGTAAACTTTTTTACCATCGAATATTTTGTTTACACCCATAAAATTAAGATTGTATTTTCCAGAAGCAACACTTTCGATAGCCACATTTCCTTTACTTTCTTGATTTATGTTTTCTTTTGAATTGTTTAGTGTGTATTTAAAATCGATAACAATGTTATTATAGGTTTTTACTTTTGCCGAAACTTCATCTAAAAGTGCTTTTGCTTTTGTTGCGTTTTGAGCTTGTAATGTACTACCAATAAGTGTTAAAATTAAAACTAATTTTACTAATTTGTTCATTTTAATTGTTGTTTTGTTCGTTATTTAAAAATATTTCTAATGAAGTTAAATCCGGAATTAAAACTTGTCGTGCTTTACTTCCTTCAAACGGACCTACAATTCCAGCCGCTTCTAATTGATCTATAATTCTTCCGGCTCTATTGTATCCTAACTTTAACTTACGTTGAATTAGCGAAGCACTTCCTTGTTGAGCCGTAACAATAACTTCAGCTGCTTCTCTAAATAAGCTGTCGCGTTCGTCGATATTATTATCAAGAGTCGTGCCACTTTCTTCGCCTACATACTCTGGTAAAAGATAGGCATCTGGATAGGCTTTTTGGTTGCCAATAAAATCGCAAATTTTTTCTACTTCGGGCGTGTCAACAAAAGCACATTGCACACGAACCATATCGTTTCCGCTTGTATATAACAAATCGCCTCGACCAATTAACTGGTCTGCGCCACCAGCATCTAAAATAGTTCTAGAGTCAATTTTAGACATTACTCTAAACGCTAAACGAGCAGGAAAATTTGCCTTTATCATACCGGTAATAACATTAACCGAAGGTCGTTGTGTAGCAATAATTAAGTGAATACCAATAGCACGTGCTAATTGTGCTAAACGAGCAATAGGTGTTTCTACTTCTTTACCAGCAGTCATAATTAAATCGGCAAATTCATCGACAACTAATACAATGTAGGGTAAAAATCGATGACCATTTTCTGGATTCAATTTACGTTGTTTAAATTTTTCGTTATATTCTTTTATGTTACGCACCATTGCATCTTTTAACAAATCGTAACGGGCGTCCATTTCAATACAAAGCGAATTTAAGGTGTTAATTACTTTGGTATTATCGGTAATAATAGCGTCTTCGGTATCGGGAAGTTTTGCTAAATAATGGCGTTCAATTTTATTAAATAGGGTAAGTTCTACTTTTTTAGGATCGACTAATACAAATTTTACTTCGGCAGGATGTTTTTTATACAGTAATGAAGTTAAAATGGCATTTAACCCAACCGATTTTCCTTGCCCAGTTGCCCCAGCCATTAACAAATGTGGCATTTTTGCCAAATCGGCTACGAAGGTTTCGTTAGAAATGGTTTTACCTAAAGCTACAGGCAATTCCATTTCGGCTTGTTGAAATTTTGGCGATGCAATTACCGTTTTCATTGCCACCATAGAAGGTTTGTTATTAGGTACTTCAATTCCAATAGTTCCTTTACCCGGAATTGGTGCAATAATTCGAATACCTAAAGCCGAAAGTGAAAGTGCAATATCGTCTTCGAGGTTTTTAATTTTTGAAATCCGAATTCCGGCTTCGGGCACAATTTCGTAAAGTGTTACAGTTGGCCCTACGGTTGCTTTTATTTGCGAAATGCCAATACTATAATTTTTTAACGTTTCTACAATATTATTTTTGTTTTCTTCTAATTCTTCCTGATTAATAGTAATGCCGCTAGTTGTGTATTCTTTTAGTAAATCAATAGGCGGAAATTGATAATTTGATAATTCTAATGTAGGATCAAACTCGCCAAAATCTTGCACTAGTTTTGCAGCTAAATTTTCTTCTACAGTTTCTTCTTCTTGTGCTGTTTCAATTACAAAATCGTTGCTAGATGCTATTTCGTCTTCATTAAAAGTTTTTTCAGTAGCTACAATTGTTTCTTTAGATTGGTCTTGTGTTTTTATTGTAGGATTTAAACTTAATTCAGACGATTTTTCAATAGTAGGTTTAAGCGTTTCTTTATTAATTTCGAAAGTAGAAGTTGGCGTTTGTTTCAGTTCAAAATTGCCTAATTCATTTTCATCTTCTTCAAGAATAAAATCGGTTGTTTTTTGAGAGATAGTAGTAGCGTCTTGTATAGAAATTTCTTCATTTATAGGTTTATCTTCAACCCATGGTTCGTTATGTTTTGCAACATCGGTTTCACTTTCTTTTTCTTGTTTTTTAAAAATAGATGTAAAAGTTTCGGGCGCTATTTTTATTCTAAATACTAAAAAGATGATTGTTGCAAAAATAAGTATTAGTAAAGTACCAAATTTTCCTAAATAATCTTGAATAAAAGTATTGATTTCGAATCCAATAACGCCTGATAATTGCGGAGCATAATCCCAAAAAAAACCTAAAAAAACAGACAGTATTATAACAAGATATAAATCCCAAAAAATGGTTTTTTTTAATTTAGAAACGGCAATATCTAAAATAAAATATACGCCAATTAAAACGAATATTCTAACGAATAAAAATGAGGCTACACCAAAACCTTTATACAAGAAAAAGTCGGCTAAAAATGCACCTACTTTTCCAAGCCAATTTTGAGCTTTGGCTTTTCTATCTAAAACTTCTTGCGCTATGCTTTGGTCGAAATTTCCTGTAATAAAATAAGAAATAAACGATAGTAATAGTGCTACAGCAAGCAAAAGGAGTAACACGCCAAAAATAAATTTTTGTTGCCGAGTTAAAATCCAGTTGCGTTTTTCTTTTTTAGGTAGGTTTAAAGTTTCTTTATTTTTTTTAGTTGCCATTCTATTTTTTGTATGAAGTACAAAAATAGAAAATTATAACAAATAAGGCACATAAATAATTGAGGCAACTGCAATTGCTGTCATAGCAGCAAAAAAAACGGCACCAGCGGCAATATCTTTAATAAAACCTATTCTTTCATGATAATCTGGATGAACAAAATCGGCAATTTTTTCAACAGCGGTGTTTAAGCCTTCTATACTTAGTATTAATCCGCAGGCGAAAGTTTGCATTATCCATTCTTCTTTTGTGATTCCTACTAAAATACCTACAATTATCATAATAACAGTTATAGAAAACTGAACCATTACACTATGTTCTGTAGAAATCAATTTATAAGCGCCTTTAGCAGCAAAGCCCATGCTTTTTATGCGACCTGTAAACAGAGTTTCGTCTTTTTGAAATTTCATTAATTACTTTTTTATAATGCTTGTAATGCTAATTCGTAATTGGGTTCATTTGCAATTTCGGTTACTTGCTCGGTATGTGTAATAGCACCATTTTCATCGGTTACAATTACGACTCTCGAATGTAGCCCTGCAAGTGGACCATCTATAATTTCTAAGCCATTAGTTTTACCAAAACTTCCATCTTTAAAATCGGAAAGTGTTACTACGTTTTCAATTCCTTCGGCGCCGCAAAAACGTTTTTGAGCAAAAGGTAAATCGCGAGAAATGCAAAGTACTACGGTGTTTTCTAAAGCAGCGGCTTTTTGGTTAAATTGACGTACTGAAGTAGCACAAGTACCGGTATCGATGCTAGGAAAAATATTTAAAACTAATTTTTTGCCAGCAAAATTCTGTAAAGAAACCACTGATAAGTCGTCTTTTACTAATTGAAAATCGGTTAGTTTTGAGCCCACTTTTGGCAATTCGCCGTTAGTATGGATGGCATTTCCGCCTAATGTTACTGTAGCCATAATTAATTTGGTTTTGATAGAGATTTCAAAAATAACCAAATTTTTTATGTAAGATTAAGAAAATGTAAATTTTAATAAAGAATTAAGTTACCTTGTTTTTAGTAACCAATTTTTAAAATCGAAAAAATTTTGCGGTGCTACACCGTGTCCTACAGGATATTCTTTATATTCTACTTGTAAGCCTAATTTTTCTATAAATGGTTTTGCTTTACGTGCCCAATCAACAGGAATAACTTGGTCAACTGTTCCGTGTGAAATAAAGAATTGTAAGTGCTTATTGTTTTTTGATGCAAAATTTTCTACTAAAATACTTTCGTTTAAATAACCACTTAACGCTACAACGCTGTTTATTTTTTCGGGATATGATAGGGCAGTGGCATAACTTAAAATTGCACCTTGACTAAAGCCGATTAGGGTAACATTTTTTTTATCGATTGGATATTTTGCAACAAGCTCATCAATAAAATTTATAATTAAATCGCGCGATTGTTTGGCTTGTTCATCATCAGAAAATTTGTTTTCAGCTGCATCAAAATGAATGGGATACCACGCATAACCATAAGGCTGTAAACTATAAGGCGCACGAACAGATATAATATAGTAGTCGTTGGGTAATTCGCTTGCAAACGAAAACAAATCGTCTTCGTTGCTGCCATAACCGTGTAATAGAATTAATACAGGGTTTTGTTCTTTTATTTCTTTTGGTTCGCGTATAAGGTAATGTAGGTTCATTTTTTTTTGTTGAAAGGTTAAAGGTTTTTAAAAAACTTCTGATAAAATTCGCCAACAAGAGGAACGGTTCTTTTTTCATTTTTTGAACAACCTAAAAACCCGTAAAACCACAATACAAAAATGAAAATAAGTAGTGCAATCGACATTGTCCAATTATCGATATTGCCAACAAAATAGCCTAAAATTCCCCAAGTTAAAAAAACACCTAAAGCTTGGCGAATGTGAAAACTTGCAAATTCAGATTTATTTTCATCTTGGTTCATAAAAATAGCAATAACTGTTCCTATTATAGTAATATAGGCAATTATTGCGGTTTTTTTGCCTTTTTCAATATCGTTCATAATTTTATTAATTTAATTATTTAGTATCAATTGTTCGTTATTATAAATACCAACAACTTTTCCTTTCATTTTATGATTTAAAAAGGCCGAATTTTTCGATTTACTTAAAATATTTTCTTTAGTAAAAATCCATTCTCCATTGGTTGTAAACAAACTTAATTCGGCTTTATTGCCAATAGTAATGCTGTTTTCTTTAACATTAAAAATAGCTTTTGCAGAAGTTAATTTTTGAACAACAACTTCAAGCGGAAGAATTGTAAGCAAACTAGAAAAAGCACTTTCCAAACCAATTGTACCGTCTTTTGCCAAATCGAATTCTAGTTTTTTGTGTTCAATATCTATAGGGTTGTGGTCGCTTGTAATACAGTCGATAGTGTTATTTAAAACCGCTTCAATTAAAGCTTTTCTTGTGGCTTCGTCTCGCAACGGTGGGCAAACTTTGTATCTCGAATCGAAACCTTGTAAAACACTATCGTTTAAAACCAAATGATGTGCCGCTACGCTACAACTTACTTGCAAGCCTTTTGCTTTTGCTTCTTTTATCAATTCGATTGATTTTTGAGTAGAAATGGTAGGAATGTGTAATTTTCCGCCAGTATATTCTAATAAAAATAAATTTCGTGCCACGTGTAATTCTTCGGCTAAGGCTGGAATTCCTTTTAGTCCTAATTGGGTAGAAACAACGCCTTCGTTTACAATTCCTTTTCCTTTCAATTTTTCATCTTCACAAAAGCTAATTAGTAAACCATCGAAATCTTGTACATATTGCAAGGCTATTTTTTGCAAATTAGCATTTTGCAAAGCTTTTTTATAATCGCCAAATGCAATAGCGCCAGCGTTTTTCATATCGAAAAGTTCGGCTAAATCGTTGCCTTCGCTGTTTTTAGTTAATGCACCAACGGTGTATAAAGTTGTAGCTTTATTGTTGGCTTTTTCTTGCACAAATTTAATTAACGCCTGATTGTCGATTACAGGAAATGAATTTGGTTGTAACATTACGGCTGTAAAACCACTTTTTGCTGCTACATCAAGTCCGTTTGCAATAGTTTCTGTTTCTTCAAAACCAGGTTCGCCAAAACATACCGAACTGTCTATCCAGCCTTGCGAAACCTGTAGATTTTGATGCACTACAACAATATCTTTATTGGTTGTTATAATGTTTTCGGCTATTTCGGTTATTGTTCCATTTTCAATTTTTAAGTCCATTTTTTTTAAATGATACGGACTTGTTTTGTCGTGAATAATGGCTTGTTTAATGATGACGGTTGTCATTTTACAAATTTTTGGATTAGTAGTTCAAATAATAAAAATAGTAGTGTTGCTGCTAAAAACCATTTCCAAAGTGGTGTATCGGTTCGGTTTTGATTAAAAACATCGATAGCTTGCGAAACCGATGTTATGGTTTCATAATTTTCAAAAAGCGAATTGGGTTTAAGTGTTATGTTGCTTTCGTTTCGAGGATAATTAAAACTTATAGTAGCAATTGTATTTTCTTTTTGATAAATGGTGTAATTGCCATCTTTTTCAGGATAATCGCCAAAACTTAATTTTAATTTATCGTTACTAATTTGTTGAATTGGGATAAAACTATAGACTTCGTTTTTAGCGGTAACTACTTCGTCTTTTGATAAAATGGCATTTAAAACTACCGATTGATTTTCTGAAATAGTATAAGCAGCTAACGATTGATTTCCTTTGGCTATGCCAATATTATAAAATGTGGGTACAATTAATGGCGAATTTTGAAAATTACTATTTTGTTTGTTTATTGGGCTTGAAAAAATATAAATATTTCCGAAAGTATTGCTAACCGAAGCAAGAAATGGTAAACCATCTGCAAATGATAAAACAGCAAATGCAGTTCCTTTTAGCTCGAATCCGGTATTTATTTTAGGATATTGAAAATTAGTTACTTTTTTTTCAAAAACATTTCGATATAACGGATGATTAAAATGAATTTGCGTAATTTCTTTTTCCGATGAAAAACTTTGTGTAAACGATAATGCCGACCATTTTTGTAAAGCCGAATTCAAATTAGTAACCGTGCTTTTTTCATTAGGAATACATACAATTGTACCACCGTTTTGATAAAATGTTTGTAAAGTTGTACTTAACGATTGCGGAATATCGATAAGCTCATTTAAAATTACAACATTTTGATTTTCAATAGCATTGTAGTTTAGTTGTTTGAGTTCGGTTTGTGAAAAAGCAAACTCGGTATCGTTTAAAATTCGAGTTAAAAATTCGTTTTTCGATGTTTCGCCAATGGCTAAAATGGCATTTTTTTTAGGTTCGTTTATAGAAAAATAATACGAATTATCGTAAGGTAAACTGTTATCGTTTATACTAACTTTTCCATTAAAAGCTTTTTTAGGAATAGAAAGCTTTATTTCTTCGGTAGTGTTTTTAAACGAAACTTGAGTTTTGGCCACAGTTTCATTGTTGTTAAAAAGTGTAAGCGGAATGTTTTCGGGTAAACCTCCGTAGGCTTTTAATGAAATAATTAATTCGTAAAAAATATCGGAATCAGCTTTTAAATTAACGCTTTCTATGCTACAGTTAATTTTGTTTTCGGTTTTTGGTAACCAAACATAGGTGTTGTCTTTGTTTAACGGTGTTAAATTTTCTGCAGCTTCCGAAATACCATCGGTTATAATGATATAGTCTTTTTGGGTAGTAGGTTTTTTATTTTCAACTTGATTAATAAGCTGCTCTATATTAAATGAAAAGTGTGTGTAAGTTAAATTTTGCAAATCGGACTGAATCGATTTTCGGTCGGTATCCCAATAGGTTTGCGACGGTGTAACCATTGAAAACAGTGTGTTTTCGGGCAAACTTTCTAAAATATCTTGAACGGCTTTTTTAAGTAACTCGCCATTTGAACCTTTGGCTTGCATAGAAAAAGAGTTGTCTAATAGTATGACCAATTCATTTTGCTTACCAACACTATCTTTTGCTGTAAAAAAAGGCTGCGCAAAAGCTATAATTAATGCTGCAAGTAATAATAATCGGGTAGCGAGTAGCAACCATTTTTTTATAGTACTGCTTTTTTGTGTTTGTTGTTGTAGTTCTTTAAGTAATTTTACGTTAGTAAAATAGGTTTTTTTAAACCGCCGTAATTGAAATAAATGAATAATTATTGGTATAACCAATAGGAAAAGAAAATAAAGTACTTCCGGATGTTTAAATTGCATGGTATTTTGTTAACGACCAATTTGGATTCAAAAATACAAATTAGATTACAAAAATAGGAATTTAAAAATTATATTTTTTTTCAATGGCGTAGCGTAAAAGTTCGCCGTTTCCTTTAAGGTTTAACATACGAGTCATGTTTTTACGATGCGTTTCTACGGTTGAAATGCCTATGTATAACTCTTCGCTTATTTGTCGTGAGGTTTTGCCTTGTGCAATGAGTTTTAAAATTTCGATTTGTCGTTTGGTTAAAATGTTTTCAGCGGGTTTGTTAG
Organism: Flavobacterium sp.; assembly: GCF_041392005.1. Taxonomy (GTDB): domain Bacteria; phylum Bacteroidota; class Bacteroidia; order Flavobacteriales; family Flavobacteriaceae; genus Flavobacterium. Next base: position 8,466 of record NZ_JAWKMX010000023.1, read on the forward strand.
GTTTATTGTTATTTACGATAACATCAAAATAAGTTTTTCCTGCATAAATTTCATTTATAGCATTTATAATGGTTTTTAACGAAGCATTTTTTAGAATATAACCTTTTGCTCCAGCAGTTATCATTTTATTAATAATTTCTTGCTGGTCGAACATAGAAAAAGCTAATGTTTTAATATGAGGTTTGGTTTCCGATAATATTTTTGTGAGTTGAATACCGTCTATTTTTGGCATTCGTATATCGGTTATTACAATATGTGGTTCTTTGTGTTTTACTAATTCTAATAGAGCTTCGCCATCGTTTACAGTACCAATAATTTCGATGTTTTCTTCGTGTTTTAAAAGAAGTTTTATTCCGTCAATAACGGCTTGATGATCTTCGGCTATAGCTATTCGTATCATATGGGCAAGTCTATTATTATATTGGTTCCTTTATTTGTTTCCGATTCTATTGAAATAGTGCCATTTAGCTGTTCTACTTTTTTTTCTATATTTTTTATCCCAATACCGTTTGTTTTAGATAATATTTTAGTGTTAAATCCTTTTCCGTTGTCTTCAATCATTATATTTATGGTAGTATCGTGTTTGGTTAAATAAATGTTTATTTCGCTTGGTTTGGCGTGTTTAATAGCGTTTGTTATGAGTTCTTGAATAATTCTAAAAATTGAAATTTCTAAACTGTTCTCTAATCGTGTGTCTAGCTCAAAATCGATAACACTAACGTTTATTTTATTGGTTTCGGTAATAGACTCTGCAAGCGATTTTACCGCTTTTAAAAGTCCTTTATCAGCTAAAACGCCAGAATTTTTTATGTGCGCAATGGTTCTAATTTTTTGATAGGCTTGTTCTAATAAATGACTTGTTTTGTCGTATAATGTGGCATCGGGCTTGTGTTTTAAACTCTCAAGATGAATTTTTAAAGTGGTCATTAATCCGCCTAAATCGTCGTGAAGTTCATCGGCTATTAGTTTGCGTTCTTTTTCTTGACCTTCAACCATAGCATCAACAGCGTTTAGCTCTTGATTTTTTAATCGCATTTGTAGTTTTTGAATGTCTAATTCTTTTTGCTGTTCTAGGATTATTTGTTTTCGTTTAAAGTTTTTATATACAAAATAGGCAATTACAATTAGTAGTAAAAAACTACTTATCCAGCCGTAAGTAATTAAGTTTTTTACTTTTTTATTCTTTGTAATTTCATCTTTAAAAAATAAGGTTTGTGTTGTGTTTTTTATACTATCGCGTAGCGCTTGTTTTTCGAGTTCAAATTTTTGTAATCGCCTGTCTTGTTTAATTTGGTTAAAACCATCGTTTTTCTCAATAAAATCGAAATAATATTCTAGCGCGCGTTTGTAATCTTCTTTTTGTTGGTGCGCTTTGTGTAAAAAATAAATGTTTCGTTGAATTAAAAAGTTATTATGTAGTTTTTCGGCAATAGGCAAGGCTAAGTTCGCATATTTTATTATAGAATCGGGTTGTTTTGTATTAAAAAAGAGTATCACTAAATTAGTATAAGATCGAGCAATATCTCTATTATTGTTGCTAGTTTTGCTTAACTGTAAGGCTTTGTTGGTATAAATTTTAGCGCTGTCATATTTTTTTGCTCTTTCATACGTGTCGCCAATTCCTAATAGTGCATTTATTTTATAGCTTTTATTTTGTAACAATTCAGATGCGGCTAAACTCTTTTTATAATACATTAAGGCTTTATCTGTTTTATATTTTTCTTTGTAGCCAACACCAATATCGTATAGACTTAATGCAATAATTTCTTGATTATTAATTTTTTCGCCAGCTTTAAGTGCTTTTTCAAAATATTCGATAGCTTTGTTAAAATTCCAATTATTAAGATGTACTAAACCTATGTGAATAAGATTATTGGCTTTTTCTTCTTCAAAATTGTGTTGATTAGCAATTTTTTCACATTTAATAAAATATTCGGCGGCTTCTTCGTTGTAATCCATATAATAATAGATTAAACCAATTAAATCGGCACATTTACATTCGATTAAAGGAAGTTTATGTTGAATAGAAAAATCGAGTAATTCTTTAGCTTGTACAAGTGTGCTATCGGGATAATTTTCATAATTATTTTTTAATACGGTATAGAAAGCGCTTGCTCTTTTAGAAGGTTTTTCGGATATAGTATTCCAGCTTTTTAATAATGAATCTTCATTTTCTTGTTGCGCGCAAACGAAATTAATTGGTACACAATACAAAAAAATAAATGCAAAAAAACATTTTAATTTTAAATGGAGTCGATATGAACTGGATTGAATTATTTTCATCTACAGATTTAAGTATTAACTGTATAAAAACAATTTTAATAAATAAAGTTGTTCCGTTAAAACGTATAAAATAGATTATTACTTTAAAGATACTAAAAAAATAATTTAAACAAAGAGACTGTTTTGTAAAACAGCCTCTTTTCCCATACTTTTATAACTAGTAACTTAAATTATGAATATGAGAAAGGTAATTGTGTGTTATAAAACAAACTATAATTTAATGATGTTAACTGCTGTAGTTAATAAGAAAGTAAGTTAGTTAATTTTTACGTAATACTCTCTATCGTAGTAGGTTATTTCATCTTCTGGTTCGTAATAAGTGGTTTCATAAATAAAAGAATTGTCATTAAGTTCTATTATTTCTGCTGTTTCGCCAAATATTTCAATTGTAGAACCATTTATGGAGTAGTTATAAGTTCCTTCTTCTTCAGTTGTGCCATCGCAATCATTATCTATCATAATGGCTACATTATCATTAGTAAAAGTTAATTTTTCTTCGGTTTCACAACTAGCAATATATTCGTACATATCGTTATTTGCATTGTTTGTACCTGTCGATTTTATATAACGCCAAGAACCAATAAGTTTAGACTTGTTTGAACTAGTATCGTTGTCGTCATCTTTATCACAATTAAAAAGTAGTAAGCTTACACACAAAATACATAGAATTTTAATTTTTTTCATATTATATGAGTTTTAAAGTTTATAAGCCAAATGTAAGCGCTATATAGAAACAAAAAAATACCCATTATTGGGTATTTTTTAACTTTAAAACTATTTATTGCATAAACTATTCTTTTCTTTTGCAAGTGTTTATTCCTAATGGAACATAAAGCGGACAAAAACCTATTAAAGTAGAGCCTACTAAAATAATTCCTAATAACGATAAAACCCAAGAATATTCCCAGTTTAGCACATTAAAATAATCTACAACCACAAGTATAATGGCTAATGAAATTCTGATTATTTTATCGGTTTTTCCAATGTTTTTTTTCATAAAAAAATAAATTTCTTATAAAGTTACAAAAAAAATTAGTTCTTTTTGTTTTTTCCGTTTTTAAATTTTACTTTTTCTACAATTGGTTTTTTGGGTGCGTTATTTTTTTGAGGTTTTTTCTCAGTTTTTTTGGTATTTGCAACAGTTGTTTTGGTTTTTTTAATTTCACTTAAAACCGCAGTAGGTTTTTTAGGGTTTTCTTTTGTTCCTCTTAAATAAATAACCAATCCGTTTAAAAAATTACGCAAAACTTGGTCGCCACACGCTACATATTTAGGATGACTTTCATTTCTAAAAAAATTACCAATTTCGCCTTTTGAAATTCGAAAATCAACCAATTCTAAAATTTCAACAATTTGATCGTCGCGCAATTGCAGGGCAACTCTAAGTTTTTTAAATATATCGTTGTTTGTCATGTTAATAAATTATAAGTCAAAGATATTTAATAAAAACGGAAGTTTGTGTATTTTTACAAAAGTAAAGCATTATTTTATGGATAATTATAAAGAACGTATCGATTTGTTACAAGAGCTTATTGCCTTTGCAGTTGTTGATGGCGAATTGCACGATAGAGAATACGATTTTATAGCTTTAATAGCACAAGAACTCGAAATCGATACAGAAACCTTACACGATCTTTTCAATAAAAAACACGAAAAAACCATAATTAAAGACGAATTTAATCGTATTTGTCAGTTTTACAGATTGGCTTTACTAATGCACGCCGATGGTGTTTTGCACGAACGCGAGCAAACAAAAATTAACGAAATAGGAATTAATATGGGATTAAATCCGTTTGCTATGAAACGTGTTTTAAAGCTAATGGAACAATCGCCAAACAATATGGTTTCGGCCGAAACCTTACTATCTGTTTTTACCGAACAGCATAATTAAAAGGAATTACAGTATTCAACGTAACGTTTGTCGTTCCGTAAGAATCTCACAATTTTTGCGAAAGCAGAAATGTTTCAATACACAGAATAATAAATTTAGTTTTCAGTTGCAGTTTTAACCTACAACTTAAACAACCATTAACGTTAAATAAACTATAACCAAAACAAGTAGTATTCCTACTAAAGGCATTATAAATTTTAACCATTTATCGTAGGTTACATTTACAATGGCAAGCGTAGCTAAAATTAAACCTGTTGGATTAATAAAGGCAAATAAACCTTGTCCAAATTGATACGCATCAACAATAACTTCACGACCAATACCTACAGTGTCGGCAAGTGGTGCAAAAATTGGCATAGTTAAAACCGCCATTCCCGATGAAGACGGAATAAAAAACGATAAACCCGAATAAATAAGCATCATCATATTAGCAAAAATTCCTTTGTTCATACCGCTTGTTATATTGCTAGCGTGATACAAAACGGTGTCAATAATCATACCTTCTTCCATAATAACCGATACACCACGGGCAACTCCAATAATAATAGCAACACCTAACAATTCGGCAGAACCTTTAATAAATTCGGAAACAAAACTCTTTTCATTAATTTTTAAAATAATTCCAATTGCAATTGCACCAACAAAAAACACAGCTGTCATTTCTTCAAACCACCATTCTAATTGCGAAACACCATAAATCATTACTACAAAACAAAGCGCAAATACAATTAATGCTATTTTTTGAGGAAGTGTTAAAAAGGAATTTTCTGTTTTATTGGCAAAATAATGCTGTTCAATTTCCTCTTTTTGCGCAAATAAAAGTGATTTTTCGGGGTTTTTCTGTACACGTTTTCCATACCACATAATATAAACAATGCAAATAGTGGTACAAATTATTAAGAAAATAAGTCGAGAAGTTAGACCTGTAGTCCAATTAATTCCCGCTACATTTGAGGCAATAATAACTGAAAACGGATTTACCGTCGATATCATTGTACCAATACTCGAACCCACGTAAACCGAAGCCAACGCTACCATGGCGTCGTACCGAGCTTTAAGAAAAACAGGAATTAAAATAGGGTAGAAGGCAATAGTTTCTTCTGCTAAACCAAAGGTTGTACCGCCAATAGCAATAAGTGTAGTAATAATAATAATAAGTAAATATTCTTTGCCTTTTAAAAGTTGTGCTAAACTAGTAATTCCGGCATCAAAAGCGCCAGAATAATTCATAATGCCAATAGCGCCACCCAGTATTAAAACAAAGAAAATAATATCGGCAGCTTGTATAATTCCTTTAATTGGTGCTTTTATAAAAGCTACAATTCCTTGTGGCGTATTTTTTACATAATAAAAAGTATTGGGTATATTAATAGGTTTCCAAATTTCGCCCGAAGTAAACTTTTCTAACGGAATTTTAATGGCTAATGAATCTAGTGTTTTTTGACTCGATTGCAGGCTAATACTTTTATCTTTTCCTTTTAAATCGAATGTTTTTGTTTCGCTATTATATGCTAAAGTTTCATATTTTCCCGATGGAATAAGCCATGTTAAAAGTACGGTTAATGCCGTTATTAGCAACAATATAGTTTGAGCAGTAGGAAATTTTAATTTCATTTAATCAATTGTTTTAAGTTAAAAATTTACATGTTAAATGCAATTCGTTTATGTACTATTTTTCAATACAAATAGAATAAAGTAAACTCGTTAGATGCAATTTACTCTAAATCGTCATTTGAGTAAAATTCGTTTAAAATTTTATATCGAGAATCGATTTGAAAGTAATTTTTCCTAGTTTTCGATACAATTTTCTATCAAAAATCACTCAAACTGACGGAAATAATTACCTAATTTTAATTACACCCAACAGGACAAAGTAACTTGTTAAGCGCAATTATTTCAAAACATTCTCTAATTGCCACATCGCCACATCGGCACATTATTTCCGCTTTCGTTTTGCAGCTCTTTTTGCCTCAACAGCACGGTTTCGAGGTTTCGTTTTTCGCGGATTTCGTTTTCCCGGTCCGCCAAGGTTTACTTTACTGTTTTTATCTTTTTTTTCATGAAAAGCCTCGCCTTTATTATCTTGTTTTAGTTTTTTACCAATGCTTTTAAACTTTCGTTTGTCTTTTTCAAAGTCTAATTTCTTCTCAGCAATTTCCACCGCACTTGGAACGGCTAAAATACTAATTTCGGTATTCATTAAAATTTCCGTTTCCACCTGCAATTCTTCTTCACTTGGACTTATTAAACTAATCGCAATTCCTTCTTTATCGGCACGGCCAGTTCGTCCAATTCTATGAATATATTGCTCTTCAACTTCTGGAAATTGCAAATTAATAACGTGCGAAATGTCTGAAATATCAAGTCCGCGCGCCATAATATCGGTAGTAATTAAACCACGCAATTCGCCTTTTTGAAAAGCCGCCATCGTATTTAATCGATAATTTTGCGATTTATTAGAATGAATAACACCAAATTGCGACTCAAAATCGTCATTAAGCAACTCAAAAGTAGTATCGACTAACTTTTTATTGTTCACAAAAATAAGTACACGATTCATAGTGTTATCTTCTAAAAGCAAATGTTTTAACAAATTAATTTTCGTTAAAAAATTAGGAATATGATAACCAATTTGCTTAATTTTTTCTAAAGGTGTTCCGCTTGGCGCTAAGGAAACTTCCTCTGGAAAATCGAAATAATCGTCTAAAACTTCATCAACATCTTCGGTCATGGTAGCAGAAAATAAAATGTTTTGGCGCTTATTTTTCATCATAGCCAAAATAGAAGTCAATTGAAATCGGAAGCCAAGATTTAATATTTCGTCAAATTCATCAATAACTAATTTTTGTATAGTGTCAAAACGCAAAACGCCATCAAGTGCTAAATCCATTGTTCTTCCGGGTGTTCCTACCACAATATCAACACCTTCGGCAATCGCTTTTTTTTGCGTATTAATGTTAACACCGCCGTAAATGCCAATCACACGAACCGACATAAATTGAACCAATTTTTCCAATTCCTCTTGCACCTGTACTACAAGTTCGCGAGTAGGTACTAAAATTAAAATACGCGGACTGTCGGTTTGTTGAAATTTCCATTGTTTTAATATGGGTAGCAAATAAGCAAATGTTTTTCCTGTTCCTGTTTGTGCAATTCCCATCATATCGCGCCCCGATAAAATTACGGAAAACGATTTTTCTTGAATAGGCGTAGGGTTAACCAATCCTATTGCGTCAATTGCTTTTTGTAAAGATTTTGGTAAATCGAAGTCCAGAAAAGTTTTCATTTGCTTTTTTTGCAAAGTTAGCTTTTTTGCTTCATTTTATCTAATAAATGATTAGAATGCCATTTTTTATAATTTTATTTTCAAATTTCTTATGGATATAAAATGATAGTGCTAAAAACTTTAAAATAAATAAAAACAATTCATTTGTTAATATTGATAAAATTTATCTATCAAAAACAAATTAAATAAATCCAATTTAAGCTGTTTTTAATTTCTACCTTTATAATTTTATGTTTTTAATAAAAAGTATTCTTAAAATGAATTTATTTGCGTTTTTGTAAAAAATACCAATTTTATAATGTTTAATGAGTAGTCAAAAATCAAAAGTCAAAAGTCAAAAGTCGAAAGTCAAAAGTAAACCGTAAACTGTAAACCGTAAACTGAAAACTGCAAACTGCAAACTCACTTCTCACTAATTAACTCATTTCCAAATTTCCAAATTGATAATTCGTAATTGATAATTCGTAATTGATAATTCCTAATTGATAATTCCAAATTGATAATTCCAAATTGATAATTCCAAATTGATAATTCCTAATTGATAATTCCTAATTGATAATTCGTAATTGATAATTCCTAATTGATAATTCGTAATTCCTAATTCATAATTCCTAATTCCTAATTAACCCAACTATATCGTCATCGAAAACAATGCGGTCTCAGGTTTATTTCGTTTCAACCGCAAATCGAATGCCATGCAAACATTACGTACAAAAGGCTTTCCTGCGGCTGTTATACGAAGCGAAGTATCGTCAATTTGCAATAAACCATCAGTTTCCATTTCTTGCAACGAAGTTAAAACTTCTGGTAATTCATTGAAAAACAATTTATTGTCAGTCCAATTCGTAGTAAACGTACACATAATATTTAAAATATGTTGCCGTATAACTAAATCTTCATCATTTAAAAGGTGCCCTTTATGAATAGGGAGTTCATTTTTTGCTAAACACTCATAATAGGTTTCCAAATCTTTTTCGTTTTGCGCAAACGCATTCCAGCTATCGCTAATAGACGACACGCCCAAGCCAATCATCAATTTCGTAGTAGTAGTGGTGTAGCCCATAAAATTACGATGCAAACTATTGGTTTTAAATGCGTTATACATACTATCGGTTTTTAACGCAAAATGATCCATGCCTATTTCTTCAAAACCGTGCTTGCTTAATTGCAATTTGCCTTGCTCATACAGTTGTCGTTTTATGGCGTCTTTAGGAACATCTTCATCTTTAAAACCACGCTGACCGTTGCCTTTTATCCAAGGTACGTGCGCATAACTATAAAAAGCAATCCTATCAGGATTTAGCGAGTTCGTCTTGTTTATAGTATCCATCACATTATCAAGGGTTTGGAACGGTAATCCAAATACCAAATCATGACTAATAGAAGTGTAGCCAATTTCTTTTGCTAGCAATGTAATTTTTGCCACATTCTGAAACGGTTGAATACGATGAATTGCTTTTTGTACTTTTTCAGCATAATCTTGAACACCAAAACTCACGCGCCTAAATCCTAAGTTATATAGCGTTTGCAAGTGCTCTTTTGTTGTATTATTAGGATGACCTTCAAAGCTAAACTCATAATTATCGGCAAGTTTACTTTTAGAAAGAATACTATTTATAAGGTGTTTTAAATTTTCTGGAGAAAAAAAAGTAGGTGTTCCGCCGCCCAAATGTATTTCTTTTACAACAGGCTTTTCGTTAAATAAAGCACAATACAAATTCCATTCTTTTAAAACCGCCGTAATATAAGGGTTTTCCACTTCGTGCCGTTTCGTTATGCGCTTATGGCAGCCACAAAACGTACACAAACTTTCACAAAATGGCAAGTGAATATACAAACTTATACCATCTTTAGCGTTTGTTGTACTAAAAGTTTCCAACATTTTTTCTTTCCATACTGCCAACGAAAAAGCATCGGTATCCCAGTACGGAACCGTAGGATAACTTGTATAACGTGGTCCAGGTACATTATATTTTTGAATAAGCGACTGTTTCATACTACAAAAATTTACACAAAACTACACGCTTCAAAATACTTTTTTTATGATTTTTGTCAGCTAGTTTAAAGTCGAAAGTCGAAAGTCAACCGTAAACTGTAAACTGTAAACTGTAAGCTGAATACCGTAAACCGTAAACTGTCAACCGTAAACTGAATACTGTAAACCGTAAACTGTAAACCGTAAACTGTCAACCGTAAACTGTAAACTGTCAACCGTAAACTGTAAGCTGTAAACCGTAAACCGTAAACTGTAAACCGTAAACCGTAAACCGTAAACTGTCAACTGTCAACTGTAAACTGTAAACTGAATACTGTAAACTCACTTCTTACTCCTCACTAATTAACTCATTTTCAAATTTTCAAATTGATTAATTCTCAATTCATCGTCAAAAAATACCATTCAACGACAATAACTCACTTTTATTAATATTTATTTAGTTATTTGTTCCTAAAATATAGTTTAAGTAAATTCTATACTGTAAATTTGTAGCTATATATCTACAAAAAAAGTAAGATTTTACTTTACAATTTAATTTATTGGTTATATATTTGCCGATAAATGGATTTTTTAAATTTGAATAAATTTGTTAACTAACTAAAATATGTTTATGAAAAACAATTATTTTGTTAAGTGGTCTAGACTTTTACTTTTAAACCTTGTGTGTTTACTTTCTTATGTGGGAGTATATGCACAAGCACCTGTGGTAAGTATTACACAACCTGCAGGTATGGAAGTATGTAATGGACTAGAAACTACATTAAGAGTGCGTGTAGACATTGCTGCGGCAACCACTTCGGGAGCAACAGTAACGGTCGCTTTGCCTACTGGTGTAACCTATGTTTCGGGTTCTGTTGCTAAAGTAAACAGTAATCCGGCTACATTAACGGTTGCAGAAAGTGGTGGAACACCAAGTAATCCTCAATTCACTATTGGGCCAGCAACTTTGGCACCACCAAACTGGATTGAGTTTACAATACGTAAAGTAGCAGGGTGCGATGCCCGTACTGCCGCACTGGCAAGTACTTCGTTTATCGACGCCGTTACAGCAACATCTAACGGAAATGGTGCTTCGCAAAGTACAACGGCTTATGCGGTTAATAACTATACGTGTGATTTAACAGCTTTTAAAAAAATAAAAGATGTTAATTATTTTATTGACGAGCAAGTTGCTAATAACAAGGTTGTTGGGGCGTCAATAAAAAACACACAGTCAAACAATACATTTCATTTGTTTACCCATGGTAAATCAGGTGAATTATTAATTGGGGGAAAATGGTTAGAAAAAGAAGAGTTGCTTGTTTGGTTACAAAAACACACTAATATTAAAAATATAACACACCTTAATATATATGGGTGTGAATTTGCTAAGGGAAGTAAAGGTGTAGAAGCAGTGAAGTATTTAGAAATGCATTTGGGAGTTACCGTGGCTGCTTCTACTAATATCACTGGTAAAAATGGAGATTGGGAACTAGAAATAGGTTCGCCAAAAAACAGTATAAAACTTACCAATTATCAATACAATTTACAATGTGCCGATATCTCACCAACTGGTGATTGCGATGGCGATGGTATTATAAACCAAGACGATTTTGATAGTGATAATGATGGTATATTAGATAGTAATGAGGGTAAATGTACAACTCTAGGAACAACTGTTTTTAATAATGATGCACGTTATATAGATGCAGGTTTTCATGCGGCAATTTACAGAAGTTCTCCAGGAGTGTTTTATGCAGCTGGAGCGCGTATGTCTGCTGCTGGAACTGATATCTTAAATGCAGTATTAATATCTCCAGCTAATGGTTATAATTACACAGGAACACCTTTGTTTGCTACTGCTGGTTCTGATGCAAATGGGCATGGTTATTTATTAACAACAAATGGTTTTTATTTTTGGGGAAGAGCGTCGGCAACGACCCCATTTACTCAAATCCAATTACCATTAAATTCTTTAGGGAACCCAATAGATCCAAATGATGTACTTTATTTAGATTCTGATTTAAATAGAGTGCAAATAGTGATGAACAATGGAGATGTTTATATAGCAAATACCGATTATGCTGTATTATCAAGTCAGTTTACAAGGTATAATATTCCTAACTTATCTCATTATGATAATTCTGCTGAAGGAGGGTTTGCGTATAGTGAAACTACAGGTCTTTTCTACACTTGGGGAGAGGATGTTTTTTTAGGAAATGGAACTGGTCCACAAACGCTAGCTTCACCAACAGTAATGACGCCTCCGAGTTTACCTGTAGGAGTATCGGTGGTGCAGATTCAATTAAATCAGCATGATACAGGTGATAATAAAAGCTATTTTGTATTGGGCTCTGATGGTAAAGTATATGTTTTAGGAGGAAATGGAGACGGGCATTTAGGTCAAAATTCTTTAACAGATCAGACTAGTTGGGTTACTATGCGTAATCCTACCGATACAGGTGATATGACTGGAGTAGTGCAAATTTCAGCATCATCAAATATTACAAAAGCAGGTTGGCTAAACATGATTACTGCTACAGGCAGTTTGTATGTGGTTGGTACTCGGTCTTCTAATTCAACTTCTCTCCCTCATGTTAGATTACCAACTTTAGCTATAATGGATGATGGAGCAGGAAATCAAAGCCCTATGCTAAATAATTATATTTATACACATGCTGGAGGGCATTTTTCTTCTACTATTCCAATTGGTGCTACTAATGTTTGCCATGTTGGGCATAATCCAGGTGGAGCTTTTGCAGATGGTACAACAAGTGATAGGTCATACTATGAGTGTAATCCCCTATTAGGGTTTAGTATTAATATAGAAGAAGATTGTTCAACGGATTCAGATGGTGATGGAACTCCAGATTATTTAGATTTAGACAGCGATAACGATGGATGTAACGATGTTGTAGAGTCGGGTGGAGTAGATGCAAATAACGATGGTATTTTAGATGGTACTGGTTTTGACGGTAACGGGCAAGTAACCGGTGGTACTGGTGGCTATAATGGCGTTACAGGTAACGAAATAGTAGCGACACAAGGTAGTATTACTACAGAACCTACAGATCAATCAACAACTGTTGGTGGTACTGCTACTTATACGGTTGCTGCTCAAGCAGAGTCAACTACTACATTTGCTTCAGGAACACCAGATTATACTGTTCCACCAGCAACTGATTCATCATCAGAGTTAACGTATCAATGGCAAGTAAGTACTAATAACGGTGCTACTTGGACAAATGTTACGAACGGCGGAGTGTATTCAGGAGCTACAACAAATACATTAACCATTACAGGTGCTACATTAGCAATGAATGGTTACGATTACCAAGTGTTAATAGGACATAATGATAATGTTTGTATAGCATTAGCTTCAACATCATCTAATTTATGTGTTATAGATGCTCCTACAGTAAGCACAACAGCTGCTACATGTAGTGCTGCAGGTACGGCTACTATTACCAATTACAATGCGGCTAATACCTATACGTTTACACCGGCAGGTCCATCAGTATCGGGTGGTGCAATAAGCGGTATGGTTGCAGGTACAAGTTATACAGTTACAGCAGAAAATGCTTCGGGTTGTATATCAGCTGCATCAGCATCATTTAGTATCGATGCGATGTTGGTAACACCAGCAGTTCCAGTAGTAAGTACTACACCGGCAACGTGTAGTGCGGCAGGTACAGCTACTATCACGAATTACGATGCTGCCAATACCTATACATTTAGCCCGGCAGGTCCTACAGCAGGAGCGGGCGGTGTAATAAGTGGTATGACGGCAGGCACAAGTTATACGGTTACATCAGGAAACGGAAGTTGTACATCAGCTGCATCATCTAGTTTCAGTGTTCAACCAATGTTAGCTACACCAGCGGTTCCTACAGTAAGCACAACAGCTGCTACATGTAGCGCAGCAGGTACAGCTACTATTACAAATTATAATGCGGCCAATATTTATACCTTTAGTCCATCAGGTCCTTCAGTATCGGGTGGTGCAATAAGTGGTATGGTTGCAGGTACAAGTTATACAGTTACAGCAGAAAATGCTTCGGGTTGTATATCAGCGGCATCGGCATCATTTAGTATAGATGCGATGTTTGTAACACCAGCAGTTCCAGTAGTAAGTACTACACCAGCAACGTGTAGTGCAGCAGGTACAGCGACTATTACAAATTACGATGCTGCCAACACATATACTTTTAGTCCATCAGGTCCTACAGCAGGAGCAGGAGGAGTAATAAGTGGTATGGTTGCAGGTACATCTTATACAGTTACATCAGGTAACGGAAGTTGTACATCAGCGGCATCATCTAGTTTCAGTGTTCAACCAATGTTAGCTACACCAGCGGTTCCTACAGTAAGTACAACAGCTGCTACATGTAGCGCAGCAGGTACAGCTACTATTACAAATTATAATCCTACATACGCTTATACTTTTAGTCCATCAGGTCCTGCTGCAGGAGCAGGTGGTGTAATAAGTGGTATGGCGGCAGGTACAACTTATACGGTAACTGCAGAAAATACTTCAAGCTGTACATCTACATCGTCAGCTCCGTTTAGTATTAATGGAATGTTACCATCTCCAACTTCACCAACAAGTGGTGGCGACCAAGTAGATTGTAGTCCAGCAACATTAACAGCTGCTGCTACAGCACCAGCAGGTAGTACTATTATGTGGTACACTACTGCTACAGGTGGTACAGGTACAGCAACAGCACCTACATTAAGTACTATAGGTTCTGTAACGTATTATGCCGAGTCTGTTAGTGCAGATGGCTGTGTAAGCGCAACGAGAACACCAGTTATGTTAACTATTAACTCTTGTAGTTTATTAGTTACTAAAGAGGGTACACTTAATTTAGGTAGCGATAATGAAGCCTCAATAGGCGATGTAATTACATACCAAATTGCTGTACAAAATACAGGAAATACACCTATAACTGATATTACTGTTACAGACCCATTACCAAATATTACATTTGTTCCAGCAGGTTCAAACGCTATTCCTTTCTTAGGAGCTGGTAATACAATTACAGTTACAGCGCAATACCAACTAACACAAGCTGATATTGATAATGGAGTAGTATATAACTTAGCAACAGCTTGTGGTTCAGCAGCAGGTGGCGATACTATTTGCGACGGTTCTACTGATCCTACGCCATGTACATCAGCAGAATGTCCTCCAGTTGACCCATTGTGTCCAGATTGTACTATAGTTCCAGTGCCACAAGCACCAGACTTAAATATAATTAAAGACAGCGTTCTTGATGATACTGTTGTAGCACCAGCTACTGCAACTAACGTAGGAGACCAAATTACCTACACCTTTACAGTTACGAATGACGGTAATACTTCTATGGAAAACGTAGTAGTAAACGACCCAGATTTAGGCGGTGATATTGCAGGACCAGCTTCGGGCGATGATAATAACGATGGTATTTTACAAGTAACAGAAACTTGGATTTACGAAGCCGTTTATACGATTACTCAAACCGATATTGATAACGGATTTGTGTACAACCAAGCAACAGTTTGTGGCGATACATTAACAGGTACAGAAGATTGTGATGATTCTACAGATCCTACACCTTGTCCTACTTGTCCAGTTGACCCAAATTGTCCAGATTGTACTATTACACCATTAACTTTAACTCCAGCATTAGTTTCTACTAAAGTAGATACATTAGTTGATGGAGGCGATGGTTTACAAGCTGGTGATATGATTACCTACGTAATTACAGTTACCAATACTGGTAATGTTACACTTACGAATATTGAGGTAACTGATGCAGATGCTGTTATTACAGGTGGAAACCCTATAGCTACTTTAGCTCCAGGCGATTCTGCAGATGTTACAGCAGAACACGAAATTACAGAGGCTGATATTGCTGCAGGTCAATACGTTAACCAAGCAACAATAGAAGGCGAGTATGTTAACCCAATAACAGGAGAATCTACTCCAGTTACAGATTTAACAGACGATCCAGACGATTCAACTTCTGATGATGATCCAACTGTAACAGTATTAAACAATACCAATGCAGTTGACGATATCAACGTTACCAATGTGGACGAACAAGTTAGTGGAAACGTATTAACAAACGATTTTGATCAACAAGATAACGACCAAACAGTAACACCAGTTACAGGTGGTTCAACACCAAATGGTGGTACGTTCGATATTGATGCAAATGGTAATTATACATATACACCACCAGCAGGTTGGTCAGGTACAGATACTTTTGAATATACAGTATGTGATAATGGTGATCCACAAGCTTGTGATACAGCTACGGTAACTATCGAAGTGGAAGATTATAGCTCACCAGAACAAGATAATAACGAAGTAGTAGCAAATAATGATACGGCTACTACAGAAGAAGGCGAAGAAGTAACTATCAATATCTTAGCTAACGATTACGATGAAGATGGCGATAACTTTACTATCACAGAAGGTTCAGTTACAGATCCTGCAAATGGTACAGTAACAGTTAATGCAGATGGCACAGTTACTTATACTCCAGATTCAGGTTTCGTAGGGGTTGATACCTTTACTTATGAAATTTGTGACGATGGTACACCGCAAGAGTGTGATACGGCTACAGTTTCCGTAACGGTTATCCCAGATAATGGCGAAAACGACACCTATGCAAATGATGATGTGTTCTATACAGAAGAGAATACACCAATCATAAACGGCGATGTTTCATTAAATGATAACGACCCAGAGAATAATAATGTTACTTACACAACAGTAGATACAACTAATGTTGATACATATGGTACATTAACTTTCAACGATGATGGTACATTTGATTTTGTTCCTAATGATGGTTGGTATGGTACTACATCATTCATATACGAAGTTTGTGATGATGTTCCAGCTCCAGATACTGCATGTGCACAAGCAACAGCAGTAATTGTAGTGAACCCAGTTAACGAAATTTTAGCTATAAACGATATTAACAATACGTTTATCAATACAGAAGTAAGTGGTAGTGTAGCTACAAATGACTCAACTGTTGAACCAGGTGAAACATTAACATATACTGAAATACCAGCAGGTACAGTAGTATATGGAGAAGATGGTTCTGAAGCAGGTACAATTGAGTTAGATGCTAGTGGTAACTATACTTTCACACCAAACGACACGTTTACAGGTACAGTTAATGTTCCTTATCATGTTTGTGATAATGGAATACCACAAGCATGTGATGACGTTACCTTAACAATTGAAGTATTACCATTGCCTACAGATGAGAACAATGGGGTAACGGCAAATAATGACAACGTTACTATTGAGGAAGGTACACCAAGTGTTACAATTAATGTTACAGCAAACGACTTCGACCAAGATGGCGATGACTTTGAAATAACAAGTATTGATACTTCTACTATTGAGTGTGGTGATGCAACATTTGATGCAACTACAGGAGAAATAACATTTACACCAGATGCTTCATGCGATGGCGTAGAAGAAGTTACCTTTACGTATACAATTTGTGATGATGGTAACCCGCAAGCGTGTGATGAAGCTACAGTAACTATTACAATTGTACCAGATAATGGTGTAAACGATACTACAGCAGTTGACGATGCGTACAATGGTAATGAAGGCGAAACAATTACAGGTAATGTATTAGATAATGATATCGATCCAGAAGGAGATACACAAACAGTAACTCCTGCTTCAGGAACAACTCCAAATGGTGGTACATACACGATAGACGCGAATGGTGATTTAGTTTATACTCCTGTAGATGGTTTCTACGGAGTAGACCAAATAGTTTACGAAGTTTGCGACAATGGTACTCCAGTAGCGTGTACAGAAGCTACGGTTTACATTACAGTTAATCCAGTGAACTCTGTTACAGCAGTTGACGATATTAATACAACAACGTTTAACGAACCAGTTGATGGAAATGTAGCAACAAACGACTTCGACTTAGATGGCGAACCAATTTCAGGTGCTACTTACACAGCAGGAACATTCACAAATCCAGGCGAAGGTACATTAGTATTAAATACAGATGGAACTTATACCTTTACACCAGTAGATGGATGGTCAGGAACAACAGAATTCACGTATGAAGTGTGTGATAATGTAGGTTTCCCACCAGCTTGTGATACAGCAATTTTAACAATTGAAGTATTACCAGCACCAACAACTGATAACAACGGTGTAACTGCAAATAATGATGCTGTTGTAATTGAAGAAGGTACACCTAGTGTAATTATTGATGTTACAGCTAACGACTTCGACCAAGATGGTGACGATTTCACTATTACAGAAGTTGGTACACCAAGTTGTGGTACTGTTAATATAGTAGGCGGTAACATTGAGTTTACACCAGATGCTTCATGCGATGGCGTAGAAGAAGTTACCTTTACGTATACAATTTGTGATGATGGTAACCCACAAGCGTGTGATGAAGCAACAGTAACTGTTACTATTATTCCAGATAATGGCGTAAACGACATCTTCGCTACAGACGATGCGTATAATGGAAATGTGAACCAAGAAATTTCAGGTAGTATATTTGATAATGATTTAGACCCTGAAAACGATGGTACTTATATCTTTACAGTAGATGTTCCAGTACAAAACGGTAACTTAACATTCTTTGATCCTGCTACAGGAGAGTTCATTTACGAACCAGACCCTGATTATACAGGTCCAGATAGTTTCACATATACTGTTTGTGATAACGGAACACCAGTAGCATGTGATACCGCTACAGTTCATTTAACGGTTAATCCACAACCAAATACTACGTATGGTATCGAAGATATTAACGTAACGTATATGGAAGTTCCAGTTGACGGAAACGTATTGACGAATGATTACGATGATGATGAATTCAACGTTCAAACGATTACATCGTATACACAACCAGATCATGGAGATTTAGATTTCGATATGACAACAGGTGAATACACGTATACACCAGATCCTAATTTTGTTGGAGAAGATACATTCACATATACAATATGTGATAACGCTACACCAGCAGCTTGTGATGAAGTAGTGGTTACTATTACAGTATTACCATTACCAGAAGAAGGTGTAAACACTACTGTAGCTATTGATGATACAGCTCAAACGGAAGTAGGTCAAACAGTAACTATAAATGTTGCTGCAAACGACTTCGATCCAGAGGGCGATACTCAAGTTACTTGGACAGTTGTTGGAGGAACAGAACCACCATGTGGAACTTTAACTAACAACTATGATGGTACATTCAACTTTGAACCAGATGGATGTGAACCAGGTCAATATACTTTTGATTATCAAGTATGTGATGACGCTACACCAGCAGAATGTGATACGGCTACGGTTACCATTACGGTATTCCCAGAAGATATCAACGATAACGATATCTATGCAAATGATGATACGTATTTCTATACAGGCGACGGTGAAACACCAGAAGTATTAGGTAATGTATTCGATAACGATACAGACCCTGAAAACAATGGTCCATACGAATTTAATGTAGAATCTGGTCCTACAGAAGGTGGTACAGTTACCTTAAATCCTACAACTGGAGAAATAGAATATACTCCTGCATCAGGCTTTACAGGTACGGAAATAATTACCTATACCGTTTGCGACAGTGGTACACCACAAGCATGTGATACGGCTACCGTTTACATTATTGTAGAACCACAACCAAGCTTGTATGTAGTAAAAGAAGGTGTTTATAACGCAGCGAACAATACTATTGTTTATACGTATACGGTTACAAATAGTGGTAATACAGTATTAAACGATGTAGATGTTAATGAAAATGAAGCAGACTTTACAGGAGAAGGTATGTTACCAAATCCACAGTTTGTTGAAAATATTAATCCATCGAATACTATAGAAGGTACGTTACAACCAGGTCAAAGTGCAATTTATACTGCAGTTTACCAAATTGTACCTGCCGATTATGATAACGATGTAATTACGAACCAAGCTACAGCTCAAGGTACAGATCCAAATGGAACTACGGTAACCGATGTATCGGATGATCCTAATGATCCAACAACGGATGAAAATACATCTGGCGGTGGTATTGACCCAACAGATACGTTCTTACCTAATGCTAGTATTTCTGTAATTAAATCAGTAGCATCGTACACAGTAGCCAATGGTAATAATCCATTGTTAGTTGATGCAGGCGATGAGATTACGTATACATTTACGGTTACTAATACAGGAAATGTAGCTTTAGAAAATGTTCAAGTTGATGACCCTATGTTAGGTGGTGTAATAGGAAGTATTGCGAGTTTACCAGTAGGTGGTCAAGACACATCAATTACAGCTACCTATACGATAACTGCTGCAAATTATGCAGAAGGATTCGTAGAGAATACAGCTGAGGCTACAGCAGAAGCACCTACTAATCCAGATGGTACACCAATTGTTGGCGGTCCTATCGAGGTTAGCGATACTTCAGATGCTGGTACCGATCAAGATGGAAATACAGTTACTAATCCAGAGTCGACAGAAACTCCGGATGGAGATGGTAATACAGATGGAGATGACACGAACGATCCTACGGTATTAGATATCAAAAACGGTCAGTTAGAATTAGAGAAAACATCTAGTATAGCTGATACGAATAATGATGGTATTATAAGTGCAGGCGATGTGATTACTTATACTTTCCAAGTTACTAATACAGGTAATGTAACAGTAATTGGTATTCATATTGACGATATTCCAATTGGAGTTATGGGCTTACCAGTAGTTCAACCAGTTTTAGCACCGGGTCAAGTAGGTTTTGCTTATGCAACGTATGAAATTACACCTACAGATATAGCTAACGGTTCTATTACGAATAGTGCAACAGTAACAGGTCAAGATCTAGATGGAATGCCTGTAACGGATATTTCAGATGATCCTAGTGATTCTACCGAAACAGATACAGAAGGCGATAATGATCCAGATGATCCAACAGTAACGTTATTACCTAGTCCTAGTATGGTTATTACTAAAGATATCGATGGTGTTATAGACAATACAGTTGTTGGCGCTACAGATGTTACAGACGAAGGTGATGAAATTCATTATACTATTGCTGTTACCAATACAGGTAATGTGCCAATCGAAAGTGTAGCAGTAGAAGATGATAACGCAACCGTAGATGCTACTTATACTGGAGATACTAATAACGATGGTATTTTAGATATAGACGAGGTTTGGATTTACACAGCAGTTCATACAATTACTCAAGATGAAATCGATGAAGGTTATATCTATAACGTAGCAGTTGTAACAGGTTCTAGCAACGGAGTAGATTTAGAAGAAGAATCAACAGACCCTACACCTTGTGCAGGTTGTCCAGTAGATCCTACACAACCTACAGCTACTATTGATCCTATTGATCAAGTAAATAGTATAGAGGTTATTAAATCAGCTTCTTATGATGATGAAAATGGTGTTATAACTTATACTTATGAAGTAACCAATACAGGTAATACAACATTAACAAATGTTGCTTTACATGAAACTGAAGCAGGCTTTACAGGTACAAATGGATTACCAACACCAGTATTTAATAATTCATCTGCAAGTTCACCAGAAGGTACATTAGTACCACAGGAAACGGCTACATATTATGTAGATTATGCAATATCACAAGCCGATATGAATGCAGGATTTGTTCAAAATATCGCTTTAGGTACAGCAACAGCTCCTCTTGGTGAAAACATATCAGACGATTCGGATGCTGGAACAGATGAGAACGGAGACGTTATTACAAATCCTTCTAATACTGAAACACCAGATGCAAATGGTAATACCGATGGAGATAACACAAATGACCCTACTTGGATAGAGTTACCGCAAAACCCTGCGATGACACTTGAGAAAGATGGCGAGTATGTAGATTTAACCAATAACGGATTAACTGTAGGCGATGAAATTCATTATACATTTACAGTTATGAATACAGGTAATGTAACATTAGATAACATCGTAATTACAGATACGTACTTACCATCAATGACAATTTCAAGTGTTACGCCTGCAGTATTACAACCAGGACAATCTGGTACTGCAACAGGTATTTACACAATTGATCAAGATGATATTGATGCAGGTGCAGTTTATAACATAGCCGATGCAACAGCAACAGATCCTAATGGAGAACCTGTTGATGCCAGTTCAACTGACCCTACACCAATTAGTCCAAACAGTCCATATGTTGATCCAACATGTTTAGATTGTACAGTTGTAATCTTAAACCCAGATCCAGCTATTGCTATTGTGAAAGAGGCTGAGTTTAATGATGACGGCAACGGACCAAATTATGGCGACGGTCAAGCTCAAGAAGGCGAAACTATTACTTATACCTTTACAGTGTATAATACAGGTAATGTTACCTTAACAGACGTTCATATTAATGATGATTTAATTTCAGACATTGCAATTGAAGTTACACCTTCTACTTTAGAGCCAGGTGCTTCAGGAACTGCAACGGCTACTTATACGATTACGCAGCAAGATATTATCAACGGATATGTATCGAACCAAGCGTTAGCAACAGGTAGCTACACCGATCCTACAAGCCCTACAGGTCAAAGTGAAGTAACGGATTTATCAGATAATGATTCACAATTTGAAGATGATCCTACAGTTCTTGAAATTAGTGGATGTGTAATTGAAGTATTCAATGCAATATCGGCTAATCAAGATGGTGTGAACGATGAGCTTTACATTAGAGGTATTGAGTGTTATCCTGATAATACTGTTGAAGTTTACAACCGTTGGGGCGTAAAAGTTTACGACGAAAAAGGTTACAATAACGTAGATAGAGCATTTAGAGGATACTCTGAAGGACGTGTAACGATTAATGAGTCTAAAGGTTTACCTACAGGTACTTACTGGTACGTGTTGAAATACCGCGATTTACAAGGCAATTCGAAAGAAAAAGTAGGATGGCTATATATAACAAGAGAATAATAAATAAATAATTATCTTGAGGGTGTATGTAAAAGCACCCTCAAGAAAAAATTAGAAAAATATGAAAACAAGAATTATATATTTAATTTTATTATTAGTTAGTAGTATATCGGGTTTTTCACAGCAAGATCCTCAGTACACACAGTATATGTACAACACTATTAACGTAAACCCTGCTTATGCAGGAAGCCGTGGCGTATTGAGTATTTTCGGTTTACACAGAACCCAATGGGTAGGTTTAGACGGAGCACCCGATACAAATGCTTTTTCAATTAACACACCTTTTAACAATTCAAATGTTGGTTTAGGGGTGTCATTTGTAAACGATCGCATTGGACCAGCAGTAGAAAATACACTTTCAGTTGATTTCTCTTATACCATTCCTACAAGCGAAACGTATAAGTTATCATTTGGTATTAAAGGAACTGCTAATTTGCTTGATGTTGATTATACTAAATTGAATCCTCAAGTTTATTCCGATGTAATGTTTCAAAATAACATCGATAATAGATTTTCTCCAAATGTAGGAGCTGGTGTTTATTTACATTCAAACAAATTGTATGCAGGTGTTTCTGTTCCTAATATATTAGAAACAAGCCACTACGACGATAACAATGTTAATGCCGAAGCAAAGGAACGTATGCACCTTTATGTTATAGGTGGATATGTTTTCGATTTGTCGGAGAGTATAAAATTTAAGCCTGCATTTTTAAGTAAGGTTGTACAAGGGGCACCACTTCAATTAGATGTTACGGCAAACTTTATGTTTAACAATAAGTTTGTTTTAGGAGCAGCTTGGCGTTGGGATGCAG
>NZ_JAWKMX010000024.1:0-30565 GCF_041392005.1 Flavobacterium sp.
CAACAAAAACATCATCAAATAATTCAGTTAATTTTGCTGCTTCATACGTTCGAACAATTACTGATTTTCCTCCTAAATCTTGAAGTAATTTTGCAGGAAATCGTGTAGAAGCATAACGAGCAGGAATGACGGCTATGATTTTCATGTAAAAAATTTTAGCCAAAGTAAGTAAAGAAAATGCAATTTTCAAGTACAAAAATAAAAAAAGCCGATTTCTTATTGAAACCGACTTTTAAAATTATGAACAAAAGTTATTAATTCCACCCTCCGCCAAGTGCTTTATATAAATTAACCATGGTAATGAATTGATTTTTTTTAGTTTCTATTAAATCTTTTTTTGCTTCTAAAACATCGCGTTGTGTAAGTAAAACTTCCATATAATCAGCTCGTGCCGATTGAAATAACTGTTTTGCTATTTCAACCGATTCATTTAAAGTACCTACTTGTTTGTTTTTGTAATCAAAACTATTTTGATAATTATCAACGGCATTCATTTGCGTAATCACTTCTGAATATGCTTTTAACAAAGCTTGTTCGTAATCAAAAACAGCTTGAATTTGTTTTGCACTAGCATTTTTATATTCCGCTTTTATTGCATTTCTATTAATTAATGGCATCATTGCTTCGCCAGCAATTGAATACAATAATGAAGCTGGTGTTGTTATTAAAAACTTAGGATTAAAAGCTTCATAGCCAATACCTGCACGTAAACCTAGTGAAGGATAAAAATTAGCTTTTGCTACTTTAATATTCAATTTTGCTGCTTCTAATTCTAGCGATGCTTGGCGAATATCTGGTCGATTTTGTAACAATTGTGATGGTAAACCTTGATTTATGAATTGTGGTTGATTAGCAACAAAAGAAGTGGCATTTCTTTCAATTTTTTGTGGCAATCTACCCATTAAAAAGTTAATTCGGTTTTCTACATTTACAATTTCTTGCTGAATAAGATACACTTCACTTTGATTTTTTTGAATTTCGGCTTCGTATCGTTTAACAGCTAAAGAAGTTGTTCGAGCAGCATCTTTTAATAACTTGATAATTTCTAATACATTAGTTTGTAAAGTAATGTTAGAGTTTAAATTTTCTAATTGATTATCAAGAGCTAAAAGTTCATAATAAGAACTTGCTACTTCTGCAACTAATGATGTTTTTAAAAAATTCATTCCTTCTTGCGAAGCTAAATATTCCATTACAGCCGCTTTTTTAGAATTACGTAATTTTTTCCAAATATCGACTTCCCAAGTACTGTATAAACCAAAAGTATAATTAGATAAAGGATCGGGAAATTTTTTATCTTCTTTAATATTCAAGTTTTCTTCAACAGCGCCATTACGAGTGTACTCTCCTACTTTATCAAGATCAGCGCCAACACCCAGATTTAAATTTGGTAAATATTCTCCTTTTCTTGCTTGAATTTCGTTTTGAGCAATTGACACTTTTTGCAATAAAATATTCAATTCACGATTATTAACTAAAGTTGAATCAATTAACTTATTCAAATACGGATCATTAAAAAATGTTTTCCATTTTATTGAAGCGCTACTAATTGTATCATCAACCTTAGTTTGAAAATTTTCAGGAAATTTTACTGAATTTTCTTGATTGGTTATTTTTGGTATTCCACAAGAATGTAAAACAATCACTAATATTGGAATTATTGCTAATTTTTTATTTATCGCTATCTTCATCTTTAGCTATTTTTTTAGTTTTTTTAATTTTACCATAATTGGCATCTTCAGTTAAAGGTTTAAAATCTTCATTTTTAATCATTCTTCTACCTTCAGCCATTTTACCAAAAATATAGTACAATCCTGGAATAATAAGAACTCCTATTATTGTACCAAATAGCATTCCACCTAATGCAGCAGTACCAATTGTTCGGTTACCAATTGCACCTGCACCAGTAGCTCTAACTAAAGGGATTAATCCAGCGATAAATGCAAATGAAGTCATTAATATAGGGCGAAAACGCACTTTTGCTCCTTCAATAGCAGCATCGATAAGTAACATACCCTGTTGATGTTTTTGAACAGCAAATTCAACAATTAATACGGCATTTTTACCTAATAATCCAACAAGCATTACTAAACCAACTTGCGCATAAATATCGTTTGCCAAGCCAAACATTTTTAAAAGTAAAAACGTTCCAAAAATACCAACAGGTAATGATAAAATTACAGCTAATGGTAATATAAAACTTTCATATTGCGCCGATAATACGAAGTATACAAATATTAATACAATGGTAAAAATTACTATCGCTTCGTTTCCTCTACGTGCTTCATCAAAAGTTAAACCTTCCCATCCTACATCATATCCGTGTGGTAAGTGTTTTTTAGCTACTTCTTCAACTGCTTTAATAGCTTCACCTGTAGTGTAACCTTTTGCTGGTACTGCTCGAATTGCTGCAGAATTATACAAATTATAACGTGTAATTTCATTTGGTCCTTGGCGTTTTTCCAATTTCATAAAAGCTGAATAAGGCACCATTTCACCATGATCATTTTTAACATAATAATTTAATAAATCATTAGCAAATCGACGATATTTAGGATCGGCTTGAACGTATAATTTGAAAAAGTTGTTAAAACGAATAAATCCTTGTTCGTAAGTACTACCAATTAAAATATTCAAATTTTCCATAGCTTTACCTATTGAAACCCCTTTTTGCATGGCAGCAGCATTATCAATTTTAATTTCTAATTGTGGATAATTTGCTGCATAAAAAGTAAATAAACCAGTGAGTTCTTTACGTTTTGCCAATTCGGCCATGAATTCTTTATTGATACGGTCAAATTCATGATAATCTTCTCCATTTGTTTTATCTAATAAACGAAGCGAAAGACCTCCTGCAGCTCCATAACCAGGAACAGCTGGCGGTTCAAAATATTCGATTACAGCACCAAAATCTTTTGATTTTTCTTCCAGTTCTTCAATAATTTCATGAACGGAATGATGACGTTCATCCCATGATTTAAGGTTAATTAAACATGTACCTGCGTTTGAACCACGACCTTCGGTTAAAACTTCGTAACCAGCTAATGATGAAACTGACTGAACGCCTTCAACTTCTTCAGCTAATTTTTGAAGTTTTCGAGCAACAGCATTAGTAGTTTCTAATGTAGAACCAGGTGGTGTTTGTATAATAGCATAAATCATACCTTGATCTTCACTAGGTATAAAACCAGCTGGCAATGTATTATTTACAAGAAAAATTCCCACTGACGCAGCAGCAATAATTAAGAAAGTTACTAATCTTTTTGAAATAATTTTTTGTAAAAATCGTACGTATCTTCCGGTTAATCTATCAAATAAACGATTAAAACTGTTTATGAATTTATCAATAATCGATTGTTTTTTCTGTCCATGATTGTGTTTTAAAATCATTGCACATAAAACAGGAGTAAGTGTTAAAGCAACAATACCAGAAATTACAATTGAAGAAGCCATAGTAATTGAGAATTGTCGGTAAAAAATACCAACAGGTCCCGTCATGAAAGCAACTGGAATAAATACGGATGTCATTAATAATGTTATTGCAACAATTGCTCCTCCAATTTCTCCCAATACTTTTTGTACTGCTGGATATGGTCCAATATGCTCTTCTTCCATTTTAGCATGGACCGCCTCGACGACGACAATGGCATCATCAACTACAATACCAATTGCTAAAACTAATGCAAACAATGTAATTAAGTTGATGGTAAGCCCAAACATTTTCATTACCATAAAAGCACCAATTAATGAAATTGGAACAGCTATAGTTGGAATTAAAGTTGAACGCCAATCACCTAAAAATAGGAATACTACAATAGCTACTAAAACAAAAGCTTCAACCAAAGTATGAATTACTTTATCAATCGATGCATTAAGGAAACTCGAAACATCATAACTCACTTCATACTTCATACCAGGTGGAAATGAAGGCTTTAACTCTTCCATTTTAGCTTTTACAAGATCAATAACATCACTTGCGTTACTACCATAAACCTGCTTTAATTGAATTGCAGCAGAAGGATAACCGTCTTTATTGGAATAGATATCAAAAAATTCACTACCAAACTCAACTGTTCCAATATCTTTTAGCTTAATAATTTCACCTTCAGAATTGGCTCGAACAATAACATTTTCATATTGTTCGGGTTTGTTATATCTGCCTTCATACACCAAAACATATTCTAATGATTGTGCTTGAATACCTGTTGCCTGTCCTAACCTACCTGGACGACCAATAATACTTTGTTCGGCAAAGGCTTCCATAACTTCATCAGTAGATACGTTATAAGCTCGCATTCTATCTGGATCAAGCCAAACACGCATTGCATAATTACGATTACCTAATATTTGTGCTTGTGAAATACCGTTAATCCTTTGAATTTCAGGAATAATATTGACGTTTGCGTAGTTGTATAAAAATTTTTCTTCAGCACCTTTTTCGGTACTATATAAATTAATATACATTAACATACTCGGCTGTACCACATTAACAATTACCCCTTCGAGCTGTACTAAATGGGGTAAGTTATTAATAACCTTATCCACACGGTTTTTTACATTTACTACCGCTTGATTGGGATCGGTACCTAATTCAAAGATAATTTGTATAGTAGCTTCACCAGCACTAGTTGCATCAGAAACAATATATTTCATTCCAGGAACACCATTTATAGAACGTTCAAGAGGAATAATTGAAGATTTAATTAATACATCGGCACTTGCACCTGGATAAGCAAGTGTTACAATTACACGTGGAGGTGCAATTTCTGGAAATTGTGAAACGGGAAGTGTTTTAATAGATAACATTCCCAAAAAGACAATTAGCAGTGAAACTACAATTGCCAATACGGGTCTTTTTATAAAGTTTTTAAACATAAGTTTTAAGATTTAAGGCAATTATTCTGCTTCAAGTTCTAAATTAGAAAATACTTTAGCAGGTTCTTGATAGTCTACTTCAATGGTTTCACCATCTTTTACTTTACGAAGTCCATCAAGTAAAATTTTATCATCTTTAGTTAAACCTTTAGTTACAATAAACAAATACGGCAATTCATTTTCAGAAACTTCAATTTGTTTTTGATGCACCACATTTTTATTGTCAACAACAAACACATATTTACGAGCCAATACTTCAAATGTTGCTTTTTGAGGAATTAATATTGCATTTTTAACTTGAGAATCTAATACTACGTTTCCTGTTTGCCCATGACGTAAAATTTTATCAGGATTTTGAAATGTTGCTCTAAATTCTATATTACCCGTTTCGTTGTTAAATTCACCTTCAATAGTTTCAATATTCCCTTCTTGATTAAAGAATTCACCATTTGCTAAACGAAGACGAACTTTTTGATCTTCTCCTTTAGTTTTTTTAGTCATATAATTGAGATAAAATATTTCGGGAACATTAAAATACACCCACATTTTACTATTATTAGATAAGGTTGTTAATAATTCGCCTTCTTCTAATAAACTCCCTTCTCTTGCATGAAGTTTATCCATAATTCCACTAAAAGGCGCTTTAACATCAGTAAAACCTAAATGTGTATTTGCCATTTGCAATTCAGCCTTTGCTTTATCTAATTTTGCTTTGGCTAAAGCCAATTCATTAGGAGAAACTACATTTTTATCAGCTAAAAGTTTGGTGTTGTTATATTCTATTTGAGCTAAATTAGCTTCAGCTTTCATTTTTTGAACATCAGCTTCGTATACATTAGGCATTACTTTAAACATTGATTGACCTTGTTTAACGAATTGGCCTTCATCTACATAGATATGTTTTAAATAACCTGCTTCTAATGAACGTAATTCAATGTGTTGAAACGCATGAATTTGACATACATAATCTTTAGAAACAATAGTATCCTTTTGCATTGGTTTAGAAACTAAATACTTAGACACTTCTTTTTTTTCTTCTTTTGATTGACAGTTTGTTAGCATAAGAGTAACGCCAACTACACTAAAAATCCATAATAATTTTTTAGCCATAGCTTTTAAATAAATTTTAAAAAATAATTGAAATAATACGTAAATAGGTTTATTTACGGTATAAATTGTAATTTAAGAAATAAGTAAAAAATCAAATTCTGTACACACAGAATACTTCGTAAATTGGATTTTTTAAACAATAGTTTTTATTACTATTATTTCTTATACTTTTATTACATTGATTCTCTAAAAGAAATAAAGGTAATGTAACAAGATATTTTTTAAAAAAAAGAGATTGAGTTATACTACTACCTTTTTCTAAACTTGATAATTCTGATGATTCAACTTCTACATCTATTACAGAAACTGCCTGTGAAAAGGTAAGTTGCGAAAAATATGATGAATTATGATTATGATTTGAAATTGAAAAAACTTCAATATCATTTAAGGCTTTAGAACAAGTATTTAAAACAAAACTAGCACTCCAAAAAGTGAATAATGATAGTATTAATGCTGCTGTTTTATTGTTGTTCATACCAAAGGCAAAAATATATAAACATCAAAAAACAGAAAAAAAAAAATTCTTAAATTGCTGTTAATATTTTAATAAGAAAATGCAGCAATATTTAGTTATTATTAGCCCTATTTTTTTTGAATTTTTTAAAAAGCTTAACTGCTAAGAATATCATAAGTACAACAATAATAAAAGCTAATATTGGTAAAAATATTGCAATAACTGATACGAAAGAAGCTGTTGCTGTTTCGGTTGTAGCAACAAGTGGGTTTGCCAATCCACCTGTTGTAGCTGTAGAAGTAGCTCTTGTGGCTGCAGTAGCCGTATTTAGTGCTGTAGCCGTTCCGCCACCAGCAATAATAGCTAACCCCCAAGTAAGCATTGGGTCTAAATCGATAAGGGTTGATGCCATTACTACGGTTCCGGCAATACTAGCTAATGGAATTGCTAAACTGTCTAATAAATTATCGATATACGGAATAAAATAGGCAAAAATTTCTACTATTGTAGCAATTCCTAAACAAATTATTGCGGTTGTACTGCCTATCCAAGTAAATGACTCTCCAACAGGAACATAGCCAAAATGCGTTGCTAAACTTAGCACAAAAAGCGGTACAAATACTCGAAAACCAGCGGCAGCGGCTAAACCTATACCTAAACATATACTAATAATAGTTTCTGTCATTTTAAATAATTTTTGCTTTACTCCTCTTTTCAAAATATAGGCCAATAGCAATAAGTAAAATCATAATAACCGAACTTAGTAAAGCTATTATACTTCCTTTTTGTACCACTTCAGGTTTAAATGTAAACTCAACAGTGTGGTTTCCTGCTGGAATATATATACCTCTTAATACATAATCTACATTATAAATAGGTGTTTGTTTTCCATCTATAGTTGCTTTCCAACCATTTTCGTAATAATTTTCTGAAAATACAGCAAAACCATCGTTTGTGTTGTTAGTTTTATATTTTAAGTAATTTGGTTTGTAGGTTTCTAATTGTATTGTGGCTAAACTATCTCGTTTAAACTCGGTTTTTGAAAGTTTAACCTTCGATGTGTTGATTACTGCAACATCTTTTGTTGGCAATTCATCTAACAACTTCATTTCTTCATTAGCGGTGCTTACTTCTTTAATTGCATTTACAAACCAAGCATTACCATTTGCTGTTGGATTTAACATGGCTACTCTTCCTTCTTTTTCATCATCTACAAGTATGTATTTTACATTTAGCATACTAAAAACACTTAAATTTTTATTAGCTAATTGATACGATGCCAGTTCTTGTATTCTTCGTGGTTTGGCGGCATGGTAACCTCCTAAGGATTTATGAAAATAGGAAGTTCGAGCTCCGTTTAATCCTTCGGATTCGTCATATACCCTAAAATGAGTTGTATCTTTTAGTATTTCTTTATCAACTTGGGTTAATTGAAAAGGTTGCTCCATTTGGTTTTTAGCAACAAAACTATCTTTATTTACATAGTTTTTGTCTATAAAAAACAAATCGGCTACCATTAATATTCCTATTAATAAAACTGCGGTTAGTTGTTTTAATTTTTCTTTGTTTACTAAATATAACAACACCCATACAACTAATGCAAACCCCATAGAACGCAATACATCTGATGTGTACATAGCAGCTCTATCGTCTCGTAGTGCTTGCATAAATTCCATTCCATACGCTTGACTATAATAAGCATCGTTTCCGCCAGAAAAATCAAAAAATCCTTTAATTAAAAAAAGAAATACCAAAATACCACCTACAACACTTGCTGTTTTTACAAGTATTTTCCATTGTAATGTTTTATCCACTTTAAAAAATTGATAAAATCCAAGTGTTGCCAATGCCGGAACACAAAGTTCTAGCACTACTTGTATAGAAGATACAGCTCTAAACTTGTTATATAATGGAATATAATCTATAAATAAATCGGTTAGTATTGAAAAGTTTTTGCCCCACGACAACAATAATGCTAGTGCAGCACCTATAGTAAGTGCCGTTTTTAGTTTTTTTCTATTAGGTATAAATAACGCAACCACAAAAAAGAAAAACACTACAATGCCTATATAGGCTGGTGCTGCTACTATAGGTTGACTTCCCCAATAAGTAGGCATTTGCTGCGATACTTCTTTTGCCTCGTGCGGTTGTAAACCTTGTTTTAACAAAAACTGATACATATTAGAATTTTCACTTAAACTTTCGTGATTAGAACCACCAAATAAGCGAGGCGCAATTAAATTTAAACTTTCTGCAACACCATAACTATACTCTGTAATATAGTCGTAGCTCATAGCATTATTATTTATTTTAGGTGTGCCATCTGGGTTAAAAGTTAATTCGCTATTACTGCGGGTAGAAAATTTTGCATATTCGGACGTTGCCATTAAATTAGTTGCATTAACCCCTATTGCTAAAATTGCCGAAATACTAAAAACTCCAATAATTTTTGCTAATTCTTTAAACTGCTTTTCTTTTATAAATTGAATGGAAAAATAAATTCCTACAACTACAAGTAATAACAATAAATAATACGTCATTTGAAAATGATTGGCTTGAATTTCTAATGCAGTAGCTAACATTGTTAATATTCCACCTAAAATGTATCGTTTCTTAAAAACTAACAATACACCCGCTAAAACCATAGGAAAATATGCTATTGCATGAGCTTTTGCATTGTGCCCTACACCTAAAATTATAATTAGATAAGTGGACAAACCAAAGGCTAATGCCCCAAAAAATGCCTTAAGTGGATCTATTTTTAACACCATTAATAAAACATAAAACCCTAAAAAGTATAGAAAAAGATAATCGGCCGGGCGCGGTAAAAAACGTAAAAGCGAATCGAGTTGTTTTATGTAATTATGCGGATATTTTGCTCCTAATTGATAGGTTGGCATTCCGCCAAAAGCACTGTTCGTCCAGTAAGGTTCTTCGCCTGTTTTATTTCTAAAATCGTTTTGCTCTTTTGCCATTCCTGTATATTGCACAATATCGGACTGGTAAATGGTTTTTCCTTCTAAAACAGGATGAAAATAAATAAGTGCCACTACAATAAAACCAATTAATGCTGCAGCGTGTGGCCAAAACGATTTTAATTTTTGCATATAAGTTAATTTTAGTTTGCTAAAGTACATAAAAAAAGGACATTGGTAAACCAACATCCTTAAGAAAACTACTGAATTAATAATTATATTATTCTATTTCTTCAAAATCAATATACTCGCCTACTTTCTTTTTTTCTTTTGGTTTTTCGGTAGAAACTCTTGATTTTTCATTTTGTGTATTTGTATATTGTTGTTGTTGTTTTCGCATTTCATTTTCCATTTTTTGTTGCACTTTATTAGCTGCCTTTTGAATTAGTATAGGAGCAAAAATTCGGGCTAAAAACTTAAATAAATAGTACCCCAAAATTATTATTAATAGCGTTCTAAAAAAACTGGGAATAGAAGCTGTATCCATTTTTTAATCATTTAATTTTCAAATATACTATTATATGTCTATTTTTAAATTAAATAGTTTCTTAAAATTATTATAAAATATTATTTTTGACATCTAAACTATACCGTATGAAAATTTTTAATCTTGTCGTTTCGCTTTCTTTTTTATTCATAACTACGTGTTTTGCTCAATTTACAGACGAAATAAATTCGAATCGTCCTGGAAAATCAATGATGGCGTTTGCAGTAGGAAAAACTATTGTTCAGACCGAATTTGGCATAAATTATAATAGCGAAAACCACGACGTTTTAGGCTACAAAGCTAATGGAATTATTGGCGAATTAGCACTTAGGTATGGCGTTTGGAAAGAAGAATTAGAAGTAATAGGAGAAATTCAATACCAAAAAGACAATTATACTTCTCCGTTTTTAAATGAAAAAAGAAGTGGCATAAAACAGTTAACACTAGGTGCTAAATATTTAGTATATGATCCGTTTAAAAATTATGAAGAAAAACCAAATTTGTATAGCTGGAAAGCCAATCATCGTTTCAAGTGGCGTCAATTTATTCCTGCTGTTGCGGGTTATGCCGGTGTTAATTTTGGTGTTGGCGATAATCCGTTTGATTATGCACCAGATTCTATAGAAAACCCTTCTTTTAGTCCAAAAGCAACTTTAATTGCGCAAAATCATTTTGGTTCTCGATGGGTATTAGTTACCAATATTACTTACGATAAAATAGGAACCGATTTTGCTTCAATAAATTATATTTTAACACTTACTCGTGGGTTTAACGAAAAATGGTCGGGTTTTATAGAAAACCAAGGTTATAACGGCGATTATTATTCTGATGGAATTTTTAGAATTGGCGCCGCTTTTCTATTTGATAAATTTATGCAAATTGATGCTTCTATTGGAAAAAGTTTAAAAAGCACACCCGAAATTATTTATGGTGGTATAGGCTTTTCTTGGCGCTTCGACGATTTGTACGTTCCTGTAAAAATTGAAAAAGACAATGGCAGTAAAATGGATAAAAAAATGAAGAAAAAAGCCGATAAAGAAAAAAAACAGCAACAAAAACGATTAGACCAATTTGAATAAATAATCTTTGTATTAAAATTAAAAATAACGGCTTAAATATATTTATGATTGTAATAAAAAAAGTAACTACGCCAAAAGAATTAAAAGAATTTGTAAATTTTCAATTTACGCTTTTTAAAGGTAATAAATATTGGGTTCCACCATTAATTTCAGAAGAGTTAGCTACTTTTGATAAAGAGAAAAACCCAAATTTAAAAAATTGCGATATAGAATTATACTTAGCCTATAAAAACAATAAAATTGTAGGGAAAGTTGCCGCAATAATAAATTGGGAAGAAGTTAAAACATTAAACAAAAAGAAAACACGATTTGGCTGGTTTGATGTTATTGACGATGTTAACGTTACGGAAGCATTATTAAATAAAGTAACCGAATTTGGTAAAGAAAAAGGCATGAACCATATAGAAGGGCCGCTTGGTTTTTCTAATTTAGATAAAGTTGGGGTTTTAACCGAAGGTTACGACCAAATTGGCACTATGATTTCGTGGTACAGTATGCCCTATTATAAAACACATTTTGAACAACTTGGTTTTGCCGTTGAAAAACAATACCAAGAAAGTGTTTTTTCTATGCTAGATGTCGATATTGCTCCTTATAAACGAGCTAGTAAAATGATACAAGAACGCTATTCGTTACGAGCTTTAAACTTTAAAACAACAAAAGAAATAATGCCTTATGTTGATGAAATGTTTGAATTGTTTAATGTAAGTTACGAAAAACTTCAATCGTTTGTTCCAATTACGCAAGCGCAAATTAATTATATAAAGAAAAAACACATTGGTTTTATTAACCCCGAATATATAAAATTTGTTGTTGATAAAAATGATAAAATAATTTCTTTTGTTATAGTAATGCCCAGCTTTGCTAAAGCTTTACAAAAAGCTAATGGAAAACTCTTCCCTTTTGGCTGGTGGCATTTGTTACAAGCAAAAAAACATGCTAAAGAAGTAGCATTTTATTTAATAGGTGTTCACCCCGATTATCAAAACAAAGGTGTAACGGCCATTCAGTTTGATGTTTTTTACGATGTTTTTAAAGCCAAAAACATTACTACTTGTATTCGAACACCAGAATTAGAAGAAAACCATGCTATGCACAATTTATGGAAAAATTTTAACCCTAAAATTAATAAACGTAGGTGCACTTATTTAAAATATATTGTATAAAAAAAAGGGATTTAAAAAATCCCTTTTAGGCAAAATTATAACCATTAAAACCTAACAAACTTTGCCTTATCAACACAATTTTAAACTAAAAACAATTGTTTTAATACATTGAAGAACTTGCTCCAGAATAGTTTTTATAAAAAGATACGAGTTCTACTAAATTATCGATACCAACTTTCTTAAAAATTCTTTTTTTAATAGTGCTTACTGTATTTTGTCTTATACTCAAAATTTCTGAAATTTCAGAATTTGCCTTTCCATGAGCTAAAAGTCTTGTTATTTCAATTTCTCGTTCAGACAAATCTTCAAAAGCATTAAGTGTTTCATCTTGTGAAATATAATTGTTTAGCATTTTTTCTTGAATATGTTGCGAAAAATATTTTCCTTTAAACATAATTTCGTCTAATGCTAATTTTATTTCAGCTAATTGTGATTTTTTACCTAAAAACCCTGAAATTCCAGCTTTTATTAAACTTAAAATATAGTGACTTTCGGTTAAATTAGTAAATACTAATACCTTTGGTTTTACTGTTAACTCCATAGTTCTATTTAAAAAAGCTTTTGCATCGCCATTACAGCATTGTACATCAATTATTAAAAAGCTAATTGAATTGTTTTTTATGCTTTCTTCGGCTTTACATATAGTATCGGCACAGTATATATCGGCAAAAGGATAATTTGACTTTATGATACTGCGTAAACCTTGTCTGACTACACTTTGTGTATCAACAATTAAAAAACTTATTTTGTTTGAATCATACATAACAATCTAACTAATTAATGTTGTTTCTGTAACAAATTTATTAGTGTTAGTGTAAAAATTATGTAGATATAAAATTAATTGTGTGTAGATTTTTTTCTACAAGGGTGATTATTCTTCAAAATAAACGTTAAAAATTTGAATAAGTTCTGGTAAATTTTGAATTTCTAGCTTTTGAAATACACGGCTTTTTAAAGTACTAATGGTATTTTGTTTAATATCTAGTTTTGTAGAAACCTCTAAATTGCCATAGCCTTTTACTAGCAAAGTAGCTACTTCCATTTCTCTATCAGAAAGTTTGTCTAATGGATTTAAAGGTGTTTTTTTTAAATAACTTTCCAGTATTTGTTCTTGAATGTTAGGCGAAATATGTTTGCCTTTAATTACTAAGTTTTGTAATGCAGTTTTTATTTCTTTTTCTTCGCTTAATTTGTTTAAATAACCTACAGCACCTGCTTTTATATACCGTAGCGCATACAAATCTTCTTCAAAAGCTGTGAAAATTAAAATTTTTAATTTGGGTTGAATTTCTAAAATATTGGGTAAATAACTTAACGAGTTTCCATCGGGAAAACTAATATCTAATACTAAAATATCGAAAGTTGTTTCGTTAAGTTTATGCAAAACTTCTTTTATATTGCCTACTTGTTGTACTTCTGCACTTAAAAATTCTTCTTCTATTAATAGTTCTAAACCTTGTCTAATTATAGAATGATCATCGGCTAGTAAAAACCGTAAATTACTTGTTTTTTCTTCCATTTTATTTATCTAAATACAAAGAGAATGTTACTTTTGTTCCTTTGCCTAATTCGCTATCTACACGAATCGTGCCATTATAAAGTTCTACAATTTCTTTGCAGAGATTTAATCCTAATCCTGCGCCTAAGTTTTTAACTTTTTCCGATATAACACCTTGGTAATACAAATCAAAAATTTTATTTAAATCGTCTTTTGAAATACCAGAACCCGTATCGGAAATTTCTGCTTCTAATTTACAATTTTTATCTGAATTTTGTGTAATTGCAGTAAAAACTTCAATAGTTCCGTTAGACGTAAATTTATTAGCATTTCCTACTAAATTTAAAAACAATTGATGAATTTTTACCGCATCTGAATTTACTGTTAAATCTGCTGGAATAGTGTTTTTTACAAGTAGTTTGTTTCCGCCACTTTCAACATTCGCTCGTAAGGCTTCTAAAATATTGGTTACTTCATCGTTAACATTAAAATGCGTAGGCTTTAATTCGGCTTTTTGAAATTCTCCTTTTGTGTATTCTAATATTTGGTTTGCTTGAAACTTTAGCGAATTGGTTGTAAAATATACCGAGTTTAAGTTTTGTTTTATACTATCGTCTTTTGTTGTATTTAATATTTTTTTAGAAATAATTGAAATAATATTTAATGGCGAACGTATTTCGTGTGATAGCATACCTAATATTCTATTTTTAAAACTTAAGTTGTTTGAAATTTCTTCGTTCGCTTTTTCTAGCCTATCTTCATATTCAAAAGCTATTTTTGTTAAGTAACCTAATGCTAACGACACTACTAACATTATAATTATTAAACCTATAACTGCAAAATTTCGTATGGATTTGTTGGTTTTATATTGTGTGGTAAATTGTTCTACTAAATTGTCTTGCAATTTACTAATTGAAGTGGTATAAATATTTAAAAGTGAGTTACTGTATTCTAAAAGTTCGTTATTTCTTGCTAAAAATGATTTTTCACCATTTTTTAATTTCTGCATTTGATTGCGTAAACTTACAATTTTACTGCTATAGTAGTTGTTAGTGTTTTCAAAAATTTTGGCCATTTGCTCTTGAATAGTACCCGAACTTAGCTGTTTGCCAAATTTCATAGTAACTACCACATTTACTTTTTCTTTTTGCACATCAACATCGCCTTTTAATGCGCTACCAATTCTCCCAAAAAGACCTTTTTTCTTCACACTATCTACTTCAACTGTTGATTGTACATCAATACTATTGAGTACATCTTTATAGTTGTAGGATTGAATGTTTAAGTCTTCTAAATTAAACGATTCTAATTTTGTTTTTTCATTTACAATAGAATCAATCATATTTTTAAAATTGTCTTTATCTATTTGTAAAGTATCGGCTATTTCAAGTTTTTTAAACTCTGGAAACACAAATGTAGAATCGGTTAAAGTGTTAAGGCTTGTATTAAACTTTTGTAAAGAATTTTTATATTGTTTTAATAACGAATCTTCGTTTTTAACCAATAACGATTGAAAACCTTGTTGAGCATTAAAAAGATCGGTTTGTGTAGTCGCTAAATACTCTTTAAGTTGTTTGCTTCTATCAATTTTTTTCTCTATTTCGTCTAATTTTCTTTCATTAACAATTTCGTTATAAAAGAAAATTACTAATAAAACCTGAAGCAATATAATACAAACGAGTAATGTATAATGTACCGTTTTTCTGTACTTAAAATTTAAAGGTACTAATTTCATACTAAGGCTTTTAATTTATTTAGATAAAAATACTACAATTTTTATACCATGCAAAATTTAACAAGAAATAATCAATAAAAAAACCCACCTTATTAGGGTGGATTTGATTATAGTCGTAAAATGCTTTATTTAACCCGTTGGGTGCAATTACTCCAAATCGTCAATTCGAGTAAAATTCTTTTAGAATTTTATATCGAGAATCGATTTGAAAGTAATTCTTCCTAGTTTTCGATACGATTTTCTATCAAAAATCACTCAAACTGACGGAAATAATTACCTATTTTAATTACACCCAACAAGGTTTATTTATTCAACGTTTTCAACATTAGCTTCTGCTAATTTTTTATAAGTTCCATTAACTAATTTTTCACGAATAGCTTCAAATGCGGCTAATGTATCTTCAATATCTTGCATAGTATGCGAAGCCGTTGGTATCATTCGCAATAAAATAATTCCTTTTGGAATTACTGGATATACAACAATTGATAAGAAAATGCCATAATTTTCGCGTAAATCGTTTACCATTACCATTGCTTCTGGTATAGAACCTTCAAGATAAACTGGAGTTACACAAGTATTGGTATCGCCAATATTAAAGCCTTTTTCTTTTAAACCGTTTTGTAGTGCGTTTACGTTTTCCCAAAGTTTGTTTTTTAATTCGGGCATGGTACGCAACATTTCCAATCGTTTTAAAGCACCAATAGTTTGAATCATTGGTAACGATTTAGCAAACATTTGCGAACGTAAATTGTATTTTAAATAATCGATAATATCTTTATCAGCAGCCACAAAAGCACCAATACTTGCCATTGATTTTGCAAATGTTGAGAAATACACATCTATACCTTCTTGGCAGCCTTGCTCCTCTCCTGCTCCAGCACCGGTTTTACCTAATGTTCCAAAACCATGAGCATCGTCAACTAAAAGTCTAAAATTGTATTTTTTCTTCATTTCTACAATTTCTTTTAACTTTCCTTGTTGCCCACGCATACCAAAAACACCTTCGGTAATAAAAAGAATTCCACCGCCTGTTTCTTCTGCCATTTTGGTTGCACGTTGCAGGTTTTTCTCCATACTTTCTAAATCGTTGTGTTTATAGGTAAAACGTTTACCCATGTGTAAACGAACGCCATCTATAATACAAGCATGCGAATCTACATCGTACACAATAATATCGTTTTTGGTTACTAAAGCATCAATAATTGATACCATACCTTGATAACCAAAGTTTAATAAGTAAGCGGCTTCTTTTTGAACAAAAGCTGCCAATTCATTTTGCAATTGTTCATGATAGGTTGTATGACCACTCATCATTCGAGCTCCCATTGGGTAAGCGGCTCCCCATTGTTGCGCAGCTTCTGCATCGGCTTTTCTAATTTCTGGATGATTGGCTAAACCTAAATAGTCGTTAATACTCCAGTTTAAAATTTCTTTTCCATGAAACTTCATTCGTGGACCTAAATCGCCTTCTAACTTTGGAAATACATAATACCCTTCTGCTTGCGAAGCCCATTTTCCTAACGGTCCTTTATTATCTTGTATTCTTGCAAATAAATCTTTTACCATAATTTAAAAGTGTTTTAAAAACGGGACAAAAATAATAATAAATTTTACTTTTTAATAATTTATTTGGAGTTCATTTTTTTAGAAATCGTTTTCTTATTTTTGAGCTAAATTTAAAATTCATTTTTATGACGATTGTTTTTGCCTCTACTAATAAAAATAAAATTTCCGAGATTAAACAGTTACTTTCTGCTTCTATTAAACTATTGAGTTTAGAAGATATTGGATGTTTTGAAGATATACCTGAAACCGCTGAAACTATTGAAGGAAATGCTATTTTTAAAGCCAATTATGTTAGCAAAAAATACGGTTACAATTGTTTTGCAGACGATACCGGTTTAGAAGTTGGTGCTTTAAATGGTGCGCCTGGTGTGTATTCGGCACGTTATGCTGGCGAACAAAAAAATGCTGATGATAATATGAACAAACTTCTTGAAAGTTTAAAAAATAAAAACAATAGAGATGCGCAATTTAAAACCATAATTGCACTCCGTATTAACAACGAGCAACACTTATTTGAAGGAATTGTAAAAGGCAAAATAATTGAAGAAAAAAAAGGAGCAAAAGGTTTTGGTTATGATCCTATTTTTGTTCCAGAAGGATTTGATAAAACCTTTGCCGAGATGGAAATGAGTGAAAAAGCAGCACTAAGCCATCGTGGTATTGCTACAAGAAAATTGATTGCTTTTTTAGAAAATATTTAAGGTTTTATTTGTAAAACAGGTAAACTCCAATTATAACGAACGGCTCCTAATCGAACTACAATTATTAAAATTGAAGTTATCAATTCATTTACTGAATCTTCTAAGCCTACTTTTCGTAAAATAAAAAATACCAAACCGCCAATTATGCAAATCGTAGCATAAATAGTTCCTTTTTGTAATAAAAGTGGAATTTCGTTACACAAAATATCGCGAATTAATCCGCCAAAAGTTGCTGTAATTGTTCCCAATGCAATACAAATTATTGGGTGCAAACCGAAGGCTAACCCTTTTTCTATACCAATTAATGTAAAAACACCTAAACCAATAGTATCAAAAAGGAATAACGATATTCGAAGTTTATTTAAATAATTGCGAAACAAAATAGCTACAATATATGCAATTAGTATAAGATACACATAATTTACATCTTGCATCCAGCCAACTGGTGTTCTGCCTATTAAAGTATCGCGCAAAGTTCCACCACCTAGTGCCGTTACAAAAGCAATTATGAATACCCCAAACAAATCGAGTTTTTTATTAATTGCCGTTAAAACGCCCGAAATAGCAAAAACAAAAACACCTATAAAATCTAAAACTTCAATCATTTTGCAAAGATATTATTTCTCTTATTTTTTACATTTTTATATTTTAAGTCTAAACAGATACAGTTTATTAGTTTACAGTTAACGGTTTACAGTTTGTATTTAACAAGAAACTGGAAGTTAGAAGAAATTTTAACTTTCGGTTTCTTTGTTTGTTGTTTTTTAGTATTTTTATTAGCGGTTAGCTTTTAGCTGTAAGCGATTAGCGAATTAGCGAATTAGTCAATTATGAGTTATGAGTTTACTTTCGACTTTTGACTTTTGACTTTTGACTTTTGACTTTTGACTTTTGACTTTTGACATTTATAGTATAAAACAGATTGATTTTCAACAAAATTAAAATTTAAAAAAGTAATAGCCCATATCGCTAAACTGATAACTTTTAACTACCTTTGCACCCAATTTTAAAAATTATAATGAATAAATTTGAACAATTAGGTCTTAACGAATCGCTATTGCTCGCGATTAAAGATCTTGGATTTGAAAATCCATCGGAAGTACAGGAAAAGGCGATTCCTATTTTATTAGAAAAAGACACTGATATTGTTGCATTGGCACAAACAGGAACAGGTAAAACCGCAGCATTTGGTTTTCCTCTTATTCAAAAAATTGATGCCGAAAATCGTAACACACAAGCATTAATTCTTTCTCCAACAAGGGAGTTGTGTTTGCAAATTACCAACGAAATTAAACTGTATTCTAAATACGTTAAAGGATTACATACTGTAGCTGTTTATGGTGGCGCAAGCATTACCGAACAAGCAAAAGAAGTAAAACGTGGTGCACAAATTATTGTAGCTACACCTGGCAGAATGCAAGATATGATTAACCGTGGAATGGTTAACATTAAGAACATCGATTATTGTGTTTTAGATGAAGCCGATGAAATGCTAAACATGGGCTTTTATGAAGATATTACTTCTATTTTAGCCGATACTCCAGAAGAAAAATCGACTTGGTTATTTTCGGCTACAATGCCTAAAGAAGTAGCTAGTATTGCTAAACAATTTATGCACCAACCTGTTGAAATTACTGTAGGGCATAAAAACTCGGGTAACGAAAATGTATCGCACGAATTTTATTTGGTTAGTGGTCGCGATCGTTATGCTGCATTAAAACGTTTGGCCGATGCTAATCCGGATATTTTTTCGGTTGTATTTTGTAGAACCAAACGCGACACGCAAGCCATTGCCGATAAATTAATTGAAGATGGTTATAATGCGGCTGCATTACACGGCGATTTATCGCAAGCACAAAGAGATGGTGTAATGAAGTCTTTTCGTGGCAGACAAATTCAAATGCTTGTAGCTACTGATGTTGCTGCTCGTGGTATTGATGTAGATGATATTACACACGTTATTAACTACCAATTACCAGACGAAATAGAAACCTACACACACCGTTCTGGTCGTACAGGTCGTGCTGGAAAATCGGGTACTTCAATGGTTATTATTACAAAAAGTGAGTTGCGAAAAATTCATCAAATTGAAAAAATAATTAAAACAAAGTTTGAAGAAAAACCTATTCCGTCTGGAATGGAAATTTGCGAAATTCAGTTATTTCACTTAGCAAACCGAATTAAAGATGTAGCAGTTGACCACGAAATTGATAAGTATTTACCTGCTATTGAAGAAGTTTTAAAAGAATTACCAAAAGAAGAACTTATAAAACGAATGGTTTCGGTAGAATTTAACCGATTTTTAGCCTACTACAGAAAATCGAGAGATTTAAGCGCTGTTTCTGTTGGCAATTCTAGAGAACAAGCGCCAAGCGAAGGTGCTGTTCGTTACTTTATAAATATAGGCTCTCGCGATAATTTTGACTGGATGTCGTTAAAAGATTTTTTACGTGACACTTTAGAATTTGGTAGAGACGATGTTTTTAAAGTAGATGTAAAAGAAGGATTTTCTTTTTTTAATACTGATGCTGAACATGTTGACAAAGTAATGGAAACATTAAACAACATTACAGTTGAAGGTCGAAAAATTAATGTAGAAATTTCTAAAAACGACGGCAGTCGTAACAATAGCCGCAGAGACCATGGTGGCCGTAGTAGCAGAAAAGATGGTGGAAGACGCGATGGCGGAAGACGCAGCGAATTTTCTGGTAGAAAAAATGAAACAGCAGGTAGAAAGCGTAGCGATAGAAAAAATGATAGCAAACCTACTGGCGAAAAAAGAGGACGACGCAGTGCTACCGACAATTCTAAAGGTTTTTTTGAAAAAGCAAAACGTTCAAGAAGAAGTTAGTATTAGCGAACAAAAAGCGTTAATTTTCTGATAAAACTAACCTAAAACTATAAAATATCTCATTTTGATTTGTATTTTTGAAACATTGATTATGTATATGCGATATTTTATAGTTTTTTTCTTTTTATATACAACTAGCGTTTGTTTTTCGCAAAACGATACCATTGTGCATGTTATAAAAGGTACTGTTTTAAACTCTCAAACATTATTACCCATGAATAATGTTCATATCATTAATACCACAAAAGTAAAAGGAACGGTATCTGACGGCAATGGCTTATTCGAAATAATGGCGCAAGCAAACGATACTCTTTTGTTTTCGTATTTAGGGTTTGAAACTATTAAGGTTAGAGTTACTAACGATTGGATAAAAAACAAAACAGCAAAAGTAGCATTAACCGAAAAAGCATTTGCACTAGAAGAAGTTGTTATTAAGCAATATAATTTAACAGGATATGTAGAGGTTGATACTCGCCTTATTCCTATTGTTGAAAATAAACGCTATAGCATATCGGGCTTAGACGCTGGCTACGAAGTAGGCGATAAATCGCCTAATGCGGTAACAAAAGTATTACAATCTGTTTTTAATCCTGCCGATTTTCTGTATAATGTTTTTGGTAAACGACCAAGAGAAATGCGAAAGTTGAAAGAAATAAAGAAAGACAATACCATTCGCGATTTATTAGCCACAAAATATGATAGGC
The DNA here is from genome assembly GCF_041392005.1 of Flavobacterium sp. Lineage (GTDB taxonomy): Bacteria > Bacteroidota > Bacteroidia > Flavobacteriales > Flavobacteriaceae > Flavobacterium. The sequence continues at coordinate 21,202 of NZ_JAWKMX010000024.1, forward strand.
AAACAATAGCAGCCCTTTTAGAAGTTGATAAAGACGATATTCCTTTAATTTTACAAAACTGTAACTACTCTGAATATTTTATTAAAACCGCTAACGATTTGCAAATTTTAGATGCTATTAGCGCTTGTTATGAAGAGTATAAAATTTTGAAGAAGAATAAATAGTTTATGTTGAAAGTTGAAAGTTGAAAGTCAAAAGTCAAAAGTTGAAAGTTGAAAGTTGAAAAGTAATTTATATTTCATATTTTATAGTTTCAAGTTTCAAGTTATTTTTTAGTTAGCAGCTCACAGCTAATCACTCATTTTCAAATTTTCAAATTGACTAATTCGCTAATGACTAACAAAAACCAGACTCCTACGGAGTGACAAGTTTGCGTACTGCTACTGTAAACTGAAAACTGAAAACTCACTCATTTTCAAATTTTCAAATTGACTAATTCGCTAATGACTAACAAAAACCAGACTCCTACGGAGTGACAAGTTTGCGTACTGCTACTGTAAACTGAAAACTGAAAACTCACTCATTTTCAAATTTCCAAATTATCTAATTCATAATTCATAAAACTTCTTCTCAATAAAATCAATATCTTTTATCGATTTACGCGTCCAGTCTAAAGTTTTTTCAAATATTTCTTCTTCGGTTAATTGCCATTGCAAGTTTGATCGACGCAAACGAGCTGTAATATCTTGAATGATTATAGCTGCCGAAACCGAAATATTTAAACTTTCGGTAAAGCCAACCATCGGAATTTTAACAAATCCATCGGCTTGCTGCATTATTTCTTCAGATAATCCTTCTTTTTCTGTGCCAAAAAATAAGGCTGAAGGCTTTGTAATGTCAAAATCTTGTAATAAACAAGAATTGTTATGTGGTGTTGTAGCAATTATTTGATAGCCTTTGCTTTTAACAGCATCAATACAACTTTGAATGGTTGAATACCGATTAACATCGACCCATTTTTGAGCACCCATTGCAATTTCTTTATCAATGCGTTTGCCAAATTTTTGCTCAATTACGTGTAGCTCTTGAATACCAAACACTTCGCAGCTTCGCATAACAGCACTAGTGTTGTGCAATTGATACACATCTTCTATAGCAATTGTAAAATGTTGAGTTCTGTTTTGTAGAACACGTTTAAAACCCTCTTTTCGGTTTTCGGTTATAAAACCTTGTAAATATTCTAAAAGTGCCTTTTCTTTGGTATTCATTTATTGTTATCTTTAATGCAAAGTAAGTAATTTTAATTTTTAATGAAAAAATTAGTGGTATTAACTGGTGCTGGCATTAGTGCCGAAAGTGGCATAAAAACCTTTCGCGATGCCAACGGGCTTTGGGAAGGTCATGATGTTATGGAAGTAGCTTCGCCAGAAGGTTGGCAAAACAATCCGGAATTGGTTTTGGATTTTTATAATCAACGTAGAAAGCAATTAAAAGAAGTGTTACCTAATGCGGCGCATTGCATTTTAGCCGAATTAGAAAATTATTTTGAAATTACCATTATTACGCAAAATGTAGATGATTTGCATGAACGTGCCGCAAGTACAAACGTTTTGCATTTACATGGCGAATTGAAAAAAGTGCGAGGAGAATTTTCGGAAAACGAATCCATTTTTTGGGAAGATGATGTAAAAATAGGCGATGTAAACGAAAATGGCGAGCAATTGCGACCTGCAATAGTTTGGTTTGGCGAAGCTGTTCCGTTGTTTAATGAAGCAGTTCAATTGGCGGCAACGGCTGATATATTATTGGTAATTGGCACATCGTTGCAAGTATATCCAGCGGCAAGTTTAATTGAATATCCTAAAACCAATGTGCCGATAATTTATATCGACGCAAATCCTGATTTTGATAAAGTAGATGAAAAGCGTGTTCATATAATGAAAATGTCAGCAAGTGAAGGAATGGAAATTGTAAAAGGGTTGTTGGTTAAAAGTTGAAAGTCGAAAGTTGAATTTTTTCAGAAAAAACTGATGACTTATAACTCATAACTTATCACTTATTACTAAATTTGCATCTTCAAAAAATACAACTCAACAATGCAACAACTTACTGAACTAAATGCTATTTCGCCAGTCGATGGTCGTTATCGAAATAAGACTCAAAACTTAGCACCTTATTTTTCGGAAGAAGCTTTACTAAAATATCGTGTATTAGTAGAAGTCGAATATTTTATTGCGCTTTGCGAAGCAGGAATTCCTCAATTGACAGCAATTAATTCCTCAATTTTTCCAGAATTACGTACTATTTATCAAAACTTTTCTACGAAAGATGCGCTTTGGATAAAAGAAACAGAAAAAACGACCAATCACGATGTTAAAGCAGTAGAATATTTTATTAAACATAAATTCGATGCTTTAGGTTTGGAAAAATATAAAGAATTTATTCATTTTGGGTTAACCTCACAAGATATTAATAACACCGCGATTCCACTTTCTACCAAGGAAGCTTTTGAAAATGTGTATTTACCTAGTTTAGTTGCTGTTATTCAAAAGTTAAAAGATTTATCTGTTGAATGGAATAATGTACCTATGTTGGCTCGTACTCACGGTCAACCTGCCTCTCCTACTCGATTGGGAAAAGAAATTTTAGTGTTTGTAGAACGATTAGAAGAGCAAATGCGTTTGCTATTTAATGTTCCTTTTGCGGCTAAGTTTGGTGGTGCTACAGGTAATTATAATGCGCATAAAATTGCTTATCCAAGTATTGATTGGAAAGCGTTTGGAACAAAATTCGTAGAAGACAGTTTAGGTTTACACCATTCTTTTCCAACCACACAAATTGAACATTACGACCATTTTGCTGCATTTTTTGATGCTTTAAAACGAATTAATACTATTTTAATTGATTTGGACAGAGATATTTGGACGTATGTATCTATGGATTATTTTAAGCAAAAAATAAGAACTGGCGAAATTGGTTCAAGTGCGATGCCGCATAAAGTTAACCCAATTGATTTTGAAAATAGCGAAGGAAATTTAGGAATTGCCAATGCTCTTTTCGAACATTTATCGGCTAAATTACCAATTTCTAGATTACAACGCGATTTAACCGATAGTACGGTTTTACGAAATGTAGGCGTACCGTTTGGACATACAATTATCGCTTTTGAAGCTACCTTGAAAGGGTTGAACAAATTATTGTTAAACGAAGCTAAATTTGCAGAAGATTTAGAGAAAAACTGGGCAGTTGTAGCCGAGGCGATTCAAACTATTTTAAGGAGAGAAGGTTATCCTAATCCGTATGAAACACTAAAAGAACTAACAAGAACAAATACAGTTATTAATAAAAATGCGATTCATAGCTTTATTGAAACGCTTAATGTTTCTGAGGCAATTAAAAACGAATTGAAGCAAATTACACCTAGTAATTATTTGGGAATTTAGTTTATTTTTGGTTCGCAAAACGCTGTAAGCTATTATAAAAAAGCTTAAGCATAACATGAAAGATTATTTTAACTTACAATTTGTAATGACAAACCGAAAGATTAAAGAAACAGGACTCGATCCTTTTCTAGGTTATCTTTTAGGCTTACTAGTATTTGTTTTGCTTTCAGAATATATGTTTAGTAAAACAGCGTTTGCTAAATACTTACTATTGTTAGCTTGCTTTAGCTTGCAATTTAAACTTTCCGAAAAAAACAGAACCGATTTTTTATTAGCCACTTTTGGAAATAAAACAAAAATAAAAATAAGAATATTAGAAAATGTTATTGTTTGTTTACCTTTTGTATTATTTTTATTATACAAAAGTTTGTTTTTTGAAGCTGGTATTTTATTATTGTGTTCCGTTTTTTTTGCTTCATTTTCTTTTCACACCAATTTCGATTTAACAATTCCAACTCCTTTTTCTAAAAAACCTTTCGAATTTTCAACAGGTTTTAGAAAAACCTTTTTCATATTTCTTATTGCTTATGTTTTAACTGTTGTAGCTATAAAGGTTAATAATTTAAATTTGGGAATTTTCGCCTTTTTATTAATTTTTTTAACATCGATAAGTTACTATATTAAACCCGAAAATGAATATTATGTTTGGATTTATTCCGAATCGCCCAACGTTTTTTTACGAAATAAAGTTTTAAAAGCATCTAAAAACGTTACACTTATAGCTATTCCAGTTTTAATAAGTCTTTTGGTATACTATCCAAACGAATTCGGATTAATTCTCATCTTTTTTTTAATTGGACTTTTGTTTCTTTGGACTGTAATTTTTGCTAAATACGCTGCATATCCAAGAGAAATGAATTTAACAGAAGGCATTTTAATTGCACTGGCCATCTCGTTTCCTCCTTTATTATTGATTATTTTACCATTTTTTTACAAAAAATCTATCACTAAATTAAAATATCTATTGAATGATTAAAATTAATAACTTAAACAAAAATTATGGTAATACCAAAGTATTGAAAAACATTTCAATGGAATTTTCAAAAGGAAAAGTGTATGGTATTGTAGGCGAAAATGGAGCAGGAAAAACAACACTATTTAGATGTATTGCAGGTTTAGAAAGTTATAATGGCGAAATAATTTCAGATAAAATTCCTTTAAAAAATAATTTAGGTTTACTTCTTACAGATCCTTTCTTTTTTTCAAAAATAACAGGTAACGAATACATTAGGTTACTTTGCAATGCTCGTGGTAAAACAAATGTACAAATTGACAGTAAAAACATTTTTGATTTACCTCTTAATCAATACGCATCTACATACTCCACAGGAATGAAGAAAAAACTTGCAATTACAGCTATTCTTCTTCAAGAAAATGACTACTTTATTTTTGACGAACCATTTAATGGCATTGATATTCAGAGTAATATAATTTTAACAGAAATAATTTTAAAACTAAAAGAACTCAATAAAATTGTTTTGCTTTCATCACATATTTTTTCGACACTTAACGACACTTGCGATGAAATACATCTTTTAAAAAAAGGAGAACAAATAAAAACTGTTCAAAAAAACAACTTTATTGCCTTAGAAGAAGAAATGAAAAAAATAACCCTTGGAGACCGAATTGAAAAACTTGAACTTAAATAGCTTGTAAATTACCTGAAACGTATTAGATTCTATCTAATTTATGGTAATATTTTATTGCAACAAAACTATTCAGAAAAAAGAATTGTATTCGTTTTTTTATTATATTTATAACAAACTAACAATCAATTTATTATGGAATCGGATAGATATTTTACTAAAATGTCGGTTAGCGAGTTTGAAACGTATATTAAAAACTTGCGCGTTGCCCGAACAATAATTACCTTGCAACAGCACCACACTTACAACCCTAATTACGCTTTATTTACAGGAAATAATCATTTTGAATTGCAAAAGGGAATGCAAAATTACCATGTTAATGAGTTAGGTTGGATGGATATTGGACAGCATTTTACCATTTTTCCCGACGGAAAAATACTTACAGGAAGAAACTTAGAATATTCGCCTGCTTGTATTTATGGGCAAAACCAAAATGCAATTTGTATTGAAAATCTAGGTAATTTTGATACTGGTGGCGATACAATGACAGCACTTCAAAAAGAAGCAATTATTAGGGTTACTGCTGCAATTTGCTATAAGTTTAGCATTCCAGTAAATACTGATAAAATTGTGTACCACCATTGGTTTAAATTAAGTAATGGTGTACGAAACAATGGCGCCGGTGGAAATAAATCGTGCCCAGGCACCAATTTTTTTGGTGGAAACAAAGTAAACGATTGCGAACAAAATTTTATTCCTTTAGTACAGCAAGCCTTAAGCGGGCAAACCAATACTAATTCTTATACTATATTAAAATATGTATCGGTTACGGCTTCATCGTTAAATGTTCGCATTGGTCCTAATACCAGTAATAGTAAAACTAGCGATAGAGAACCTGCTACTTACGGCGCAATTTTAAGGGTGTATGCCGAGCAAAATGGTTGGCTTAAAATTTCGGGGTCAAAAGATCATTGGGTTTATGCTCGCTATACCGATGATGTTATTAGAGCTACTGTAAATGCCGATATTTTAAATGTTCGCAATTTGCCTAGCGTAAACGGTTTAAAAATAGGCTCGGTTTTAAAAGATACCGAAGTTTTTATTTATGAAGAAAGAGACAATTGGTGTCGTATTAGCGTTGAAGAAAAATGGGTTAGTAAACGCTACTTAACATTATAATTTAACGTGAGTTCGATATAACTTTACTTAATTTTTAAAAGTGTATTTCTCATTTTCAGTACTTTACACTTTATTTGTCTTTTTATTATTCATTTTAGCTTTGCTCTGTTCGGCTTTGCCTCGAGTCTTTGCTTGTCCAAAGAAAACGAATCAAAAGAAAGGACACTTTTACGAGGAATTTTTAATCTCTGATTAAAACCGTTTGAAAAACTTTGCGTCGCTTTGCTCCTGTTTTCAAAGCTTTTTCAAACTATTCTGCGTAAAAGCTATGCAATGCTACGCATTGCTTTATAATATTTTTTGTATCGAACTCACGTTAATTTAATAAAAAAGACAACTGTAAACAGTTGTCTTTTTAGTTTATAAATGATTTTAATTTTATTGTAACTCAAATACTACGGCAACCGTACTTAGTATTTCTATTTCGCCTACTGCTAATGTTTCTCTTTGTGGCGCTGCGGCATCCATCATGGCTTCTGCTTTCATCATTCTATACATTGGTGGTTGCGGATAATTAGTTTGTGAATTATCGGAAATAGTTAAGGCTTTTCCTACTTTTTGATTGAGTACTGCAACATAATCTTCTGCTTTTTTCTTTGCATCGCGCATCGCTTCTTGGCGTGCTTGAGCTTCAAACTCTTTTATTTTAGAGGATTTAAATTGAACACCTTGAATTTGATTAATGCCTGTTTCTAACAAATCCATCATTAATTCGTCGTATTTTTTTAAATCTTTTAAATCTATAGTTAAGGTTTGCGAAGCGTAATAGGTATATTTTTTAGTTTTATAATCTTGATTTCGGTATAAAGAAACACGTTGCGTTTGAAAATCTTTATCTGAAATGGCATGTTTTTTAATGGCTTTTAAAACCCTATCTACAATTTCGTCGTTACGTTTTTTAACTTCAACGGCATCTTTACCGTTGTTTTCTACACCTAATGTAATTAAAGCTTCGTCTGGAACTACTTTTATTTTTCCAACTCCACTAACCGAAATAGAAGGAACTTGTTTAATTTCTTGTGCTTGTACCATAATTGTAACTAATGTGAGTACTAAAAATATTTTTTTCATTTTATGTTTTTTATTAGACAAATCAATTCTTATGCCAAACTAAAACTTTTTGTTTTGCTGCATAAAAAACAAAATAATAATAGGAATTAAAAGTAAAACAACCATTTTAGTTTCAGTTGTAATTAAAACAGGAGCTTTTATTAGTGTAAATAAATATCCACCAATGGCTCCGCCAAAATGAGCTGCATGTCCTATATTATCGTTACGCGATTTCATACCGTAAATAGAATACAGCAAATAACCAATACCAAATATATAACCCGGAATAGGAATAATAAAAAACAAGCCCAATGTCATTTCGGGATACAGCAATATAGAACTGTAAATAATACCCATAACTGCGCCCGATGCTCCTACTGCTCTATACGAATACTCATTTTTATACATATAAAATGTGAGTAAATTACCTGCTAAAAGACTCCCGAAATATACAAGTAAAAAGAAAGTGTTTCCAAAAGTTTCGATTACAACAGGTGCAAAAAAATAAAGCGTTATCATATTAAAGGCTAAATGCGTAATATCGGTATGAAGAAACCCCGAAGTAAGCATACGAATTTGTTCTCCTGCTTTTATACTACCTATATGAAACTCGTACTTTCTAAAAAAAGCTGTGTCGTTAAAACCTTTAAAACTTGCTAAACAATTTGCTACTATTACAGTAAGTAAAACAATATTCATACTTTAAAATTTTAGTAAAATTACAAATACAAACTATTTTAATAAAGTATATTTGTAAAAAATAAATTTTATGCAGCGATTAGCCTATATTCTTGTCTATCCTTTGCTATGGATTATTTCTATTTTACCGTTTCCTATTTTATACTTTGTATCAGATTGTATTAGCTTTTTTATCTACCGAATTGTAGGATACCGAAAAGCAACTGTTAGAAAAAACTTAGCCTTAACGTTACCTCATTTATCAAATAATGAACGATTAATTGTAGAAAAAAAATTTTATAAGCATATGGTTGATGTTTTTATGGAAATGATAAAAACAATGACAATATCTGAAAAAGAAATGCAAAAAAGATTTACATTTACTAATCTTGATGTTTTTAAAGAATACGAAAAAAAGCAAAAAAGTATTATTTTATTTTATGCCCATTATGCCAGCTGGGAATGGTCTATAGCATTAGGTGCACACGCTAGCTTTAAAGGTTTTGGTGTGTATAAAAAAATTAAAAATCCTTATATTGATAATTTAGTTCGAAAAATACGTTCAAGGTTTAATGCTACATTAATTGATACAAAATCTACGAAAAGAATAATTACCGAAAATCAACAAAAAGGAATACTTGGTATATATGGCTTTATAAGCGACCAAACTCCTGGTAGAACAAGAACTAAATATTGGGATACTTTTATGGGTCATAAAGTGCCCATACATATTGGTGGCGAAATGCTAGCACGAAATTTAGATATGAATGTACTATATATGCGTGTAATGAAAATAAAACGCGGATATTATGAAGCCACGTTTGTTCCTATGACTGATAATATTAATAGTTTACCCGAGTTTAAAGTTAGCGAGCTTTTTATAAGAGAGGTTGAAAAACAAATTTATGAAGCACCCGAATATTATTTCTGGACACACAAACGATGGAAGTTTAGGGAAGATTAATTTTATTTTGCTTGGATTTTGTTAAATTAATTATCATTCAATTTTGACTCTTTTTATCTTTTTAAGATTACTGTTGTAAAAAATAATAGTATTCTTTTGAATGTTGACTTTAATTAAATAAGTATTTCTAACAATTTCAAAATTTAAGTCACTCGGGCCTAAATAAGAAATTAATACTTTAGCATTCTCATTTTTAACATCAAGCTCTGCTTTTCCATTTAAATCGGAAGATGTTCCTATTATTGGATTAGAATTTTCGACAACTATATTTGCACCAACTATAGGATTTTTTTTACTATACAATAACTCAAAATTTATCTTTTTAAATTCTGTTTGAGAAAAACTAGAAAATGAAAAAAATAAAATACAAAATAATATAATATATAACTTATTATTTTTCATAGATGCAGACTATCTTTTTTACAACTCAACCATTTGCAAGGCTTTATTATATATTTCTTCGTATTTAGGAACAATTTTCTTTACATCAAACAACTTGGCAGTTGCAAAAGCATTGGTTTTAA
>NZ_JAWKMX010000025.1:0-23830 GCF_041392005.1 Flavobacterium sp.
CAAACGAGCTAAAATACACTTCTATTACTAAAACACTTAAACTAAATTTAATTGAAGACGAACAGTTTTGGAATATTTTATCGTACGAAAATTGGGTAGTATTTCAATCGTTAGATGCAATTTATATTTACGATTCAATTGAAAATAAGGTTTCAACAATACCATCTAAAAATAAAATTTTTAAATCATACAAAGTTGGCAATTCAGTATATTTTCAGGTTTTGGGCGAAGGTTTATATGAAATTATTAACGGAAAAGCACAATTAGCTGTAAAAAATGCAATTACTACAACTTCTAAAATTATTGGTCTTTTCGATGCTACAAACGAAATTATTGTATTTACACAAAACGATGGAATTTATAGTTATACAGGCAGTTCTTTTGAGGTAAAAAACGCCAATTTATCAACTATTGTAGGTAATAATAATATTTATAGTGTTTATCAATTAGGAACTAAAGATTTTGTTGTAGGCACAATATCTGAAGGTATTTACATTATAGGGGAAAACGGACTAGTAAAGCTTCATGTTTCTCAAAACAAAGGGCTTATAAACAATACAGTATTAGCTATTTATGAAGATTTTGATCAGAATTTATGGTTAGGATTAGATAATGGTTTAAGCTGTATTAATTTAAACTCATCAATAAAAGTTTATACCGATTTAACAGGTACACTAGGTACGGTTTATGCAACTTTAAAAAGAGGAAACGATTTATATGTGGGCACAAATCAAGGATTGTTTTATAAAGTATTTAATGAAGATAGTAATTTTAAATTAGTTGAAGGTACAAAGGGTCAAGTTTGGTCTTTATTTGAACATGATGAAACGGTTTTTTGTGGGCACGACTCTGGAACTTTTATTGTTAATAAAGAAAAATCGACTAAAATATTTTCGGCATCAGGCACTTGGAAGTTTAATAAAATTCCTTTAAACAGCAATCTTATTCTTCAAGGAAATTATTACGGATTATCGGTATTAATAAAAGAAAACGGTATTTGGAAATTTAAGAACAAGCTAACAAATTATAACTTATCATCGCGATATTTCGAGTTTTACAATGAAAATGAACTCTATGTAAATCACGAATATAAAGGTGTATTTCAGTTACAACTCGATACTAATTTTTCAACGGTTATTGAACAAAAAAAATTAGATTATCTCGAAAAAAGTAAAAATTCTTCTATTGCAAAGTTTAATGAACAATTGTTTTTTGCCAATAAAAAAGGTGTTTATAAATTAAACTCGGCTACAAAAAAATTTGAGTTAGACTCTTATTTAAGCCAAATATTTCAAAACGATCAATACACATCGGGTAAAATAATTGTAAATAATAACGAAAGTTTATGGCTATTTTCAGAAAACTTTATTCATTTATTCGAGCCTGGTAAATTTAGCAATAAACTACAAAAAAAATCTATTCCTATACCGCAATCTATAACAAAACCAATGTTGGGTTATGAAAACATAACTAAAATTTCAAAAGCCAAATTTCTTATCGGCACAACAGATGGTTTCTACACGCTTAATGTTGACGGATTAAAATTTAAAAATCATAAAGTTGTACTTTCTGAAGTGTTAGTAGCCCAAACAGAAGGTAAGTTTATAAAAAAACCAATAAAGGAAAAAGGCATATTTAATTATAAAGAAAACAATTTGTTTTTTCAGTTTGCCATACCAGAATATAACAAGTATGTTTTTTCAGAGTTTCAATATAAACTAGAAGGTTTTCACGAAAACTGGACAAACTGGCTTACTAAACCGTATGCGTCTTTCGAAAATTTGCCGCCAGGTAACTATACTTTTAAAGTAAAATCTAAACTAGGCGATAGTATTTCAAATGAAGTTGTAGCTTTCTCGTTCGAAATTTTAAATCCTTGGTACAAAACATTGTGGGCAAAAATAATTTATACTATACTAGCATTTATTGTAGCTTATTATGTGCATAAATCGTATAAATTATATTACCAGAAAAAAGAAACAAAATTAATAGAAGAAAACAATTTACTACTTGAAATTGCGGCATTAGAAAGCGAAAAACAAATGATGAAGCTAAAGAATGAAAAACTATCGCAAGAGTTTCAAAACAAAAGTAAAGAATTGGCAGCTTCTACAATGAGCTTAATGAAGAAAGATAAATTACTAGCAATTATTAAAGACGATTTAAGAAATACCGAATCAACCAATTCTAAAAGTATTAAAACCGTTATTAGTAAAATTTCTAAAAACATTGAAAGTAAAGACTCGTGGGAAGTTTTTAAAGAAGCTTTCGATAATGCCGATAACGATTTTTTAAAGAAACTAAAAGCAGCACACCCAACTTTAACACCAAACGACTTACGATTATGTGCGTATTTACGCTTAAATCTTTCTTCAAAAGAAATAGCACCTTTATTAAATATTTCAGTTAGAAGTGTGGAAATAAAACGATATCGTTTGCGAAAAAAAATGGAATTGGAACATGAAAAAGGATTAGTAGAGTATATTTTAACAATTTAACCTTTACATTTTCCATTTTTTACCTATACATAACTACAACATTATTTTTAATATTTTTTTTGAAATTTAAAATTTTTAAATGCTAGTATCAATATTAACAATAATTTTCAGCAAAAAGACTGTATAAAAAATATTGTGTATGTTTTTTGTTGCACTAAATTTTAAGAGTCTTTCAATATTTTAATTAATTTTAAAAATCTATAATTTTTTGAATCTGTATCATTAATTAAATTATATATTCAATTATTAATTTTACAAGTTATACTAACAAATCAAATACAAATTATCAAATGAGAGCTATTATTTTATTTTTTCTTTTTTGGTGTTCGTCTTCAATTTTATTAGCACAGTCAGATATTGTAAGTGTAGAGGGCAACCAATCAGGGCATCGATTAAAAGTAAACGGAAAAGACTTTATGATTAATGGTATGAACTGGGATTATTTTCCAATAGGTACTAATTACGAATACAGTTTGTGGAATCAAAGTGATTCATTTATTAAAGAAGCGCTTGATGCCGAAATGGGTTTGTTACAAAATATGGGTGTTAATTCAATTCGTGTTTATTCTGGTATACCTAAAAAGTGGATTGAGTATATCTATGACAATTATGGTATTTATACTATGCTTAATCATTCTTTTGGTAGATATGGCTTAACTATCGATGGCGTTTGGACACCTATAACTGTATATAATGATAAGAAAACTAAAGAGTTATTGATGTCTGAGGTTATTAAAATGGCTGAAGATTATAAAAATACTCGAGGTCTTTTATTGTTTCTATTAGGAAATGAAAACAACTACGGTTTGTTTTGGGCTGGAGCTGAAACGGAAGATTTTCCTGATGAAGAAGATAAAAAGCGTGAAGTTGGCGAAAAACGTGGTCGCCCAATGTATCAATTAATGAATGAAGCTTCTAAAGCTATAAAGGCTATAAATCCAAATCTTCCAGTGGCAATTTGTAATGGCGATTTATTGTTTTTAGAAATCGTTGCTCAAGAATGTCCAGATGTAGATATTTATGGTACAAACGTTTATCGTGGTAAATCATTTGGCGATTTGTTTGAACGTGTAAAAAAAGAATATGGAAAACCAGTTTTATTAACTGAATTTGGTTCCGATGCTTTTAATGCTAAAACTATTGAAGAAGACCAACAAGCTCAAGCTTTTTACGCTAAAAGTAATTGGAAAGAAATTTATGAAAATGCAGCTGGTTTAGGTAAAGCGGGTAACTCAATTGGTGGTTATACTTTTCAATTTAGTGATGGTTGGTGGAAATCTGGTCAAACAAAAAATCTTGACAGACACGATTCTAATGCCTCTTGGTCAAACGGAGGCTATCAATTTGACTTTGTTGAAGGTCAAAACAATATGAATGAAGAATGGTTTGGTATCTGTGCTAAAGGTCCAACTAATGCCAAAGGTTTCTATACACTTTACCCAAGAGCAGCCTATTATACGCTAAAAGAAGTTCACGCATTTAATCCTTTTAATGGAAATAAAAATTTATCCGATGTAAATAATCACTTCAATAATATACTTCTTGTAGATGCAACACTTAAAGCAAGAGGAGATAAAGCTGCTTTAAAGAGTAATTCAAGTGAAAAAATTAGAATTAGTCGATTAAGTGCAGAATTTACTACTTTTAATACAGGTGGTTCCTTATTAACAACCCCTGAATCTGCAGATCCTACTAAAAATACCTACCCTAATCAATTAGGTTTTGATCACATGCAATCCTATTTTATTGGTGTTGAAGGTAAGCCTGCTTCAAATATGAGAGCAGAAGTTACTTTCAATGTTTTGGGTAATGTAGCTGAAAATCCAATTGATGAAATTTTTTATGAAAATGTAGGAAGACGTCAAACATTTGTTGGAGTAGATGGCGGAGATGAAACAGACGTAGTGGTTAATGACCCACAAAGATTAAGAGTTTATCAAGCTGAATTTGAATGGAATGAAAAAGAATTTGATTTAAAAGGTTTTTACAGAACGGGTCATTACCACTGGGGCTATGAAGGTGATTTCTTCGGTTTGTATCCTGAAGCCAATTATGGGCCAAATTTAGATATATATAATGGTGAAATTTCAGGTATTGAATTAGAAACAAAAGGTGCTTTTAAAGGTTTTAAATTAGCAGCTGGCCCTCAATTATGGTGGGGAGCTAACCCTGGTGCTTTGTTAAAATACCAACGTTCATTTGGGCATTGGAATGTTACAGGGATGTATCACAGAGATTTTAATACCAACGTGAGATTTGATGAAACAGGTCGTCGTGTAATAAACCAAAATCAAGTGCGTTCAGGGGTTATTCCACCATGGGCAACAGAAAGAGCAACCTTAGCTGTTGAAAGAAAATTCGGAAAGATTGGTGTTACCGTTGGTGGTATTTGGGGAGGAAATCCATTGGTAGGTAGTACTTATCAAGATATAAATGAAGCTGGTGAAGTTGTAGCCGATAAAATTAATAGTAATGACACTTGGGGCGGCAAATTCAAACTAACTTACCAAGGCGGCAAATTTAATTGGTATGGTCAAGGTTCCTATATGGGCTTAGTTGCTGGTGGTGGAGCTGATCAAACCCAAACGTTTACAGGTTGGAAATTAAAAGATTCAGGTAGTGGTAATATGGTAAACCTTTTGTCAGGTTTAACTTATTCTTTTGGAAAATTTCAAGTAGCTCCTAATTTTATGTATCAATCTCCATTAGTAGCAGCAATGCCTAATAATTATGGTGGACCAGCTAGATTAAGAAACTTTATTGACGATCCGTTTGCAGTTAGAAACGGTAACCGTGAAATGTATGGCTATGAATTATTATTAACCTATGATCCAACTCCTGGTTCTTGGATGTATCAATGGGATAATGACAGGGCAGAAGATGCAAAATTTGCTATGAATTTAGGTTTTGTTTACAAAAGATTGCCAACCCAAATGGATGCACATATTGGTTTCTTGGCTGATCGTTCTTTCTTTGCTTTTAGTAATTCAACTAAAGCAGTAGATTTGTGGGAGGTTAATTCGAGAATGGTGTCTAAAATTAGCCCAGAATTGGGTTTAATTGCTAATTTTTATGTAGGAAATGGACAAGCTAATGGTTTTGATAATGCAGATAGAGTAATTAGCCGTTTTGGTTTTGATTTAAGAACCCTTTATAAAAAATGGAAGTTTATGTATGCACTAAAAATTAATGATTGGGGACCATTTGATTACCATAGAGATTTCAACTTAACTTATCCTATTCAAACCATGCTTGACGTGTCGTTGAGTTTAGGCAAACCAGATTGGTTTATTTTACCAAACACCAGAATTGGTGTGAGAGGAACTTGGAGAGGTTTGGATCAATATTCACCACGATATGCACCCATGGCAACTGAAGAATTTTCTAATGAACCAGTTTTAAGTCCAGTAGGTTTCTCTAATGGTACAGAATGGGAATTTAGAACCTACATACAAATCAATATTGGCAAATAATCTTTAAAATATAGTGTTATGACATTTAAGTTTAATAAACAATTAATTTTTACAGGTATTATAGCATTTTCTATTTTACTTGCTTTTACCAATTGTGAAAGAGAGATTTCGGATGAGGCTGTTTTGGCAACTTATCCCAATACACCAGATATTTACACGGATAATCCCGTTGGCTTAACAGACATATTTTTTCATTCAGATAATCCAGCAGATGGAGCTAATCCAACGGCTTTTAATGTAGATAATAATGAGGCATATGCTGGTAGTAGATCAATACGATTAGATGTGCCAGATCCAGGAAACCCAAATGGAGGTTATGTAGGAGGCGTTTTTATTGATAGAGGCAATGGTAGAAATTTAACCCAGTATGATGCCTTAACTTTTTACATCAAAGCCTCAAGAACTGTTGCTTCTGGTGTAACCTTTGGATTTGGTTCAGATTACACAGCTTCTAATCCTCAAGATGTAAATAAATATAGAGTTACTACTTCAAATATTTCACTTTCTACCAATTGGGAAAAAGTAATTATCCCTATTCCAGATCCTTCTGTGCTTACACAATTAAAAGGGTTATTTGCTCTTGCTGCAGGAACGCAAGCAACAGGTGGCGAAGGCTATATAATTTGGATAGATGAAATTCGTTTTGAAAAATTAGGAAATATAAGTTTAGTATATCCATATATTTTTGAAGGTCAAGATAATGTTGTAGATGGTTTTCTTGGTTCAACTCAAAACATAACAGGAACTGGTGCTTTGTTTAATTTGGCAAATGGTAGCAATATTAGAGTTGATGCACAACATACATATTTCAATTTTAGTTCTTCAGACCCTACTGTTAATGGACCTTTTGAATTATCACCTCAAGGTAATTTGTTTACTACGATTAATGGTCTAACAGGATCTACTGTCATTACAGCAACACTTAACAATTCTCAAGCGCAAGGTTCTTTAACCATCAATGCAGTTGGTGATTTTGTTAATGCTCCTAATCCAACACAGGATCCGGCTAATGTAATATCAATTTTTAGTGATACTTATTCAACCATACCAGGTTTTAATCCAGGCGTTTTTGCAGGACCAAATACAATTAATATTTCTCTAAATTCTATAAGTAATAACCAGCATTTAAAATATCAAGGTATTGATTATGTTGGAATTGGTTGGGATGGTATAATTAATGCTTCTTCCAAAACGTATATTCATCTAGATGTTCAATTAATAAGCGGGTCTAATGTAATTGTTGAACTCAAAGATTTTGGTGCAAATGGTGTTGATGGTGGTGGCGATGATTCAGCTGGTGGAAGAAATATTTCTAGCCAATTGTTAACTGGTCAATGGGTGGGGATAGATATTCCTTTAAATGGATTTACTTTACCAACTGGTGGAGGAGGAGCAGGAAATCCTAATAAAAATAATTTAGGATTTGTAATTTTTGTTTCAAATAATGGTGCTACATTTTTAGTAGATAACATCTATTTTTACTAATATAATACTTTTTAACAATGAAAATATTCAAAATAAAATATACTATTTTTTCCTTCACTATTATTGGAATTATGTTTATTCTTTCTTCATGCTCAAATGATGAAACCCAGCAAGTAACTACCTTCAATAATCTAGTATGGGCAGAAGAATTTGACGTTGACGGCGCACCAGACTCAAACAAATGGGTATTTGATATTGGAGCAGGTGGTTGGGGAAACAACGAACTTCAATTTTATACAGATAGACCCGAAAATATCGTTGTTCAAAATGGTTATTTAATTATTTCTGCCTTACAAGAAAATTATCAAGGACAAGAATATACCTCTGCTAGAATTAAAACAGAAAATTTATTTTCTCAAAAATATGGTCGTTTTGAAGCACGTATTAAATTGCCTCAAGGTAAAGGTTTATGGCCTGCCTTTTGGATGCTAGGTAGTAATTTTAACCAAGTAAGTTGGCCACAATGTGGTGAAATAGATATTATGGAATATATTGGAAATAAACCAACAGAAGTGTTTGGCACTATTCATGCTCCTGGTGCTTTTGGTGCAAATGGTTTAAGCAAAAAATATTCGTTACTTAATGATAGATTTGATACAGATTTTCACGTTTTTGGTATAGAGTGGACAGAAAATCACATCAATTGGTATGTCGATAATGTGTTGTATAACCAAATTACTAGAGATAATGTGATGGAAAAAGGTGGTCAGTGGGTATTTGATAACGACTTTTTTATGATTTTAAATATAGCAGTTGGTGGCAACTTATCAGGAAACCCAGATACAAATACAATATTTCCACAACGTATGTTGGTCGATTATGTAAGAGTTTATAATTAATTTAAAAGCTTAAAAAAATGAAACATTCTATTAAAATATTTTCTTTGTTTTTAGTCTTCATAAGTTTATTTTCATGCGATATTTCAGATGATGATGATGTTATAAGCTATCCAGAACTAAAAGCTAGTTACACCTATATCCGTGAAGGAGCAAAAATTACGTTTATCAACACTTCTTCAAATGCGGACAGCTATTTATGGGATTTTGGTGACAACTCAACTTCATCTTCAAAAGAACCTGTAAAAACGTTTACGCAAACAGGTGATTACATAGTTAAGCTAACTGCTAAAAATACTAAAACGGGCGAAACTAAAACCTTTTCTAGTACCATTTCACTTTTTATTTTTGATGGTGGATTAATTACTAATGGTAATTTCGAAAACGGAATTTTATCATGGAATTTTGGTGTTGATAATCCAATGCCTTCGAGTTGGTTGGTTACCGAAAATGGTAATACATTTGCTTCTATAAATGTAGCTTCTGCTGGTCAACCTTTCGATGTTAATTTATCTCAAAAAGGTCTTAATATGACAACCGGCATAACCTATCGTTTAACTTTTGATGCTTGGTCAGATGTTAATAGACAAATAATTGTTGGCATTGGGTTAAGTGCTGGACCATGGACTAATCAAACTGTTGTAAAAGATTTAACTACTGAAATTCAAAGTTTTAGCATTGATTTGGAAGCCAATTTTACTAGTCCAAACAGCAGGGTTATTTTTGATTTAGGTGCTGCCGTTGGAAAAGTAAATATTGACAATGTAACCTTAATTGAACTACCCTAATTAATTATAATATTTTAAGAATATAATAAAGTAGTTCGCTTTAGTTAGATTGCTAAATTTTTTAGAAGCTGTTTTAAGCTTCTTAAATTATTATGGAGTTATAAAAAGCTAACTTTTAGTTTATCACGCTATCACTTTTATATCTAAAACATTAAAACCTTATTTAAAAATCAAAATATATTCAAAAAACAATATTATGCAAATAGCTGAAATTGAAGGAGAAATTTTTTTTAAAATAGAAAATAGCGACAAAATTCGTCCTTTTTTTATGAGTATAGTAAGCGATTCTAACCATTGGATGTTTATTTCTAGTAACGGAGGAATTTCAGCAGGAAGACAAAATGCCGATTTTTCGTTATTTCCTTATTATACAGATGATAAAATTACCGAATCAAATGAAGTAACGGGTAGTAAAACCATCGTTAAAATAAAAAAAGACAATCAAGTAATTTTTTGGGAACCATTTTCGGTACGAAATTGTAATTCGCAAAATATTACTCGAAATCTTTATAAAAGTCAATATGGCAATTGTATTGTTTTTGAAGAAATTCATAACGATTTTAATTTAGTTTTTAGTTATAAATGGCAAAATTCAGATCAATATGGTTTTGTAAAAACAGCTAACTTAACCAGCAAGAGTGCTGCCAACTATGAAATTGAAATAGTAGATGGTTTACAAAATATTTTACCAGCAAACGTGGGTAGCGATTTGCAACGTGCATCAAGTAATTTAGTAGATGCTTACAAAAGAACTGAAATAGATGAAACAACCGGACTTGGTATTTTTGCACTAAGTGCCGTAATTGTAGATAAAGCCGAACCAAGCGAAGCGCTAAAAGCGAATGTTGTTTGGTCGTTTGGAATTGAAAATCCTACCTACTTGCTATCATCTTTGCAACTAGATAGCTTTAGAGCTAATAAACCGTTACAAACCGAAAGTGATATAAAAGGCGAAAAAGGTGCTTATTTTATCGCTACAAATTTTTCATTAGAACCTAACCAAAGTAAAGAATGGAGTTTTGTAGCTAATTTAAACTTTAATCATGTTAAAGTTATTGAGTTATTAAATCAACTGGAAGACAAAAATAGCCTATTTAAAGCCGTACAGGCCAATATTAAAGAAGGAACAGAAAACCTTATAAAATTAACAGCTTCGGCAGATGCACTTCAAAAAACGTCCGACTTTTTTAAAGACACGCGTCATTATTCTAATGTTTTGTTTAACATTATGCGAGGTGGTATTTTTGATGATAATTATACGGTTGAAAAAGAAGATTTTTTAAACTATTTTAAGAAAGCTAATAAAGCACTATTCGAAGCTAATTTAGAGTTTTTAAATGCGCTTCCTCAAAAGTTTAATTATTTTACTTTTACCACAACTACTAGCAATCATTTAGATAACGATTTTAAAAGACTTGCAAAAGAATATTTACCTTTAAAGTTTAGTAGAAGACACGGCGACCCAAGCCGACCTTGGAATAAATTCTCTATTAATACTAAAAACGAAACCGATGGTTCTAAAATTTTAGATTATGAAGGCAACTGGAGAGATATTTTTCAAAACTGGGAAGCTTTAGCGTATTCGTTTCCTTGCTTTTTAGAAGGAATGATATATAAGTTTTTAAACGCTTCTACTTTCGATGGTTACAATCCATATCGCGTTACAAAAGATGGTTTCGATTGGGAAACAATAGAAAAAGACGATCCGTGGTCGTATATAGGATATTGGGGCGATCATCAAATTATTTATCTTTTAAAATTTTTAGAACTATCCGAAAGTTTTTTTCCACAAAAAATAGCGTCTATATTAAATACGGAACAATTTGTTTACGCAGCTGTACCTTATAAAATAAAACCGTTTAATGAAATTGTAGAAAACCCAAAAGACACTATAGTTTTCGACCACAATTGGGATAAACTTATACGAGAAAAACGCGAACAAATAGGTAGCGATGGCGCTTTACTTACCGATGAAAAAAAGGAAATTTATAAAGTAAGTTTCCTCGAAAAAATATTAGCTACATCATTAGCAAAGCTTTCTAATTTTATACCCGAAGGTGGTATTTGGATGAATACCCAACGCCCAGAGTGGAACGATGCGAACAACGCCCTTGTTGGTAACGGTATATCTATGGTTACGCTTTATTATTTAAGACGATTTTTAGCATTTTTTAAAACGATTATTAACGAAACAAGCGAAGAGCAATTTAAAATATCAAACGAGTTGGTCGAGTTTTATCACTCAATACGTGCTACGTTTTATGATTTTCAAGATACATTACAAACTAGTTTTACCGATGCACAACGCTATAAAATGGTTACTATGCTTGGGCAAGCAGCATCAGAATATAGAACCTATATTTACGAAAACGGATTTTGGGGTAAAAAACGAAGTATTTCTAAAAACGAACTCGAAAAATTTATTACTGTAGCACTTCAGTTTGTAGATCATTCTATACGAAAAAATAGAAGAAACGATAAGCTGTATCACGCATACAATTTACTTCAAATTAACGAGGGCGAAATGCAAATTGAGTATTTAAACGAAATGCTCGAAGGGCAAGTAGCCGTTTTAAGTTCAGGATTATTAAATACTACAGAAGTTTTAGATGTCTTAGACGGTTTAAAAGCAAGTCAATTATTTAGAGAAGACCAGTATAGTTATTTGTTATATCCTAATAAAAAATTACCAGGGTTTTTAGATAGAAATACCATTTCAGAAAATCTTGTAAAACAATCGAAACTATTACAACAATTAGTACACGATAAAAATAACGCTATTATTGAGCAAGATGTAAAGGGTAATTACCATTTTAATGCTCGTTTTAATAATGTTAATTTTTTACGAGAAGCTTTATACCAGTTGCCTAATAATTACCAAGATTTAGTAAAAACCGAACAAAATATAATTGAAACTATTTACGAAAAAGTTTTTAATCATAAACAGTTTACAGGTCGTTCGGGTACATTTTACGCTTACGAAGGCTTGGGTTCTATTTACTGGCATATGGTATCTAAATTACTTTTAGCAGCAACCGAGTGTACATTAAGCGCAATAAAAGAGAAAAGTTCTCAAAAAGATATCGGTAAAATTTTAGATCATTATTACGAAATTCAAGCAGGAATTGGCGTTCATAAATCTCCAAAATTATACGGTGCTTTTCCTACCGACCCATATTCTCATACACCTTGGCATAGAGGCGCACAACAACCTGGTATGACAGGGCAAGTAAAAGAAGACATTATAAGCAGATGGTTTGAGTTAGGCGTTCATATAAAAGAAGGAAAACTTTATTTAGAACCAAATTTACTTCGCGTTACAGAATTAAATCCACACAAGCAAACCGTACAATATTTTGCTGTAAACGGACAATTAAACGAATTAGAATTACAAGAAAACAGCTTATTTTTTACCTATTGTCAAGTGCCAATTGTTTATGAACTAGCTAATGAAAATGCTATAACAGTTGCTTTAACTAACGGCGAAATTAGTACCCAAAATACAAATTGTTTACCTGTAGAATTGTCTAGAAAAATATATTACAGAACTAATGAAATACAAGCAATCACAGTAAAAATAACACGTAACAAGTTTAAAGATTGATTAGAAAATTTGTATGAAAAAAATACATCTAAATATTATTTTTCTAATTAGTGTAATGCTATTAATTATGAGTTGTAGTACTAAAAAAATAGATAACGTAACGGCAAAAGATATTCTTGGAAATTCAAACTACAAAAGTATTTGTTACGGTGGGTTTAGACAAAATACTAGAGAAATTGTACCAACGGTTCAAGAAATAAAAGACGATTTAAAAATATTAGCAGCTTTAGATTTTAAAATTATAAGAACCTACAATGTTCATATTAAAGAAATAGATAATCTACTTATTGCTATTAGAGAATTAAAAGCAGCAGATTCATCGTTTGAAATGTACATAATGTTAGGCGCTTGGATAGATTGTAAAAATGCTTGGACAAATGAACCGCCTATTCATTATTTAGAAAGCGAAAGAAATGAATTCGAAATTAATAGAGCTGTAGCATTAGCTAATCAATACCCAGATATTATTAAAATTATTTCGGTTGGAAACGAGGCAATGGTGAAATGGGCAACTGGCTATTATGTAACACCAAATATTATTTTAAAATGGGTAAAACATCTTCAACAATTAAAAAAGGAAAATAAATTACCTAGCGATATTTGGATAACAAGTTCCGATAATTTTGCTTCGTGGGGCGGTGGAACAACAGATTATCACACACCAGATTTAAAGGCGCTTATGCAAGAAGTAGATTATATTTCTATGCACACGTATCCTATGCACGACACACATTACAATCCTGTTTTTTGGGGAACTATTGATAAAGAAAGTGATTTAGATAAAAAAGCACAATTAAATAAGGTAATGGAAAGAGCAAGAGATTATGCTATTAACCAATACCAATCGGTTAAAAATTATATGAATTCATTAGGCATTCAAAAACCGATTCACATTGGCGAAACAGGTTGGGCAACACATTCTAACGAACAGTATGGCAATAATGGCTCTAAAGCAACCGACGAGTACAAAGCA
Organism: Flavobacterium sp.; assembly: GCF_041392005.1. Classification (GTDB taxonomy): domain Bacteria; phylum Bacteroidota; class Bacteroidia; order Flavobacteriales; family Flavobacteriaceae; genus Flavobacterium. The sequence continues at coordinate 13,658 of NZ_JAWKMX010000025.1, forward strand.
GCACTATACTATAAATTAATAACCAATTGGTGCAAAAAGGAAAATATTTCTTGCTTTTATTTTGAAGCTTTCGATGAAAACTGGAAAGATGCTAACAACCCAGAAGGTTCCGAAAATCATTTTGGCTTATTTACTATAGATGGAAAAGCAAAATATATACTATGGGAAGAAGTAGAAAAACCAATCTTTAAAAAGTTGCATAGAAATGGTAATCCAATTGTTAAAACTTTTCAAGGAAATGAACATTTATTATTAAATGATGTTTTACTGCCAAGCGAAACCGAAAAAGTAATTAGCTATTAATGAGTGATTTATATAACATAGCATTTTTTTTTATTGCAATACTATTCGTTAATTGTAAAAACGAACCTAAAATGAATTGTGAAATTTTTGAAACATCAGCAAATGGTAACACATTTAAAGAAATACAATTAAATAACACCAATACCAAAGAAGAAGTATCCATTGCAATTAATCCTAATGTAACGTTTCAAAAAATAACAGGAATAGGCGGCTCTTTTACCGAAGCAACAGCATATTTGCTAAATAAGTTATCTCATGCAAAAAAACAAGAAATACTTAATGCTTATTTTAGTGAAGAAGGTGCTAATTATTCGTTAACAAGAACCCACATTGCCTCTTGCGATTTTTCATTAAAAAACTATACATATGCACCCGTTGCTAACGATTTAGAGTTACAACATTTCTCTATTGAAGAAGACAAAAACGATTTAATTCCTGTTATTAAAGAAGCCCAAAAAATTTCAAAAAATGGCTTTAATATTATAGCTTCGCCTTGGACGGCTCCACCTTGGATGAAAGATAACAATAGTTATGTTGGCGGAAAGTTAAAACAAGAATACCAAGGGGTATATGCACTTTATTTTCAAAAATATTTAGAAGCCTATAAAAAATTAGGAATTTCTATCTGGGGTATTACTCCCGTAAACGAACCACATGGCAATGGTAATAACTGGGAAAGTATGCACTTTACACCAGAAGAAATGACCACTTTTGTGCAAAATTACTTAGGACCACAATTAGAAAAAAGCGAATTTAATACGGTAAAAATACTAGGCTACGACCAAAATAGAGCAGGCTTAAAAGAATGGGTTAATACTATGTATGCTACAGAAGCATCGTCTAAATATTTTAGCGGAACAGCAATACACTGGTACGAAAGTACTTACGAAGTTTTTCCTGACGATTTAAACTATGCTCATTTTAAAGCACCAAACAAACACCTTATTGAAACCGAAGGTTGCATAGACGCCGAAATACCAGTATGGAAAAACGATGCTTGGTATTGGAAAAAAGAAGCAACCGATTGGGGGTGGGATTGGGCTTCCGAACAAGAAAAATACTTACACCCAAAGTATGCACCTGTTCATCGCTATGCTAATGATATTATTGGTTGTCTAAATAACTATGTCGATGGTTGGGTAGATTGGAATATGGTGCTAGATAAACAAGGTGGACCTAATTGGTTTAAAAATTGGTGTATTGCCCCAGTTATAGTAGATGTAGAAACCGATGAGGTTTATTACACGCCACTATATTATGTAATGAAACATTTTAGTAAGTATATTAGACCAAACGCTACCCGTATAGATTTTAATTGTACCGATAAAGCGCTAAAATGTACTGCTGTTAAAAATGAAGATTCTAGTATTGTGGTGGTTTTATTTAACCCAACTTTATCTAAAAAAAATTATACAATTAATAATAAAAACACAACTATTTCGGCATCAATAAACGCCGAAGCTATACAAACTATTGTTTTAAAATAAGTAATTTATGGAAAAACTACACACAGCAAACACAAATCAAAAAGTACCTACCATTCAAAAAATTGCTTTTGGTTCGGGGCATTTGGTTAACAATTTGTTACCCGGTGCTTTAGGTGTTTTTTCTTTTTTCTTAATAACAGCTTTCGGTATAGAACCAGGTATTGCTGGTTTACTTTCTGCAATACCCAGATTAGTAGATGCGTTAACCGATCCTGTAATGGGCTTTATATCAGATAATACTACAACAAAATGGGGTAGAAGAAGACCTTATATTTTTATTGGTGCCATTTTATGCTCTATTTTATTTGCTGTTCAATGGCAAATGTTTGAAGAAAATGGAACAGTTTATAATTTTTGGTATTTTTTATTTTTTTCTATCTTATTTATTGTGGCCAATACTATCTTTTCAACACCTTTAATAGGACTTGGTTACGAGCTAACGTCAGATACTAAAGAACGAACTCGTTTAATGGGCTTTGCTAATTCTATAGGGCAAGTTTCGTGGATGATAGTACCACTTTTTTGGTCGTTAATTGCCAATAAAGATTTGTTCGAGTCGCAAGCAGATGGTGTACGAACATTATCTATTTTTGTTGGTTTTGCTTGTTTAATCTTTGGGCTTTTACCTGCAATATTTTGTAGAGAACAAGATGTTTCTAATAAAGATAATAAAGCCGATTTAACTCTAAAGAGTTTAGCTAAAAACATGAAATTGTTACTGCAAGAAATTAAAAACATAAGTAAAAATATGCCTTTTATGCGCTTGTGTGGTGCTACTTTTTTGGTGTTTAATGGTTTTCAAATGGTAGCTTCTTTTAGTTATTTTATTATTGTATATTATATGTACAACGGAAGCTACGAAGCTACTGGTAATGTGCCACCTTTTTTCTCTATTATTGGTGCTTTTTTAACAGCCGTAATGATTATTCCTATTGTAACTTGGATGGCTAATAAATTTGGAAAAAAGAATGCTTTTATAATCTCAACATTTATTTCAATTATAGGGTATATTTTAAAATGGTGGTGCTATGTAAAAGTAGATGAAAACACCTACATGCTATTCGAAGATATGTTTATTCAGGTAGGTGTAGTAAAATTTTCTATAGAAATGCCATTAATATTATTATTGCCAATTCCGCTTATGTCTTTTGGTCTTGGTGGTCTTTTTACCCTTATGATGAGTATGACGGCCGATGTTTGCGATTTAGACGAATTAAGAAATGGTTTACCAAGACGCGAAGGAACTTTTGGAGCCATTTACTGGTGGATGGTAAAAATAGGACAATCTATTGCATTGGCATTAGGCGGTCTAGTTTTATCTGTTGTAGGATTCGATGCTTCAAAAGCGGTTCAATCTATCGAAACAATGAACGATTTACGATTAGCCGATATATTAATTCCTTCTTTAACCGCTGCAATAGCTATTATTGTAATGTGGAATTATAAATTAAACGAAGATCGAGTAGCCAAAATTAAAGCCGAATTAGAAGTAAGAAGAGCAAACCGTAAAAATAAAATGTAATTATGTCATTTAGAAAAGAACAATTACTAAAAAATAGTTCACTATTTTTAAACACATTAAACCTAGAACAATCTTTTGTAAAACTCAATCATAAAGAACGAGTAGCAATTTTAAAAGAAATTCTTGCTAGTGGAGTTCACGGTTTTTGTTTCAGTCTATATGAAGAAGGACAAAAACCAGGCGATTTTGTTTCGGAAGAACAAATTATAAAACGATTAACTATTTTAAAACCATATACAAACTGTATTAGAACATTTTCTTGTACCGAAGGCAATGAAAAAATTCCAGAAATTGCTAAACAAATGGGCTTTAAAACTTTAGTTGGCGCTTGGCTAGGAAGCGATTTAGAAAAAAACCAAGAAGAAATAAATGGACTTATAAAATTAGCAAAAAACGGATATGTAGATATTGCAGCAGTAGGAAATGAAGTTTTATACAGAAAAGATTTATCAGAACAACAATTGTTAGAATATATAGCCTATACAAAAAACGAAATTCCCACTATACCAGTTGGTTATGTAGATGCCTACTACGAATTTGTGCAAAAACCAGAATTAGTAAAACACTGCGATATAATTTTATGCAATTGTTATCCATATTGGGAAGGTACACCTTTTGAACACGCCATAAACCACGTGGCCGCAATGGTTAAAAGTGTAGAAAATGTAGCCAATGGAAAGCGAATAATTATTACAGAAACAGGCTGGCCAAGTAGTGGCGAGTCATTGCAACAAGCAATTCCAACTCTAGATAATGCGTTAAATTATTTTATTTCATTTCAAAATTGGGCAAAAGCAAATGCTGTAGAAAGTTATTATTTTTCTTCTTTCGATGAATCGTGGAAAACTTCTTCAGAAGGTACAGTAGGTGCGCATTGGGGAATTTGGGACGCAACAGGAAAACTAAAATTTTAAATTCAATTTATAATAATAATTGATAAATTTATTTGCTAAATAGTTGCTTTTTTTCTAAAAAAGTTGCATTAAATTTGGATAATTGATTTTTTTTCATTTAAATTTGGTTCAAAATTAGCTACTAAAACAAAAGCCTATACAAAAAAATACTTTTTAGATTTTTAATTAACTCAAAACACTAAGAGGTATTGTTATGGCTAATTTTGAACTTTCAGATGCACTATTAGTAAAGAATTATGTAGAAGGAGATGAGTCTGCTTTAGCTACATTAATAAATAGGCACCAATCAAAAATTTACGGTTTTATTTATTCAAAAATTCCAAATAGAGATGTTTGCGACGATGTTTTTCAAGATACATTTATGAAAGTAATAAAAACATTAAAATCGAAATCGTATAACGAAGAAGGTAAATTTTTACCTTGGGTAATGCGAATTGCTCACAATTTGGTAATCGATTATTTTAGAAAATCGAAAAAAATGCCGCTACAACGCGAAACCGAAGAATATTCCATTTTTTCATACTTATCCGATACAAGCCCAAATATTGAAAATCAAATTATTACAGAACAAGTTGAGTTAGATTTGAGTAGAATTATTGAAGAACTCCCACAAGATCAGAAAGAAGTATTGGTAATGCGCATTTACCAAGACTTAAGTTTTAAAGAAATTGCTGAATTAACTGGGGTTAGCATTAATACTGCTCTAGGCAGAATGCGTTATGCCATGTTAAATTTGAGAAAAGTTATCGAAAAAAATCAAATAGTTTTAACAAATTAATACTAAACTCATTTTTTTTGCGTTGTAGATAAAACAAACATAACTTATCTATGGCAAAACTTTACTCTAAACAAAAATTAACAGCCCAAAAAAGTGTGTTACCCAAAAAAGAAACCGTTTCGTTTTTACTTAATTATTCAAAAGCGTTGAAAATTACAAAAGTGGGTAACATAAAATTTGAAACTATTGTTAATTAATAAAAAAGCTTCGTACACACTACGAAGCTTTTTTAGTATTATAGGCATTAATAACCGATTTTCTTCCAATAGTTTTCGTAATAATGTCGTTCTCTAAATTCCAACCACGTGCTGGCGAATATTCTCTGCCATAATAAATAATTTGTAGATGCAGTTTGTTCCAATTTGCTTCTGGAAACAAGCGTTTTGCATCTTTTTCGGTTTGTTGTACGCTTTTTCCATTACTTAAACCCCAGCGATACATTAACCTGTGAATATGCGTATCTACAGGAAATGCAGGAATACCAAAAGCTTGGCTCATAACTACGCTTGCTGTTTTATGCCCAACAGCAGGTAAACTTTCTAAAGCTTCAAAACTTTGCGGAACTTTTCCGTTATAGGTATCAATTAAAATTTGAGATAAACCATAAATTCCCTTCGATTTCATTGGTGTTAAACCACACGGGCGAATAATATCGGCAATTTGCGAAACACTCATTTTTACCATATCATAAGGGTTATCGGCTTTTGCAAAAAGCAAAGGCGTAATTTTATTTACCCGTTCATCGGTACATTGTGCCGAAAGCAATACGGCTATTAAAAGCGTATAAGCATCTTTATGATGTAAAGGAATTGGCGTTTCAGGATACAATTTGTTTAACGTATTTATAACAAATGTTATTTTTTCGTTCTTTGTCATTTTTGTAAATTTATATCGTAAAACAAATGTAAACTTTAAACTTTTAAACTAAAAATAAATGACAACATTAAAAACAGGCGATAAAGCTCCAAATTTTAAAGGATTAGATCAAAACGGAAAAGAACACAAACTAAGCGATTACAAAGGAAAAAAATTAGTAGTTTTCTTTTATCCAAAAGCTAGTACGCCAGGTTGTACTGCAGAAGCATGCGATTTACGAGATAATTACGAACGTTTTAAAGCTAACAATTACGAATTACTTGGTGTAAGTGCCGATAGCGCTAAAAAACAGTCAAATTTTATAGAAAAAAATAATTTACCTTTTCCATTATTAGCCGATGAAAATCATGAAGTAATTAATGCTTTTGGTGTTTGGGGACCAAAAAAGTTTATGGGTAGAGAGTTTGATGGTATTCACAGAACTACTTTTGTTATTGATGAAAATGGGCTAATAAGCGAAGTAATTGAAAAAGTAAAAACAAAAGAGCACGCTGCACAAATTTTAAAATAAACGATAAAAAAATGCCTAATTAATATTAGGCATTTTTAATTTATTTTAGGCTTACACTTTCGGTTTCTTCGTAGCCAAATAATTTTTGCTTTTTAATAATATTTGCTGTTCCTTCGGGAAGCATTTCTTCCCAGCCACTTTCGCCGTCCGATATCATTTTTAACACTTTTCTTGAAAATATTTCAAGATTTTTTTCTTCATAATCTTTAATATCTACTACTTTTCCGTTAAATTTAAAAAACTTGTACAACTCTTTCATTCTTGGATGTACTTTTAAATTATCAGAATTAATAATTGTACCATTTTCCTCTTTCATAGGATACAAATATACTTTCATATCTCTAAAGAATAGCTTTCCGAATGCTTCTAAAATTCCACCCGAAAGATGACGGTAATATTTTTCATCAAAAATATCAACTAAGTTGTTTACACCCATAGCTAAGCCCATACGCGCTTTGGTGTAACTAGAAAAATACTCAACTACTTTAAAATATTCTTGAAAATTAGATATCATAACGGTTTGTCCAAGTGCACAAAGCAATTCGGCTCTATCAAGAAAATCGCGTTCGTCTATTTCGCCTTCTGCTTTTAGGTTTGAAAGTGTAATTTCAAAAACCACAAACGTATTGTCTTTATCTACTTTGTTTTCTTCAATAAACATTTTATACGACTTTTTGTACATATTCATGTTTACTTTAGTAACAGGTCTAAAACTTCCTCGTAAAGCTAAAATATTTTTTTTGTACAAAACGGCAGCAGGTAAAATGTTGTTTCCATCGGGGCCAAACATTACAGCATCGGTCATACCATTTTTAACTAGTTGCAAACTCATTAATCTATTGTCAACATTTGCAAAACGTGGTCCCGAAAAATTAATGGTATCAATCTCTAGCTGGTCTTTGTCTAAATGGTCGTATAAGTAGCGTAACAATCGTTTTGGATCGTTGTGCTTATAAAAAGCACCATAAATTAAATTAACGCCAAGTATGCCTAAAGTTTCTTGTTGTAGGCGCGCATCATTTTCTTTAAAACGAATATGTAAGATTATTTCGTTATAATCTTCATCGGGTTCAACTTGAAAGTTTATACCTACCCAACCATGACCTTTAAATTTTTTCGCAAAATCTATAGTTGCAACTGTGTTTGCGTAGCTAAAAAAAAGCTTGTTAGGGTGTTTATCTCTTTTTAAACGTTCTTCTATTAATCGGGTTTCGTGTGCCAACATTTTTTTTAATCGGCTTTCGGTAACATAACGACCGTCGTCTTCTATGCCATAAATGGCATCGCTAAAGTCTTTATCGTAGGCAGACATTGCCTTTGCTATAGTTCCAGAAGAAGCGCCTGCTCTAAAAAAATGACGCACTGTTTCTTGTCCAGCACCTATTTCGGCGAAGGTTCCGTAAATACTTTCATTTAAGTTTATTCGTAACGCTTTGTCTTTAATTGAAGGGATTTGTTCAATAGCCTTATCACCTCTAATTTTAACATCTGTATGCCCCATTTTTCGTATTATTTTAAATAAAAATATAGTTTTACTGCAAAGTTACTATTTTCCCGTTTATTTATTAAGCTTTTACTATTATTTTTGTACGGTATGAACAATTTAAACATTTATTTTTTAGGAACAGGAACTTCGCAAGGAATTCCCGTAATAAATAGTAAGCATCCTGTTTGTTTAAGCGATAATGTAAAAGATAAACGCTTGCGAGTTTCGGTTTGGATTTATACAGATAATTTTTCAATAGTTATTGATTGCGGCCCCGATTTTAGACAGCAAATGTTAACCAGCAAATGCACATATATAGATGCTTTATTATTTACTCATGAGCACGCCGATCATACTGCTGGATTAGATGATATTCGTCCATTTTATTTTAATCAAGGCAATATTGCTGTATATGCGCACCAACGCGTTTTAGATAATTTAGCAATGCGGTTTCATTATATTTTTAACGATGAAAATAAATATCCTGGTGCACCTTCTGTTAATCAATATGAAGTAGCTGAAAACCAGTCGTTTTATATAAAAAATCAAGAAATAATTCCTATAAACGCAAAGCACGGAAACTTGCAGGTTTTTGGTTATAAAATTAGAGATTTTGTATATTTAACCGATGTAAAAACTATTGCTACAACCGAAATTGAAAAGATAAAAAATTGTAAAGTTTTAGTAGTAAACTGTTTACGAGAAGAACCACATACTACGCATTTTAATCTTGCAGAAGTTTTAGATTTTATATCTTTGGTACAACCTAAAAAAACATATTTAACGCATATAAGTCATTTATTTGGGTTTCACGAAGAAATTCAAGAAAAATTACCCGAAAATGTTTATGTAGCTTACGATAATTTAGAAATAACCATTTAATCATGAAAAAGAACATTTTTTTATACCTATTCGTTTTTTCGCTTTTATTGAACATTTTACAATATGTAAATTCTTCAAAAATTTTACAAAACAAAGATGTAGAAGTGCAACATGTAAAAAAACAATTGCAACTTTCTCGCGATTCTATTGCAACACTTCAACAAAACGATTATTTCGATTTAATGACAGATGAAGATGCGCAAGAATACTTTTTTACCCGTAATATAGATTTTACAAAAGCTATGGCTAAAGTAAATGACGATTTAAACGAAATGAATACTCGGAAAAATGGCAACCCATTAATCCCATATGAACCTATAGATGGAAAAGCATTTGTTATTAATAAAGCAAAAATTTTAAATCATAGATGGATTATAGCCGAATATACCAATAGCGATTTATGGGGACAAATTTTAGTGAAATATTTTATTAATGAAGATGGCACAACAGAGTTTGAAACAATAGATACAATATTATACGAAAGACAAAAAGTAGAGTAAAAATGAAAATTGTTATATCGCCAGCAAAATCGTTAAATTTTGAAACGGTTTTGCCCACTACAAATTTTACACAAGCGCAATTTCTAGAAAAAGCCGAAACTATACAAAAAGCACTAAAAAAGAAAAAGCCAAAACAATTAACGACGTTAATGGCAATTTCCGATAAATTAGCAGAGTTAAACTGGCAACGCAATCAAAACTGGGCATTACCTTTTACACCACAAAATGCACGGCCAGCAGTTTACGCTTTTAATGGCGATGTTTATCAAGGATTAGATGCGTATTCAGTACCCATTCATAAACTAGATGATTTGCAAGAAAAATTGCGCATACTTTCTGGTTTATATGGAATTTTAAAACCGCTAGATTTAATACAAGAGTATCGTTTAGAAATGGGAACTCAATTAAAAGTAGGAACTAGAAAAAATTTATATGAATTTTGGAAAAAAACAGTAACCGATTCTTTAAATGCCGAATTAGATAAAGACGAATTATTTATAAATTTAGCAAGTAATGAATATTTTAAGGTTATAGATACAAAAAAATTGAAAGCCTCAATAATTACACCCGAATTTAAAGATTATAAAAACGGAAAACTTAAAATGATAAGTTTTTTTGCTAAAAAAGCACGTGGTTTAATGGTGCGCTATATTATAGACACAAATGCCAAAACCATTGAAGATTTAAAACAATTTAATTACGAAGGTTACGCTTTTGATGCTACTTTAAGTAAAGATACTACATTAGTATTTACGCGATAAAAAAAGCCACTTTTAAAAGTGGCTTTTTTTATTATTTCACATCGGTTGATGGATTTTCGTTATTTGTAGAAGTATCATTTTTTACTTCCTCAGCAACATTTTCACCTTTTAAATAAGTAGGTAAATTTAAACCTGCCATATTAAATAAATCGT
>NZ_JAWKMX010000026.1:0-18637 GCF_041392005.1 Flavobacterium sp.
ATTCTTAATCGTAAAAAAATAATACAAATAAACTATTAAAAAAATGTCCCAATGGGACATTTTTTTTAATTATCACTTGCAAACCATTCGGCAAAAGAACTTTCAGTTTCTTGTAATCGTAACGAAAACAATGTAATATTTGCGGGTAATCGGTTTTTAATTTTTTCAGCAAAATCAATAACCATATTCTCACTTGTTGGTTGATAATTAACTAAAATTACATGATGATCTCTTTGTTTTAATTCTTTTGCAAGCTCTATATGAGGCGTGTTTTTGTTAAAAACGGTGGCATGATCAAAAACATCGACTATTTCTTCTTTAACAATTTTTTTTAAATCGCTAAAATCAATTACCATTCCATATTTTACATTGTTTTTGTCGGTAATAGGTTTACCAATAACCGTTACCGATAATTTGTAACTATGACCATGAACATTTTTACATTTTCCATCGTAACCATATAACGCGTGCCCCGTTTCAAAAGTAAATTGTTTTGTAATTCTAATTGTACTCATTTGTTTAATAAATATAGGCAAAGATACTAAATTATAACTCGTGTTTTTTGTATTGTTTTTCCGCTTATATTTGCTCACTTTTTTAAAATATTTTATGGATGAATTTATTGTAATTCCAAAATATGAAAAGGTAATTAACGACCTTTTAGAGCAACAATATAGTATTGTTGAAGATTTTTTTTCGAGTGCTGAAGTTCTCGCATTACGCAAAATTTTACTCAATAAATATGAAGAAGACGAATTGCGTAAAGCGGCAATTGGCAATCAATTTAATGAGCAAATTATAAAATCAATTCGTGGCGATTTTATTTCTTGGATTGATGAAAAATTTTTGCAAGAAGCAGAGCAATGTTTTTTTAGTAAAATAGATACGTTTACCACGTATATGAATAGAACTTGTTTTTTAGGAATACAAGACAGAGAATTTCACTATGCACTTTATCCAAAAGGAACTTTCTACAAAAAACATCTCGATACATTTCAAAATGATGATTCAAGAAAATTATCAATAGTGTGTTATCTTAATGAAGAAAATTGGCAACCAGAATATGGAGGCGAGTTAATATTGTATAAAAAAGAAGGCGATGTTACCATTTATCCTTTACAAGGACGAGTAGTAATATTTGAAAGCCAATTAATAGAACACGAAGTAAAACCAGTTGAGCAAATGCGTTTAAGTATTACGGGTTGGTTAAAAACGAGAAAAATATAATTCTATTCAGTTTTATTTTTTTCTTTTCGTTTAAAATAAAAGTAGGTGGTATAGGCAATTATAATTAGCACAATAAAAGGCAAATAAGTGCCAATAACAACACCTATTTCGTATTGTTTATTAGGTGCATTTTGCATTTTTTCTTCAATATTTACTTTCTGAAAAAGAGAAATTATAGAAGCTATCATCATGATTTTCTGAATTGTGCCAAGGCATTTTTAGTAAATTCTGACAAAACAAGTTTTCCAGATATTGCAGCTCGTTCATATAGTAGCGTGTCCCAATGTTCTGTGTTTTCCCAAATTATTTTTTTCATTTCTAACAAAGCATCAGGATTATAAGTTGCTATTTCTGTTGTAAAAACTTTAATAGCATTATCCATTTCTTCTACAGAAGAAAATAATTTTGAAAATAAACCTTTATCAAGTGCCCATCGTGCCGATTTCCATTCGGTAGCTCCTAATGTCATTTCGGCCATTGCTGTTTTGCCTATTTTTTTTGAAACAGCAGGCTCTATAACAAATGGCCCAATTCCAATAGCAAGCTCCGATAGCTTAACCGCAGCATTTTCGGTTGCAAAAGTATAATCGCAAGCCGAAATTAAACCAACTCCGCCGCCTACGGCTTTACCATGAACACGGCCTATTATAAGTTTAGACGATTTTCGCATAGCATTTATAACATTAGCAAAGCCCGAAAAGAACATTTCTCCTTCTTCTAAAGTTGAAATATTAAGTAATTCATTAAAAGAAGCACCAGCACAAAAAGCACCATTTCCTTCGCTTTGTAAGACTATAACAGTAACTGCGTTGTTTTGCGAAAGTTTGTTTATAGTTTCGGTTAATAGCTGTAATTGCGAACTCGGAAACGAATTACTAGCAGGATTATAAAAGCTAATGTGCGCTACTTTTTCTTTAATTTTATAGGTTACACTTCCTTCCATTATCGTTTTAAGCTAAAATGCGACATAAATTCTTTGGCTTCGTTATTTTCGATATATTCAATTTTAAACCAATAATCTGATGCTGGTAAGGGTTTTCCGTTAAAAGTACCGTTCCATCCTTCGCCATTAGGACTTATTTGTTTAAGCAATTTGCCATATCTATCGAATATATAAATTTTTGCAGCAAAACTATTGGGTAAACCAGTAATAACCCAGTTGTCATTATAACCATCGCCATTAGGTGTAAAAAAGTTAGGATACGTTATAGCATATAAATTTTCTACAAATTTTATTCCGCAGCCTTGAATGTCTCTTACATAAACCGTGTAAGTATTGTTGGGTAAATTAATAAATGTTCCACTACTTTGCCAGTTAATACCGTCTAAACTATATTCGTATTCTCCATATCCACCAGATGCTTCCGATACGATTGTGGTTAAATTAGAAGAAAAAGCAGGTGTTTCAACAGAAGCCGTAAAAGTTAAAGGTTCAGAAGAAAATAAAACAGCAACACTATCAGATATTGAACAGCCAGTAGTTGTATTAGTAATTGTAACAAAATAAGTTCCTTCTGTCGAAGCAGTATAAGTAGGGTTTGTTTCTGCAGACAAATCTAAACCAGGTATTGTAGAAGACCATTCGTAAGAAAAAACACCAGAATTTGCAGGTGTTGCATCTATTATTTGTGAGCCTATTCCTGTTTCGGGCGCCACACAAATATATATTCGTTCTTGTAAATTAACATCTGGAATAGGATTTACTATTAATTGCAATTGTTGAATTCCTTTACAACCAGCATCTAAATTTAATGCGCTATCAACACGAACCCAAATAGTTTGTGCATTTTGCGTTGTGTTTGTATAGTTAGTAGTATTGTTTATTTGATTTTGAAGTAACTCGGCATCTTCAACGCTTTCAAAATAAGAAACGGTTAAATAAGGTTGCTGCGATGCAGGAAATAATCCTAAAATATAATTAGTGTAAGCTGTTTCAATATCGAAAACAGCATATCCATCATTAGCCACGTTAGTATTATTTAAATAGACATCGCACTCTTCTAATGGTTGCGGATTAAATGTAGATGGGAATTGCGTTGTTGAAACAACTAAGTTAATTTGAGCCGTTCTAAAACAACCATTTTCATTTTCAATTCTAGCCCAAACAGTTGCACCATTTGTTGCAGTATGTGCTTGATCGTTAGTAACTAAATCGGTATTGTTTTGTGCTCCTAATAACGAATTATGATAGGAAAAAGTTAAATTAGCTTCTGTTGAAAGTGCTGTATTTGCTTGTGTTAAAACAAAATCTGCAATAGCATCGTTGTCGTTATCGCATTGTTTTAAAGTTAAAGACGGAATTACAGTTGGTAAAGGATATACAAGCAATTGAAAATTTCCAATTTTGTAACAACCTTCTGTATTTTCTATTCTGAAATAAATAACGGTGTTGTTAATAGCATTTATAGAAGTAATGGCATTAGTAGCGTTACTTTCGGCATCTGCTTCAACGGTATAATATTTTACAGAAACATTGGTTTGCGCACCAAAAACATCGTTGTTTTTAGTAGTTAAATCAAATAGCGAAATGCCATCTGTTGTACTTCCAGAATTGGTATCGTCGCATAAAGAAAAATCAGGCACGTTTTCTAAAAGAGGAGAATTTTTAATAGTAACTTCAACAGAAGCCGAAACAGTATCGCAAATACCTTGCGAAGGAATAGTATAAGTATAAGTTCCTGATTGCGCATTTGCAGGATCTATAACACCATTTGCAATAGGAGAGTTGTTAAAAGTCCAATTTCCACCTGTTGTAACATTGCTTCCTAATAATGTAAACAAATCTGTAGGCGCATCTGTTTTACAAAATGATGCAGTAGTAGAAACTCCAGCAGAAGGACCGGGTAAAATAGCGTTAACAATAACTTTAATAGGGTATGTTCTGGTTACTCCATTACACGTTTTGGTAAATGTATATACATATTCGCCCACTAAATCTACCGAAGGGTCAAATAAACCATTGTTTGGGTTTCTTGGAACGCCGTTATACGACCATACTCCATTAGTATCTGGATTTCCAGGTATTTTTTCAAATAAGTCAATAATACTACCATCGCAAACATCAATAGTGGTATCGTTAGGAATACTTCCAAAACCAGAAAAATAGCCGCCAAAACCAGCTACATTTGCTGCGCCAAAAACGCCAACGGCTAATGCAGCAGTAGAGGTTACAGCTACATCTCCAGATAAATTAGGAATTCTATAGGTAACCCAGTTAGGATTTCCTGCTACAGGAACAGGTGAGGTGGTGGTTGGTACGCCATTTATACGAACAATAGTTGGCACCCCATCTGTGTCTAATGCTTCAGTAGCAATTAAAATTCCTCCGCTTGGATAATTGAAGTTCCCAATTTTATCTACAGCAGGAATTAAATCTACGCTTTTTTGCCAAAAACAACTAACAGGAGGTATAAAAAACATACCCGTTGTAGCATCGGAACTTGTACCTGCTATAATTTGATACATAAAAGCAGGTTTAGAAGTTTCGATGTACATATTTAAATTTGTACCAGCACCTTGAAAATTTGAAGTAGGTATTAAATAGTATTCGCCTGCATTTATGGTAGCAATAGGTGTTGTATTGCCATTAACAAAAATAGCGGTGTTATCTTCGTGTGCAACGACTAAAGGTCGTTCAGAATTTATACTACCGTTTCCTTTCATTACAATATATTCTGTTCCCACTTGCGATAACGGTACAATCTGGTCTAAATTAAAGTCTTGACCATCTGTAGCGGTTAGCATACCGCCTGTCATATTACCAGAATTAACAACTATTGGTTTATTCGACGTAACTAAGGCACCTACAAAACCTGCATAATTTGCAGTAGTATTGGTATAACCCGAAATAACAATAGATTGTCCTTGGTTTAACGTGAAAGTTTGGTTTGGACTCGTAATAGTAGTATTACCTTGTATAAAAGTTATAGCAGTATTGTAATCGGTTAAATTTACAGTAGTATTGTTTTCGGTAGCCATAAAACTCGCTACAAAATTACGGATTCCACCAGAGCTAGTTTGCGGTAAACTACCTAGTCTAAAAACAGTTCCAGCACCTGTTCTTCCTTTTGAGGATAAAAATTCGGCATGATTATCAGCACGAACTCTAAAATTAACATAAAAATCGTACTGCCCTTCTAAAATTAATCCATTATTAGACCGAACCACTCCTACATCGGTTCTTGGTACCATCATTGGGCTGTTTTGTGCTGTTCCAATAGAAATTCTAACAGGGCTTCCATTTGAAATAGTAAACGGAGAACCATTTATTGGAGCTCCATTTCCAGTGGTTACGGTAACTTGAAAAGGTGTTGTGGAAGGTGTAGATAAATAAATGTAATGATCTTTCACCAAACTTGAATCGCCTGTTTCATTAGCGTGTAAAGGTGGTATCCAGTGTTTATTGCTTAATTGAGCATAACCTGTAAATAAAAAACTAAAAAATATAAAGAAGGAAAGATTAATTGGTTTCATTTTAGCTAAATAAGAGCAAATATAAAAACAAAAGAGGGCTTTTGCCCTCTTTTTATAATTAATTTAATACAATTTGTATTATTCTTCTTCGAAAACTTGTGTTTCAGAATTAGCAGCATTTCTTGAATTTAAAGCAGTATTAGAAGAATTAATGACTAAAGCTGCAAAAGTAACATTTGAAATAGCTACTCCACTTGGAGCAGTATAGGTAAAGGTTTTTTCATATACATCGTTATAAGAAAATGAACCAGGAATATCTTCACCTAAAATACTTGAAGTTAAAACAGATCTTAAAACATGATCGTGTTCAAAATTTGTTATTGTACTAACACCTCCATAATAAGAAGTGTAATTAGTTTGGTTAAAATACAAATTATCTTCTAATGCGTAAACAACTAACTTTAAGTTTGAATAATCTTGTCCAAATTTTACTTTAACTTTAACAGTAGATGTGTTTCCAGATGTAGTATTTTCGAAAGCTATTCCTAATCTTGGATTAGTGCCAGATGTTAAGCCAGTTGCTTGACTTACCCAAGTTGGCTCAGGATAATTCCACTCAATTGTTCTATTTAACATAGCTGTTGGGTATCCTGATAATCCTATTTGATTTTCAAGAACACCAGCACCCGAAAAATTATATGGATCATAATAAGCATTAGAAGGATTTGAATCCCCTCTGTGTATAGCAACTACAGTAACATCAGATGTTTGGGATTGAACTTGCTCAATAGCATAAGCTACACGAGGGCAATAACCACACCAAGTACCTGTGAAATCTTCAATCAATACCCGTTTGTTGAAGTCAATAACAGGTATAGCAGTAATTTGTATGGTAGGCGACGTTAATGTTTGTCCTATTTGATTAATATAAGTAGCATAAATATCGTAAACCCCTTCTGTTGGTGGTGAAAAAGAGTTTCCTTCAATAGCATTTCCATTTACATAAACAGTAGAATTTTGTGAAACATTTACCCCTGTATTAGAAGTAACCACGACTGTAACGTTGCTATTAATATTATATGTATTACTGTTTGTAGAAGCAGTAATACTTGTAGCAGGAGGTGTTACTGCTAGTGTTACCGTGTTAGACGTTTTGTCTAAATAAGTTGCAACAACACTAAAATCTCCTTCAGAAGATGAGCTAAACTCATTACCATCAATAGCAACACCATCAACTTTAATTGAAGCTTGAGAAGTAATATCAGTGCCATCGCTTTTCTTTATTGTAAAAACAAAAACATCGTCAACAAATTTAGAATTTGCATCTGCTGTTAAAATTATATTGTAGTCAGCAGGAGTGCTATCATCAGAAGATGAATTATCATCACTACTACAGCTGGTAAAAATAACTCCTAGGAGTAAGACAAAATAAAATATTTTTTTTTTCATATTTATAGGTGTTTAATTAAAAAACTTTAAAATAATTATACAAAAGAAAGTTTTTTTTATTTATTTGCAAAGAATTTAGTGTAAATAATTTAAATTATGAAAAAAATTATATTTTTAGTGCTGTTTTTTGCATTACAATCATTTTCTCAAAACACATTTCCGAAATTTTTTTTAAAGAATCTTGAAGAAGAAACAGTTTCAAATTCAAATTTTAACGAACCCGATAAAATTTATGTTTTTGCTTTTTGGGCAACGTGGTGTGCACCGTGTATTCAAGAGTTAGATGCAATAAATGATGTGTATTTTGACTGGAAAGAAGAATTAAACATTGAAGTTATTGCGATTTCTATAGATGATGCAAGAACTAGTAAAAGAGTAAAACCAATGGTTAATGGCAGAGGCTGGGATTATACAATTTTATTAGACATCAATCAAGATCTCAAACGTGGATTATCTATTGCTAACCCTCCTTATACTGTAGTCGTTAAAAATGGCGAAATAGTGCATGTGCAATCTGGTCATACTCCTGGCAGTGAAAATGAGTTATTCGAAAAATTAAAATCGTTATAGATTTATGAAAAAAAAAGTAGTACTATTTTTCTTGTTAATAGGATTTACAGGATTTTCACAACAGAACAATGATAGTGTATCTAAAACAAAAATTAAGTTTTATGGTGGTTTAGAATCCAATGGACAGTGGTATACTAACGACCCAGAACGCGCTATACAACATCCTGAAGAACCTTTTCGTTCTAATAATTATTTGCAACTAAATGCAAATTACGGACGATTTACAGTAGGTACACAAATTGAGTCGTATTATAAAGATGCTTTATTGAACTATAATCCGCAATTTGTAGCTTCTGATTTTGGTGGGTACAATTCTAAAATGAATATAAGTGAAGTTTTAGATAAAATTTATTACTCTAATATTTCAACTTTTTATGCTAATTATAAATCAAAAATGCTTAATATTACAGCGGGGCATTTTTATGAACAATTTGGTAGCGGATTATTACTTCGTGCATGGGAAGATCGTTCTTTAGGAATTAATACAGCAATTAGAGGAGGGAAAGTTAATTTTACACCAATAGATGCCGTTTCAATTACAGCACTTTATGGAAAACAAAAAACAGGTTTTCAAGTTTCAGAATCAAATATTTTAGGTGTTGATTCTAATTTTGATTTTACTAGTTTTTTTAATATAAAATCATTTGATATTACTGGTGGTTTTAGCTACGTTATGCGCGACCAAGCGATTCCAGAAGCAATAGTAGATCCTAAGTTCGATAGAAGAACAGGTGCTTATGCAGGTAGGCTGTCTTTTTCAAAAGGAGGATTTTATATTTCAACAGAGTATAACGAAAAAGAAGCAGAGCCTATTGTAAATGGTAATAACATTGATTACGATTTTATTAAAAAAGGAAACGCTTTACTTATAAATTTAGGATATTCTAAAAAGGGATTAGGAATTGATGCTTCTTTACGTCGTGTAGAAAATATGTTGTTTCTAGCCGATAGAGAGCCTGTAGTTTATGGTCCAGAACAAACGAGCTTAAATTATAACGATCGTTTTTTAAACTTTGTTCCAGCTTTAACAAAGCAGCATCATTCCAATTTAGCTAATATTTATGTGTATCAGGCACAAAGTAGAGTAAATATGGATATTACAACCGAGATTCAAAAATTTGGTGAAATAGGTGGTCAGTTAGATGTGTTTTATAATTTTAAAAAAGGAACAACTCTTGGTGGAAAATACGGAACAAAAATTGCTTTAAACATTTCAAATTGGTTTAATCTAGATGCCGATTATTCTTATTATGACGAAGATGGATTTTATAAACCCAATTATACAACCAAGTTTTTAGCTGGAAAGGAAAAATACTTTTCAGACTATAATATTGAAGTTTCTAAAAAATTCTCAAAATCATTTAAAGGTAATTTTGTTTATATTAATCAGTATTATAACGATCAATATATTAGAGGAATTTTTCAAGAAAATGTTGTAAAAAGTAATATTATTTTTGCAGAAGGAATTTATAATTTTTCTGGCTCTAAAGCAATTACAATAGGAGCAGAGCATATGTGGGCAGATAACGATAGAGGTAATTGGGCATCGCTCTCGGCAGAATATAATCATAATTTAAATTGGTCTATCTATGTAATGGATATGTACAATTATGGTTATCAAGAAGGCGGTCATTATATTGCAGGTAATATCGACGCTTTTGATATTCACTTTTATAATGCAGGAGTAGCTTATAAAAAAGGTGCTTCTAGAGTTTCAGTAGGATATGGAAGACAACGAGGAGGATTAGTTTGCGCTGGAGGGGTCTGTCGTTTTGTGCCACCAAGTACAGGACTTTCATTTAGTATAACAACGTCGTTTTAAAAAACAAGAGCCTAACAGATATGAAATTTGTTAGGTTTTTTTATTAAAAAAATGCCCGCAATTGTATATTTCCTGTGTGAATAGTTTTCGAAGTTTCCGATTTTCTTCCTTGGTAGTTTACATTAACATCTAAATATTGTGTAATGTTTTTCTGTAAAAGCAATTGCCATACACTGTTTTTTCCGGCCTGTAAACCTTGTAACATTTGAAAAGCAACAGGCGCCAACTGATTGCCTGTAAAAAGGTTATTGTAATGCGAGTATTCGCCTGTAAGTGTAAAGCCTTTTTCGCTGTTAAAGGTAAACGAAGTTCCTAAACGATTTTGTTTCAATTGTTCTAAATTGTTTATTGTGTTGTTTTGGCGCTTGTATTCGTAAAAAATATCCCAACTCGCATTTTTGGAAAACAAATACGATACTTTTGGTTGAACAGAATAATTATCGATATCAAAATTACGACTAGCATAATTTTCGACGTCACTTTTCGAGTTTCCTATTGCCGAACGCAACTGCACTAACCACGATTTTTGAATTAAATGGTTATAGTTTAACTGATGTGAAATTTGCTTGTTATACTGACTACCAATATTTAGCAAATTCTTCAATTCGTTGCTTAAAAAAGAATAGGTTACCGAATGAAACTGCTTACCACGATTAAAAAAAAGTGTATTTCTGAAATTATTGTTTAACCCTACGTTATCATCAGAATTTGAAAACGGATTTAAATCGAAATTATCGCCATTTCGTTTAATTTTGCGTTCTATAGTAAAAGCAGTTTGGTTGTAAAAATGCGATAAAAACTTTTTAAATCCGCTATTGTTTTGCCAAACTAGTCCGTTAAAATTTAATGCTTGCGAAAACCTGTTCTGATGCGTTCGCACAAATATTTGATTGGGTAAAAACACACGCACAAAAGTAGCTTGGTCTGGAAACGGAGCTATTTCAAATTCTTGTAATTCTTGAATGCCATTTTCGTTGTAATCTATCCATGTATAAACGCCTTGTCCAGCATCAACTTCAAGATAAGTAAAGTCTTGTTGCGCAATTGTTCCCGAAGCATTTTCGTATGTTGTAGTACTTTGCAATAAATTTGTAAAAAAGCTATCGCTGTACAAAATTCGTGAATTAAGCGAAGGTTCGTCTTGTTTTAAATCGGCTGTATAATCAAGCTTTCGATACTTTACAAAAACACTCAAATTCCGTCTTTCATTTTTTATGAGTTGCGATTTTAAATAATAGGAATTCGATTGGTTTACTCTCGAAACGGTTTGATTAATTAAACTATCGTTTTTACGATGCAAATAACCAATTTCCATATAAACTTTGGTAGAATCGCCACGACCAACAAACGCACCGTATTCGCTAAATTTTTGACTTAAAGCTGAAAGCTCGTTTGTTGCGGCTAACTTTTCTTCATTGTTTTCGGTTGCAAAACTTCCGCCAATCCAGTTTTTAGAAAACGAATGTTTTACTTGCGAAGTGTTTCGTATAAATTTAGAATTAGCGTAATTGCTATCGCTATTTAATGCACTAAAATGGGTAGAAAATGATGTTTTTCCAAAATGCAAACCCGATTGTATAATATGCCGATTTCCTGAGAAATTTTCGGAATAGTCTAGTTTTTCTAATTGGTAAGTAGCGAAACCATTTTTTAAAAAATCAAAATTTGTTCCTGCAACAAATAAACTTTGGTTGCCAAGTGGCGTATTCAAATTCCAATCGCGATTAAATTCGATAGCATACAAGCGTTCAATGGTTTTAAAATCTTTTTGAATAAAATTGAAATTCGCAAAGCCATCCACTAAAATTTTCCCCGAATACAAACGTTGTTTTGCATTAAATTGAGCAGCCATTCCTTTGTTGTTTTCATCATCAATAGTAGAATATAAGTTTGCATCGTTATTGCTTGCTCCTATTTCAAAATCGATAGCTGTTTTTTCACTTGGATTATAGCTTCCTAAAACCGTTGCAATTTGAATTTTTGTAGGTGCAATTAACGGAATTGTTGGTTCGTAATTTCCTAAAAAATTGCCTGCATATTCGTAAATTTTGCCTACTGCATTGTTATTGGCCAACGCATAGCTTCCTTGGTTTTCGCCTACATACGTAAACCGAACATTGTACAATTCGTCATCTGGATTGTTAGAAAATTCAAAAACTTCAGTTGTGCCAATAAGTACTTTTTTATACAAAATTTTATTTTCCGAATAACTATCTAAATACGCCGAAGGCGCCGTCATAGCAGAAACGTTGTCGCCTGCATTTTTTAAAACAGCAACTTGTTCTTCCGATAAATTTTGTTGTAAAGGTTGGTTTTTAATATCGTTTTCCGAATAAATGTAGGAACCAATGGTAAACTTTTTATTTTCGTGTAAAAAGCCGCCGTAAGTAACCAATCGGGTAAAATTTCTATCGGTATATTGGTATTCAATGTTAATTCGCATTTCGGAAGTAATAGGAAAAAGCGACGTAAAGGCAATTTCGCCAGCATTATAATCGATGGTGTAATCGTTGTTTTCGCCACGCTTTAGTAAAATTCCGTTTACATAAACCCGTTCCGAACCCGAAATAACCAATACATACAATTCGTTATTATTCCCTTTTAATTTATATGGCCCTTGGTTGCCTTCTTGTCCTGTAAACGTGCTTCGGGCATATTGCCCACGAACCAACGCAGCCGAAGCTAAAACATTGGTTTTGTTTTCGTTTCCTAATGTAAATTGGGTAGAAAGTCCTTGTACTTTTTTATTGAAATTAAGCAATTTAGAATTGCGATTTTCCAAAAATAAATCGCCAGCTCGAATATTCCATTTATCAGCAAATAATTCGATAAAAATTTGGTCAAATTCGTCTAGTTTTTGCGAGTAACCGCCATCTTGCAACGGAATATTACTATCTTGAATAGAAGCGCGCAAGCTAACTTTTTCGGAAATTTTACCTGTAATTTGCAAATCGAGATTCGAATTAACCACCGTATTTTGATTGTTGCCCACAGTAATGCCACGCGAAATACTACCCGAAGTATTTAACCCATCGAAAGGTGTAAAGCGGTTTTGCGGTTTTGTAGTGGTATAGCGCTGTCCATTGCTATTGGGTACAACTTTACTATCGTTGTAAATGCTGTATTCTTGTGTTAAAAAAGTTGGATATTTTAAATATTTTACGGTTACCGAATCGGGTAAGGTTTTGCTTTTTAACAATAAAAAGCCTTTTTCAAAATTAATTTGGTACGCTGTAGTGTCAATTTTAACTCCGTTAGTAGCTGTAATTTCGAAAAAATTAGGGTTTAAACTTTCGCGTTCTAAAAAAAGCGTATCAACTGTAGTAGCTATTTTTTTGGTACTATAGTGCGGGTTTAGGTCTTGAGCCGAAACACCCAAAACCCCAAAAAACAACAACCAACTAAAAACCGATTTCATTACTACTATAACTCTTAAAATGTAAAAGTAGTATTTTTTATAGGTTATAAAAATAATGAATAGCCAACAAATTTTAGGATTAATAACATTATATTAAAAACAGTAGATAAAAATTGCTGTAACTAATTACAGTTTTTTTTACTTGTAAATTAAGTGTTAAATTACTCCAATTAAGGCTCCCAAAAAAAGTCTTTAAAATTTACAATTTTAGCATCTACAACTTGTATGCCTTCGGCTTCTAAAAGTTGCTGCATTAAGTTAGTGCCATCAAAATGGTGTTTGCCTGTTAGCATTCCGTTTCTATTTACTACACGGTGCGCAGGAACATCGTCTAAGTTATGCGACGCATTCATAGCATAGCCCACCATTCTTGCCGATTGTGGCGAACCTATGGCTTTTGCAATTGCGCCATACGAGGTAACTTTTCCATACGGAATTTTACGAACTACTTCGTACACACGATTAAAAAAGTTGTGGGTGTCTTTTTTCATTAGTTTTGAATAAGTATGCTTATAAAAGTTACAATAGCAATAACAGCAGTTATGGTTCCAATAATGTAATTCATGGTTTTTTGCGAAGTGTTTTGCTTGGCTTTTATTTTATCGAAAAAGAAAATGTACATATACAAATTAACAAACGAACCCATTGCAGCGCCAGTTACATAAGAAGCAATACTTATAGTATCGAAAGTAAGCCAGCCAAACGATGCTAAAGTAAGTGTCATATACGCTTGAAATGGTATAGGATACATATTAATACTCGATAAGAACATTCCATAGAAAAACCGGCTTTTTTTACTTTTTGGCTCAATTTCTTGTGTTTTAGGAGTAGCTTGTTTTGCTAATACTAAATAGTATATAGAGAGTAATACAAATATTACGAGTGCTACTTGTTTTAAAACGCTAATAACATCGGGGTGTTTGCTTAAATACCGAGCAAAAATGGTAGCTACTAGCGTTTGTAAAGAAAAAACCAAAGCCGAACCAATAGAGAAAACAATGCCTCTACTAGTTCCTTCTTTTAAACTAATTTTAGCGGCTGTCATATTTAGTAAACCAGGCGGAATTGCCGTAACAAAAGCTATAAACAGTGCTAAAAAAAAGATAACGGGTACACTCAATGCTTGCTAATTTTAAACCGAATATAGGTTATGGGTTTGTTTTGTTCTAAATACTGACTTTCGTAAAAAGTTTGAATACCTGTTACTTCCTCTGGTGCGCCTTCGTTTCGGTAAATGTTATGATTGGCATATTCTACTTCGTGCCCTTCGCCATGAAGCAAACCTAGTGTGTAGCCGTGCATAAACTCGCTATCGGTTTTTAAGTGCATAACACCATTTGGTTGTAATATTTTTTTGTAGCGTTTTAAAAATTCCGAGTTGGTCATTCGGTGTTTGGTTCGTTTGTATTTAATTTGCGGATCGGGAAAAGTTATCCAAATTTCGGCTACTTCGTTTTCGGCAAAGCAGTAATCAATAAGTTCAATTTGCGTTCTTAAAAACGCTACATTATTTCTGTTTTCCTCTAGTGCTGTTTTAGCACCGCGCCAAAATCGAGCACCTTTTATATCGATACCAATATAATTTTTATTCGGATTCATTTTGGCCAGTGCAACAGTATATTCGCCTTTACCACAACCTAATTCTAATACTATGGGGTTGTTGTTTTTAAAAAAGTTTTTGTTCCAATTGCCTTTTAACTCAAATTCTCCCGAAATTACTTCGCCTCTTGTTGGTTGTAGTACATTATTAAATGTAAGATTTTCGTTAAATCGCTTTAGCTTATTTTTGCTTCCCACTTTTAAAATAATTTTTTTGTAAAATTAATGAAATATATGTAAACAAAAATTATATATATTTGTAAGAATATCTTTTTGGTTTATAGAATTTTACCTTGCTTTTATGAGTGAAATAAAAAATAGAAAGCGAATACTTGTAGCGCCTTTAAACTGGGGTTTGGGTCATGCAACCCGTTGTATTCCTATTATAAAAGCATTAGAGCAAGAAGGTTTTGAACCTATAATTGCTTCCGATGGAAAGGCATTGGAATTGTTACAAAAAGAATTTCCTACAGTAGAATCGGTTACGCTACCATCGTATTCGATTAAATATGCTAAAAAAGGAAGCGATTTTAAATGGAAAATGATTTTTGGTTTTTCGGGTATTGCAAAAGCTATAAAAAAAGAACGCAAACAAACCAAGCAGTTAATAGATACACTAAATATTGATGGTATTATTTCAGATAATAGGTTAGGGGTAAACCACACCACAGTTCCCACAGTTTATATAACCCACCAAGTAAATGTTATTTTTGGTAACTTAACGTGGTTGTCTTCTAAAGCGCATCGGTATTATATGAATAAATTTTCAGTATGTTGGGTTCCTGATAAAACAGGTAGAGTTAATATTTCGGGGAAATTAGGACACATTAATAAAACTTGGGATAAACTAAATTATATTGGGCCACTAAGCAGGTTTGAGGAAAAAAAAGTTGACCATAAATATGATGTTGCCATAGTTTTGTCGGGTCCAGAACCACAACGCAGTATTTTAGAGCAAAAATTAATTACAGAACTTACAACTTATAATGGTACTGTTTTATTTGTAAAAGGTGTAGTAGAAGAAAAGCAAAAATGCTGGGTTGAAGATACGGTTACGTATTATAATTTTATGGAAAGCAACCAACTTGAAGAGGCTTTAAATGAAAGTGCTGTGGTGCTTTCTCGTTCGGGTTATACCACAATTATGGATTTAGCAAAACTTAATAAAAAAGCCTATTTTATACCTACACCAGGGCAGTACGAACAAGAATATTTAGCAAAAAGACTAAAAAAATATGGTTATGCACCAAGTTGTAAACAAGACGATTTTACTTTTGCAAAATTAGAAGAAATTGTAGTGTACAAAGGTTTGCATCAGTTTGTAGAAAACAATACCGATTGGCCAGCGTTATTTAGCCTTTTCTAAGGTAAATGAAAATTCGGAACCAATACCAAATTCGCTTTCTACATAAATTTTTTCTTGGTGGCTTTCTATTATGTGTTTTACAATAGCCAAGCCTAAACCCGATCCGCCTTCGCTACGCGAGCCGCTTTTGTCAACTCTATAAAAACGTTCAAAAAGACGTGGAATATGTTTTTTTTCTATTCCTTCGCCATTGTCGGTTATGCGAACAATTATTTTATTATTATTTAATTCTTGAATACTAATTTCTGTTGTTCCGCCAGATTTTCCGTATTTAATAGAATTAACCACTAAGTTGGTAATAACCTGCTGTATTTTATCTCTATCGGCTAAAACAAGTATGGGTTTTTTGTAGAGAGCATCAAAGGTTAAAGAAATATGTTTTTTTGCAGCTCTCATTTCGAGCAAGTCAAAAACATTTTCAATAAGTTCAATAATATTAAATTCGGTTAAATCTATATTTATATCGCCAGTTTCTAATTTGCTTATCATATCTAAATCTTTCACAATATAAATAAGGCGTTCTACTCCTTTTTCGGCGCGTTGCAAATATTTTTTTCGAATGTTTTTATCGTCCATTGCACCATCTAAAAGTGTAAGCAAATAGCCTTGAACGGTAAAAAGAGGCGTTTTTAATTCGTGCGAAACATTACCTAAAAATTCACGGCGATATTCTTCTCTAATTTTTAGCGTTTCAATTTCTAATTTTTTATCGCGAGCAAACTTTTGTACTTCTTGTGTTAAGGTAGCCATATCGGTAGTAATAGGCTGGTTTTTAAAAGAAGTGTTTTCTAATAGCGAAACATCGTCGTAAATTTTCTTAACACGTTTGTAGATAAAACGTTCTACTCTATATTGAAGGACAAAAAATGAAAAAACAAAAATTAAGAATGCTAAAATAAAAATAGAATAATAACCTATAGGGTAATCTAAAAACAGATAAATAAAATATGAACCCGTAAAAAAAAGCGTAATATATACAGATGACTTAAACGCGAACTTATATGATTTTTTAAATTTTACAGGCATTAAAACTCTATTTTATACCCTACGCCTTTAATGGTTTTAAAAAAATCGTCGCCAATTTTTTCGCGTAGTTTTCTAATATGGACATCTATTGTTCTACCGCCTACAACCACTTCGTTGCCCCAAACTTTGTCTAAAATTTCTTCTCGTGTAAAAACTTTTCCAGGTTTTGTAGCAAGTAAATAAAATAATTCAAACTCTTTTCGTGGCAAAATTATTTCTTCGCCATCTTTAACAATTTTATATTCTTCGCGGTTAATTTCTATATCGCCTAAATGCAACACATCTTTTATTTGATTAGTGCTTTTTAACCTGCGCAACAACCCTTTTACTTTGCTAACTAATACTTTGGGTTTTATGGGTTTTGTAATGTAATCGTCTGCGCCAGCATCAAAGCCTGCTACTTGCGAGTAATCTTCAGAACGAGCTGTTAAAAAAGTAATAATGGTTTGGTCTAAATCTGGGTTTTTTCTAATATTTTCGCAGGCTTCCATACCATCCATTTCGGGCATCATAACATCCATAACAATTAAATGCGGAAGTTCTTTTTTTGCTTTTAAAACGGCTTCTTTACCATTAGATGCTGTACTAATTTGATAGCCTTCTTGCGATAAATTATAACTTAAAATTTCTAAAATATCGGGTTCATCATCGACTAATAAAATTTTAATTTCACTTTTTTTCATTCTACTAGGTGTATTGTTTGCGGTATAAAGGTAAAGATAATATAAATACAACAAAGCACTTAACAATTATTTAAACTCTTAACCATTTCCTAACAATAATCAAACTATCTAATAAATATCAAGTAACATTGCTATAACCTATTAAAAGTTTCTTTGCATCAAAATTATATAACACAATGAAACTTAAATTTTTACTTGTATTTTTTGTAATTACTACATTATCAATAGCGCAAAATGGTACAGTATCGGGTACTGTTTTAGATAAGGAGTTAAACAACGAGCCTTTACCATTTGCAAATGTATCGATAAAAGAAGTTGCAAAAGGCGATTCTACAGATGCTAACGGAAAATATACTATAACATTAGAGCCAGGTTCTTATACTTTACTTATTGCATTTTTAGGCTACGAAACAAAAGAGATTCCTTTTACTATTAAAGCAGGCGAAAATAAAATAATAAACGAAACATTAGCAGCTAGCGGCGTTCAATTAGAAGATTTGGTAATTAACACCACTATAAGTCAAGAAAAAGAGTCGGTTTTATTACAACAACAACAAAGAGCAATAGAAATGAAACAAGCTATTGGTGCTCAAGAGTTGTCTAGAAAAGGAATAAGCGATGCAGCTGCGGCAGTGGCTAAAACTACAGGAGTGGCTAAACAAGAAGGTGTAAAAAATGTTTTTGTTCGAGGATTGGGCGATCGTTATAATTCTACTTCTTTAAACGGCTTGCCACTTCCATCGGAAGATCCACGTTATAAAAATATAGCGTTAGATTTTTTTACTACAAATGTTATTAAAAACATTAATGTAAATAAAACATTTACTGCACCATTATATGGCGATGTTTCGGGTGCTAATGTTGATATTGCCTCTAAAGAATTAGAAAAAAGAACTGAGTTCTCTGTTTCGCTAGGAAGTGGTTTTAATACGAATGCTAGTAGTAATACAGTATTAGTTGCCGATGGGTTTAATTATTTTGGCTTTTTAGAAAACGGCAAAAACGCACCTATTTCAAATTTAAACAGTTTAAATTTTGATACTTCGTTTAAGCCGTTGGTTCAA
>NZ_JAWKMX010000027.1:0-17210 GCF_041392005.1 Flavobacterium sp.
ATTTTCGGTTTTCCAATAACTGAATTACCTGTTTTAGTTGGAATTCAAAATGAAGAAAAAGACGTTTATATGGATATTGTTAATGTTAAAATAATAGATAAAAATGGCAAACATCTAGGCGATTGTTTAGGTGATATTTGCGATGTATATGCAGTAATTCTTACTCAAAACTTAGAAAAAGGAAACTACACTATAAAAATTGGAAATGCGTTACAATCATCAGATTCACAACACCAATATTTACCTAATATACTTGGAGTAGGAATAGATGTAAATAAAGAAAATTAGATTTCTTTTTATTAACTTGATTTCTTCGCTTTAAAAATAAAGTAAAAACCAGCAATAATAAACGGAATACTTAACCATTGTCCGGTAGAAAAAACACCTAAAGCACTTTCAAAACCACCCTGACTTTCTTTTACGTATTCTACAAGAAAACGAACGGTCCAAAGTAAAACTAAAAATAGACCAAAAATATAGCCCAATTTATTTCGAGC
This sequence comes from Flavobacterium sp., assembly GCF_041392005.1. Lineage (GTDB taxonomy): Bacteria > Bacteroidota > Bacteroidia > Flavobacteriales > Flavobacteriaceae > Flavobacterium. Next base: position 498 of record NZ_JAWKMX010000027.1, read on the forward strand.
ATCGGTTTTCCAATACAAATAATATAAAATAGCAAAAACCGCTACATAACCCATTGCTTCATATAATTGCGCAGGATATCGATACGGAATAGCATTAAACGTATCCATAAATTGTGGGTTAGTTTCTATAGCTTTATACGCATCGTTTACATTTGGAATTTGCGTAAGTTGTGTTACTGTATAACTGTTTAGTGTATCTTCGCCTCTAATAAATTTTGTAGCTAAAAAACTAGTTTCAGCTGTAGGTTTTCCTATAATTTCAGAATTAAAGAAATTTCCTAAACGAACAAATATGGCGCCTAATGAAACAGGAAGCACAATACGATCTAAAATCCATAATAACGGTTTATGAATTATTTTTTTACTGTAATAAATCATTACAATTATAATTGCAATTGCGGCACCGTGGCTTGCTAAACCTGCAAAACCTGTAAATTCCCAGCCCGAAGCTGTTTCTTTAATGGGTAATAAAATTTCGAGTTTATGATCTTTAAAATAATCCCAATCGTAAAAAAATACATGTCCTAGTCGCGCCCCAATTAAAGTTGCCAAAACAGTATATACAAAAAGTTTATCTAGTTTTTCAATAGATTCGCCTTCTCTATTATAAATAGCTTTCATTACATACCAACCTAAACCAAAGGCAATTACAAACATTAAACTGTAGTAGCGAATAGTAAAAAAACCAATGTCAATTCCTTCTGATGGATTCCAAATCATAACAAAAACTAATTATTTTTTATAAACGATAAAAGTACTAATAATTATTTAGAAGATGAAAGCAAAAAGTAAAAAGTGAAAAGAAATGACTTTGTTTATTATACTTTTATGGTACAGGGTCGTAACCGCTTCCTCCCCAAGGATGACAACTGCCGATTCTTTTTAAAGCGAGCCAACCTCCTTTAAATAAACCATGTTTTTTTAATGCTTCAATCGTATAATGCGAACAAGTAGGTGAGTAGCGGCAAGTTGCTGGCGTATAGGGTGAAATAACAACTTGATAAAACCGAACTAAAAAAACAAACGGAGCAATAAGAATACTTTTTAGCGTTATTTTTTTAGTTTTTGATGTCATTTTAATATTAATTAATAGAAAAACTGGTACCGTCTTTTCCGTCTTTTAACTGAATGCCTAAAGCAAGAAGTCTATCGCGAATTTCATCAGATAATGCCCAGTTTTTGTTATCGCGTGCTTCTTTTCGCATTTCGATAAGCATATTTACCACACCGTTTAGTTTTGAAGAATCGTTATTTACCGTATTTTCATTAAAATTTAAACCTAATACATCTATTAAAAACCAAGTGAAGGTTTCCTTTAAAAGCGTTAAGTCAGCCTCGGTAATGGTTTCTTTTTTATCTTTAATTAAATTGATAAATTTTACACCTTCAAATAATTGCGCAATAAGAATAGGTGTGTTAAAATCATCATTCATAGCGTCGTAGCAACTTTTTTGCCAAGCCATTACATCGATAGAAGATATTGTATTGGTTTCTAAATTAGCTAACGATTTAAAGCCGTCGGAAATTCGATTAAATCCTTTCTCGCTAGCTAGCATAGCATCGTTAGAAATGTCTAAAACGCTTCTATAATGAGCTTGTAAAAAACAAAAACGAACAATATTTGGATGAAATGGTTTCTCAAAGAAATCGTTATTGCCAGTTACTAGTTCCATAGGAAGTATATAATTTCCTGTCGATTTACTCATTCGTAAACCATTCATAGTAAGCATATTAGTGTGCATCCAATATTTAACAGGCGAGCAACCATAACCCGCTTTAGATTGTGCTACTTCGCACTCGTGGTGTGGAAATTTTAAATCCATTCCACCACCATGAATATCAAAAGTTTCGCCTAAATATTTAGTACTCATAGCGGTACATTCTAAATGCCAACCCGGAAAACCTGCTCCCCAAGGCGAATTCCAGCGCATAATATGTGCGGGTGAAGCATTTTTCCAAAGTGCAAAATCTTGCGGGTTTCGTTTTTCGCTTTGTCCGTCAAGTTCGCGTGTGTTGGCAATCATATCGTCAATATTTCTATTGCTTAATTCGCCATAATGTAACCCTTTTGCATTATATGCTTGCACATCGAAATAAACCGACCCCTTACTTTCGTAAGCAAAACCCAAATTAATAAGTTTTTGAGTTAGTTCAATTTGCTCTAAAATATGTCCTGTTGCAGTAGGTTCAATAGTAGGAGGAAGGAAATTAAAAGTATCGAGTACTTTATGAAAATCGACTGTATATTTTTGTACAATTTCCATAGGTTCTAACTTTTCCAAGCGCGATTGTTTTACAAAACGATCGTTCTCAATATTTCCATCGTCGGTTAAATGGCCAGCATCGGTAATGTTTCGTACATAGCGTACTTTGTAATTTAAGTGTAGTAAGTAACGGTAAATAACATCAAAACTCATAAAAGTACGCACATTACCTAAATGAACATTGCTATAAACTGTAGGACCACAAACATACATACCAACGTTGCCTTCAGTTATAGGTTCAAAATTTTCTTTTTCTCCAGATAATGTATTGTAAACTTTTATTTTTTGATTTTTATAGCGTTCCATTTTTTGGTATTTTTTGAAGACTTTTAAATACGAAATTCAATTAAAATTGGGTTTCTAATTTTATGTAGTCTAAAAATTCTCTACGAACTTTATCTTCTTTAAATTTTCCGCCAAACTCTGCAGTAACGGTGCTGCTTTCGATATCTTTAATACCTCTAGAATTTACGCACAAATGTTTAGCATCAATTATGCAAGCAACATCATCAGTATTTAAAACTTTTTGAAGTTCACGTACAATTTGAATGGTTAAGCGTTCTTGTACTTGAGGTCTTTTTGCATAATATTCAACAATTCGGTTCATTTTAGATAAGCCTACTACTGTTCCGTTAGAAATATAAGCTACGTGTGCACGGCCTACTATTGGTAACAAATGATGCTCGCACGTAGAATAAACCACAATGTTTTTTTCTACAAGCATTTCGCCATATTTGTATTTGTTTTCAAAGGTAGAAGAGCTTGGTTTTTTATCTGGGTGTAAACCGCCAAAAATTTCTTTAACAAACATTTTAGCTACTCGGTTAGGGGTGCCTTTTAAGCTGTCGTCTGTTAAATCCATACCTAAAGTTTCTAAAATATGTTTTACATCGGCTTTAATTATTTCGATTTTTTCATCGTCAGATAATGTAAAAGCATCGCTTCTTAAAGGCGTATCTTCGCTAGTAGCAATATGATTGTTGCCTATTTCGTTATTGTTGCTCATTTTGTAATACAATTTTTGAAAAGTGCAAAGATATTAATTAAAGTTTAAAATTTTGTTTAATATTAAACAACGATAGTTTTTTTATTTAAAAAAATCGTTTTTTATGAATGTGTTAGCAATTAATAAACATTGTAAAAAGATAATAAATAAATATTCCTTACTTTTGCTATTCTTAAATTTTGAAAATAATAAAAATGAAAAGAAATTTTTTTGTATTCCTCTTTTTTATGGGCTTTTTTGTGATGTTTTCGCAAGAAAAATATAAACCGAATTTAGAATTGAAAAATCAATTTATTAGCGAAGTTTATGGTGTTTTAAATACGGATAGCCAGCTTTATAAAAATTTAGATAATTTACTAACTAATAGAATTGAATTTGTAAAAGACAAAGATGTAGATGATAAATATTTTGAAAACATATCCGATTTTCCTCTTTTTAACAAATACAATGTTAGTTTAAAACGCGATAAAAAATTAAATCCAGAGAATTTTAATGTATTAAAATATAATTTAACATTTTATAGCACACAAACACAGGTTTATCGTTTTAGAAGTTCGGATTGGTTAATTATAATCTACCCCAAGTTACAGATTATGAAAAGAATTTAACTATAGTATTGTTTTATTTTCTTTGAATATTCACTTTAGTATTGCTCAAAATTAATATGAGTAATACACCAGTTACTACTTGTGCGGGTACTTTTTACGATTCTGGTGGTGCTTCTGGTAGTTATGGAAATACGCAGACTTTTACTAAAACATTTTGCCCAAGTACACCAGGCTCTATAATTCGGTTTGAATTTACTGAATTTGACTTAGAAAATAATGCCGATTTTTTATATGTATATGATGGCGATAATACAACAGCTCCTTTATTATATACCCTTACAGGCATGGGTAACACGTCGCTTCCTTTTGTTATACAAGCTACTGGCGATAATACTTCGGGTTGCTTAACTTTCGTTTTTATTTCCGATACAAGCACTACGGCAACTGGTTGGAATGCCATAGTTAGCTGTCAGGTTCCTTGTCAAACAATTGTTTCAGAACTTATAAGTTCTTCGCCTGCTGCAGATTCAGCAGATGATATCATAAAGATTTGTGTTGGAGATCAAGTAACTTTTAATGGAAGTGGTACATTTGAAACTTCAAGTGCAGGCGCCACTTATACTTGGGATTTTGATAATGGCGATACTTTATCGGGAGAAACCGTAACTTACACGTTTACATCGTCAGGTGTATTTATTGTTAATTTACTAATAAACGACCCTTTAAATTGTGTGAATTCTAATAGAATCAATCAAGTAGTACAGGTAAGTGATCCACCTACAATTAATTTTAGCACATTGCAAACTAGAATTTGTAAAGGACAAGAATTAGAAATTACAGCTACAATTCCTCCTCAAAATTATTCGTATGAATGTACGCCCCCAGTTGCAGGTGTTACTTTTTTACCCGATGGTAGTGGTGTATCTTACCAAACATCTATTTTAGTAGATTGTTACGAAGCAAATGCTACTTTAACAAATATTAATCAAATTGTTGGAGTTTGTTTAAATATGGAGCATTCTTATTTAGGAGATTTACAAATAGAAATTATAAGTCCTACAGGTGCTTCAACTATTTTAAAAAGCTATGGAAGTGGCGGTGGAGGTACTTTTTTAGGCGATGCAAATGATGCTGCTAGTGGTATTCCAGGACCAGGAATAGGATTTGATTATTGTTTTGCCCCCACAGGCACTACAACACTAACTGCAGGACCTACAACTCCTGTTAATTCGTTTCCTCCAGGAGGAAATGCTGTTCAACCAGGAACATATTTGCCAACAGGTAGTTTTAATGCTTTATTAGGTAGCCCGTTAAACGGTTTTTGGACAATAAAAGTAACTGATAATCTTCAGGTAGACGACGGTTATATTTTCAGTTGGGGTATTAATTTTGATCCATCGTTAACACCGCCCGATTTAACATTTTCGCCAACTATAGAATCTGAGTCTTGGTCATCTGACCCTACAATTGTTACTACAAATAATAATGTGATTACTGTAGCTTCTAATACTCCAGGTTTTTATACTTATACTTACACAGCTACAAACAGTTTTGGTTGTACAACAGTATCCGATATTACTATAGAAGTTGTTGATAACCCAGATGTAGTTGAAGAACCAATAGATTTTTGCGATTATGTGTTATTGCCTTCAGGGGAATATGAATATAATCTTAACAATCACATTCCAGAATTATTAGCATCTGGATTAGACCCATTCGATTACGAAATATTATTCTTTTTAACCGAAGACGATGCTATTAATCAAGTAAACCAAATACCATCTATTTATGCAACAACGATAATTCCTACTACCATTTATGTTACAGTATTAGATTTTGACTTAGCATGTCCTTCTTATACGCAGTTTGATTTGTGTATTGGAGAACTAACTATTCCTACATTAAGTAATATTGAAAAATGTGATAGCGATGGCAACGATGTTGAAATTTTTGATTTAACCCAACAAAATACAGCTGTTTTAGGAGCAAACACGCCAGCTACTGATTATACTATTACCTATCACACATCGCAAGCTGGAGCAGATGATGGAACAATTGATTTAGCTACACCATTTGACAATTTTCCAAACACAGTTAATCCGCAAACCATATATGTTCGTTTAGAAGAAAATAGTACAGGCGATTTTGCAACTCAAACTTTTGAATTGATTTTATATGATATTCCGGTGGTAGATGAGCCTACAAATGTAGCGATTTGCGATAATTATACATTACCAGCATTAACGGTTGGTAACTATTTTGATGGTTCTAACGGAACAGGAACACCATATAATGCAGGCGATGTAATTTCTACAATCGGTACAACTACTTTATATGTTTATGCAGAAACGGGAACTACTCCAAATTGTACTGATGAGCATTCGTTTACCATAACTATTTATGAAACGCCAATAGTAGATGAGCCTACAAATGTAGCGGTTTGCGATAATTATACATTACCAGCATTAACGGTTGGTAACTATTTTGATGGTTCCAATGGAACAGGAACAGCATATAATGCAGGCGATGTAATTTCTACAATCGGTACAACTACTTTATATGTTTATGCAGAAACGGGAACTACTCCAAATTGTACTGATGAACATTCGTTTACCATAACGATAGCTATAACCCCAGACGTTCCTACCATAACCACCACACCACCAAGTTGTAGTGCAGAAGGCACGGCTACCATCACGAATTACGACCCAATGCTCACGTATTCGTTTACACCAAACGATGGTACGAATGTTGGCGCAGGCGGTGTAATTAGCGGAATGGTTGCAGGAACGAATTATACAGTTACAGCAGAAAATGCTTCGGGTTGTGTTTCGGCAGCTTCATTACCATTTAGTATTGCCGCTATATTAGTTACCCCAGACGTTCCTATGATAACCACCACACCACCAAGCTGTAGCGCAAACGGCAGTAGCGCGATAAGCAATTATGACCCAATGCTCACGTATTTGTTTACACCAAACGATGGCACGAGTGTCGGCGCAGGCGGCGTAATTAGCGGAATGGTTATTGGCACAAGTTACACGGTAACAGCAAGTAATGGCAGCTGTACATCGGGTTCATCTTTAAGTTTTAGCAATGCTGCGATGTTGGCATCGCCAATATTTACAAGTATCACAAGTAATACGCCTATTTGTGCAGGCGAAAATGCGGTATTCACTTTTACAGGTACAGCTAATGCTACTATTAATTTTATGGTAGATGGTACTTCTCAATCGGCGATGTTAGATGCTTCTGGAAGTTATGTTTATACGTTAACTAATGCAAGTTCTAATGTTGTTGTAACTATGGTAAATATTCAACAAAATACATGTACTGTTACTTTAACCGATAGTGAAACGGTTGTGGTAAATCCTCTTCCAACAATTAACCCGATTACTAATAATGGTGCTATTTGCGCAGGCGAAAATGCTATTTTTACTATAGAGGGTACACCAAATGCTTTTGTAAATTATGATATAAATGGAGTAGCAGGAACAACTCAAATAGAATCCGATGGCGATGTAGCTGTAGTTGTAATGGGAGCCACAGTTGACCAAGTAATTACATTACAATTGTTAACAGATTCGGTTACTTCATGTACAACAACTTTAACAAACACAGCAACAATATCTGTTTTATCATTACCAACAGCCGATATGAGTACAACAAGTAATTTAGTTTGCTTAAACGGTATGACAACTCTTACTTTTACAGGTACACCAAATGCTACAGTTTCGTTTACAGATGGTACAACAGTATATACAGAAACTTTAGATGGCACAGGTTATGTTGCGTTTACAACACCAATGTTAACAACGACTACTACTTATACTTTAACAAGTGTAGTTTCATCTGGCACACCAAGTTGTACGGTTGCTTTAAGCGATTCTGAAACGATAAGTATTACACCAACGCCCGCCATCACATCGATAGATTATGATGCGATATGCGATGGTGATTTGGCAAATATTTTGGTAAACATGAACAACGCTACAGGTTTTCAGTGGCAAGCTACTTTAACGAATGTTACCTATAATGGTTTTACAAATGGAGATGAAGTTCTCAAATGGTAACATTAAATGGTTCTGGAAACGGACAGATAGTTGAACCTACAACAGTTAATCAAATGTTGCTAGTAACCAATATTTTAAATCCAACAACAAACTGTATGACTAGTTTAAGTAGTACAAGTACAGTTGTGGTAGTACCATTGCCAACAGCCGATATGAGTACAACAAGTAATTTAGTTTGCTTAAACGGCATGACAACACTCACTTTTACAGGTACACCAAATGCTACAGTTTCGTTTACAGATGGTACAACAGTATATACAGAAACTTTAGATGGCACAGGTTATGTTGCGTTTACAACACCAATGTTAACAACGACTACTACTTATACTTTAACAAGTGTAGTTTCATCTGGCACACCAAGTTGTACGGTTGCTTTAAGCGATTCTGAAACGATAAGTATTACACCAACGCCTGCCATCACATCGATAGATTATGATGCGATATGCGATGGTGATTTGGCAAATATTTTGGTAAACATGAACAACGCTACAGGTTTTCAGTGGCAAGCTACTTTAACGAATGTTACCTATAATGGTTTTACAAATGGAGATGAGACAAATATTAATCAAGTAGCGACTTTAACAAATCCGTTACAACAAGGATTTATCACTTTTTCTATTTTACCTATTTTAACAGGTGGTAATTGTTCAGGCTCACCTGAAACTATTAGAGTTTATGTTAACCCAGTGCCTGTTATAACAGATATAACAATTACACCAGATACGGCATCTATTTGTTCGGGCGAATCGGTTACTTTTACAGTTTCGGGCGACCCGAGTGGTATAACATATAATTGGACAGCGGTATTAAACGGCGTTAGTGTTGTAGATGGTATTACTAGTGGAACCACTACTACTGGAATAGTTACCTTAACAGTTGCTAGTACAAGCAATACCACTGCAGGAGATTTTTATGTAAGCTTTACACCCCAAATAGGTTCATGTGTAGGTTTACCAGAGGATAGTGATAGCGTAACAGTTAATCCTATTCCAGGTTCTGTTATTCCATCTGTTTATACAATTTGTAGCGAAACTAGTTTAGCTGATGTGTTTACTATTCAATTAGATTTTCCATTAGTAGCCAATACAGGAGTAGAGTGGTTTGTTATAGATGCAAGTAACAATGTAAGCGGATATTCAGATGGTAGTTTAAGTGCGCCGCCTCCGTTTGTAATTCCCGATACATTATCGGTAAGTGGCGACTCACAAGGTTATGTAATTTATAGAATTTGGACAGTTTCGCCATCGGGCTGTAAAGGCGAATACGAAGATTTTACGGTTTATGTAAACCCTATTCCAAACCCTACAATAGAAGATGGTTCGTTGTGTATAGACGATTTAGGCAATGTGTTCCAAACATATTGGTTACAAGCTACGGGTAATTACAGTACAGGCAATTATGAGTTTGTTTGGTACGATGCAAACGATGCAGTAGTAGCTATAACTACGGTTCCACAGTTAGAGGTAAACACAACGGGTAGTTATTATGTTTTAGTAACCAATTTAGACACAACCTGCGAGGGCGTATCGAACACAGCAGTTGTAAACGAAACAACGCCAGCTACTATTGTAACAGCAACGGTTACCGATTATTTTTCAGATAATGCTACGGTTGTAGTAAATGTTTCAGGCGGATCAGGTACGTTACAATACCAATTAGATGATAGTGGCTACCAAGATAGTCATGTGTTTACCAATGTAAGCACAGGGGATCACACCATAACGGTAATAGACACGCAAGGTTGTACGTTTTTAGAAACTACGGTTCGCGTTATAGATTATCCTAAGTTTTTTACACCCAATGGTGATGGTTACAACGATACTTGGAATATAGCTGGATTAAACCAGCCCGAGGCAAAACTGTATATCTTTGATCGTTATGGCAAGTTACTAAAACAACTAAGCGCTACCGACGATTCGCTAGGTTGGGACGGAACATTTAACGGACAACTAATGCCATCTACGATTATTGGTTCTCGTTAGAATATGTAGAAAACAACGTGGTTAAAGAATTTAAAGCCCATTTTTCTTTGAAACGATAATTTTTATAAAAACTAAAATTAAACAAACTAAAAACGCCACTTATTAAGTGGCGTTTTTAGTTTTAACAAAAATCTTTTAAAATATGTTTGTTAACTACTTTTAATTATTATAAACTGTAAGTGCTTGCTTTAATATTTGTACAGATTTTACTAAATCTTCTTTTTTTAAGACATAAGCAATGCGAACTTCATCAAGCCCAACTCCTGGAGTTGAGTAAAAACCTGCTGCTGGCGCAACCATAACCGTTTCGTTATTAAAATTATAGTCTTCTAATAACCATTGCGCAAAATCATCAGCATTTTTTACTGGAAGTTTTGCAATGCAATAAAAAGCACCTTTAGGTTCTGCAACAGTTACTCCGGGAATTTTATTTAATTCGGTAACCAAAATATCACGACGTTCTTTATATTCTGTAATTACTTCATCAAAATAACTTTTTGGTGTGTCTAAAGCCGCTTCACTAGCTATTTGAGCATAAGTAGGAGGGCTTAATCGTGCTTGAGCAAATTTCATTGCAGTAGCCATAACTTCTTTATTTTTAGAAACAATACAGCCTATTCGAGCTCCGCACATGCTGTAACGTTTTGAAACCGAATCAATCATTATAGCATTATCTTCAATACCTGGAACATTCATTACTGAATAATGCTGTAATCCATCGTAAGCAAATTCACGATAAACTTCGTCAGCTATTAAAAATAAATCGTGTTTTTTTACAATTTCAGCTAATTTTAATATTTCTTCTTTAGAATATAAATAACCAGTTGGGTTACCTGGATTACAAATTAAAATGGCTTTTGTTTTAGGCGTAATTAATTTTTCAAACGCCTCAATTGAAGGTAACGCAAAATTATCTTCAATTGATGACATTACTGGTACAACTTTTACACCCGATGCCGTTGAAAACCCGTTGTAATTTGCATAAAATGGTTCAGGAATAATAATTTCGTCTTCAGTATCCATTACGGTTCCCATAGCAAAAAGTAACGCTTCTGAGCCACCTGTTGTAATAATTATATCTTGCGATTCAATAGGTAAATTATGTGATTTATAATATGCGGATAACTTACTTCTGTAACTTTCAAACCCTGCAGAATGCGAGTATTCTAAAACTGAAATAGCAGCATTTTTAACAGCATTAAGGGCAACTTCAGGGGTTTTTATATCGGGTTGACCAATGTTTAAATGATAAACTTTTGTACCTCTTTTTTTGGCGCCTTCGGCGTAAGGAACTAACTTACGAATAGGGGACTCGGGCATTTGCATCCCTTTTCTAGATATTTTTGGCATCGTGTGTAGATTTTAAACTGCAAAATTGCATTTTTTTTATTGGTTGTAAAAGTAGTAATTAAAATTATTATCTTTATTACAACACAAATTTATGCTATGAATATTTTTAAACAAATTTGTTTGTTTAGTTTTTTAGTAATTTATTCAATTGGTTTTACTCAAATAAATTGGAATTCTAACAAAAAGAAAATTGCAATTCCTTTTGAGTTTACTCATAACTTAATTATTGTTAAAGTAAGTATTAACAATGTAAATTTAGAAATGATAGTTGATACAGGAGCTGAAAAAAATATTTTATTTAATTTTCCAAGTGTACAAAACATAACTTTTTACAGCACAAGAACAGTTCAAATTAGTGGACTAGGAAGTGGCGATAACTTAGAAGCGGTGGTTTCTAGCAACAATAATTTTATAATAAAAGATATTCAAGACACTAATTTTGAGGTATTATTATTACTAAACAATAATATTAATTTGGTTAATAAATTAGGAATGCCTATTAATGGTATTTTGGGCTCTTCATTTTTTAAAGATTATTTGGTAGAAATTAATTACGCAAAGAAGAAATTATTTTTATATAAAAATAGCGCTTCATTTTATAAACGCAAAGTTAAAAAATACGATAGTATAGATGTACAATTCATAAAATCGAAACCCTACATTAAAATTCCAGTTGATGATGCTACAAAAAAATTAGAAACTATTTTATTATTCGATTCGGGTTTAAGTGATGGATTATGGCTATTTGAAGATGAAAATATTATGTGTAATCAAAATCATTTTGAAGATGTTTTAGGTATTGGTCTTGGCGGCGATGTTAAAGGCAAAAAATCGCGAGTAAAAAAATTGCAAATAGCGAATTATAAGCTTAACGATGCGTTAGTATCATATCCAGATAGCATTTCGTTGCAAAATATTTTTTCCAACTCTAAAAGTATTCGTAACGGCTCTATTGGTGGCGAAATTTTAAAGCGTTTCAATTGGGTTTTAGATTATAATAAAAACGTGTTTTATTTTGTAAAAAATAAATTGTTTAGCGAACCTTTTAATTATAATATGTCGGGTATTGAAGTGCAACACGAAGGAGTTGAATGGATTAGAGAAATAACACGTACTACAGAAAAATCTACCTATAATACTATAGACGCGAAAGAATTTATTTATGACAATCCCGATTTAAAAAACACTTTCGAGTACAAATTAAAACCCGTATTTATTGTCTATAATATTAGAGAAAACTCTCCAGCCCATAGAGCAGGAATAAAAATTAACGATAAAATTGTAAGTATTAATGGTAAAAAGGCATACGATTATTCCATAAAAAAAATAACCGAATTGTTTCAATCTGAAGAAGGTAAAAAAGTAAAAATTAAAATAGATCGAAACGGAGAAGAAATAGATTTTGAATTTTATCTTGAAAAAATACTATAAAAAAACTCCCATTTTCGGGAGTTTCTTTTTACTTACTTAAGTTATTCTCAGATTTTACAACAACATTTCCTTTTATTCGCAACGGAACAATACCATTTGGTTTATTCACAGCATTTGTTTCAACAGTAATGGTTTTGCTAATAGCACCAGGATTCATATTGTATTTTACCACAATTTTATCACTTTTTCCAGGAGCAATAGGCGTTTTAGGCCATTCGGGTACGGTACACCCACAACTCGATTTTACATCTTTAATAACAAGAGGTGCATCGCCCGTATTCGTAAAAACAAATTCTCGCACACCACTATCAACACCTTTAACAACTTCTCCATAATTAATAGTTTCCGCTTCAAATGCTATACTTGCACCCGCTTGGGCAAAAACAGTGCAACCAAATAAAACCAATACAATATTTAAAATTTTTTTCATTTTCTTAATTTTTAAGTTACGTAAAAATAGCTACTAGAAAATTAAACAACAAGTAATTTAACCTTTTTTATTTTCGTATATATCCTTACTTTTGCCAATAAAATACAAAAAGTGTACCAAACTATAATTTACAAACGAGTCATTAGTAAGTACTTGTAGTCAATTTTCCCGCTGTTCGCGCTACACGGTAGCTCGCTTCCATCGGGGTTAGGCGGTTTACGTCTTACATTTTTTTAAACTAATTTTTACATTATACAATATTCAACAATACAATATACATTTATAAAAATGATACCTTCACAATTTAATCCACAAGAAGTAGAAAAAAAATGGTACGATTACTGGATGAAAAACAATTATTTTCATTCTAAACCCGATAATCGTACACCTTACACTATAGTAATTCCACCACCCAATGTAACAGGCGTTTTACACATGGGGCATATGCTTAACAATACTATTCAAGATGTATTAATTCGTCGTGCCCGTTTACAAGGTTTTAATGCTTGTTGGGTGCCTGGTACCGATCATGCTTCAATTGCAACCGAAGCAAAAGTAGTTGCCAAGCTTAAATCGGAAGGTATTAACAAAAACGATTTAACACGCGAAGAATTTTTAAAACACGCCTACGACTGGACCGATAAATATGGCGGAACCATTTTAGAACAATTAAAACAATTGGGTTGTTCTTGCGATTGGGACAGAACTAAATTTACGATGGACGAAGACATGAGTGCATCGGTTATTAAATCGTTTGTAGATTTATACAATAAAGGTTATATATACAGAGGGTATCGTATGGTAAACTGGGATCCAGAAGCCAAAACTACTTTATCTGATGAAGAAGTGATATATGAAGAACGTCAAGGAAAATTATACCATTTACGTTATCAAATAGAAGGTACAAACGATTATGTAACCATCGCTACCACGCGCCCCGAAACCATTTTGGGCGATACTGCTATTTGTATCAATCCAAACGATGAACGCTATACACATCTTAAAGATAAAAAAGCAATTGTACCTATTTGTAATCGTGTAATTCCTATTATTTTCGACGAATATGTAGATATGGAATTTGGTACAGGTTGTTTAAAAGTTACACCAGCGCACGATGTAAACGATAAAGAATTAGGCGACAAACACAATTTGGAAATTATTGATATTTTTAATGAAGATGCTACTTTAAATTCATTCGGATTGCAGTATGCAGGAAAAGACCGTTTTGTAGTTCGCGACGAAATTGCAAAAGAATTAGAACAAATAGGTGCTTTGGTAAAAACCGAAACCCATATCAACAAAGTAGGAACATCAGAACGAACAAAAGCGGTAATCGAACCAAGACTTTCGGACCAATGGTTTTTAAAAATGGAAGAGTTGGTAAAACCAGCTATAAAAGCCGTTTTAGAGACTGACGAAGTTAAGTTGTATCCGTCTCGTTTCAACAATACGTACCGCCATTGGATGGAAAACATTCGCGATTGGAATATTTCCCGTCAATTGTGGTGGGGGCAACAAATTCCGGCGTATTATTATGGCGAAGGGAAAAACGATTTTGTAGTTGCCGAAAATAAGGAAGAAGCATTAGAATTAGCTAAAAAGGCGTCATTAAACGATGCTTTAACGTTAACCGATTTAAAACAAGACGCCGATGCTTTAGATACGTGGTTTTCGTCTTGGTTATGGCCGATGTCGGTTTTTGGAGGTGTTTTAGAACCCGAAAATGAAGAATTTAAGTATTATTACCCAACCAACGATTTGGTAACTGGTCCCGATATTTTATTTTTTTGGGTTGCTCGTATGATTATTGCTGGCTATGAATATGCCGATGCAAAACCATTTTCAAATGTGTATTTAACTGGATTGGTTCGCGATAAGCAAGGACGTAAAATGTCGAAATCGCTTGGAAATTCGCCCGATCCTTTAGAATTAATCGAAAAATTTGGCGCCGATGGTGTTCGTTGTGGTTTGTTGTTGAGTTCATCGGCAGGAAACGATATTTTATTTGATGAAGAATTGTGTAACCAAGGAAAAGGTTTTGCAACTAAAATATGGAATGCTTTTCGCTTGATAAAAGGTTGGGAAGTAGCCGATATTGCACAACCCGAAGCGGCAAAAGTAGCAATAGATTGGTATGAAAATAAATTACAAAAAACCTTAGCCGAAATTGAAGATCATTTTAGTAAATATCGTATTTCGGACGCGTTAATGGCGATTTACAAACTGGTTTGGGACGATTTTTGTTCGTGGTTTTTAGAAATGATAAAACCAGGTTATCAACAACCAATCGATAAAGTTACTTTTGATAAAGCCATTGACATGCTAGAAGCCAACTTGAAGTTGTTGCACCCATTTATGCCGTTTTTGACCGAAGAAATTTGGCAACATATTACCGAAAGAACTTCAGAAGAAGCTCTAATTGTAGCACAATGGCCAGAGGCGAAACCTTTTGATGAAAAATTAATAACCGATTTTGATTTTGCAACCGAAGTAATTTCTGGAATTCGTACCATTAGAAAAGATAAAAATATTTCCTTTAAAGAAGCTATTGAATTACATGTTATCAATAACGAAAAAGCTTCGACTTTGTTTGATACTGTAATTATGAAATTAGGAAATGTTGTTGATTTAATTTATGTTAATGATAAAGTTAGCGGCGCTTTATCGTATCGTGTAAAATCGAATGAATATTTTATTCCAGTAGGTGGTAGTATTGATATTTCTGCTGAAATTGATAAATTAACTGAAGAATTAAATTACACGAAAGGCTTTTTAAAATCGGTACAAGGTAAGTTGGCCAACGAAAAATTTGTTGCTGGTGCACCCGAGCAAGTAATTGCTAACGAACGCAAAAAAGAAGCCGATGCGTTAGCCAAAATTGCTACACTCGAAGACAGTTTAGCCAATTTACAATAAACTAAAAATCCCGATTTATCGGGATTTTTAGTATAAACATAAAAGAATTTATTGTAATCTACTCATAGTGCATTTAAAAGCTAAAAGTTATTAAGCGACGTCACTTCGAGTAATTTTTCGTAGTAAAGCGAAGAAAAATTTTATCGAGAAGTATTAAATTGTAAGTTCTTGATACATTTCTTAAATAAATTTGCATAAAATTTATCCAAGAAATACTAGAACTCACGAAATAAACAAATAAAATTTTCTAAATGACTATGGGTTGTAATCTATAAAAATAAAAATTTAATCTTCTTCATTGCTATCGGTATCCTCATTTATATTTTCACTTTCTTCAAAGTCAAATTCGAAAAATGAAAAAGTAGTACCACCATAACTTTTCGAAAAAGAAAAATTTTCAATATGTTCTAATTTTGTATCTTTAGAATGTTCTACAATTAGCATTCCTTCCTCATCTAGAATAGGTTTGTTTAAAATTTGCAGCACCATTTCTTCAAATTTTTCTTGAGATAAGTGGTAAGGCGGGTCAGCAAAAACAATATCGAACGAAGTATTGCAGCGTTCTAAAAATTTAAATACATCACTCTTAATGGCGGTAATATCAAAATCTAATTCGGTTGCAGTTTTTTTTATAAAACTTACGCAGCCAAAATCGGCATCAATGCAAGTAATAGGAGAGGAACCACGAGAAGCAAATTCGTAACTTATATTGC
>NZ_JAWKMX010000028.1:0-16994 GCF_041392005.1 Flavobacterium sp.
ATATGATTGAACAAGCAAAAAGTAAAGATAAATATGAAAACCTAACTTTTTTGCAATTCGACTGCTTGGAAATTCATCAAACGTTTGGGCAAAATGAGTTTAATTTTTTGTTTTCAAACTTTGGTGGGCTAAATTGTTTGAGTAAAGAAGAATTGCTATCTTTTTTTGAAAACATTGGAATAATTTTGGAACAAAATTCAAAATTAGGCTTGATTATCATGCCGAAAAACACACTTTGGGAACAATTCTATTTTAGCTTAAAAGGAAAATTTTCGGAAGCTTTTAGACGAAAAAAAGAAAGTGTAAGAGCAACTGTTGCAACTGAAAGTATTGTTACTTTTTATTACAATCCAAAAGATATTGTAACTTTAGCAAAAAGAACTTTTAAGTGCATCGAATATAAACCCATTGGTTTTTTTATTCCGCCATCGTACTTAGAACCCTTTGTAAAGAAGCATCCGTTGGTTTTTAAAATTTTGAATAAACTAGATAATTGGATTAAAAACTGGTCTTTTCTTTCAAAATATGCCGATCATTATATAATCGTTTTAGAAAAAAAATGAGTTTACTTTTTACACATGCTTACTATTTATCCGATGATGTAAAAGAACAGAAGATAATGAAACCCTATCCGCCATTAGGGTTGTTGTATGTTTCGGCTTATTTAAAAAGTAAAAATATTGATAATGACGTTTTTGACACTACTTTTTCTTCTCAACAAAAACAGTTAAATTTTATTTTAGAAAAACAACCAAAAGTTATTTGTATTTATACCAATTTAATGACCAAAATTGAAGTTGTTAAACTGATTAAAATTCTAAAAACTGAAAAATACAATTACCCAAAAATTATTCTTGGCGGACCAGATGTTACTTATAATGTAGAAAATTATTTAAAAGCTGGAGCCGATTTTTTAGTCATAGGCGAAGGCGAAGAAACTACTTTTGAATTATACCAAACTATTCAAAACAATGGAAATTTTCATAAAGTTAACGGAATTGCTTTTTTGGAAAACAATAAAGTAATTCAAACTCAAGCAAGAGTAAAATTCAAAGAATTAGACGAATTACCTTTACCCAATAGAGAGGCTATTAATATGCAGCGTTATTTGGATACTTGGAAAAACAATCACGGAAAAAGTTCGATGACGATTTCTACACAACGCGGTTGCCCTTATACTTGCAAATGGTGCAGCACGGCTGTTTACGGGCAAAGTTACCGAAGAAGACCTGCCAATTTAGTGGCCGCCGAAATGAAAATGATAAAAGAAAACTACAATCCTGAGGCGTTGTGGTTTGTAGATGATGTTTTTACGGTAAGTCACAAATGGTTATTAGCTTTTAGAGAAGAAGTTTTGAAACAAGATGCGATAATTCCTTTTGAGTGTATTACGCGTGCTGAACGATTGAATGATGAAATTTTGGCATTACTAAAAGAAATCGGTTGTTTTAGAATTTGGATTGGAGCCGAAAGTGGTTCGCAAAAAATTATCGCCTTAATGGATAGACGTGTTGATGTGAATGTGGTTAAAGAAATGATTCAAAAAACCAATGCGATTGGCATAGAAACAGGAACGTTTATAATGCTCGGTTATCCTGAAGAAACCATTGAAGATATTAATGAAACTATTCACTATTTAAAAAAAGCTAAACCAACGCATTATACCATTACGGTTGCTTATCCTATAAAAGGAACGAGTTTGTATTATGAAGTTGAAAGTAAAATCAGCAATCAATTAAATTGGGAAACCTCAACCGATAGAGAAATTGAATTTAAACGAACCTATTCTAAAAAATTCTATAAATATGCCGTTAGTAAAGTGGTAAATGAAGTGGAATATTCTAGAAATAAAGGATTTAATTCGATAAAGTATAAAATAAAAGCAATAATAATAAATGGATTAATGAAAATTAACTTACTTTTTCATAAAGTAACAAATTAAAACCCATACTAATTAACGATAAAGAAGTTATATTTTTAAGTGATGAGGGAAGAGGAATTGGGTTTTATGATATTAGGAAAATTGGAATAAATTGATTGCATTTATTTATGTTTTCCCATCCTTATATTTATGGAATAGAAATCGTAAATTTGTTTAAATAGCATAATGAAAAAAAGTTGTTTTGGCTTTATTTAAATTTCAAAAAAATATGAAAAAATTTAATTATAATCCTTTTATTTTATTCATTCTAATCATTTTGGCATTGACATCTTCTTGTTCAAAAGATGATGAATTTACTAATTCTACATTACATTCTATTGAAGTATCAACTGGAACAATTTATCCAGAATTTAATCCTGAAATTAAAG
Organism: Flavobacterium sp.; assembly: GCF_041392005.1. GTDB lineage: Bacteria > Bacteroidota > Bacteroidia > Flavobacteriales > Flavobacteriaceae > Flavobacterium. The sequence goes on from NZ_JAWKMX010000028.1 coordinate 2,311, forward strand.
ACTATTACATTACTTCATTAAATACAATAAATGAAATTCAGGTTAAACTTAATGGGTTTGAATCTTACAAAACAATTTATATTAACAATATAAAAGCTACAAACTATATTACCAATATAAAATTAAATATAGGAGAAGATATCATCATTAAATATAATTCTTTTGATGATGAAGAAATAAAATATACCATTCATTATCTACCTGAGGAAATGCCAAAAATAAATGTAATCACAAAAAACAATCCTTCGGAAGGCTTTACTCTTATTAATATGTTTGAGTTGGCCCAAAATGGAACTAAAAATTATAGTTATATCTCGATTTTAAATAATGATGGTTTTCCAGTTTATTATAAAAAACTACCCTACAAAGCGGTAATCAATTTCAAATATTTTTTAACACCTGACAACCAAAAAAGGTTTAGTTATAATGTAAATGAGTTGGGGAAAACAATCATTATGAATGAACGTTTTGAAGAAATTAATCAACTACAAATCCTTCCTCATAATGGTCATAATAGTTTACCATTAGATAACCATGATTTTATATATTTAAACGACAACCATTTTATTATTCCTGGAATATTAGTTCGAGAAAATGTAAATATGACTGCTTACGGTGGAAGTTCAAGTGTAGATTTAACAGAAATTGTCATTCAAGAAATCCTTAATGATCAAGTAGTTTTTGAATGGAATTCTGCAGATTATCCTGAATTACTTGGAGCTACAGACCCAATTTATTACAGTCAATATGCAACCTCAGAAAAAGTAGATTATTTTCATTTCAACTCTATAGCAATAGACCCAAATGACCAAAATTTTGTTATTTCTGCTAGACATACTAATCAGATTTACAAAATAGATCGAACAAATGGAAACATTATTTGGCGTTTCGGAGGAAACAATGATGATTTTAACTTAACAAGCAATCAAATTATTTCTCATCCACACCATGCCACTATTTTAGATAATGGTCATTTGTTATTATTTGATAATGGAGTAACTAAAAACCCTCAAGAAAGTAGAATTGTAGAATATGAATTAAATGAAACTAATTTAACCGCCAATTTAGTTTATGAATATAAAGAAAATGGGCGTTATTCTGACATTATGGGATCAGCTCAAAAATTAAATAATGGTAATTATTTCATTGGCTGGGGAGGAAATATAACCTCACAAATTAATGCTAATAAATCAGATATTACTGAAATTGATACTAATGGAAACATTGTTTTAGATATTAGTTTTAGTAATAATCCTGATAGTTTTACGTATTCCTATAGAGCATTAAAATACAATATTAGTTTCTAATGAATAAAATTGTTATTTTCAATCCACGTAGTGCCAACAGTAAGCATCGCATTCCCAATTCTATTTTGCAAGTGGGTGCGTCAATTCATGGAAAATATGACTATGTTTTTGTAGATGGAAATTTAGAAGAAAATCCTTGGCAAACCATTGAAAATTATCTAAAATCGGGCGAATTCAAATATTTTGGTTCTACCGTAATGCCAGGACCACAATTGCGTCAAGCGATTCCATTTACCAAAAAAATCAAAGAACAATTTCCAGAAATTACAACCATTTGGGGTGGCTATTTTGCTTCTAATCAATACAAAGTTTGTTTGAATTCTGGCTATGTGGATTATATAATAAATGGCCCTGGAGACAATACTTTTCCTGAACTATTAAATACTTTAGAATCCAATAGTCTTGAAAATTTATCATCTATCAAAAATTTAATTTTCAAAAATGAAAATAATGAAATTATAAAAACGGCTGTTGAAGCGCTTTTAGATCAAGATACTTTACCAAAATTTCCTTACGAATATTTAAACTTCTTTTATCCTGTAAAAAATTATTTGGCAAAAACCTTTATGGGAAACAAAACCTTATCGTATCATTCCAGTATGGGTTGCCCGTTTTCATGTTCATTTTGTGCTGTTGTGCCTATTTATAATGCCAAATGGAAAGGAATGTCTGCCAATAGAATTTATGAAGATGTAAACTATTTCAAAGAAAAGTACAATATCGATGCCATAGAATTTCACGATAATAATTTCTTCACTTCTAAAAAGAGAGTTTTAGAATTTTCGGAATTGATTTTAAACGACAATATTTCGTATTGGGGTGAAGGTCGAATCGATACTATTAATTTATATAGTGATGAGGATTTAAAATTAATGCGAAAAGCAGGTTGCAAAATGATTTTTCTCGGCGCTGAAACAGGAAATGATGCCGTTTTAAAACAAATGAATAAAGGTGGCACACAAACCGGAAAAATGATTAAGGATTTTGTATTGCGAATGAAAAACGCTGATATTATTCCAGAATTGTCTTTTGTATTAGGAATGCCAGCAAAAACGGAAAAAGAAGTGTATGACCAAATTTTATGGGACATCAATTTTATTAAAGAAATAAAACAAATTAATCCGAATGCTGAAATAATCATTTATTTGTTTAGTCCAGTTCCAACAGAAGGTTCGGAGTTATACCAACAAATTTTAGACGCTGGATTTTCATTTCCAACACAATTAGAAGATTGGATTTCGCCTAGTTGGGAAAATTTCGATTTAAGAAAAAACCCATTAACACCTTGGTTAAAACCGTATATGATTGATACTATTAAAAATTTTGAAACCGTTTTAAATGGTTATTACCCTACAGTTTCCGATTTTAGAATACACGGTTGGAAGAAAAAATTATTACAAATTCCTTCTTCAATACGATACAAAACAGGATTTTATAAATTTCCTTACGAAATAAAGCTAATGCAAAAAATTTGGAAATACCGTCAACCCGAAATAGAGGGTTTTTATTCGGAATAATTCGCCATAAAACAATTAAAATTAAAAATGATGAATAGAATCAAATTTATTGTTTTATGGCAAATCAATTTTTTTAAATTGAGTAAATGAGAAATTTCATAAAAAAAATAACACATCCATTTTTAAAACTTGGTTTAAAATTATTTTATTTAAAACCAAGAAAATATTGTTATGAAAATATTTGTATAAAAGTACATCCTGATGTTTTTCCACCACATCTAACTTTTAGTACCAAAATTTTATTAGATTTTATTAAACCATTAAATTTAAAAGGAAAAACATTTTTAGAATTAGGCTGTGGTTCAGGTATAATTTCACTCTTGGCTTCAAAAAAAGGGGCAATTGTAACTGCAACAGATATCAATCGAACAGCACTTAATTATTTAGATAAAAATGCAGCAAAAAATAATCTTTTAGTAACAATTATTTTTTCTGATTTATTCGAATCCATTCCAAATTCAACTTTCGATTACATCATCATAAATCCACCTTATTATCCTAAAAAACCAAAAAATATAAAAGAAAATGCGTGGTTTTGTGGAGAACATTTTGAGTATTTTGAAAAATTATTTTCTCAATTACAAGATGTTGAGTGCAAAAACGTATTTATGATATTATCAGAAGATTGTAATATCGAAAAAATCAAATCCATTTCGAATAGAAATAATTTTTACCTTTCTAATATTCAAACAATTAAAAACAATTTTGAAGCCAATTATATTTTTAAAATTGTAATGAAATAATTTTTTTATCCAACTATTATTTAGATATTTGTCTAAATATATAATCGAAATTGAATACTGTTTTTAAAGCACTTAACGATGAAACCCGACGCGATATTCTTGAACTCTTGCGCAAAGGCGATTTATCTGCTGGCGAAATAGCGGATCATTTTAAAATATCGAAACCTAGTATTTCACACCATCTCGATTTATTAAAACAAGCCGACTTGGTTACTAGCGACAAGCAAGGGCAGTTTGTAATTTATTCTATTAATACCACTATTGTTGACGATATTTTAAAATGGTTGCTCACTTTAAAAAAATAAAACTATGAAAACATTAAGAAAAGAACTTCCATTTATCCTCATTATGCTGTTGCCCTTTATCTATTTGGCATACATTTGGAATAATTTACCCGAAAAAGTACCACTACACTGGAATGGCGCTGGGGAAATAGACCGTTGGGGAAGCAAAACCGAAATGCTTATTCCTATAGTATTGCTCATTTTTGTGCCTTATGTCATTTTTGCTTTTTTACCAAAACTAGACCCAAAAGGAAAACTCAACAAAATGGTAAACAAACTCAATCAACTTCGGTTTTTGTTTTCACTATTTATGTCGGTATTGGCAATTTTTATTATTTACAGCACGCAACAAACAGCTTCGAAACCTACTTTTGTTTTTGTTTTAATTGGTTTTTTGTTTGCTGTTTTAGGTAATTATTTCAAAACCATTCAACCCAATTATTTTATAGGAATTCGCACACCTTGGACATTAGAAAATGAAGAAGTTTGGAAAAAAACACATCTTTTAGGTGGAAAATTATGGTTTGCAGGCGGACTATTAATGGCTATTTCTTGTTTATGTATTAAAAATCCATTATCACTTTATATCTTTTTTAGCATAACCGCCGTTATAACACTTGTACCAATTGTATATTCGTATATTGAATTTAAAAAATTAAACGCGTAAATTATGAAAAAACTCTTTTTACTTCTAGCATTTGTAGTTACCACTTCCATTGTAGCACAAGATAAGTTTGAAAAAATAGATAGCTACCTTAACTATTTGTACCAAAACAATAAGTTTATGGGTAGTCTTTGCATTCGCGAAGGCGAAAATGTAGTTTTTAACAATGCTTATGGCTACGCCGATGTTGATAAAAATATAACCGCCGACCGATTAACAAAATATAAAATTGGTTCCATAAGCAAAACTTTTACAGCTGTTATGATTTTACAATTAGTTGAAGAACGCAAATTAAGATTAGACACCAAACTTAAACGTTTTTTCCCAAAAGTAGCAAAAGCCGATAGTATTGCAATTTCCGATTTACTGTATCAACGCACAGGTATTCCCGATTATATAAATCATGATAGTTTAACTACTGCAGAATTACAATCTGAAAATTTAAAAGAAACCATCTATAAAAAAATTGAAAACTACGAACTGCGCTTTGGTGTAGGAACACAATTTGAATATAGTAATTCCAACTATTATTTATTAGGCGGAATAATCGAAAAAATAACTGGAAAATCATTTGCCGAAAATCTTCAGGAACGCATTTGTAAAAAAATAAATTTAGCAAACACTTACTACACTACAAACGAAATTAATACTGCCGAAAATGAAAGTTATTCGTATTTGTTTTTAGATGATAAATGGATAAAAACCGAAGAATGGAAAAATGAAATTGCTTTTGCTGCTGGCGCTATTATTGCCACGCCTGCCGATTTAACTAAATTTATGTATGAGTTATTTAACGGAAATTTAATCACTAAAAAATCGTTAGAAGTAATGACAACCATAAAAAATGGTTACGGTGCTGGTCTTTTAGTTGCACCTTTTGGCGATAGAAAATTTTACACACACACCGGCGGAATTGAAAACTTTCGTTCGGTTGTAGGCTACAATGTAAACGAAAAATTAAGCATTTCTCTAATTGTTAATGGCGATAATTATAATAGAAATGATATTATGATAGCTGTTTTAAGTATGTATTATAAAATGCCGTTTCCGTTTCCAAACTTCGAAAAAATTAGCCCCGAATTAATAAAAACCTATATTGGCACTTATAGTTCAAAAGAACTTCCATTACAATTAACTATTTTTGAAAACAACGGCGAGCTACAAGCACAAGCTACTGGGCAAAGTGCTTTTGCCCTAACCATGCAAAATGAAAAAACATTTGTTTTTTTACCAGCAAGAATTGAAATTACTTTTATAGAAAATGGTTTAGTGCTAAAACAAAGCGGAATGAAATTTAACTTTACTAAAGAAAACCCTTAAAATAATGGCATAAAACACCATTATATTCTTTTAGTAGAATCGCGATGACGCAATTCTGTTTTAATAACTACTGTTTGCGGTTTGTAAAACTCGGCATTGTTATCTTTTATTTGATTTAACAATAATTGTGTTGCTTTTAAACCTATTTCTGGCGCGTGCTGACTTACTGTAGATAAACTTGGCGTTAACCTGCGCGACCATAAGCCATCTGCAAAACCAATAATCATTAAATCTTGAGGTATTTTGTAACCTATTTGCACAGCATACTTCATTGCAATAGTAGCAGCGTGTTCATCAATGGCAAAAATGGCATCAGTTGCTTTTGTTTTAAGTAAAGCCATTACTTTTTCATTAAAAGAATTTATATCTTCGTCTATAATAATTAAATTATCTTCCAATGGTATTTTTGCGTTTTGTAAGGCTTTTTGATAACCTTCTTTTCTCAGTTTTCCTACGCTTAAATTGTCAATCATAGACAAACAGGCTATTCGTTTGGCACCATTAGTAAGCAAATAATTAGTGGCATTAAATGCCGAATCAAAATCATCAACTACAACTTTATCACAATTTAAACTTTCTGCTACCCTATCAAACATAACAATTGGTGTACCACTAGAAAGAATTGTTTTAAAATGAGAAAAATCTTGTTCTTTTTGAGTTTCCTCAGCTATTGCAATAATAAAACCATCTATTAAACCATTATTTAACATTTCCATCATTTGCTTTTCTTTTTGCAACGACTCATTAGAAATAACCGCTAAAACATTAAATCCTTGTTTTATAGCTTCCTGCTCAATTCCACTAAAAACTTTTGCAAAAAACGGATTTAAAATATTTGGTATTAATACACCTATGGTATTGGTCCGTTGATTTTTTAAATTACGTGCTAAAGTATTGGGTTTATAATTATTAAGTGCTGCAAATTCTAAAACTCTTTTTTTAGTAGCTTCACCTATTTCGGGGCTATCGCTTAATGCTTTTGAAACCGTAGAAACCGAAACATTTAACTCTTTAGCAATATCTTTTAACGTAACTTTTGCTTTCATCTTTTATAATTATAACACCGTTTTAAGCATCAAATATACTACATATAAAATAATTAATTACAAGCAATTTGCAAAATCAATAAATAATTGTACTTTTGCACTCCCTTAATTGGGAATGGAATGTTTAATTTAAATTAATTATTGTGAACACATTAAGCTACAAAACGGTATCGGCAAACAAGGCTACTGTAGATAAACAGTGGATTGTTGTAGATGCTGAAGGTCAGAATTTGGGTCGCTTTGCTTCAAAAGTTGCAGTACTTTTAAGAGGTAAAAACAAACCAAATTACACGCCGCATGTTGATTGTGGAGATAACGTAATTGTTATTAACGCAGAAAAAATCAACCTTACTGGTAACAAGCTAGACGACAAAATTTATATGCGTCATACAGGTTACCCAGGAGGACAAAGAACTTTAACCGCTAAAGAGCAACAGCAAAAAAATCCTGCTGTTTTAGTGGAAAAAGCTGTAAAAGGAATGTTGCCTAAAAACAAATTAGGTGCGGCATTATTCCGTAATTTGAATGTATATGTAGGTTCAGAGCACAAACACGAAGCTCAAAAACCTAAAACTGTAAACGTAAACGAAATTAAGTAATGGGAGTTATTCACAAAATCGGTAGAAGAAAATGTGCTGTTGCACGTGTTTATCTAACTGAAGGTACAGGAAAAATCACTGTAAACAAAAGAGAATTCGCAAACTACTTCCCTACACCAACATTACAGTACAAAGTTATGCAACCTTTAGCAATGACTGAAAATGCAGAAAACTTTGACGTTAAAATTAATGTGTATGGTGGCGGTTCAACTGGTCAAGCAGAAGCTGTACGTATGGCTATTGCTAGAGCAATGTGTGAAGTAGATGCAGAAAACAGATTAGTTTTAAAACCAGAAGGATTGTTAACAAGAGATCCTCGTATGGTAGAACGTAAGAAATTTGGTCAGAAAAAAGCACGTAAGAAATTCCAATTCTCGAAACGTTAATTTTACCAAAATCGTTCATTTTTTATTATTAAATTTAAAAACAAAGTTGTCGTTATTTCTTTCTAATGAAGAGAAATTAGTTTAGCATCTAAATGGGTTGTAAAAAGTTAGAAGTTAAAAGTTAGAAGTTAGAAGTTCAAAAGGAACCATTAACCCATAACCATTAACCCATAACCTAAAAACACATTGCTAATCAACGGAACGTAAACTATTACAAAATGGCAAATAACATAGAAGTTAAAGACTTATTAGAGGCTGGCGTTCATTTCGGACACATGACTCGCAAGTGGGATCCAAATATGGCACCATATATTTATATGGAACGTAATGGAATCCACATTATCAACTTATACAAAACTGTAGCTAAAATAGAAGAAGCTAACGAAGCATTAAAGAAAATTGCCGCTTCGGGTAGAAAAATACTTTTTGTAGCTACAAAAAAACAAGCTAAAGACATAGTTGCCGAAAAAGCAGCTGCATGTAACATGCCTTACATCACAGAAAGATGGCCTGGTGGTATGTTAACAAACTTCGTTACGATTCGTAAAGCTGTTAAGAAAATGGCTTCGATTGACCGAATGAAGAAAGACGGAACATTTAACACCCTTTCTAAGAAAGAACGTTTACAAGTTGACCGTTTACGAGCTAAGTTAGAAAAAAACTTAGGTTCAATTGCAGACATGACACGTCTTCCTGCGGCTTTATTTGTAGTTGATGTGAAAGCAGAACATATCGCAATAAAAGAAGCTCAAAAATTAAACATTCCAGTTTTTGCAATGGTAGATACAAACTCGGACCCACGTCCTATTGATTTTGTGATACCTGCAAATGATGATGCTTCTAAATCGATTGATAAAATTTTATCATTAGTATCAAATGCAATTGTTGAAGGTTTACAAGACCGTAAAGCAGATAAAGATGATGCTAAAGACGAAGAAACTAAAGAAGTAGCAAAATCTAAAAAAGAAGAAGCTACACCTGAAAATTAATTATTGTAATTCCAAAAGTAAATTCCAAACTCCTACTATTTAACAATAGCTTAATTATGGAATTTGGAATTTGTCTTCTGGAATTTTTACTTTTAAAAAAAATAAAATTATGGCAAATATAACTGCTGCAGACGTAAATAAATTAAGACAAACTACTGGCGCTGGTATGATGGACTGTAAAAAAGCCCTAGTAGAAGCCGATGGTGATTTTGATAAAGCAATTGAAATTCTTAGAAAAAAAGGACAAAAAGTTGCTGCTAATCGTTCAGATAGAGAATCTACCGAAGGTGCTGCTATTGCTGTAGTAAACGCAGACAAAACAGCCGGTGTAGTAATTACTTTAAACTGCGAAACCGACTTCGTAGGTAAAAACGAAGGTTTCGTAAAATTAGCTACCGATTTTGCTAACCAAGCTTTAAACTATGCCGATAAAGATAGCTTCTTAGCTTCAGATTTTGGTGGTATTACAGTTGCTGAAAAATTAATTGAGCAAACTGGTGTAATTGGTGAAAAAATAGAAATTGGTTCTTTCGAAAAACTTGAAGGCGCTTTTATTGGTTCTTACATTCACGCGGGTAATAAAATTGCTACTTTAGTAGCCTTATCTGCTAATGTTGATGGCGCAGAAGAAGCTGCAAAAAATGTAGCTATGCAAGCTGCAGCTATGAACCCAATTGCGCTAAACGAAGAAGGAGTTGATGCTGCTATTATTGAAAAAGAAATTGAAATTGCTAAAGATCAATTACGTGCAGAAGGTAAACCAGAAGCTATGTTAGATAATATTGCTAAAGGTAAAATTCAACGTTTTTACAAAGACAACACATTAGTAAACCAAGATTATATTAAAGATGGTTCAATGAGTGTTGCTGCTTATGTAAAATCAGTTGACGGTGGTTTAACTGTAACTGGTTTTAAAAGAGTTGCTTTAGGATAAGTAATTTTCTTATCTATATAAACTAAAAACTCGCTAAATGGCGAGTTTTTTTTATGCTATAAACATTCTTAGTAACGAATTAGAATAATTTAAAATTAAGCACCTAAAACAATTAAAAAAATATTGTTTTAATATGTTTTTTCAATCGAAAATAAATTTAAATGTAATATAATTTTATTGAAATAAGCATACTAATAAAGCAATAGTAAAACAAAATTTTACGGTTTTTAGCTAATAAAAAAAGGCCTAACAAATAATGTTAGACCTTTAGTTTATTTATATACTAATTAAAGTATTATTTTACTACTAATTTACGTGTAGCTGTTTTGCCTTCTTCTGTAATTTTTACAATGTAAACACCGCTGTTTAAACCAGAAATATTTATTTGATTGTTAATTACGCTTGTATTAGCAACTCTTTTTCCTAAAACGTCAAATATTTGAACACTCATAGCACCGTTATTAGAAGATGTTATGTTTAAAACGTTTCCACTTACAGGGTTTGGATATAATGTTAAACCATTAATACCGTTAAAAGCTTTTGTAGTTAATGTAAATGTACCTACTGGAACCGCAGCAGTAATGAAAGCACAAGTATTATTAGGGCTTGCAAAAGCAGCATTTCCTCCATAAGTAAATGTACTGCTATCAAAAGTACCACCATTAGCAACAACTCCGTTGTTTCTCTTAGCATAACTATCTTGATAGCACCAAGCGGCTGAATAATCATTAACTGGTAAATCTAGTGGGTCTCCAAATTGATCCATTACAGAAACTAAATTACCTGCAGTTCCTGGAGCATCGTAAAGAGCTACTCTATATGCGTCGTTTCCATTTCCATTAGGAAGACTTGTTAAACCTGCAGCTGGAGTAGCAGAAGGATACATTTCAGTAAAAGTTGTTTCTCCTGCACCTACTAAATAAATAAAAGAATCGGTTACTGTACCTAAAGCCGTTAAATCGCAACCTGTATTCCAAGAAATTGAAGCAGCATCTGCAGCTCCATTAGATTCTGTTTGCAATCTATAATTTGTTAAATCAACTGTTCCGCTTACATACAGTTCTACTAATTTAGGATTAGAAGAACCACTTGATCCTGCACAACCGTCTGAGGGTAAAGTTCCATCAATAACTGTTGTAATAACAACACTTTGACCAAAAGTAAATGCTGTTGCTAATAATGTTAAAAAGTAAAGTTTTTTCATTTTTTTCATTTTAAATTTCTATACAAAAGTAACAAGAATTATTGAAATTCGTTATGTTTTTACTGTAAAAAAATTGTTAAGCCTTTGGTAAATTGCTTAATTAACAATAAGTTTTCTAGAAACCGAAACTTCGTTTTCTCTAATTTTTACAATATAAACCCCTGTGTTTAATGCGCCTATATTAATTTCTTTGTTAAGCGTTGTAGCTTCTAAAACTTTTTTACCTAAAACGTCGAAAATTTCAACTTTTTTTTCGGTATTTGATTTGGAATTAATATAAATTTTACCCGTATTTACAGGGTTAGGATAAATGGTTAGCCCTTCAATAGAAGATTGTTCTTGCTTTTTACCGTCTTGTGCTTGTACACTAAACGATAAAAAGAGAATAAAAAATAATATATAAAAGTATTTTTGTTGCATAGTGGCTCTTAACTTATGGTAAAGATACATTTTTTTAAATACAAAAGTAGTGCCAAACAAAAAAATCCACTTATAAAGTGGATTTTTAACAAGAATTTTATAGGCTTGTCCTTTTTAGAAGCTATAGCCTGTCCAAGCTAACACCGTAATATTTGCGCCACCTGTTGTTGCAGAAGCAGCATTAATAGTTGCATTATTTACACCTACTTTATTGTCGTTTACATCTAAATTTACACCTGTACCCGCAATAGTAATGGTAGTACCTGTTGCAGCATCGCCTTTGGTATCGGTACAATCTACAAAATCGGCAGGAGCAGGAGCATTATTACCTAACGATACAAAAGCATTGGTTATTATTGCACCACTTCCTCTTCTAATTTTAATAATATCGCTTAACTCTACAATTGAATTTGAAACAATAGTTAAATTAGTTACAGTAGCATTCGATTGTCCTGATTGTGTAGGTGCATTACCGTCTAAATTTCCGTCGGCTTCTATACCTCTTGGGTCTGAGGTTACATCGTTAAAACCTTCTTCTCTTATTGCATAAGCATTATCTATTGTACCCATATAACCTTGTGTCCAATCAATCATATCGTCTTTAGCGTTTACTACTAATAAATTGGTTACATTTACTGTTCCACCAAAAAACTCAATGGCATCGTCATCGCCATACAGAGAAGCAATGTTATTAATGGTAGTTGCATTACCTACGCCATAAAGAGTAAGTCCGTTAAATTCTTTTTCGCCATTAATTCTAGCGCCTGTATATTCTATAATTACATACGAAAGAATACCCGAATTATCGGCATTGTTTGTACCACCATAAACATAATCTACCACCTCGGTAATAGCAGTTCCACCGCCACTTATAGGTGCATAACCCATAAGTAAAACACCACCCCAATCGCCCGATCTTGGGTTTCCAGAATTTGAAGTAAATAAAATAGGATTTGTAGCTGTTCCTTCAGCATCAATTTTAGCACCTTGTTCTACTGCTACATAAACATCGGTTCCACCTGGTCTTGCTTTAATAATAGCACCAGGTTCAATAGTTAAGGTGTAACCATTTTTTACCACTAAAGCACCATCTAAAATGTACGTTCCTGCTACTAGCGTAATATTCCCTTCAATATTTCCTTTTAAAGCAGAAGCATTAAAATCTGGATCGGTTAATGATGTAATTACGCCATCTCCACCACTTGGTGATGGTGATTTAGAAATGTCGTCGCTACTACATGCTACAAATGATGCTGTAGCAATTGAAAGCATTACAATTTTTTTGATTGCGTTCATAATTTAAATATTTAATAGTTAGAAAATAAATAGTTGTTTTTTTTATAAGTTCCAATTAAGACCAAAACTGATAAACATACCTTTTTTATAGCTTTGTACAACAGATGCTGTAGTAACGCCATCTTTTGTAGTGTCTTGTGTTAGTCTGTATTTAGGGTTTAATAGGTTTTTTAGAGCTAGATTTAAGGTTAATTTGTTTTTAACAAACTCGAATTTGTTCACAAAATCTAATGTGGGAACACTCTTTTCAATAATATTTTCATTTTCAGAAGTTCCTATTGAATATACTTTATCGTAGAAATAATTAAATACTAAAGTAGAAGTTAGTGCGTTTTTTTCGCTTTTAAAATTGTAGCTAATGTCTGAGTTAATTAATAGAGGTGTTGCACCTTGAAGCTTACTTTTTTCGTTTGTAAATAAAACCGTTATATTATCGCTGTCGGTATCGCTATTTTTTTGTTCCGAATATAAATATGACATATTTAAACCAAATGATAAATCGTTAGCATTTTCACTCTCTTCGGTTGCAAAACTATAAAGTGTTTTTCTAGCTTCTAGCTCGGCTCCTGTTACAAAAGCACTTTCCGAATTTACATACGACAATTCATTAGCTGCCGAGGCTACTCGAATTCTGTTAATTGGATCTTGAATATATTTATAGAAGCCACCTAACGAGATTAATTCTGTTTTCGAGAAAAACCAATCGTATTTTACATCTACATTATAATTTGTTGAAGGAATTAAATATGGATTTCCAAATTCTGAAAAGTTAACATCTTCATATAAAAATGCTGCGTTTTCTTTAAATTGTGGCAAAGTATATGTTTGGCTTGCAGCAAAACGCAATGCTTTATCGTCGTTTATAGAATATTTAGCGTTTACACTTGGCAACAAATATGTTTTGTCAATTTTAGCTGGATCTGTGGTTAAATTATTTACGCTACTCGAAATGTTAGTATCCCAATTAATTAGTTGTTCAATATTTTCGAATCGTAAACCCGCTTGAAAAATTAATTTTTCTGAAACCGGATACGTAAACTGTGTATAACCGCCTACAATGGTACGATCGGCTATGTAATAATAGGGATTAAATGCAGTTGATGGATCGTAACCTCTACCTGTTTCTAAATAAAAAATATTGTTGTTTAAATTTTCTTGGTTAAAAACAGCCTCAGGATTATCAATATCTACCGCTACATTATTACTAGGAAAATCGTAGTTAAACTGAATCGATTGAAAAGTTCTTTGTGTATTTCTAAAATTAGCTCCTACAATAAGTGTTTTTTGCAATTCGCTTTCTGGGTTAAAAACATAACTTCCTTCTAATTTACCCACTACATCATCTTCATCTAATATTGAAAAGAAACGATGGTTTAATGCCGATGAATTTGTTCCTACATAATATTGTCCGTTTCGGTAATCGTACGAATTTGTTTTTCTATCGGGTTCTGAGCCTCTTATAACATTATAACCTGCGCTAGCATTAACGTTTATTTTTTCTGAAAATTTATAATCGAAAAGTAATTGATTAACCCATAAATTATTGTTGTTTACTTGTTGTCTTCTTATAAAAGAGTTAGTCGCCTCGTCGTTATCGTTTACATTTGTTGTATAACCATTGTAATCGCCTACGGTTTGTGCGTTATCGTGCACAAGTACGGTGTTATAGGCTATACTTTTTCCAGAACCAAAACGATATTTTGCATTTCCTAAAAAGGTTTGCGAAGCTTTATATTCTGAAGACATAAAATCCATATCTACACCTTTTCCACCTTCAGAATTTACCGAAGCCACTTTACCCTCTTTATATAAAAACTCACTACTAGAAGTAACTACCGCAAAAAGCGATACCGATTGCTCTTCGTTTTCGCCCATATAAAATTTACCGCCACCCGAAACTGAGAAGTTTGTATTTAAAGTATTATTTTGAACCAACGGCTTAAACGAAGTATCAAAATTTAAACTGTTTAAATTT
>NZ_JAWKMX010000029.1:0-16810 GCF_041392005.1 Flavobacterium sp.
TCTTTGCAAACTGACGACAAATATTATACGTATAAATTTATTGATAAAAATTGTACTACAATTTCAATTGATAAAGTAAACAGCGTATTATCATCTTCTAAAATTGAAAGCACAAAACCCATTACTAAAACGTATCGTGAGGTATTATTTACGTATCAAAAAAATCATTTTTTTTTAAATTTAGGAATTAATTTAATTTTTGGAACAAAAGTAGATGAACTTGCCAAAACGCTATTTCTTCCGTTAGATTTAATCGCTTCATTAGAGCAGAACGAAGCTGTTGCCGAGCCTAAAACCACGCTTTATAAAGCACCAGAAAACACTTTTATACCTTCGGTTTTCGATAGTATTTTTACGCTTGTGGTTGTTTTGGGAATAATCGTTTTATCGCAAAAAAAATGGTTAACCTACAGTTATTTTTTACTTTTAGGAATTGTAGGCTTATTCTTTTGTTTGGTAGGTTTATATTCGCTACACCAAGAGGTTTTATGGAATTACAATGCGTTTTTAATAAATCCTTTTTATTTGATTTTGTTTTACTTTTTAATCAAAAAAAACGCAAAAGGAATTC
The DNA here is from genome assembly GCF_041392005.1 of Flavobacterium sp. GTDB lineage: Bacteria > Bacteroidota > Bacteroidia > Flavobacteriales > Flavobacteriaceae > Flavobacterium. The sequence continues at coordinate 572 of NZ_JAWKMX010000029.1, forward strand.
GTGTTACTGCAAAGTTATTATTTGTTTTTCATTTGGTTTATTTGGTTTATATGGTAAATAAAATTCACTTAAAAATTGTTGTTCCGTTTTTCGTTGCAAATTTGCTATTGTTATTTCAAATCTTAAGACAGAAAACTGAATTCGTAATTCGTAATTCGTAATTCAAATCTATTGTCCTCTAAAAAACAATACCGTACTTAATGTTTTTAGAATAATATTAAAATCGAGAAAAATAGAACGGTGTTTAATATAATATAAATCGTAGCGAAGTTTCATTAAGCTATCTTCAATATTTTCGCCATACGAATAATTTACTTGTGCCCAACCCGTAAGACCTGGTTTTATAACGTGGCGCGTTTTATACAAGTGAATATCTTGTGCTATTTGATTTACAAAAACAGGACGTTCTGGTCGAGGTCCAATAACAGCCATTTCGCCTTTTAGCACATTTATAAATTGTGGCAATTCGTCTATACGCGATTTTCGTAAAAACTTACCAAAAGGTGTAATTCTAGCATCGTTTACTGTGGCATAAACAGCACCGTTTTTTTCGGCATCTGTAACCATAGTTCTAAACTTAAAAATAGTAAAATTTTTACCATTTTTACCTACTCGTTCTTGTTTGTAGAATAATGGTCCTTTGTTCCAAAATATATTGAAAAAGCCTACAAAAGGAATAAAAACAAGCATTACTAAAAGTCCGAAAATTGAAAAAATATAATCTAAAAAACGACTAGACAATAAATACAATCGGTTTTTATTGTTTCGACTAAATGGGAAAAAACGATACAACTCGGCATCGTTATATTGTAGCGGTAAACGATTATTTACTTGCTCGTAAACATCGGCATATTTTTGAATTACAATTCCATTTTCGAGCAATTGTAAAAGCATTTGATACACTTCGTAAGTAATAGTAACTAAAGCAGAATTTGATACAATAACTTCTTTAATATGGTACTCATTAATAAAACTTTCGAACGAATTTATAGTTAATTGCTTTGCATTTGATGCTTCATCTATAACGGCAGTATTATTATCTAAAGGTAAAAAACCTGCTATTTTAAAATTTATATTTCCTTTACTTAACGATTTTATTTGGTCGTGAATTGTAGTACTATCGCCAATAAAAACAATACTTTTCGTAAACCTATTGGTAGCTAAAAACTGAATATAAAACCAACGCCATAAAAACAACGCCGAAAGAATTGCAAAAAAGAAGTATAAAATTTGCAATCGGTTTTCGGGAAGAACTGGTGTTATTTTTGGTGTTAAAAAATACAAAACACAAGTTACAAAAGTTGTAAGAATACAACTTCTAACCATTTGAACTCTGCTAGAAGCCATTTGCAAATTATACATTTCAAAAATAGTGCCTACTACAATTAAATAAAAGCTTAACACTATTGTCCAGTAGAAGTTCGATTTTGTTATTTGAAAATAATTAAAATTAGAAATAATGCCAATAACATATAATGCGAATAACACTACTGCAATATCAACTATTCGCAAGAGTATTTTTCGTTCAGAAATTTCGAAATGTATTTTTTTGTTAGATGGCATTTATATTTTATTGAAGCAGCAAAGTAATAAATATTTTTAAAAAGCGTATTACTTTACCATTAAATCGTTCCAAATCAATTTTACTTTTTGCCAATCGTAATTTTCCGAAGTATTACGAGCATTTTTTGAAATATTTTGTACTAACATAGGATTTTTTAATAACGTATCTATAGCTTTAACCATACCTTCTGCGTCGTTATCGTTTACTAACAAAGCATTTGTAGTGTGTTCTAGTAAAAATGGAATACCACCTACATTTGTAGAAACAATTGGCAAACCCAGTGCCATAGCTTCTATTATGCTAACTGGAGTGTTATCGAAGTGTGTTGTGTTAATAAAAACATCGTGCATTTGTGATAGTTTCCACCATTTTTCTTTAGACAGCTTTCCTGTAAAAGTTACAAAAAGTCCCAGTTCATTAGCCAATTGTTTTGTGGTTTGCATACTTCCATCTTTATCTGGGCCAACCATAGTTAAAGTTGTATTTGGATATGTTTTAGACAATTCTTGTAAGACTTTTATAGCCATTTTCGGATTGTAAATTTCAGCGAAAGCACGAACCCATAATAACTTTGGTTCAATTTTTTCTCTTAGTTGAAACTTGTATTTTTCGAGTTCAATGGAATTAGGAATATAAATTATATTTTCAAATCCCAACTTTTCAAACTCCGATTTTAAATAATTTGATGGCGCTACATTTTTGTAAGCGTAAGTAAAAATTAAACTACATAATTTTGGATTATTTTGTAATCGTTTGGGTAAATCGCCGCCATGTAAAATAGGTATATATGGAATTGCTCTAAAACGTGCCACTTGGCTACAAATAAAAGCATACCAAAAAGCCTTGGTGCTATAGGTGTCTATTAAAATGTAAGAAACATTAGGTTGTGTTAACGTTGCCCAAAACATGACCAACAACCGCAACACACTATTACTTTTTATTTGAATAAGAAACTACCGTATAGCCTTCTTCACACAACTGATTGTAAGGTTTCTACAGTGGTTTTATTATAGCCATGTTGGCTTAATTTATTGCCTAGGTAAAGAATACTTTCCTTCATGTATAGTAAAGTGAAAAAGAGTTAAGGAATAAATAAAAGCTGGTGCTGCAATCCTCATAGCCGCATGGTTTATGGTTAGTAACCAGAAAAAATAAAACGAAAATAGAAAAATATAATTCCGATTTGTATTAAAAAAAAGTATAATAGGTGTAAAAAACAATAAACCAAGTTCAATTATGCCAATAAATCCATGTTCTGCTAACATTCTAGTTATTTCATTGTGCGATGCTGCTTCTATGCCTGTTAATTCTTCTCTATATTCCTTGTTTTTACCAACACCAACTCCTGTAAATGGATTTTCTAAAAACATGGTAAATTCTGCTTCTGCTAATTCTTCTCTACCAGAAAACTTACTTTCTTTTTCTCTTCCTAAAGCATCTTTACTTTGATAACGATTTAGAATTAAACCATCTGTTTGAAAAATTGTATATAAAAACAATATAAAGATACTTACAGATGATATTAAAAAAGTAAAACTTAATTTTATTTTAGCTTTAATATTAACTTTAAAAAATGTAAAAAAAAGTAACCCTAAAATCATGCAAACACCAGTAATAACACCTCCTCTAGAAAATGTAATAACGCCTCTATAAGTAAAAACGAGTATTAACAATAAATGTAAAATCTTTAAAAAAAACGAATTTGAAAAAAACAAGAATCGAACAAAGGCTACGAACATTCCTAAACCAAAAATAGTAGAAACTTGATTGGGGCCAAATCCACCTGAAGTAGCAGAGTTTGAATCGGTACCAGTTATTACCGCCTGTATATCGGGGTTATACAAAAAAACATACAATGTCATTGTAATTATCGGGTATAACATCCACTTTGTTAACGTATCAATGTCTTGTAAATCTATTTTCTTATCAATTGTGTAAATTGATGATATTCCTAAACAAATAGCACCTAATAAATTAAATACTATAGCTTTTCGAATATTTGTATCAAAATTCAATTGATATATACCATAGATAACTCCAGGAATTAATAGGATTAAAAAAATAACATAAATCCATGCTTTCTTTGAAAATCCATTAAAATAAATGCCCAATAAAGAAAAAACAATTACACAATATTTAGCAAACTCATTACCTATATTACCTTTAGTCATTCGTAAAAACACTTCTACCGCTACAACATAACCAGCCCAAAATAAAACTTCATTGTTTTTATTTTTATTTTTAATGATAAAAAAAACGCCACATGCAAATATTAATGCGGAATATGCAAATGATAAAATTTTAAAATTATAAATTATCAAACCCAACAAAATATGTAAAAGCATTATTTTGATATAAGGACTAAAAAATATTTCTTTAGTTTGCATTTGATTAAATGTTATTTTAAAACTTGGTTTTCTAAATTTTCTAAATAATGTTTAAAGGTAAAATTTTTACTTAATTCAGTACATTTTAATGAGCATTTTTTTAACGATTCCGATGGCGTTGTAACAGCTTTTTGAAAAATTTCAACATATCCATTCTTTACAGTTACATCCCATACAAAACCATTTTCTTGAGTAATATAATGCGGTATACTGCCTACATTAGATACAACTGGAACGACACCATAACAGGCAGCTTCTGCAACAGCTTTTGGAAAGCCTTCAGACTTTGAAGGTAATAATAAAAAATGAGAATTTGCTAAAATTGAATGAACTTCATTACTTTCTAAAAAACCATGAAATATAACTTTATCTTCTAAAAACAAAGTTTGTTGTTTATAAAAATCTAATAATGTTCCGTTACCAATAAAGTGAACTTTCTCTATTTTATGTATAGGAATACTTCGTAAAGCTTCAATGCAAACTGTAATACCTTTGGCTTCTTCCAATCGCCCAACAAAGTTATTACAAAAGGTTTATTGAAAGTTTTTGTTCAGAAAACTTTCAATCCGTACTCAATTTCGATTTTCTGTCAAACATGGGTTCTCAAATGACAAGCAGTGACTGGGTTGATTTTCCCAACAACCATTAATAGTTACTTTACATTTTGCAAAATTTTGTTGCAACCACCATCTTTGAATTCGGTATGAGATGGGCGGATTTTTTTGTTTCCAATTGCCTGCATATTTTACCCAAAAAGTATATTTTCTTGGAAATACAAAACTAAAAAGTGGCAACAAAAATAATCCCATACTCGTTGGCAAACGCAATTGCACTTCAGTAGCTCCATTTATATTTTTATAAACTATTGCAATTATTTTTGGAATCTTAATAAAAATTTTGAGTTTATCTAAAAATGATTTTCCACCATAAGGAGGAATTGCTTCAAAACGTATATTTTCTTTTGAATAAGGCAAAGCACTCAATGGAGCTTTATCATCATAAAAGCATCCTATGTGAATAATTTCTTCCCAATAATCGGCTAAAAAATTTATTTCATTAATTGTAGAACCCCAACCTACAATTTGATTATTAGAATTCTTGTAATGTTCTGTATGCGATATGATAACTAATTTTTTATACTTCATTGCTCAATTATCTTTACATACTTTTCTATAACTTTTTTCCAGTCAAATTGATATGCCCAAGATATTGCATTTTCAGAAAAATTCGCATAATCATTTAGAATTGAATGAACAGCTTTTAAAATTTCTTCTTTATTATGTGGATTCACTAAAAATCCCGAAAAGTGATTATTTATTGCATCTACTATTCCTGAATTATTAGAACCAATAGCAGGCAAACCAACACTATTAGCTTCTAATATTGCAATTCCAAATCCTTCAAAATCGTTTTTTACAATATCACTTAACATAATAAAAATTGTTCCTTCTCTAAGTAATTGCATTTTATCGTCATCTTCTAGTTTTCCATGAAAAGTGACATTATGTTCTACATTCAATTCTTTAGCTAATTCTAAAAAATCAGATTTTTCTGTTGGTATACCAATACAATGATAATGAATACTTGGAAAATATTCTTTTAATAAAGGTAAAGCTTTAATTACATTTTGTTGCCCTTTTCTGTAAGTAACATTCCCTACAGTAACTAAATTAATTTCATTTGAAATTGTTCTTTTTTCTGCAATCGTATTAATTTCAATACCATTATTGATAACATCAATTTTAAGATTCGGGTTGACTTGTAAAGCATATTCTTTTGTAAAATTTGAAACTGCAATTAAATTATCGTATTTTGATAAACTCCATTTTGTAAGTTTTTGCACAATATGATTTCCTGCTTTCAATTCTGAACCATGTAAAACCGCTATATATTTTTTATTTTTAAAAAATAACTTCAAAAATGCTCCAAGCCATAAAGAAAACTTTCCAGAAGAAATTACAACATCGTTCCTTTTAATTAGAGAAAATGCCTTTTTAAATCTATTTATATAAGTGAGAAAGTTTCGCTTTACACGAATAATTTTAAAAAATTGCGCTTCATCAAAACCATCATCTTCTTTTATAGAACGGTAATCTGCCAAAACAGAAACCTCATAATTTGATTTTTGAAGATATTTTGCTAATAAAAAGGCGTGATTCCCTATACCACCAGGAAGTGGAGGAAATTCTGATGTTACAAGAAGAATTCGTTTAGATTCTATAGCCACTCTATTTTATCTCCTTCTTTTAGTTTGACGGAAGCTAATCGCCAAGATTTTAAGACTTGAATTAAGACCAAAGGTAACAAAAATGGTAGCAAAACAAAGGCAAACAACTTTAAAGCTTTACTCTTTTTAAATTGGTAAGGAATTAATGAAGGCATAATTGAGACTAAAATGTACCAAATTGACAATTGATTTCCAAAATATTTTCGAGATAAATACAAAACACTTGGTACCGGTCTGGGTCCGAAAAGTTTTTTGGGGCGCCAGCCATCCCAACTTCCCATTTGTCGTAATCCGCCTTGGTTAACTTTTAAATGGATTCGTTTGGCTCTATAATTTGAAATATTTTTAAATCCTGCTAAATAGCACCGAAGTCCAAATTCGCCATCGCCCATGCGTTGTTTTTCAAATTGTCTATCAAATAAACCAACTGTACTAAAAACTTCTTTTGATAACATCACATTTCCTGTATCCAGTTGATCACTCCATCGAAAATAGTTATAATGTTCAGGAACTTCAGCTCCAACTGTACTTATTGAAACACCACTCGATAAATCGGCATTAAAAAAATCTAAGGTTTTTAAATGTTCCTTTATCCAATTGGGTTCTACTAATGAATCATCATCATATAATAATATATATTCTCCTTTTGATGCTTTTATGGCTTCATTTCTTGCTTTCCACAAAGCTTTATCTTCTTGATACCAGTATTTTAAATCCAATTCCCATTCTTTATAAAAATCGTCTTTAAAGTTATCGGTTTGGTCAACCACAATGACTTCAAAATTTTTATAGGTCTGATTTTCTAAATCTTTGAAAACATCTATTAAATAGTCATACCGATTTAGCGTTGGAATAATCACCGAAACCAATGGATTACTTTTAACTAGTTCACTTTCATAGTTATCATAATCATTATATTTGAAATGATTTTTGAAGTAATTTTCACGCTTTATATGTCGAGTTTTCCAAAAAGCTTGAACTTCTACAAAAGGATTATGAAAAGTAACGAGTCTAATAATTAGCACATAAAACATCCAGGCTTTATGAAAATTTTTACGAAAAAAACGATACTCATCAATAATTGGAAGTTTATTATCTTCCCAAAAATTTAACCCTTCATTATTGTCTTTCACAATAAAACCAAGTTGAAAGGCACGCCAAGCTAAATCGTGATTTTGTGCTAGTTCACTTTCATAATTTTTATCCAATTCCAGCTGAAAAACATTTAATTTCAAAACGCTTTCTGCTGGAAAATAGCAATAATCAATTCTTGGTTTTAAATTAAAGTACCAAATCGGTTTAATATATTTTAAAAAATGAAATATCATTGCTAATTAATTGATTTTGCAGGTACACCAACTAATGTAACACCATTATTTTGAAAAGATGTTACAACACACGCCGCTGCACCAATAGTAATCGTGTTACCAAGTTGCAAAGGGCCAATAATTGAGGCATTAGCACCTAAAGTACAGTTGTCTCCAACTGTGAAAATAGAATCATTTGACCATTTATTGATACCTATACAATTTCCACCTACAAGAGTTAAATTATTTCCAATTTTACTTTTCCCAGAAATAACTATTCCTAAAGCTGGGTGTAAGATCAATAATCCGCCACCAACATTAGCTTTGTAATGAATATCTATATTAGAATAAGCTGTAATTGGAAGTATAAAAGGTAACAAAAGTATTCGTATAAATTTGTAATAATCCCCAAAAACTAGATACAAACTTCTTTCCAATCTATATAAAAAAACACCTAAAAAAGCGCGTGAAAGCCATACAAATAATAAGCGCCATTTTTGACGACCAATCATTCTTTGAACATCAGATATAAAATTACGAAACTGCGTCATATTTCTCTTTTATCAAATTCATTATTCCCGAAACTTGTAACGTTTCTTTCCATAATTCTCTATTTCGCAACTGCAAGGCTGCAAATTTATCTTCGGAGATTCTTTGATGAAAATCGGCAACTAGGGTAGCTATTTCATTTCGATTTTCCCATTCGACCCAAACCACATGATCTTTCCAATCGATACTATCATCAAAGGGCAACAAACAATCGGTATTAAGAAATATAGGAATTCTTCCCATCATAAGTGTTTCATAAAATCGAACTGAAAAATTTCCTGCACCACGCATACACAACACATAGTCCGAATTTTTTATGTTATTATAATACTCTTTTGTTGTCTTTTCTCTTTCTTTAATAGTTATTGCACCACCTCTATAATTTTCTCGATAAATAAAATTGGATTTTACTTTATTAGATTTTTCAAATTGTTGTAATATTTGATACCGTTCAAACGCTGATGGAAAAATTGGTTCATAATCATTGCGAAAAGGATTTTTAATAAAACGATTAATATTTTCCTTAGCAACTTTAATGTTTTCTTTAGTTCTTTTAAAGAAATGGTTAGATGCATGCCCACAGAAACCAATGGTTGCTATACTATTTTTTGATCTTAAAAAAATTTCTCTCTGTTGATATATTCTCTCGAAATGATCGGACAACATTACAGGAAACCCCTTATTATTGCATCCTAACTGAGAAGCAAAGCCACTCATTCTATAAAATATTATATGCTCAAAATTACCATAATTTGGCCCAAAATCGTCTGAAATATAACCAAATGCTTTTATTTTATATTGCTCACAATCTGTATTTATTTTTATTAATTCCTTTTGGGTATAAGTTTGAATAGGAAGTGGAATAAAAAATACAGTTGCCTTTTCTAATTTGGATTCATAAACAAATTTATTTGACACATTCCATCTGTTTTTTTCAAATTCATTATTTTCCCAACAATTATTACCCAAAAAAGGTCTAGTTAAAATAAAAAGACTTTTATTATTAACGGTTTCAAAATTAATATTGGGTATAAATATTTGCATCAATCAATTTGTATAAACGGTATTCGAACCAAATAATTTATTTAATTCTACAGCTACTTTTGGCGAGATAAACATAATATTAGTGATAATAGATTCGCGAAATTTTGATTCATTATTTCCATAAAAATTATAAGGAATATAATTTAGATTTCTTAAAAAAGAAATAACATCTTCTATTAAGCATTGCCCACTATAGGTTGGAATTAAATTTACTTCTGTATAGATAAAATCGATTTGGCAATTTTTCAACATTTCTACACAACCTTTTAAGGCGTTTAACTCAAATCCTTCAATATCTAATTTCAAAATATCAATTTTGTTGATATTATGTTCAGTACAAAATGAAGCTATAGAAGTTGTTGGTACTTCGATTTTTTCATATTTTCTAGCTAAATGATTTTTATGAAAATCGTTGGGTTCTAAAAAAGATGAAGTTCTTGCATTATTATTTTTATAAAAAAGCAAACGATTATTATTTTCACTCATTCCCATATTGTATGTGAAAATATTTTTGCTACATCCTGCTTTTTTGAAGTAAAGAATAAACCTCTGGATTGGGTTCAAATGAGTAAATATTTGCTTGATTAAACCGCCTATTAAATTGGTAGGTAACAAAACCATTATTTGCACCACAATCAAAAATTACGTTTGGCTTTTTTTGAAGTTTACTGTATAAAAAAACGAAATCGTCATATTCGTTTTTTATCAATTTTCTTTTCTATAGAAAATCTCATTTTCTATTCGCTTGAAAAAATTTTTCACAAAAAGAAATCGAGTAAAAAAGTTTTTGTAGTACATAAAATTAATGATGTTTTATATTATTTTTTTACAAAAAAATAATTTGAATTGTAATAAATTTCATTTTTAGGAGCATATTTTATTTTTCTGATACCATTTTGTTTTATATGAAAAAAATAGAATAATTTTTTTAATATCATTAAATATTTATACAAACGCCTGAGAAATAATAGATTGGATGGAACCGTGTTCTAACTGAATTCTATCAATTGCCTGATTTTCAATCATAGTAGCTGCTCCTTCTAATACATGAATTTCAAAACCTTCAGTATCAATTTTTAAAAAATCGATTTTATGAATTTTGTTCTTTAAACAATAGTTATCTAAAGTTTTTACATTAATATGTACTTCTTCCTAAATTTTTGTCATTTGTATTGATAAGACTCGAATCTACACCACCTAACTTACTGACATACAATGTAGCGATTTCTTCTTTGTTTCTAATGCAAAATTATTCAATACAACATTTTTAAAATTACCGAACTTCAGTTTAAGTTTTTCAAAAGCTTTTTCATCAGGTTCAAAGCAATGAATAGTGATGTTTTTTTTAGAAAAATAATGAAGTAATAACTCCAAATATGACCATTATTTGCTCCAACATCAAATATTACAACATTTTGAGTAGTTCATCTACCAATAATTTTATTACACTTAATTCTCAGAATGTAACGGACTATTGGCAGAACCATAATTCATACCTTTTAATGAAAAATAATGCTTAGTTTTTCAAAAAAATTGAAAATAAGTAGTTGCAAATATTTTGACAAAATTCTATAATAATTTTCTGTAAAATTCTAAAAACTCTTTTTGTTGCTTCTCTAAATTAAATTCTTGTTGAACTCGTTGAATAGCACTTTGTTTAATTTTTTGTTTTTCTATTTCTGATAAAGCGATAACGTCTTTCAGTTTTTCATATAGCAAGGTAGCATTTTGTTTTTGGGTACTACAAAACCTGTTATATTTAATACATTTTCACTCAAGCCCTCAGCATCTGAAACCACACCCGGAAATAAACCCATGGCTTGCGCTTCTAAAACGGCATTACAAAAACCTTCTTGCAAGCTATATTGTATGTAAATATCGGTTACGGATAATTTCTCTTTTACTTCTTTTGGTGAAAGTTTACCTGTAAAGGTAACCATATCTTCCAATTTTAATTGATGCACAGCAAATTGCAAACGTTCTTTTTCTTTTTACCGTACCTGTACTGTATAATGAAATCTACTCCCGTGCCTTTTAATACGGATAAAGCTTCTAAAACAAATTCTAATCCTTTTTTCCAATTCAATCTTGCGATTGTAGCAAATTGAATTTTATTATTTTAATGATGAATAATTTTGTATTTTAAAAAAATTAGTATTTATAGCAGGTGTAATCTTTTTCACATTATTTTTTCTTGCAATCCGTTTTTATATAACAATGCCTCAATATCATCAGAAATAACATGAATTTTCATTTTCTTTTTAAAAAGAAATTGGTAGCAATTGGATTCTTAATTGTATATATTCCAATATCAAACCCTCTAAAACTTACAGCCATTTTTGCACCAAGTACTTCTGCATTTTCTCTTCCAAGTGTCATGGTACCAAAACCAAAATGTAACCAATCTAACGGTTCTTTCAGTAAAAATTGATTTAAAAGTACTTGTTTAATATTTTGAAAAATGATATTTTTTATCTTGCTTATTTAATTGAAATAATTGCAAACTCTTTTTAAAATTAATAATCGAAAGTATCAATTGCTGTACTACTGTAGCGAAGAAAACCTTAACTTTATTTTCTAAATGTTTTTGGTGCCTCTACAATTTTCTTAATTTAAATAAGTAGCTTCTTCACTAGATTTACCTATAAAACAAAACCACTTTGTGACCCTTGTTGTAGTCCCAAAATTTTATTCTTGAAAAAGTTTCAGAATATGCGGGTAATGTTAGTGACCACTAAACCTATTTTCATGAGATTCGTACTTTATGATACAAGGCCAACATATCATTTATCTTTTCTCTGAAGTATGTTGATTTCGAATCGTCTCTTTGGCTTTTTCTACAATGTCATTTTTCTCATTATCAGATAATTTCACAATTCTAATAATTGTACTAGCCATTTTTTCAGAATTTCTTATAGGTACTATAAAACCATTAATCTCATTTTCAATCACTTCCTCCATTCCACCACAATTGGTAGTTAATACGAGCGTACCTAGCTGCATAGCCTCCAAAACCACATTTGCTATTCCTTCTTCAACACTGGGCAATACCAATAAATCGGCATTTTTAATTAGTTGCTGTACTTCATCAAATGATTTATTTGGTGTTACATAAACCTTATCATGCAAATTATTCAAATCAATTAAAAATTCTAATTCTTCAGACCCTTTTGCACCAATAATTTGATATTCAAATTCAAATCCTCTTTCTTTTAAAAGTTTACAACAAGCAATAGCATAATGATAACCTTTCACCCAATGATTTCTACCGATAGAAATAATTTTAAATTTTTCGTCAACATTTACATCAGTATCATTTCCTGTCAATTGGGGCAATCCACTATAAACTACAGTAACTTTTTCTCGAGCAACACCATATTTTTCTACTTCCCCAGCAATAGCTTTTGAAACCGCATGAAAACCATCAACCATTGGAAAATATTTAAGGTATTTTTCAAATATAGCACAATGTGTAATTGGCGAAATAGTAACATGTGTTCCTCGTAAACTTACTATAAATTTTATTCCAAATTCTTGAACCCAAATCCAATCTTCAATACTTTTTGCCCATTGTAAATGAAAAACATCGGGTTGATGCCACAATACAGGATAATATTTAATTTTAGTGATGGCTTTATTTTTATACTTCAATTTTATAATAGCATCTAGCTTTTGTTTATCTTTCTTTTTAAACAAAAAAAGTAAAATGCTATATTTTAGAAGTAAGAAATATTTGAATAAACGATTAGCTGAATAACCTTTTACATATATATTTTTTGAATAACGGGGTTTTGAAACTAAATATCCAAAAAGATATATTTGGCAATCTTTTTTTGCCAATCCAGTTATTAATCGTTCAACAAAAGAAGTCGAAGGAATAGCTCCAGAATATACTGCTATTTTTAAAGGTTTATTCAAAATTATTTTTATAAAACAATGATAAAGTTAACAACATGCTCAACGGATGCGAATAATAAACAGCGTCTTCATGCCTAAATTTAGTATAAATTTCGCTTACAATTTCTTTCGGAACCAATGAATTAAACTTATTATTTTGAAATAAATAGTTTTCTAATTGGTTTTCATTTTGTTTTCCTAAAAACTGTAATTCCCAATTGCGTTGAATAAATTTTTGAGGATTTATAGTTCTAGATAGTTTACTATAAACTCTAAATGGAAGATTATACGGAATTTTATTTAAATGGAAATTATAAAGATTAAATGGTCGGTGCTGTTGCCATTCAATTTTCGCGACTTTGGGGTTTCTACGTTTTATATATGCTATTTGAATTTGACGGCTCGCTAAATACTTTTCGGGAACCGAACAAATAAACTCGCACATTTGGTTATCATAATACGGTAAAGTAATCGGTTTAACCGATTCAAAAACACTTAAGTTTGTACTAGTCCACCTTGGCGCCCAATACAAACTTTTAAAAGCTCTAATTTGTGCATTAGCACTTTCCGAAATATCAATTTTACGCAATAAAGTAGAAAGTCGTTCTCTAAGATAATCTTCAAAAGTACCATCTAAATGCCACGATTGCCAGAGTTGATTAGCCATATCTAAACCTCCTTTTTTAATTACTTTTTTATATAGAACATCGATTTGACTTTCAAAAGACAAATTATCTGGCACACCCATATCATCAAACGACTTATCGCCCCAATGCCCCCTAAACTAAAAATATCTCCCATAGCCAACTCTTCCACAACTGCCATTGTGCTCTTCTTGGATGTGTAAATTCAGAATAGCAGCAGCCATTTATTTGTGCTAAATTATCAATCGTATTCCATAAATAGCCGATAGGAATTGTTAAATCAGTAAATGGGGGAAAATCACAAACTGCAGCAATTTTTTTCGTAATCACTTTCATTTAATCCCATTTTTGAAAACTGTAGCTATAAGAATGAACTTCTTTCTTTTAAATGATGCGAAGCAGCCACTTGTGTTTCGACTATCTAATCCGCCCGAAAGCGGTAAAATTACTTTTCGGTCTTGAACTTGGTCTTGAGATTATTGCTTCAAGAGTTTTGTAAATTCTTCGACTACTTGATTAAATGACCTTTCAATAGGATTATAATTCCATTTAAAATAAGCTTCTTTTGAAAGAATTTTATTTTTATCTAAAACATAGTTATGAGCAGGTAAAAGTGTTTTTTGATTTTCAAAAAAAGTGTCATCTTCTAAAAAAAAACCCAAAACTGTGTAAACACAAATTGCTTTGTAATCTAAATTGGTTTTTTCGCCTATAAAAATAGGTTTGCTTGGAATTATATTTGTTCTTAACGTGTGCATAAAGTTTTAAAAAATCACTTTTTTGCTAATTTAAGATATATTTTTTCATGAGACGTAATAAATTGTTGCATAGAGAAGTGGTCAACAACATAATTCCGTAATTCTTTTCCAATTTGTTGCCTTTCTTCTTCCGTTTTATTCATAATTACATTTATTTTTTTTGCTAACTCATCACAATTTTTTTTTTTGATTCAAATAAATAGCCTGAAAAATCTTTTAAAACAAAGTTTATCCCCGAAATATCTGAACCTAAAACGGGCACTCATACACATTGCTTCAACTAAAGCCATAGGCATTCCTTCTTTTCTTCCTTCTTAATGTTGGAATTACAAATCTGAATTTACTAAAAATGGACGAACATCTTTGTGTTTCCTAAAAAGATTATTTCTTCTTGTTTATCCAATGCAATAACTTTTTGTTGAAGTTGCTTACCGTAATCATTATTATTATCTCCTAAAATAGTTAATTTAATTTTTTGGATTATTTAATTTAAACGGCATCTATTAAAACTTCAATTCCTTTTACCGGAACTAAATTAGCCACTGTAATAATATTGAAAAACTTAGAATCATTATTTTTTTGAAAATGCTTTGAATTATAATAGTCTAAATCTATACCAATGGGTATTATTTTTGTGATTTTGTAGGGGAAAATAATTTTCATTTCTTCATTTATAGTAACGATAAAATCCGATAAAAAACTTCTAATTTTCCAATGAATATTTCCCCAAGACTCCCTTTTTTAGTATAAACAAACTTTGCTCCTCCTAATTTAGATCCTAAAACTTCTGTCCAATCACTACTCCAATGCCAAGAATGAACAATATCAAAGTTATGCTGTTTGATAAATTTTTTATAGGGTTTAATTCGTGACAAAATAGTCCAATAAGGTTTTGGTTTACAAGTAGTTTCTATAATATGAATGGGTAAATTTAATTTTTCAATTTCTGAAAAAAAAAGGCCTTCTTTATGTGAACAAGCAATATGCACATCAAACTTATCTTTAGGCAAACCCTTTGCTAAATCGTATAATACTTTACCACTACCAGCAGTGTTAAAATTGGGAATTGTATAGAGGATTTTTGTTTTATTCATTTTATATTTGAATTACACCTATACCATATTTTCTTTGATTAGGATTTTCAAAAAATTCAACATATTTATAATCCCTTTTAATTTCATTCCAAAGGACATCTACAAAACAATTTAATTTATGATGGTATTCTGTATTTGCAATATCATGAAACCCTATATAACCACCTTTTTTCACAAAAGATTTATACATTTCAAAATCAGATTTCACACCTTCGTAAGTATGATCTCCATCTATAAAAAGAAAATCTATCTTTGATCCGTTTAGTGCCTTTTCTAATCTTTCTAGAGTTTCCTTTTTATGTGAATCACCTAGTAAAATTGTAACTTTACTGTCTTTTTTATCACTTAAAAGGTATTTTAAAAACGGTATTTTTTTGGGATTAAAACCTCCACCGTGAATTCCGCCAGGTAAATCTATCGAAATCAAATGTTTAGGCTTTAAGTATCTTGCCCATATAAAGAAAGATCCTCCTTTTTTTGTACCTATTTCAACCACTGTATCTGGATTTGAGCTTTTAACAAACTCAGCAAATGACAAAAATTCACTTTTAAATTGATTTAAGGAAAGTCTATCGAAATGCCCTCTTCCAATATAATTTTGCGCAAAATCATATAACTCATTTAGATTAGTTATAGTAAAAGATTTTTTAATTTTATATTTAGAATACAATAAAGCAGGAAAATTAAACATATCTCTTTTTTTCATTTCCAATTCTATTTTGGTTATTGTTTAAAAATTTTCTTTTTTAATTTTATAATGAATCTATT
>NZ_JAWKMX010000030.1:0-16644 GCF_041392005.1 Flavobacterium sp.
TAAATTAAAGCTTTGGAAATTGTCTGAAACTCAAATCAACCAAATTGAATCATCTGGCAAAGTCATTGAAAATTTCCCCGTGTATGCTACGGTTTCTGGTACTGTTACCGAAAAATTAGTGGAACAAGGCGATTATATTAAGCAAGGTCAGCCTTTGTTGAAAATTGCTAATCTCAATACGGTTTGGGCAAATTTTGATGTGTATGAAAATCAGATTGAACAATTCAAGAAAGGTCAAGAAGTTAATATAATAACCAATGCGTATCCTAATAGAGAATTTAAAGGTAAAGTAGATTTTATAGACCCTATTTTAAATACTAAAACTAGAACTGTTAAATTAAGAGTTGTTTTAAATAATAAGGAAGCTATTTTTAAACCTGGTATGTTTGTTACTGCAAAAGTAAAAGCTACCAATTCTATTTCAAAAGAAGTATTAACAATTCCTTCTTCAGCTGTTTTATGGACAGGAGAACGTTCAGTTGTATATCTAAAAACAAATCAAAATGAGCCAGTATTTGAAATGAAAGAAGTTACTTTAGGAAATAAAACAGGAGAATTTTATGAAGTTTTAGGAGGATTATCTTCCGGGAACGAAATAGTCACTAATGGAACATTTACAGTTGATGCAGCAGCACAATTAAAAGGTAAAAAAAGTATGATGAATAAGCAAGGTGGCAAATCAATGACAGGTCACGAAGGACATTTAGGGATGGATAAGAATTTATCAAATACAGCAAATGAAAATACAAATATGAATGAACGCTTAAAAGTTTCGGAGAAATTTCAAGAGCAATTAAAGGAAGTTTACAATGATTATATCAATTTAAAGGATGCTTTAGTAAAAGAAAACTCAAAAGACGGTTCACAAAATGCATCATCTTTACTATCAAATTTAAGTAAGGTAGATATGAAATTGCTTAAAGAAGAAGTACATAATCATTGGATGACTATTGAAACTGAAATTAAATCTTCTGCAACTTCCATAGCTAGTTCAAAAAACATTAAAACGCAAAGAAATCACTTTAAACATTTATCTTCACATTTCATAAATGCGATTCAACTTTTTGGTATCAATGAAAAGGTATATGTAGAATTTTGCCCTATGGCAGATAATAATAAAGGAGCGTATTGGTTAAGTCAAGAAGAAAAAATTCGAAATCCATATTTTGGTGATGCAATGCTGAAGTGTGGTGAAGTTAAACAAACAATAGAATAAATAAATACATATAATAATTAAATTTTTAAACAATGAAAAAGGTAATTTTAAGTGTAGCTATAATAGTAGCTATGGGGGTAATTAGTTGTAAAAATGAAACTAAAAAAGTTGAAGACACTACAACAACAGAAGTATCAAATGAAATTGCAATGACAGATTTGTCTTTTGGAGTAAGAGGGAACTGTGGTATGTGTAAAGAAACAATTGAAGAAGCGGTTAATAGTGTTGATGGTGTTTCAGCTGCTAATTGGGATAAAGATAAGAAGAAAATTGATGTTTCATTTGATAGTTCAAAAACTAATGAAATGGCAATACACAATGCAATTGCAGCTTCAGGGTATGATACAGAAAAAGTTGCGGGTAATGAAGAAGCATATAATAATTTACCAGGTTGTTGTCAATACGACCACGAAATGATGATGAATCAATCAGGTGAAATGAAATCAGAAGATCATTCAAATCATAATCACTAAAATGATGAAATATAAAATTTAAATTGTCAGCAAAACTGTCAGTTGAAAATAAAAAACCCTGTAAAAACAATGTATTACAGGGTTTTTTGTGGAGTCGGAGAGAATCGAACTCTCGTCCAAACAAGCAATCGAAGAGCTTTCTACACGCTTAGTTTTCTCTTAAATTTTCGACTAAAAGCTAGACTGAAAACCGTCACTTTTAGCTTAGCTTTACACTTTCGAGGTGGATTTAAAGCATTACCAACTCTAGGTTTACTTTTACGGTTCCCCTAAACCAAACGCCATAAACCAAGGCTTTTGAGGAGAATCTAGCTTTCCTACCTTGTAGGAACTAGGCAAATCTTACTATAATTCAGATTAAGCAGCTAAAGCGTAATTATTTTCGCCGTTTAAAAGTCGTATAGCAGATATTTACGAGCTTACCATACACAGCTCGACGTGCTTACTAATCAATTCCACTCGCTGTCAAAACCAGTCGACCCCATTTTCAGTTTTCAAAATTCAAAATTCAAAATTCAAAATTCAAAATTCAAAATTCAAAATTCAAAATTCAAAATGAATGCCAAAAGTACTACTTTTTTATTCAATTTAAAAAAAGATTGCAAGTTGAATGTGCTAATGTTATATTTGTATGCAAACTAAATTAGAAAAGTTAAATGAAATTTGGAATAATAAAAGAACGCAAAAATCCACCCGATAGAAGAGTAGTATTTTCGCCAGAAGAATTAAAACAAGCACAAATACAGTTTCCAGAAGCAGTTTTTAAAGTAGAATCGTCAAATATTCGTGTATTTCCAGACGAACAATACACCGAAAAAGGTTTTGAAGTTACTACAGAAATGGAAGATTGCGATGTACTTATTGGTGTAAAAGAAGTGCCGATTGATGCTTTAATTTCAAATAAAAAATATTTCTTTTTTTCGCACACCATAAAAAAGCAACCGTATAATAGAAAGTTACTTCAAGCAATTCTTGAAAAGAACATCGAAATGTACGATCATGAAACATTGGTCGATGAAAACAAGCATCGTTTAATAGGTTTTGGTCGTTATGCAGGAATTGTTGGTGCTTACAACGGAATTCGTGCCTTTGGTTTAAAATACGAATTATTCAATATTCCAAAAGCCGAAACCTTACCCGACCAAAAAGCGTTGATTGAACGCTTGCGAAAAAATCGTTTGCCAAACATAAAAATAGTTTTAACAGGAAGCGGAAAAGTAGCTTACGGTGCAAAAGAAATGCTCGATGCAATGAAAATTAAACAAGTTTCGGTAGCAGATTATTTGTCGAAAAGTTATGATGAGCCTGTTTACACTTTTATCGATGTACTCGATTATAACAAGCGAAAAGACGGACAAGTTTTAGATAAATACGATTTTTACAACAATCCGCAAGAATATGAATCGGATTTTGAAAAGTTTAGTAATGTTTCCGATATTTTTATTGCAGGACATTTTTATGGCGATGGTGCACCTGTAATTTTAACACAACAAATGATGCGTTCGCCAAAATGTAAACTAAAAGTGGTAGCCGATGTTTCGTGCGATATTGATGGTCCAATTGCTTGTACCATTCGTCCTAGTACAATTGCCGACCCAATTTATGGTTACTTACCAAGCGAACACAAAGAAGTGCCTTACACGCACCCAGCTGCTATTGTAGTTATGGCGGTAGATAATTTACCGTGCGAATTGCCAAAAGATGCTAGCGAAGGTTTTGGAAAAGTATTTTTAGAAAAAATTATTCCTGCTTTTTACAATAATGATAAAGATGGTATTTTGCAACGTGCAAAAATTACCGAAAATGGAAAATTAACACCTCGTTTTGCCTATTTGCAAAATTATGTAGATGGGAAATAGATAAAATAGACTGTAAAAAATAAAGGTTGTTTGAAAAACTATTGTCAAACAACCTTTTTATTAGTAATTAGTTTTCTAATTTTAATTTGTACTCCAATCTATTTTTCTAGAAAAGTACATTACCGCACCTAAAATTAAGAATAAACCAATGCTACCTACTAATAGCGCATAATCTTCTAACTGAATAATTACAAATATAAAACTATAAAGTAAAGCTAAAGCAGCGGTTATAAAAAAGGAAATCTTTTTGTTTTTTAATATAGAAATCGAGTAGAGTAGTAGCATTACAATAACTGCTGATGCTGCAATTATATAAGCGAAGCTAAACGACGAATGTTCGGTTATCGAAATTAATAGCGTGTAAAACATTACGAGTGCCAAGCCAATCATAGTATATTGAAAAATGTGAATGTTTATTTTGCTGATGGTTTGTATTAAAAAGAAAATTAAAAAGGTTAACCCAATTACCAAAAATCCATATTTTGATGCTCGTTCGTTTTGTTGGTATTGATCGGCGGTTTCAATTAAACGAACACCATACGAATACTGTTGAAGATTGGGTAATTTTTCGGTGTATTGCTGGGCAAATGGTCGGTTTACGTTAATAACTTTCCAATCGGCGTGAAAATCGTTTGCTGTTATTTTCTTTGTAGTATCGTTTGGCGCAAAATAACCTATAAAAGATGGCGAATTCCAAATGGCATCAATAGCTGTAGTTGTTGTTTTTCCTAAAGGAATAAATTCAATACTTTCGCTTCCGTTGTAATCGATAGTGAAGTTAAAATTGTTTTTATTTTCATTTGATAACGAAAAAGTAGTACTTTCAAGTGTATCGAAATGCGAATCGTTTTCGTTATTGGTTTCTAGCGTTAATTGTTGGTTGTTAAAGTTAACCACTAATTCACTTTTTATACTTTTTAAATTGGTTGTTTTTACAATAATTGAGGCTTTATTCCACAAAATATTTTCGGGTTTTATGCCTAATTTTTCAAAATCGAGCTTTTCAAAATTTCCCGAAGTCGCAATTTTACTTTTAAAAACAATCGCTTTGTAAATGCCATATTTCAGTTTGTCAACCTTATCAACTTTTGTTGAATAATTTAATTCGGTAGGAAAAAAATAAGCATTTTCCTCATAAGTTTGCACCTGAATAGTGGTTTGTTTGGTTTTTTCGTTAATTACTTCAGTTTCAACAGTGGTTTTGTAAGGAATTTTAAGAATTGGCCCCATTAGCATTACGTTTTCGCCCCAAGTACTGG
This sequence comes from Flavobacterium sp., assembly GCF_041392005.1. Classification (GTDB taxonomy): domain Bacteria; phylum Bacteroidota; class Bacteroidia; order Flavobacteriales; family Flavobacteriaceae; genus Flavobacterium. The sequence goes on from NZ_JAWKMX010000030.1 coordinate 4,808, forward strand.
CAATTTGTTGAGTAGCTTCTACTTTTCTAGTAGAACGTTCTGTAATTAAATCTTGTACTAAATTTAGTGGAATAAGAAGTACAAGTGTTAAAATTCCTACCATAATTAATTTGGCAGTTGTGGTTTGAAAAAAGGAAAATTTTCCTTGATTTTTTTCATTCTGATTTTGAATTTGATTTTCCATAGTTTAAAAATTATTTAATGATGTATAATGAGAAATTACGAGATAAACATATACAATAGCAATGGGAATATTAGCAAGCATAATACCTGCTTGAATGATATAATACCTACTGTTTTGCGTTACGGTAATTATTTTACTGATGATATACAGAAACGTTACACCGTTTATAATGCCCATAACAACAATGTAAACAATTCCTGTAATTAAAATTTCATCTTGATTAGGAAAACAGAAATTGAGCAACAATAAAAATGTTCCTAAAGCCCAACTTACTATTGCAAGTTTTGATGAAAAGGGTAGTTGGTTAAATTTTTTTAAGTCAGTCATAAAGTACTTTGTTTTTCAAAGTTTAAATATAAAAAAATAGTATTATTGTCCGGAAATTAATTTTTCGAGTGCATCTATATGTTCTTGAAAGGCTTTTTTTCCTTCTTTGGTTGCAATATATTTTGTGTTGGGTTTTCGTCCAATAAATTGTTTTTCAATGGTAATATAATTTTCGTTTTCCAATGCTTTGGCATGGCTAGCCAAGTTGCCATCGGTTACGCCTAAAATTTCTTTTAACGAAGTAAAATCGGCACTTTCGTTTACCATCAAAACCGACATAATGCCTAAACGTACACGATGATCGAAAACTTTATTTATATTTTGAATAATGTTTTTCAAAAATGTTATTTATTATTAATTGCTTTATGAATTATTGTAATTATTATTGAAAGTATCAAGCAAACAGGAAAGCCGTATAGAATAAATAAATTTCCACCAGCATCTGATATATATTCCATTTGCAATGATTTTAATTCAGTATTCATTTCATTTGAATTAAAAAATCCATCATTATTTAAATCAAATTGTTTCATTTTGTTTTCAACTCTATATTGGTCAATCATAAAAAATAATACTGGTATTAAATATAATATTATAGAATTTATAATTGTTATAACTGAATATTTAAGTTTTCTATTTCTTAAAAAGTTAATATCAAAATATAGTACGATGGCTAATAGTATTAACATTTATATTTTCTTTCGTATTTAAAATACATCATAGCACCATAAATTATATGACAAACTCCAAAACCAATTACCCAAAACCAAATGCCATAACCCGAAAATTCAACAGCAACTAAACCTAAAATAATTTCGGTTATGCCTAAATAGCGAATATCGCGAACCGTGTATTTACTAGCACTATAACAAGCTAAACCATAAAAGAGTAGGGTAACAGGAGCTATTAATCCGTAGTAACCATTGCGCAATAGCAACAAACTAAATATACCACCAGCAACAAGCGGTATGGCAAAGTTTACTAACAAACGCTTCGATGTGTTGTTCCACATATTTTCGTTGTTCTTTTTGGCTTTTTTAGCCGAAAGTAAATAAGCGGTAAAAACAGAAGTAAATAGTACTACAAAGGCAGTTGCCAGAATTTTTTTAAAGGTTATACTCTCTAGCGTTATGTATTGATACTGATGCAAATTAATTAAATAATTAGCGTAAATGGCACCAATTATGGCATAAACACCAGCTAAAATACCTGAAAGTCCGCTTAAAGAAAGAAATTGCGAAGAACGGCTCATCATTTCTTTAATTTCTTTAATGTCGTTTAAATAATTTTTCTCTTCCATTTTAAAGTACTTTGAAAAACAAAGTTAAATTATATTTTCAATTGAGCAAAAAAAAACGAGAAAATATTTTCTCGTTTTTAATTTTTTATAATTTCATATTATACCCATATTGCATTTATAAGCTAAAAGTTATTAAGCGACGTCACTTCGAGTAATTTTTCGTAGTAAAGCGAAGAAAAATTTTATCGAGAAGTATTAAATTGTAAGTTATCGATACATTTCTTAGATAAATTTGCATAAAATTTATCCAAGAAATACTTGAACTGAAGAAATAAACAAATAAAATTTTCTAAATGCACTACGGGTATATTATAATCTAAAAATTCCACCAAAGGCAATCATACGTTGTAAGAACCAAAAATCTTGCGAAGCTTTGTCGGCACTGGTGTTTGTTGTTCTTATATCGTTCATGTTAATATAGCCACCTTTTAGCTCGAGTTGAACAAAAAAGTATTTAAAAAACGTAAGATTTAATCCCGCTTTTGCAGATAAACCATACCCTGAAATATGAAAATCGTCGTGGCGAGGTTTTCCTAGTAAAGTAGCATTAGTTTTTGGGTACAAAACGCCTCCGCCTATGCCTTCGGTAATATTAACTTGAAATGTATCGGTATTTTTTATACCAAAAATAGAAGAAATATCATCCATACGCGCTACATCAACATTAATGTAATTTAAACCGTCTGTATGTTCAAAAAGTAAAAAATCTTCATCTAAAGTTAGTTCATCGGCTGTTGGATTTTCGTTATAAGTACCAGGATTAGGATAATATCCAGTATAATTTACACGTCTATCGTTATACATTACATACTTCATATGCTCGTAACCTAATGAAATGTTGTAATGGTCTGTAATAAAATAACCCATTCTAAAATTCGTTTGCGGAATAGTAACCCGACTCGGGTTTAAATAATCGATATGCCAACCTTTTGGTTTGTCGTGAGCCGATACATTTTGCAGTGTAAAATCGTAATTTTCTCCTTGAAAGCGAATGTCGGATTTTGAAAAAGAGTCGCGATTTCCTCCCCAATAAACAAAAAACTTACCTTTATTGTGTGCGGTGTATTTTTCAGGATTTTCAACTGTTTCTTGCGAAAAGGTGTACTGTGAAAAAATACAAAAAGATAGTACAACCATTAAAAATGATTGCTTCATTGGTAATTAAAAAATATTAAAATTGATTGATTGTGCTACGAATAGCCGTTAGTTTTTTTAACAAATTCTCTAAATAGTCTAAATGTAACATATTAGCTCCATCGCTTTTCGCATTAGCAGGATCAAAGTGTGTTTCTATAAAAATTCCATCAACGCCTACGGCAATTCCGGCTTTAGCAATAGTTTCAATCATATCTGGTCGTCCGCCAGTTACACCGTGCGTTTGATTGGGTTGTTGTAACGAATGCGTAACATCTAGAACGGTAGTTCCGTATTGTTTCATTGTAGGAATACCTCTAAAATCTACAATCATATCTTGGTAGCCAAACATGGTGCCTCTATCGGTTAGCATAAAATTTTCATTACCGCAATCCATTACTTTTTGTGCGGCGTGTTTCATGCTTTCTGGGCTCATAAATTGTCCTTTTTTAAGGTTAACCGTTTTTCCTGTATTGGCAGCAGCTACAACTAAATCGGTTTGGCGTACTAAAAATGCCGGAATTTGTAATATATCTACATATTCGGCAGCCATAGCGGCATCTTCATTAGTATGAATATCGGTTACTGTTGGAACGCCAAATTCTTTAGAAACTTTTTGTAAAATTTTTAATGCTTTTTCATCGCCAATTCCTGTAAAGCTATCAATACGACTACGGTTTGCTTTTTTAAAAGAGCCTTTAAAAACATAAGGAATTTTTAAAGCATCGGTTATGGCAACTACTTTTTCGGCAATGCGCATTGCCATTTCTTCGCCTTCAATAGCACAAGGTCCGGCTAAAAGAAAAAAATTGTTGCTATTAGTATGCTTTATTTGTGGTATATTTTGTAAATTCATAATTCAAAAATTTGAAAGTGCAAAGATACAATAAAGTATCTAAATTTAAGTCGTATTAGTTGCTTTTAGGTTGAATTGAAAATCCTTTCGGACACATTATTTTTCCTTTTTCGTAAATATTGAAGTATAATTTTTTTGAAGGTAAATTTTCAAACTGTACTTCATAAATTGTTAATGTTCCTGCACCCATACTATTATTTTTTGTAGGAAACGGGCAACACGTTTCTACTTTTGTAAAAGCGGTTATTTTTTCGCCATTTTTCGCAGCAAGTGCATTAAAAAAATAAGTAATATAGGTTTCTTCTTGGCGTTCTAAAATTAAGCCAATATTAATAGGGTAATCGGCATCGTAGCCATATTTAGTATCAGTAGCGTATTCGGTTAACACGAATGTGTTGTTGCTAATTTTTGGTCTTACAGCGTTGTTGTCTATGTTTTGAATGGTCGATTTTGTGCTAATACAACCAACCAATAAAAAAGAAACGAATAATGATAAATAGCGCATTTTATTTTGTTTTTATAAAGTAACTAATACAAGCAGTAAACACTACTCCAAACGATAATTTGTCGAAAATATTGTTTTTTATAAAAGTAGGTAAGTTATAATTATACTCGGCAAATTCTTTGTTTTTACTCAACGAAATAGCTGTTTCAAAATAATGCGGTGAAACATAAGTAAAAATTACATAAACAATAAATGTAGTTGTAACAGTTGCTAATAACGAAAGGATAAGCCCACTAGCGAAACTTTCTTTCCAACTAATTTGGTTGTTAAAAACGACTTCTTTTTTATTTTTTAAAGCAAAAAAATACAGTATTAATAAAATAAAGGCAAAAATTAAATTAAATAAAGGTTCTTGCAATGCTTTTTGCGAATGGAAACCTAAATATTTTTCAATTAATAGCCATAAAAAATAAGTTATTGCAAAAATTAAACTCCATTTTACTTCAATTTTATACTTTTCCATTTTTCTATATTTTTGCCAAAGATACTACACTTTATAAAAGAAAAGAAATAGCGTGTAAATACTTATATTTGTAACTTAAATTTTTAATATGGATTTTGTTTTTGATACTTGGCATTGGTCAATTTCTGGTTTTTTAATTGGTTGTTGTATGCTTTTGCTTATATATTTTGGAAAAACCTTTGGTATGTCGTCTAATCTTAGAACAGTTTGTTCCATTTTTGGTGCGGGTAAAAAAATAGATTTTTTTAAGTTCGATTGGCGCGAACAAAAATGGAACTTAGCGGTTGTAGTAGGCGCTATGCTAGGCGGTTATTTTGCTACACATTTTTTAAGTTCAGGTTCAATTTTAGAATTAAATCCTAAAACAATTTCACTTTTAAACGAATTAAATATTGATATTCCTAACGGAAAACTAGTTCCCGATGCACTTTTTAGCTGGGAAGCAGTTTTGACAGTAAAAGGATTTTTAGTATTGTTTTTAGGCGGAATGCTTATTGGTTTTGGAACGCCTTACGCTGGCGGTTGTACTTCGGGACACGCTATAACAGGATTGAGCAATTTGCAACTTCCATCGTTAATTGCTGTAATTGGTTTTTTTATTGGCGGATTAGTAGCCGTTCATTACATTATTCCTTTAATTTTTTAACAGTATGAAATTAGTACGATTTATTATTGTAGGATTTATTTTCGGAATTGTTTTAACCAAAGCCGAAGCTGTTTCGTGGTACAGAATTTTTGAAATGTTTCATTTTCAGTCTTTCCATATGTATGGTGTTATTTTTACGGCAATTGTAACAGGGGTAGTTGGCATTCGTTTTATAAAAAAGAAAGAAGTAAAAGATTATAAAGGAAAGCCTATTGAAATTATGGATAAAGAAAAAGCCAAGTTTCGGTATATTACAGGAGGTGTTATGTTCGGTATAGGCTGGGGAATTGTAGGCGCTTGCCCTGGACCAATATTTATATTGTTAGGTTCTGGTATTGCTACTGTAGGTATAGTACTTTTAGGTGCTTTGGTTGGTAATTTTATTTATGGAGTTCTACGCGACAAACTTCCTCATTAATAAAAAAGTCCAAAAAAATAGTTTTTTGGACTTTTAATTTTTATAAATATTTTTTTAAAAAACTAAATTTATATCTAATTCAAAATCGTCGTAAATAGCTTTATCGCCTAGATTTTCAAAAAATGAACCCGATTTGTATTTAATATCGAATTTAGTTCTATCGATAGTTAATTTTGTAGTTGCTGTATTTTTTCCAATAACAATATCGAAAGAAACAGGATTCGTAATATCTTTAATTGTTAAATCGGCATAAATGGTGTAAACATTATTTCCTTTATCGGCAATTTTCTTAAACTGTAAAGTAGCTGTTGGATACTTTTCAACACCAAAAAAATCATCAGCTTTTAAATGATTGTTTAGTTTTTGTGCCCATTCTCCTTGTAAGTCGGTAGTATTTATAGTGGTCATATCTACGATAAATTTTCCACCTACAAGTGCTTCATCTTTAAATACTAAATTTCCTTCTTTTAGGTTTACAGTACCATTATGTTGCCCTGTAACTTTTTTTCCTACCCAATTAATTGAACTTTTTTCAATATTAATTTTTTTTGCCGTTTGTGCCTGTGTTGTAAATGCTACAAGTGCAAATGCAGCAAGCGCTAAAGTTTTAAAATTTTTAAGCATAGTTATATAGTTTTAAATGGTTACAAATAATTCTTCGGTCGATTTTCTTACTTTTTTTAAATGTTGGTTTGCATCATCTTCGTGTCTATATCCTACAGGGATAATTAACGAAGCATTAAGGTTTAATTGATTTAAACCCAGTATTTCGTTTACTTTTTCGGGTTCAAAACCTTCCATAGGTGTAGCGTCAATTTTTAATTCAGCAGCAGCATTTAATAAATTTCCTAATGCAATATAGGTTTGTTTAGAAGTCCAATTCGATTGCGCTTCTGCAGAAAGTTCCATAATTTTCGATTTCATAAAATCGGAATATCCTTTTAAAGTTTCTACATCAATACCACGTGTTTTAGCTGTGTTTTCAATATGAAATTCAATGTCTTTTTCATTTACTTTGGTATAATTAGCTATAACAAATAAGTGCGAAGCATCTACTATTTGTTTTTGTCCCCAGCAAACAGCTACTAATTTATCTCTAGTTTCTTTGTCATCAACAATAAAAACTTTGTAAAGTTGAAGTCCATAAGACGATGCGCTTAAACGAATAGCTTCTTTTAAAATTTCTAAATCGGTAGTACTTATCTTTTTCGTAGCATCAAATTTTTTTGTAGCATAACGCCAATTTTGATTTTCAATAAAATTACTCATATTTATTCGGTTCTTAATTTTTCTAATAATATATTTAAGGTTTCTAATTCTTTTTCGGTTAATTTTTCAGAAAATGTTTGCAAATGGTTATCAACCATCGGGTCTAGTTTTGTTAGAACACTTAAGCCTTTTTCTGTAATGGTAATTTCCATTTTTCTTCTGTTTTTTGGGCAAATTTTTCGCACAACCATTTCTTTATCTATTAACTTATCGATAAGGCGAGTGGTATTACTGTTTTTTGTAAGCATACGTTCTTGAATAGAACTCATATTTATAGGCTTACCTTTCTGACCTCTTAAAATACGAAGTACGTTAAATTGCTCGTCAGATAAATCAAATGGTTTTAAAATTTCTTGGAAATGCTCTACCAATATATTTCTTGTAAAAAGTAAGTTCAACTTTACTTTTTTTGCAAGCGAATACGGATGCGTGCTTTTTACTTCGTCTTCTATATTCATATTATTGTTGCTACAATATTTGTACATACAAATATATAAAATTAAACAACGTTGTATATACAAGTGTTATTAATTTTTTGTTAATTTTTTTTATATAGAAAGATTGCGTTTATTTTTGCTAAAAAAATAGAAGATGAATTTAACCCAACAACAATGGTGGAGTCAGTTTTTAACTGATGAAAACGGAATTATTCTAGATGTTCGCACAGAAGAGGAAGTAAACAATGGTAAAATACCTAACGCCATAAATATTGATATTTATAAAGGACAAGGTTTTATTTACAAGCTGGAAGAATTAGATAAAACCAAAAATTATTACGTGTATTGCGCAGCAGGCGGACGAAGTGCTAACGCTTGCAATATTATGAAAGAACTAGGTTTTAAAAATGCTTATAATTTAATAGGTGGTTTTACAGAGTGGGACGGGCCACAAGAATAACATTTAATTAGCAGCTAATCGCTTTAATTGTACTTTATCTTTTAAAGCGATTTTTTTACCCAAAAGTTCAATAACTCCATTTTTATTAAATTCAGAAAGCAAGCGAATACAACTTTCGGTTGCGGTTCCTATCATTCCGGCTAATTCTTCTCTAGAAAGTTGAATACGCAAGGTATTGTCTTTCTCATTTATACCAAATTCTTCTTCTAAATACAATAAGGTTTCGGCAAGTCGTTCTTTTACTGTTTTTTGAGCCATAGAAACCGTTTGATCGTCTGATTCTTTTAAATCGACACAAATCGATTTCATTACTTCAAACGAAAACTGATTGTTTGTAGTAAAAAAGTGCATTACTTCACTTTTTGGAAGAAAGCAAACTTCCATATCTTCTAGCGCAATGGCGGTTAAATTAGCAGGTTCTTCGCTAATCATAGAACGTTGGCCTAATAATTCGCCCGATTTTACTAGTTTAACAATTTGATCTTTTCCGTTTGCACTAAGCTTGCTTAATTTGCAAACACCTTCGCGAATGCAAAAAATTCCGTTTAAGGTTTCGCCTTCGTCAAAAATATTAGCGCCTTTTTTAATAGTATAAGATGTTTTGCATTTTGCAACTCGTAAAAGTTCATCTTTAGTAAGTGCTTTAAGAGAACTTAGTTGCCTAACAATACATTGCTCACAGTTGCCCATTTTTATTAAGAGTATTTCGTTACAAAGATAATTAAAGTATGATAAATATCATATTAAATTGTATAAACAAATTACGATATTTGTACAAGGTAAAATGAGCAAAAATATGGAATCAAAAAATTGTTTCCATTGTGGTAACGAAATAGAAAAAAACAGCGAAGTTATTTTCGATGATAAATTGTTTTGCTGTTTGGGCTGTAAAACGGTTTACGAAATTTTTAGCCAAAACGATTTAGGTTGTTATTACGATTTTCAAGCGGCACCAGGTGCTACACCACAAGATATACAAGGAAAGTACGATTATTTAGACAATCAAGATATTACTTCAAAATTACTAGAATTTCATGAAGCATCAACTAGCATTGTTACGTTGTATATTCCGCATATTCATTGCAGTTCCTGTATTTGGATTTTAGAAAACCTTCAAAAGTTACAAAAAGGCATTATTGCTTCGCAAGTAAATTTTCCTAAAAAAACAGTTCGCATTACATTTCATAATAAAGAAGTTTCGTTAAAAGATTTAGTTTATTTACTAAGTTCTATTGGCTACGAACCTTATATTAGTTTAGAAAATTACGAAAGGAAAAAAGATACTGTAAACCGAGGTTTAATTTATAAAATAGGAATTGCTTTTTTTTGTTTTGGTAACATTATGTTGCTTTCATTTCCCGAATATTTTGAAGTAGATGAGTTTTGGATTTTACAATACAAACATTTTTTTCGTTGGTTAATGTTTGGGTTATCCTTGCCAGCGGTTTTTTATTCGGCAAGCGATTATTACAAATCGGCTTATAAAAGTATCAAATCGGGCGTTTTAAATATCGATATTCCCATAGCATTAGGAATTATCGTAATGTTCATTCGCAGTACCTACGATATTATTTTCGATTTAGGTTCGGGCTTTTTCGATAGCTTAACAGGCTTAATTTTCTTTATGTTATTAGGAAAATTATTTCAACAGAAAACCTATAGTTTTTTATCGTTTGAACGCGATTATAAATCGTATTTTCCTATAGCTGTAACCCGATTATTGCAAAATGGAAAAGAGGAACAAGTTCAGGTTTATGATATTGAAAAAGGCGATCGTTTATTAATTAGAAACCAAGAGTTAATTCCTGTTGATGGTATTTTAATTTCGCCCCAAACGGCCATTGATTATAGTTTTGTAACAGGCGAAGAAGTGCCAATTGAAAAAAAATCGGGCGATAAACTTTTTGCAGGAGGAAAACAATTAGGCAACAGCGTTGAAATTGAAGTGTTGTTTTCGGTTTCACAAAGTTATTTAACACAATTGTGGAGTAACGATGTTTTTCAAAAGAAAATGGAACAAAAACATAAAACGATAACCGATAAAGTTAGTCAGTATTTTACACCCATTCTGTTAACTATAGCTTTTTTAGCTTTAATTATTTGGTTGTTTATCGATAAAACCGAAGCCTTAAATGTGTTTACCGCTGTTTTAATAGTAGCTTGCCCGTGTGCACTTGCCTTAACAGCTCCGTTTACTTTAGGAAATGTTCTACGCATTATGGGTAAGCAAAAAATGTATTTAAAAAATACTCAAGTTATCGAGCAAATGGCAGCTGTTGATACTATTATTTTTGATAAAACCGGAACTATTACAACAAATAAAAAAACGGCTATAATTTACGACGGAAATGTATTAACCGAAAACGAAATTACGTTGCTAAAAAACACACTTCGAGGTTCTAATCATCCGTTAAGCCGAAGACTGTACGAGTTTTTACCTGAAACGTTAAAGTTAAATCCTGTAAATTATACGGAAACTACAGGAAAAGGAGTAGAGGCAACTTTTGAAAATGGACGAGTAAAATTAGGTTCTTCGCAGTTTGTAGAAACTTTTAGCGAAACATCGCATAAAAAAACTAAAGTTCATATTGAGATTAATGGCGTTTACAAAGGAAATTATGTGTTTAGCAATCAGTACAGAGAAGGATTAAGCGAATTGTTTGAAAAATTATCAAAAAAATACCAGTTAAAAGTGCTTTCGGGCGATAACGAAGGCGAACGTAAAATATTAGAAAAACTTTTGCCATTGGCTACCGAATTGGTTTTTAACCAAAAACCAGAAGATAAGTTACGTTTTATTGAAAGTCTTCAAAAGAAAGGTAGTAATGTAATGATGGTAGGCGACGGATTAAACGATGCTGGTGCATTAGCACAAAGCAATGTAGGAATTGCTATTTCGGAAAATGTAAATGTATTTTCGCCAGCCTGCGACGGAATTATCGATGCAAGTCAGTTTGTAAAAATTAGCTACTATTTGAAATATTCTAAAAATGCTATGAAAATAATTTATATGAGTTTTGGTTTATCATTATTATACAATGTGGTAGGTTTATCTTTTGCGTTAACGGGTAAATTATCGCCATTAGTAGCAGCTATTATAATGCCGTTAAGTTCTATAACAGTGGTTAGTTTTGTAACTATTATGAGTAACTTATACGCCAAACAGAAAAAAAGAATTAACTTTAACAAAATTTAACAAGTATGACAATTGTCATATTTTAGCATTAGTAGTAGTGCTACTTTTGTTATAGTAAATTATAAAGGTATGAGTGTAATTTATATATTAATATCCGTAAGTATTTTTGTAGCGATAGCTTTTTTAATTGCTTTTATTAAAGCAGTTAAAAGTGGTCAGTATGACGATGATTATACACCGTCGGTAAGAATGCTTTTTGATGATGAATTAAAAAAAGAAAACCCTAACAAATAATTTTAATAAAAACGAACAAAAATTAACTAAATTATGGAGAAGCAACAGTTTTATTATGACAACAAAATTGTAAGAAACTTCTTGTATGCCTCAATAACATTTGGAGTTGTCGGAATGTTAGTTGGGCTTATTGTAGCCTTCTTATACTTATTTCCAAATTTAACCGATGGAATTCCGTGGTTAAGTTATGGTCGATTACGTCCATTGCATACCAATGCCGTAATTTTTGCCTTTGTGGGTAATGCTGTTTTTGCAGGCGCATACTACTCGATGCAGCGTCTTTTAAAAGCAAGAATGTATAGCGATTTTTTGAGTAAATTCAACTTTTGGGGTTGGCAATTAATTATTGTAGGAGCAGCTATAACATTGCCTTTAGGTATTACATCGTCTAAAGAATATGCCGAGTTA
>NZ_JAWKMX010000031.1:0-15557 GCF_041392005.1 Flavobacterium sp.
GTTAGTACTTTTCTTTGTAGGAAATGCTGCTATTGATTAAGCAATTAAGCGTAAACATAAAAAAGCCTTTAGAAAGTTAAATTCTAAAGGCTTTTTTATTGCAAATTTTAGAAAATATAATTATTCAATTAGGTTTTGATAGCGTTCAGAAATTAAATCCCAATTTAAGTGTTTTAAGAAACAATCTATATATTCTTTCTTATTATTTTGGTAATTGTTTAGGTAAGCGTGTTCCCAAACATCTAGAGCAATTAAAGGCTTGCCTTTGCTTGTTGCATCTACCATTAACGGATTATTTTCGTTTGTAGTAGTTACAATTTCTAGTTTTTTATTTTTAGTTACAAGTAACCAAACCCAGTTTGAGCCAAATGACGATAACGCTGTTTTAGTAAAACTAGTTTTAAAATTTGCAACAGAACCAAAAGTATCTACAAGAGCCGTTTTTAAAGTGTCTGATGGTTGAGTGTTTAACTTTGGCGTTAATATTTCAAAATAAAGGGTATGGTTGTAAAAGCCTCCAGCATTATTTTTTAAAGCAACATCTTCGGCTTTAACTTCGGTACAAATTTGAGTAATGGTTTTATCTGTCCACTGTTTTTCTTCAATTAATGTATTAAGTTTATTTGCGTAGTTTAAATATACTTTTGCATAATGATATTCTAAATTTTTGCCACCAATGGGTTGGCTTATCGAATCGAATCGAAAAGGTAATGCGTATAATTTAAAAGGTTTTCCAGTTGCTTTATAATCGTTTGGATTAGAAAATTCATGCGAAACTTTAACTTCGGGTTCTGGAATTTTAACTTCCACTAAATTAGTATCTTCTTTACAAGATACAAGCAGCGTTAAAAAGGCAATTGCAAGAAAATAAAAAGTAGTTTTCATGGTTTAATGTTTCGTTCTTTCATTAATCCATTAATAATATCGATATACTGTTGTTTAGCTTCGTTAATGCTTAAATGTTTTACTTGCATTAAGGCATTTAATTTAAAAGCATTTATGAGTTCTTCTCCTAAATCGTTTTGTTCAAAACTTTGGTTTAATGAAGATAATCGGCTAGAAGTAGCATGTTTGTATAAACTATATAATACTAATTGAACATTTGGCGGAACCGATTCTTTAGGAACTAAATTAGCGTTTTCAAATGCTTGATCAAATAATATATCTAATTCTTTTTCAGTCATTATTTTTTACAAATAACAGTTTTAGCACCAATTGCTTTTTGGTTTAATTCTACATCAATTTCAGTTCCTAAAGGTAAAAAAATATCTACACGTGAACCAAATTTTATAAAACCAGCATCTTTTCCTTGAATAACACGCATACCTTCTTGGGCATAGTTTACAATTCTACGTGCTAAAGCGCCCGCTACTTGGCGGTACATAATTTCTCCAAAAATACGGTTATTAATTACTATAGTAGTACGTTCGTTTTCTTCGCTAGCTTTAGGATGCCAAGCTACTAAATATTTGCCTGGGTGATATTTACTGTATTTTACAACACCATTTACCGCATAACGCGTAACGTGAACGTTTAAAGGCGACATAAAAATAGAAACCATTAAACGCTTGTCTTTGAAATATTCGGGTTCGTAAACTTCTTCAATTACAACAACTTTTCCATCTACAGGCGCTAGTATATGATTATCGCTATTTTCAACTTCTCGTTTCGGGTTTCTAAAAAACTGCAATACAATTACTAAAACAAAAATAGCAATGCAAATTAATACAATTCGCAACCAATTAATTGCAATAAAATCGCTAGCTATAATAATTGCCGAAGCAATAACTAACGCAATAAAAATAGATTTAGCACCTTCTTTATGAAACATAATATAAAATTAAATAAAACAAATATATGAAAGGAACAACAAATATAATACTATCTAACCGATCTAAAATACCGCCATGGCCAGGCATAATGTTTCCGCTGTCTTTTACGCCTGCCATTCGTTTAAATTTTGATTCTATTAAATCGCCTAATGTGCTGAATATGCTAACAATAACTGCAATAATAAGCCACATATACAAATTGGATTCGCGAATGTTAATATAGTTTTTTGCCAATAAATAACCTGAAATAATAGTGAAAAATAAGCCGCCTACAAAACCTTCTATTGTTTTTTTAGGTGAAATTGAGGGTAATAATTTGTGTTTTCCTATGTTTTTACCAACCAAATAAGCAAAGGTGTCGTTTGTCCAAATTAAAATAAATATACTAATTAAAATTTTAGGATTATATCCTTTATCGCCAATAGGAACTTTCGTAATAATTATAAATGGAAAAATTATGTAGCCTAGTAATGCCACATATTTTAGATAATTTGAAAACGGAATAGTTGGTTTTTTACTAAATAAAAAATACACTAATAGCAAGGAAACACTAATTGTAAAACCAGTAATAAATTTATCGTAAACTAGGTAATACTTAGAATTGTAAAAAAATGAATATAAACTTATTGCAGCTAGTAGGGCAAACCATTTGTTTAAATTTACCAATTTAGAAAATTCGTAGGCCGCTAAAGCTAAAAACAAGCCAAATAAAATAAAGAAACTATCGTATGAATAATAAATACAACTTATAAGTAATACTACGTAAACAGCTCCTGAAATAGCTCTTTTTAAAGTTTCATTCATTTTATAAATCTTCTAACAAGAGCAAATATAGGTTTTTATATGTACTTCCGTATTGCAAAAAATCTTCCTCGTTAGGTTCTTTGTAAAGTGTAATTGTGGTAATATTAGTAGGACGATTTGTGTATTTTCTATTTATAGTACGCAAACCATCGCCTTTGCTATTTACAAGCTGACTTGTTGTGGCGTAAACAATAAGATTTTTTGGAATTTCGTCCATCTTAAATTCTTTTAATTGGTTAGACGAAAATAATATTGAGCCTTTGTCGGCAATTAGGTTTTCACACGAGCATAATAAAAACGTAGGATTTTCAGTAGTTTTATATGTAATTTTATTTTCATCTAAAAGATAGGTTAATCTGTTATCAAAGCAAATGGCTTCTTTTTCGAACCAATCGTTTTCTTCTAGTATGTTAATAAAATTTTCTGCAATTTCTGCTAATGAAATACAATACACAAATTTACCACCATTTTTGATAAAGTTTTGCATAAACATTTCATCTACGGGAATATTTTTGTCTGGCATATACGGGCTTTCCGTATTTTCAGCATCATCATTTTTTTTGTTTTTCCCAAAAAGTTGCTTAAATAAATTCATTAAAATTAATGTGTAATAGAGCCAAATATATAAAAAAAAACTTAATTTTTATTGCAATAAAAATTAAGTTTTTAATAAACTATAAACTATTTTATATTTAGTTGTTTTCTAAAGCGTTATTTGGTTTTTCTACAACTTGCTCTTCAACTACTATTTCTTCTGTTTTTTCAAAAGGTCGTTTTCCAAAAATAGTTTCTAAATCGTCTTTAAAAATTACTTCTTTTTCTATTAAAATATCGGCTAATTGCACTAATTTTTCTTTGTTCTTTTCTAAAATTTCAATAGCTCTAATGTATTGTTTTTCAATTAATTCCGAAATTTCTTTATCAATTATCTGTGCGGTTTCTTCAGAATACGGTTTTGAAAAACTATACTCGCTTTGTCCGCTAGAATCGTAATAAGTAATATTACCAAGTTTATCATTTAGCCCGTAAATAGTAACCATAGCCCGTGCTTGTTTGGTAACTTTTTCTAAATCGCTTAATGCACCTGTCGAAATTTTATTGAAAATTACTTTTTCGGCAGCTCTACCACCCATGGTAGCACACATTTCGTCAAGCATTTGCTCTGGGCGAACAATTAAGCGTTCTTCTGGTAAATACCAAGCGGCACCCAAACTTTGACCTCTTGGCACAATGGTAACTTTTACTAATGGAGCAGCGTGTTCGAGCATCCAACTAACAATTGCATGACCAGCCTCGTGAATAGCAATAGCACGTTTTTCTTCGGGTGTTACTATTTTATTTTTCTTTTCTAGTCCGCCAATAATTCTATCTACAGCATCTAAAAAGTCTTGTTTATCAACTGCTTTTTTGCCATTACGTGCTGCAATTAATGCTGCTTCGTTACACACATTAGCAATATCGGCACCTGAAAAACCAGGCGTTTGTTTGGCTAAAAAGTCGGTATCGAGTTCTTCTGCTTTTTTTATAGGTTTTAAATGTACTTCAAAAATTTCTTTTCGTTCTTTAACATCTGGTAAATCTACATAAATTTGACGATCAAAACGACCTGGACGAAGAAGTGCTTTGTCTAGAACATCGGCTCTATTTGTTGCGGCTAAAACAATTACATTTGTATTACTGCCAAAACCGTCCATTTCGGTTAACAACTGGTTTAGTGTATTTTCGCGTTCATCGTTAGCGCCTGTCATATTGTTTTTTCCTCGAGCACGACCAACAGCGTCTATTTCATCAATAAAAATAATAGAAGGCGATTTTTCTTTTGCTTGTTTAAACAAATCGCGAACGCGTGAAGCACCAACTCCTACAAACATTTCCACAAAATCGGAACCCGAAAGCGAGAAAAACGGAACTTTTGCTTCGCCAGCTACAGCTTTAGCTAATAGTGTTTTACCTGTTCCGGGTGCGCCAACTAATAAGGCTCCTTTTGGTATTTTACCACCAATTTCGGTATATTTTTGAGGGTTTTTTAAAAACTCTACTATTTCTTGTATTTCTTCTTTTGCACCCTCTAAACCGGCAACATTTTCGAAAGTAACTTTTACATCATTTTTTTCATCGAATAATTTGGCACGCGATTTTCCAATGTTGAAAATTTGTCCGCCACCGCCACCAGCACCGCCAGACATTCTACGCATCATAAATACCCAAAATAACACTAATAGCCCGAAAAATAAAAGTGTTGGTAATATTTCGCCCCAAATGCTATCGGGTTCTTTTTCAAAATCGTTTATTAACCCTTTTTGTTGTGCTTCTTGAAGGTTTTTTTCAAAAATTTCGGTATTCCCTATTTCGGTATAGTATTGTGGTCCTCGAGTATTTTCTTTACCAAATACATCTTTTTTTACTTTTTTATGAGTTTCCGATTGTAATGCCGATTCTTTTAAGTAAATATTTGCGCGTGCATTTGTAAATACAACTTTTTCTACCTGATTAGAATCGATATATTGATAAAATTTTGAAAGACTAGTGGGCCTTGGAGTGTTAAAGTCGAAACCATTACCACCAAAAAGCATAATTGCTAAAAACATAGCAATAAATACGCCATATACTAATCCTGAAGAAATTTTAAATTTTGGTGTGTTATCTTTTTTGTTTGCAGCCATATATAATTATAATAATTAAGTTGATAGGGTTGTAATTTTTGCATCGCCCCATAAACTTTCGATGTTGTAATACTCTCTAATGTGTTTTTGAAAAACGTGAACTACAATGTTTACATAGTCAATAAGTACCCATTCGGCATTTTCGGTTCCTTCTATATGCCAAGGTTTTTCTTTTAATTCTTTTGAAACAACTTTTTGAATGGAATTTGCAATTGCCACTACTTGTGTGTTCGAGTTACCATTACAGATAATGAAATAATCGCAAACGGTATTTTCTATTTCTCGTAGGTCTAAAATTTGAATATCTGCACCTTTAACATCTTCAATTCCTTTTATTATTAAAGATAATAAATCATCAGTGCTTACTATATTTTTTGTCATTTAAAAAATTTGAGTTTTTGCAAAGTTATCACTTTTTGTTTTTATTTTTGAACCTTAACAAAAGATTAATTGCATAAATTTAGTCAATAGTTTAGACTATGAATATTATCAAACTTAGTGCCACACCCTCAACGAACTTATTTTTAAAAGAATTGGCAGTTACACAAAAGCTCGAAAATTTTACAATTGTGCAAACCGATAATCAGTTTAATGGCAAAGGGCAACAGGGTAGTGTATGGCAATCAGAATCGGGTAAAAACCTCACTTTTAGTTTGTTAATTAATGCTATAGACCCTGTAAAGATTAATTTAATTATGCTATCAGTAATTGTTCCGTTAAGTATAATACAAGCAATGTCTAAATTTAATGTACCCGAATTAAAGATAAAATGGCCAAACGACATTTTGGCAGAAAACAAAAAAATAGCTGGCATACTTATAGAAACCAGTTTTAAATCGACAAATCAAATTTCGGCAATAATTGGGATTGGCTTAAATGTAAACCAGCTAGTATTTGATAATTTGCCAAACGCATCAAGTTTAGCATTATTAACAGGAAAAACTATTGATTGTGATAGTTTGCTTATTGCTATTGCGAATCAAATTAAAAACAACTACAATTTATTAACCGTAAAAAACGACGCTTATTTTTGGAATTTATACCACAATTATTTATTTCAAAAAGATATTCTTTCTGTTTTTAAAGATAAAGAGGGAAATCGCTTTTGGGGCACTATAACAAAAGTAAATAGTAATGGAAAATTAGTTGTTAAGTTAGATTCGGGCATTGAAAAAACATTTTCTACTAAAGAAATTACATATTGTTATTAACTATTTTTAAAAGATTAGTAAAGGTTTGTTAAAAGCCGTTAAAAGTTTTTCAATTTAAGTACCTTTGTGAAGTTTTTAATTTTTCAACTCAAATCCGATGGATAAGAAAATAATTTCCTTTCTTTTTTCAACTCGTTTAATGGCTGTTTTATTTGTTCTATTTGCTGTTGCAATGGCAATAGGTACATTTGTAGAAAGCGAATATAATACTGAAACAGCACGTATTTACATTTATAATGCTTGGTGGTTTGAAACCATTATGGTGCTTTTTGTTATCAACTTTATAGGAAACATTAAACGCTATCAACTTTTTAAAAAGGAAAATTGGGCGACATTACTTTTACATTTATCATTCATTTTTATTATTGTAGGGGCTGGTATAACACGCTATATTAGTTATGAAGGTATAATGCCAATTCGCGAAGGCGAAACAACAAATTTAATGTATTCGGATAAGACGTTTGTTACTGTTTTAGTAGATGGCGAATATCAGGGGCAACAAATGAGAAGAACCTTTGAACACCAACAGTATTTTGCACCAATAGCATCGAATAATTTTAGAATAAAAGGCAATTTTAATACAATTCCGTTTAAAGTTACGCACGATAACTATATAATGAATGCTGTTGAAGAGATTGAACCAAATGAAAACGGAACACTATTTTTAAAAATGGTAGAATCGGGTGATGGTTCGCGTCACGAGCATTATTTAAAAGCAGGCGAAGTTCAAAATATTCACAACGTATTATTTGCATTTAATAAGTTTACACCAGGCGCAATTAATATTTCCGAACTTGAAGGTGCTTATTTTATACAAACACCATTTGAAGGAAATTTTATGCGAATGGCAGACCAATTAAAAGGAGCAGTAGTTAAAGATTCTTTACAACCATTAAACTTACGTTCGTTGTATAGTTTAGCGGGAACGCAATTTGTATTTCCAGAACCCGCAATTAAAGGTAATATTGTTTTAAAATCGAATAATAATTATCAAGATAAAAGTACAAAAGATGCTTTAACCGTTACCATTTCTTCACAAGGGAAACAAGAAAAAATTACGGCTATGGGTGGAAAAGGTATGCGTGGCGAACCTAAAACAGTTAAAGTAGGCAATTTAGAATTTACCATGTTTTTTGGTAGTAAAATTTATGAACTACCTATAGCTATTAAACTTAACGATTTTATTGCCGATAAATACCCTGGAACAGAAAAAAGTTATTCAGCTTATAAATCAATTTTCAAATTACAAGATAAAGAACAAAATATTGCAAAACGGATAGTGTGTTTATGAATCATATTTTAGATTATAGCGGTTATCGATTTTTTCAAGCAGGTTTTGATCCCGATGAAAAAGGAACGCAATTGTCTGTAAATCATGATTGGTGGGGAACAAATATTACGTATATAGGTTACTTTTTATTGTATATTGGTTTAATGTGGATTTTATTTGCTAAAAAATCGCGTTTTGGTCAGTTAAAAGAGAAAATAAATAAGATCGAATTAAAGAAAAAAACTTTAGTAGTAGCTTTTCTTTTTTCTTCTTTGCTAGGTTTTAGTCAACACGAAGGAAATCATGAAAATGAGACTCCATCTCCTGAAAAAGTAATCGAATTTCTTCAAAAGCATAAAGTTTCAGAAGAACACGCCGATAAATTTGGACATATAGTCATTCAAGATCAGGGAGGTCGTATGAAGCCTATTAATACGTTTTCATCTGAGTTATTGCGTAAGGTTTCAAAAAGCGATACTTACGAAGGAATGAACTCCGATCAGGTTTTACTTTCAATGACGCAATTTGGGCAGTATTGGTACAATTTACCAATTATTTATTTAAAGCGAGGAAACGATAGTATTCGCAAAATTATTGGTATTGATAAAAAAGAGAAATATGCTTCGCTACTTAACTTTTTTGATGAAAAAGGAAATTATAAATTAGCACCGTACTTAGATGAAGCTTATCGAACAAATATGCCCAATCAGTTTCAAAAAGATTTTAAAGAAGCCGATATGCGTGTAAACTTAATGTATAGTGCAATTAGTGGCGAAATTTTGAAAGTATATCCGATTCCTAACGATAAAAATAACAAATGGGTTTCTTTTTTAGAAGTTAGCGAACCTACAGGAACTGCTTTAGATACCATCAAAAATTTAATGCCAATTTACCTTGATGCTGTAACTAAAGCATCTGAAACTGAAAATTACAATTTACCCGATTCGTTGCTAATTGGTTTAAAACGTTATCAAGAAAAATTTGGCGCAAAAGTAATGCCATCTGAAAGACAAATAAATACAGAAGTTTTATATAATAAATACGATATATTTAAAAAGCTTTTCTCATGGTATTTATATGCTGGCGTATTAATGCTAATTTTAGCTATCGTTCAATTATTTTCGAAATCAAAATATTTAAAATATTCGGTTAACTTTTTGTATGGTGTACTTTTATTTTTATACGTTTTACATACATTAGGATTGCTAGCACGCTGGTATGTTTCAGGTCATGCACCTTGGAGTGATGCCTACGAAAGTATGATATATGTGGCTTGGGCAACTATGTTTTTTGGAATGTATTTTGGTTGGAAATCAAAATTAACTGCCGCATCAACTGCTTTTGTGGTGGCAATGATTTTAATGATTGCTCATTGGAACTGGATGGATCCAGCTATAGCAAACTTACAACCTGTATTAAATTCGTATTGGTTAATGATACACGTAGCGGTAATAGTTGCCAGTTACGGGCCGTTTACATTAGGTATGATTTTAGGAGTTGTTACTTTGTTTTTGATGTTGTTTGTTAATGAAAATAATAAAACACGACTTAAATTAGCAATTGACGAACTAAGTTATATAAACGAAATGGCTCTAACCGTTGGGTTGGTAATGCTTACAATTGGTAACTTTTTAGGCGGACAATGGGCTAATGAAAGTTGGGGACGCTATTGGGGTTGGGATCCAAAAGAAACTTGGGCTTTAATAAGCATTATGGTATATGCGTTCGTAATTCATGCACGTTTGGTGCCAGGTTTACGAGGTCGTTGGATATTTAATGTTATGAGTATTTTTGCTTTTTATTCTATTTTAATGACCTATTTTGGAGTTAACTTTTATTTAACGGGTATGCATTCGTATGCTAGTGGCGAAAAAATAGTAACACCTTCTTTTGTATATATTTCTGTTGGATTATTAATTGTTTTATCTTTATTTTCTTATTTAAAATACAAAAAATATTTAAAGAAGTAAATTGTCAAACCTCAAAGGTTTTCAAAACCTTTGAGGTTTGACAAGTAATAGACGTAGTACAAATGCAACTTTCCGTAATCATACTCAATTATAACGTGCGCTATTTTTTAGAGCAATGTGTATTGAGTGTTCAAAAGGCTTTGCAAAATATTGATGCTGAAATAATTGTTGTTGACAACGCCTCGTCTGATGATAGTTGCTTGATGATTCGAGAGAAATTTCCGAATGTAATTTTAATTGAAAATAAAGAAAATTTAGGTTTTCCAAAAGGAAATAATATAGGTGTAGCGCAAGCAAAAGGCGATTTCATTTGCATATTAAATCCAGATACTGTTGTTGCAGAAGATACGTTTACAAAGATTTTGAAGTCGAATGTAGCAATTCGCAATTCACAAGTCGGAATCATTGGTTGTAAATTAATTGATGGTGCTGGAAATTTTCTTCCCGAAAGTAAACGAGGTGTGCCAACGCCTTGGGTAGCTTTTACCAAAATATTTGGTTTGTATAAAATTTTTCCAAAATTTTCATGGTTCAATCAATATTATGCCATGCACTTAAACAGTAATCAATCGGGTGAAGTAGATATCTTAGTAGGAGCATTTATGTTGATGCAACGTGAACTTTATTTAAAAGTTGACGGTTTCGATGAAAATTGTTTTATGTATTCTGATGATATTGATTTAAGTTATTTGGTGCAAAAATTAGGTAAAAAAAATTATTATTTTGCCGATACAACAGTAATTCATTATAAGGGAGAAAGCACCATTCGCGATGGATTGTATATGAAGCGTTTTCAAGAAGCCATGAATTATTTCTATGGAAAACATTTTAAAAAATCCTGGTTTTTTGATAAAATGATGCAATTGGGTGCATTTATATTTTCATTTTTCAAAAAATCACAACAAAAAGCATTAAAACCAAAAATTGAAAAATACATCATTGTTTCTAAAAGTAAAATAGATTGGTCAACTACAATTCCGGTAGAATATGTAGCTACTATTGATGCCATTTCATTAACAAAAAATAAAACGATTCAAATTCTATTTAATGTAGAAGATTGTTGTTATTCTGATATTATCGCATTTATGGAAAATAATGCAGCGCCAAATATTAGTTTCAAGAATTATTTTCCATCATCAAAATTTTTAATTGGTAGCTATAACTCAAACGATAGAGGAGAAATTATTACGATATAAAAAATTAAATATTTCTTTATAAAAGCTACTAAAATTTAGTATTTTTGCAATCCATAACAAATAAACACAACTTGAGTTAAAAATATGGCAAAGTTCGAATTAAAATTACCCAAAATGGGCGAAAGTGTTGCAGAAGCAACCATAACCAACTGGCTAAAAAAAGTAGGTGATACCATTACACAAGATGAAGCCGTTCTTGAAATTGCAACCGATAAAGTAGATAGCGAAGTACCAAGTGAAGTTTCTGGAACGCTTACCGAAATTCTTTTTCAAGTTAATGATGTGGTGCAAGTTGGGCAAACACTAGCTATAATCGAAACCGAAGGAGGTAGTGCAACAACAACACCAGTTGTAGCAACACCAGAAAAATCTCCAGCAGTAACCGAAATTCAAAAAACTGTAGATACCGCCAAAGAAGTGGCTTCAGCTCCCGATTTTTCAAATTCTGATAAATTCTTTTCTCCATTAGTGAAAAATATTGCCAAAGAAGAAGGTGTTTCTCTTGCCGAATTGGAAGCTATAAAAGGTAGCGGAAAAGATGGTAGAGTAACCAAAGAAGATATATTAGAATATATTAAAAATAGAGGAAATCAGCCAAATGTTCAGTCACCAGTTGCAAGTGTACAGTCGGCAACAGTTGTAACTCCACAAGCTACAGAAACATTAAACATTAAACCTGAAACTAAAACAGCTCCTGTTTCAGTTAACGGAGAAGACGAAATTGTTGAAATGGATCGTATGCGTAAGCTTATTTCCAAGTATATGGTAGAGTCGGTGCAAACTTCGGCTCACGTACAATCGTTTATTGAAGTAGATGTAACCAATATTGTAAAATGGCGTGATAAAGTTAAAAATGCTTTCGAAAAACGCGAAGGCGAAAAATTAACCTTTACACCAATATTTATGGAAGTGGTTGCTAAAGCCTTAAAAGATTTCCCAATGATGAATATTCAAGTCGATGGCGATTATATCATCAAAAAGAAAAATATCAACTTAGGAATGGCAGCGGCATTGCCTAACGGAAATTTAATTGTTCCGGTAATCAAAAATGCTGACCAACTCAATCTAGTGGGAATGGCAAAACAAGTGAATGACTTGGCAAACCGTGCTCGCAACGGAAAATTAAAACCCGACGATACTCAAGGTGGAACGTATACCGTAACCAATGTGGGTACATTCGGTTCAGTTTTCGGAACACCAATTATCAACCAGCCACAAGTGGGAATATTAGCATTAGGCGCTATTCGTAAAGTGCCTGCGGTTATCGAAACACCAGAAGGCGATTTCATAGGCATACGTCAAAAAATGTTCCTGTCACATTCTTACGATCACCGTGTAGTTGATGGTGCTTTGGGCGGTAGTTTCGTGAAACGTGTTGCCGAATACCTCGAAGCTTGGGACGTTAATCGAGAAATATAGCATTGTCATCCTGAATTTATTTCAGGATATAAAATACAAACCACGTTTCGGCGTGGTTTTTTTAATAAGGCTGCACACATCAAGCGATTTACTCAACCTTAGTCCCGCTTTTCGCGCTACACGGTAGCTCGCTTCAATCGGGGCAGAAATCAATTAAATCATTTCAAAAAAAATATTAGAATAACTATATTTGTAATCCAAAACCTATAAAAATGGAATTAAATCTTACACGCCCAATCTGCTTTTTTGACCTTGAAACCACCGGAATTGATGTTGCTAAAGATAGAATTGTAGAAATTTCGATATTAAAAATTTTTCCAAACGGTAATAAAGAAAGCAAAACCTGGTTAGTCAATCCAACAATTGCAATTCCAGCACACGCCACAGCAGTACACGGAATTACAAACGAAAAAGTTGCCAACGAGCCTACTTTTAAAGAATTGTCATCTCAAGTGTATCAAATGATTAAAGATTCCGATTTGGCAGGTTTCAATTCCGATCGATTTGATATTCCGCTTTTAGCTGAAGAATTATTGCGTGCCGATGTAGATTTTGATATGAAAAACCGAGTTTCAGTCGATATCCAAACTATTTTTCATAAAAAAGAAGAACGTACCCTAAGTGCTGCCTATAAATTTTATTGTAACGAAAGTTTAGAAAATGCGCACAGCGCCGCTGCCGACACCAATGCGACGTACGAAATATTAAAAGCGCAACTCGATCGTTACAACGACTTAGACAACGATATTAAAAAGTTATCAGAATATACTACTCGTAAAAAATCGGTTGATTTTGCTGGTTTTATTGCTTTAAATAATGAGGGACAAGAAATTTTTACTTTTGGAAAACACAAAGGCGCACTAGTTGAAGATGTTTTTGAAAAAGAACCAGGCTATTTTGGTTGGATTCAAAATGCTGATTTTCCCTTGTACACCAAAAAAGTACTCACAGCTATTAAATTACGAAAGTTGAGCACAAAATTGTAAAAAAGTAAAAAGTAAAAAGTAAAAAGTAAAAAGTAAAAAGTATATTGGCTAATTACTAATAACTAAAATAAGAATGAAAATAATCTGTATAGGTAGAAATTATGCCGACCATATTTCGGAATTGCAAAATGAAAAACCAACTGAGCCAGTTATTTTTTTAAAACCAGATACGGCTATTTTACCTACACAATCACCATTTTTTATTCCCGAATTTAGCAATGATGTACAACACGAAGTTGAAATTTTGGTTAAAATAAATAAAGTAGGAAAATACATCGATGCAAAGTTTGCACATAAATATTATGACGAAATAGGATTGGGTATCGATTTTACAGCTCGCGACTTGCAAAATGAATTAAAAAGTAAAGGTTTACCGTGGGAAAAATCTAAAGCATTCGACGGTTCGGCGGTAATAGGTAGCTTTTTGTCGAAGAATTCTTTTGCTTCTTTAGAAAATATTAACTTTGAGTTGCAAAAAAACAAACAAGTAGTTCAGCAAGGGAATTCATCTTTAATGCTATGGAAAATAGACCAATTGGTAGCCTATGTTTCTCAGTTTTTTACACTTAAGACAGGAGATATTATTTTTACAGGTACACCTAAAGGAGTTGCTTCAGTAAAAGAAGGAGATGTTTTAGAAGGTTTTATAGAGGGTAAACAACTATTTAGTTTACAAATAAAATAGCATGGCACTGTATTACAATTTAGCTAAAATTTATGAAATCTCTGAAAACGATTACGAGTTTGCTTTGCAAGTGGTAAGTTCTTTTTTAGAAGAAGTACCCATTGAAATAGATTTAATTAAAACAGGTATTTCAGAAAAAGATTACAACAAAGTATATGCTTCTGCTCATAAAATTAAACCTTCATTAGATTTGTTAGGAATGGATTTAGCCTTTGAAGAAAATTTAGAAATTATGAAATGGGCAAAAAAAAACGGCAAGAAAAAAGAAATTTCCGAAACCTATAAATCATTAAAAAAGCACGTAAATTCAGCAATTAAAGAGCTTAAAAAAGATTTTAAAATAGACCAAGAATAATTATGAATGCTTCAATAATTACAATTGGCGATGAGATTCTTATTGGTCAAATTACAGATACTAATTCGGCATATATTGCTAAAGAGTTAGAAAAAATTGGAATTTCTGTTTTTCAAATGTGCTCTATTTCCGACAATAAAGAACAAATTTTACACACGCTTTCGCAGTTTCAAAACAAAGTAGAGCTTGTTGTTATAACTGGAGGTCTTGGTCCTACAAAAGACGATATAACCAAGAAAACACTATGCGATTTTTTTAACGATGCTTTAGTTGAAGATAAAGCGGTTTTAGCACATGTAACCCATCTTATAGAAGCTATTTATAAACGACCCATTTCTCAAATTAATAAAGACCAAGCATTAGTTCCTTCTAAAGCTACAATACTATTTAACACTTTAGGAACGGCTCCAGGTATGTGGATGCAAAAAGAAAACACTATTTATGTTTCATTACCAGGTGTTCCATACGAGATGAAGTCTTTAATAGACAATGAAGTTATTCCTAAATTAAGAGAAAAGTTTTCTCGCCCTGTTATTATTCATAAAACACTACTAACCTATGGTAGAGGCGAAAGTTTAATAGCCGAACAAATAGAAGAATGGGAAAATAATTTACCGAGTTTTATTAAACTAGCTTATTTACCAAGCCCTGGCAAAGTTCGATTGCGTCTTTCGGGTAAAGGAAATAACGAAGAAGAACTAACTCAAACAATGAATAATGAAATAGCGAAGTTAAAACCATTAATAGGCGATATTATTATAGGGTACGACGAAAGCGAACCAATAGAAGTAATAGTAGGGAAACTTTTAAAAGAAAAAAACCTAACATTAGCAACAGCCGAAAGCTGTACAGGTGGAAAAATTGCCGAAATGCTAACTTCAGTTTCGGGCGCTTCTGCGTATTTTAAAGGAAGTATTGTAAGTTATGCTACCCAAGTAAAAGAAGATGTTTTAAAAATATCACCAAAAATTATACAAGAACATTCGGTTGTAAGTAGTCAAGTTGCTTCAGCAATGGCACTGTCGGTTCAAAAACTATTACAAGCAGATGTGACTATTGCTACAACAGGTAATGCAGGGCCTAATAAAGGCGATTCGAACGCAGCAATAGGAACAGTGTTTATAGCAATTTGTATAAAAAATAATGTATTTGTTGAAGAATTTAAC
>NZ_JAWKMX010000032.1:0-15483 GCF_041392005.1 Flavobacterium sp.
AGTTCCACTTTCACTTAGTTCTTTTACAAATTTAGGTAATCCTGTTTTTGTTCTAAAATCTGTTATATCATCGAAATGCTTTTGTAGTTTGATTTTATTAGAATTCTTTAATATATCGTCAAAAAACTTCCTTAAAAACTCTAAAATTTCATCTAAAAAAGGTTTAATGTTTTTTGCGCCGTTTCTAATTTTTGCTAATAAATCAATTATAAACTCAATTGCATTTGTTGCAACTTTAGCCGTAAATTTTAAAGTGCTCTTTGCAAATTTATATATTTCTGTGAATTGCTTGCTTATAATTTTTAAAACATCGGCAACTGTTTTTGCACCACCAGTAAATATAGCACTTATAATAACATCTACAAGCATACCTATAAAGTAGCCTATGTAATAGCCTAGCGCATCTACAGGGATTTTTATATCTGTATTTAAAAGATAGTTTCCTCCTTTAATAACTAGTTGTAAAAAAAGCTTTGGCAATTGTAACATAAACTCTAAAAGAGCTTTGAGGTTTTCTTTTGTAAAGAGATTAATAACGGTATCTAATACATTTTCTATTGCTTCAACAAATAAACCTAATAAACTGGTTAGGTTTTTTGCTACATAACTACTCCCATTTCTTATTTTAATAAACGCTTGGCATAGTAAACTTAAAATATCGAAAATACCTTTAAAAACTTCAATAATTCCGTTTATTAATCCTACTAAAAAAGCATTTAGAGTTATAAAAGCATCTTTTTCTATTGTAATTGCTAGCGCTTCTGGATTGGCAGGAAATTCTTTTGTAGGGTTAAGTATATTATCTATATTTTTTACTGTTTGTTTTATATATTTTTTTAAATAGCTGTTTTCATCACTAAAAGTAAGACTGTTTACCTGATTTTTCCATGAAGTTGTTTTGCTATTTAGTTGTTTTAAAGCAAGTGAAAACATATTTTTGTGATAATTGTTTTTTGCTTTTTCTTCTAACTTTTCGAATTCTTCGGGGTTAAAAAATAATAAATCAGCTTCTTTATTTTTAGTGCCGTCTCCGTTATAATATCTCCAACGATTTTCTTCAAGTTTAATGTCGTTTGCGCCTTTTGAAATTGTATCGAGCGCTTCTGATAGTGTTTCGAAGGTAAAATTTACAGGAATAGAAATAATTTTATCGGCTGCCCACCAACGCTTTTTTATGAAATGTAATAGTCCTTCATTGTTTTTAATTTCTTCTTTGATGGCATTTGACAAGGTTACAGTATCAATGTCTATTCCAAGTTTAAAAGCATTAATTACTTTTGCAGTTTGGCTCGCTGGAAAATAACTATTCTCTGTAATGTTGTTACCTAGTTTTATTCGTAAAACCGAACCAAATAAGTTACTACCAAAATCGTTTTCTATAAATAGAATAACTTCATTATTATAGCATTCGATACTTTGATAAGCTCTTTCTAATTTTACTCCATCATCTGATATAAAGACAACTACACTTGTAGCTTTATCTTTTAAAATATTATTTAGAAGCGTGAATGGTTTGTTTTTTTTTACATTATTATTTGCAGTAATAATTAGCGTATTTATAAATCCAAAGGTCTTTATAAAATATTTCCCTTCTATTTCATAAATCTTTCCATCACCAATTAAAACCTCTCCAATTGAATTATTTTCAAAAGGGAGATTAAAATCAATTTCATTTATAGTAATAATTTCGCTTTCTGTTATGTATTCTATTTGGTCTATTGAAAGTTTTTCTCCGTTTTCTACAAAGACAAATTTTGTTTGATCTTCATTGAAAAATTCGATTTCAGTAAAATGATAATCTTTTACTTCGTTAGGATTATTATTTGAACTATCATCACTTTCTAAAATTATTTTTTCATTAAATACAACTATATTAGATTTACTGTTTTTATAAGAAATAGCCCCAAAATAATCTAATCCGTAATCAATTGCTCTCATGCGCTTTTAATTTATTCATTGTGTAATATTTTTAATTGTTTGAGATAAAAATAACTCCCAATTTATTGGGAGTTATTAAAAAAATATTACATAGGTTCATAAACAATATTCACTTCTACAGTTTCATTGTTTACGAGTTCTACTACCAGTTGTTTAGCACCTTCTATTACTTGGTAGGTGTCGATAGGGAAGTCTAAATTAGCGTCTAAAAACAGTTCAAATTTACCTTCTGGAAGATGGTTTAATTCCCATGTTCCA
Organism: Flavobacterium sp.; assembly: GCF_041392005.1. GTDB lineage: Bacteria > Bacteroidota > Bacteroidia > Flavobacteriales > Flavobacteriaceae > Flavobacterium. Next base: position 2,197 of record NZ_JAWKMX010000032.1, read on the forward strand.
TTGCTATCGCAATACGTAATATCTTGTGTAACACCTACAATCGTGCGTAATACAATTTTAGCACTTATGCCGTTGTTACCTATTATCTTACCTACTAAACGAGCTGTACCCGTAGTATTTGCATCGCCTATTTGCGTATGATTAAAATCTAATTGTGTAGATTGTGGCACTTCGTCTGGGTTTTCAAACTCATTTAACGAAGCGGTGTCAAACGGTAAGGCTTAGCTTTGCTAAACTTCATTTCGTGCAGCAGTGATCAATACCTTCCCAAGTAATAATGTGGGTGCGACAATTTATAATTGGTTTATCACTCATTTTTTTTGAAATTTTTCGAAAAATAGTTCTTATGTGCTTACTTGTCAATGAGTATTTATACTTATTCTAGTACAAGATTGAAAATAAAAATATCTGTTTATTTTTATTCTTTTAATCAAATATAATAAAGCCTGTATTTAATTTAGAAGCACGTGAAAGATTAGCGAGGCTGAATCTTCGATTTCGCGTAGTAGCGAAGAAATAATATCCTCTAACTCCAAAAATATATTTTTAAAACAGCTTTTAAAATAATTAAACTTCTGCTGAAACATATTGTTCTTCGATTTAATCTTTTAAGATGTGTGCGAATACTCAAATTTTTTCGTTCGATGTGATTGATTCCTTTGTGCTTTGTGCTGTGAATTTCCTTTTTTATTAGGTACTCGTAGTTCTTCAATTTATCTGTAATTATCATTTTAGCTTCGGATAATTCTAAACTTGTGATTACTTTTGAAAGTGTCTTATTGGTTCTTCTTCCAACATTAAAACTGACAACCTTTTTTGTTTCTTGTTCCAAAGCATATGCTATCCAAATGAGTTTGTCTTTTCTTTTGATAAATGTTCTCATTTCATCAACTTGATAAGATTTACCTTTTGTAATTATAGGTTCATTTATATTTTTAGCAATTAATACTAATCTTGACAATAAAGTTGTTGGGGAAATATTTAATAATCTGGCAGAACTTCTAATGCCAATACCTTCTTTGGTTAATTTTACAATATTCAAGTTTATGTCTTGATAATAAGCTTTGTATGAATAATTATTCACTTGTGTTCTATTACATGATTTGCATTTGAAACGAATTTTATTGGCTGATGATTTACCATGTTTTATCATATAATTACCACAAAATGTGCAAGTTTCTTTACCACCCACACGTTTGATACACGAAGTAAAGTTTTCTTTCATATTAATCAATTTAAAGCATTAAAAATAACAGAGGCGACCAATTGGTTGCCTCTGTTATTAAAATTATTTTTTATTTTACATTGATTATCAATATGTTGTGATTTTGTTTTTACAAAACCACACGTTTGATACATTACCTCCATCTATAATATATTCGCCTGTTTTTACAAAGTTGTGCCACCATGCTTTATTTTCGTTAACATACAGTAAAAAGGCTGGTATGATACTTTCAAATGCAATAGTTGTTTCTTGTTTTTCTACGTTTTTAATATAAATAGGATGGAAGGGATGATAGTTGTAGTTTTCAACTATTTCTGTTTCTTTGACATCCTCTACCCACACACCGTCTTCGGTTTTAATAGCTCTAAATAAAAAAGTTGGCTTTTACACCAACTTTTATTTACTTATTTTTTTAATTTTTCTATTTCTTCAGCAATTATAGTTGCCCACTCACGAAGTTTTTGTTTAGATTCTTTAGTTGGTTCGGACATTAGTATAAGAGAAATATCATCATACTCATTAATTTCTAGTTTAAAACTGATATTATCTTTTTGCATATTAAAATCTACTACTGTATAATCCCAACTAGCTTCTTTTAAATCTTCTTCAAATTTATTTGGGTTTATATTCATTTTTATTATCTCTTTTAAATCAGTTCTCCAATATCCACCATAAAATGGAAATGCTATACCAAATTCTATTTTATCATAACTAAATTCATGTAAATTCATAATAATTTATTTTTTGAGTTTAAATAATTTGTCTACATCATCTCTTCCCTTAGATGCATTATATATAATTTCCTGATAATAATTTTCTGGAAATTTCTTTTTCATATACACCAAATAACTATTCCATTCTCTATTTTTTTCTACTCTTTCCAAATGTTCTGCCCATTTTTTGTCTTTCATATATTTTCTAGTAGCAGTGCGGTACTCGTTTCTCAATTCAAATGCTTTTTTTGCTTTGGCTTCTAAAGTTTTTTCTTTAGAAATTAGCTGCTCTATTTTTGTTTTCTTCCAAGTGTACCAAATTCTTGCTTCATAATTAGTTAAAGAAGCTAATTTTGGAGGATCAATAATTTTGAATAGTTTAACAAGTTCATCAATGCTTTTACCTTTTTGTATTTGTTTCAAAGATAACAACAAACTTTCTGCCAAATCGGCTCTCCCAAAAGAAATTTTCTCAACAAATGCTAAATCAATTTCTTCTAATATGCCGTTTTCTTTTAAGAATTTTTGTAATTCTGCAACTGAAGTTAATTTTGTACCAAATGCAATGTTATTTAATTCATCAAACAATTCAGCATATTTTGCTCGTGTAACTCCATCAGCATTTTCAACTACCTCTCTGGCACTTTTCTTTAAATTAGCTTTCATAGGTACAGTTAATTCTCCTGCAAGGGTTAAGAGTTCGAGGTAAAACAACACTTTGCTTAAACTTTGCCCCAACTCGGTTTCGTCTAGTTCGGTTAGTTTTAGCATGAGGTTTGTGCTTCCGCTTGAAATTTCAACCACGCCTGCTGCGTTTTTAATATTTTTAAGAATGTTACTAGCTTGAGCTACTTTATTTGCGGCTGTAACACCTTCTGTTGCTTCTGCAAGTCGGGAATGCTTCAAAAATACTTTGCAGCTCTTAGAGGAAAACCTGATGCTAATATGATACCATCAATGTATTCGCCTGTTTTTAGCGTAAAGTTGTGCCACTATTTTTAGATAGTGTTTAATGAAAAACCACCCGAGGGTGGTTTAAATTAACTTTTATCATAAATATCATCTTCATCAGTAATGTTAGACATGGGAATACCTTGAGCATAAAAAACATATTTTAAACTATCATGAAGATAAGGTATATCTAAAACATCTAGAACGATTGTAACTGTGTCTTTTTCTATTTTAGAACTCCACCAAACCCAAGAGCGTTGTCTTATATTATCCACCCATGACTCATAATGCCATTGATCATCATCACTTTCTAAATCTTCATCAGACTTATCAGTCATACTTTTTACAAACCACTCTGGTAGAATTATTTTCCATTCTTCATCTGAAGGCCATTGATTTGTGTAAGCATATTGAGATACTGCAAGCATAACTTCCTTTGCTTTATCTAAAACTTTTTGTGGTTCTTTAACATTATGAGCTTTTAAAAGAATTTTTGGACCTTTAGGCCATTCACCGTTTTTATTATTGTTAATTCTTTTAATTTCTTCGCCTATTTTATAATGATTATCTGTCATGTTATTGTTTTTTAATAATTCGAGGATTTGAAATATTTTCTAGTAATTCCTTAAAATAACTTTCGTGTAAACCAAATGAACCTTTTGTTTTAGTGGGGTCATCAATTTGAGGACGTGTGGGATATTTTTTTGCTTTATTTTGTTTTACAGCTTCACTTTTAATTTTGTCTAAAAACGATTTGTTAATGTTAGCTGTGAATACTTCTGCTTTATCACCTCTTTTAATGTAAAATTCTATTGCTCTTTCTACATCATCAAAAGTAATGTGTAACCTATCTTTAGCAATAATCTCTAATTTTGAATTTCTAAAAATAAACCTATATTTACTAATATTTGGTTTAACATCACCCCCTTGTACTCTATAAAGTCTGTTTTTGCCTATTGCTGTACTTTCGTCTGCTACTTTTCTCAACTCTTCAATTACCTCATCAGCTTGTTGTCTTGTAGCTTTACCTTCTTCTACTAAATCGTCTAGTTGTTTTTCTAGTTTGGCAAAGTCATCTGGTTTTTCTACTAAGTTTTTGGCAGATTTTTGTAATCCTTTTTTTAGTGCTACAGAAACTTCTCCTGCTAATGTAATTAATTCTAAATAAAATAAAAATTCTTGAAGGTTTTTGCCTGTTTCGGTATCTTCTAAACCTGTAATTTTCAGTAATGCACTAACTGTACCAGAAGTTAATTCTACAACACCTGGTGTTCTTTTTACATCATTATTTTAATAAAAAAACCGATCAAATTATTGAACGGTTCTTGATTTTAAAGTGCTCCAATTTCTCTCTCTAGAACTTCTGACGACCAAGATGTTTCCATTATACTTGGTTCTATTTCTAAAAACATTTCTTTTAATTTGGCTGCATATTTTTTATAATTTTCATTAACATAATATTCTCCAAAAATTTCTTCGCCTTCAATTTCTTCTGAAAAATAATACATTACAAAAAGGCATTCTATATATTTTTTTATAGAGGTATTAACTGGAAAAATTTCTTTATCACTTTTATCAAAACCAAAAACTTTATTTCCTTTTGATGTATCAATGAAATAGAATGTATTTATCCAAGGAGATTTACCAAATTGTATTTTAGTATCATCTATTTTTATCAACTTACCGTCTGTTATTAATCTCCCTTGATGATAACTATAAACACCATACGTTTTTAAAATACTTTTAGTTTCTCCATCTAATTTTGGAAAATCATCTACATTGGTAAATTTTTTAAATTCGCCAAACCCTTTATCTTTGTCTATATACTTTATTTTTTCTTCAAATGTCATTTCTACGTTTTTTATTTGTTAAAATATTTATTTGGATCAATTTCTACATTATCAATATATCTATCTAAGTCAAATTTTCGATCATTAATTGATTTGTCTCTCACACTTTGTAAATTATCTCCTAATTTGCCTGGATATTCGTAGCTATATTCTTTAATTGCTTTAGGAAAATTTGAATGAATCATTTCATTACAATTATGTCCTTTAAAATGACAAAAATTTAATTCGCTATATACCATTGTTATGTTTTCTTTTGGAATATTATTTGTTTCCAACCATTTATTACCTATTGCTTCCGCATGAGGTTTTTCTTTAAATCCTGCAGCTTTCCATTCTTTTTGTGAACCAAATGTAGTAAATTCTTTGAATTGTGTTGTGCCATTTTTATCTACATAAGCAAAAACAGCAATATTTCCATTATGTTTTCCAGCTTTGCCTAGATTTTTTCTATATGCAATTGCATAAGTGCTTAATATGCTTTCTCCATATTTAACTCTACCTCCTTTTGAGACTAAATTGCTGATTTTGTAAAGCTCAAAGAATAACATGGCATTTTTTGCTCTAACAGCAGAGTCTGCATTTTCAATTACCTCTCTAGCGCTTTTCTTTAAATTTGCTTTCATAGGAGCGGTTAATTCTCCTGCCAAAGTTAGTAATTCTATATAAAACAATACTTTGCTTAAACTTTGTCCCAACTCGGTTTCGTCTAATTCGGTTAGTTTTAGCATAAGATTTACACTACCGCTACTCATTTCAACAACACCTGCTGCATTTTGTGTTTTTAAAATATTTGCAGATTGAGTACTTTGTTGTTCGAAACACCCTCTGCTGCTTCTGGGAATTTTTGCTACATGAGCAAAATATTTTGCACCTTCAGCAAACAAATCGGACAGTGTTGTTAAAATATCAACAAAAAATATATTCACCTGTTTTTACGAGAATTATTCCACCAAGCTTTATTCTCGTTTACATATAATAAAGGCAGGTATTATACTTTCAAAAGCAATAAGTTTGTTTCTTGTTTTCAACACTTTTAATATAATCAGGGTGAAACGGGTGATACTTGAAAATAGGATTATCAGCGCTCGATAACCATAACCTTTATTCTTAATTGATTTTAATTTTCAGTTTCAGCTCACTTTTGTAGTTAGCTTTTCAAAACTCACATTGGCATTGCTAAAATAAACCAACCCATTTTTTCTGATTCGTAAGGTAAAAAATAAGACATTAGTCTTTAAATTAGGTTTTGTTTCGTCACTTGGATTAATGAAACGGCTTTGTTTCCAGGCGCTATAGAATTAGGTTAATTATTTTAACATTGTTTTCGCCATCACATAAATGTAGATGCTCAACATCATTTGTTATCAATAACACGAAGCATTTAATTTAAACAAACTTTTATCTTCAAAAGAATGAAAAATTCCTTCTAATAAATGCGACATAATCTTCAATGGCTATTCTACCATCGTTAAAATTATGCCATAATAGCTTAAATCCTAGAAAGTCTATTAGATAATATTTTCCTTGTGTATCTTGTGTATTATGAATATAAGCTGATTAAAGCTAAGTACAATTAACTTGTTTATAATATTCTGTTGTTTAATAAATATTTTATTAAGTTCACATATTTGTCACAAAATATTTTTTCTATTTTTTTGTTGTTGTCAAAAACAGAAACATCATCAAAACAAAAGAAAATAGTGTGGTTTAGGTATTCTAGGAAGGCTACAGGATGATCGATTCTATATTTATTGCAGCTTCATCAGAATATTTCCTAAAGTTATAGGAATTCCTTTTTTGAAATAATGGTAAGATGCAATATTTATTAGATGTTTTATAATATTAGGCACCAGAAGATGATCCCGTTTTGATGCTTTATAATTCTAATTTTTTCTTCTGAAAACTTATTTTGTCATAGTTAGGCATTATTAATTGTTTGTTGCCAGTGTTTTCATCTATATTGTTTTTTAAATCTTCTTTTACAGATAATATTCGCCATTTTCTATTAATTTTTTGGAAGATAATCAATTAAATCTACATTTGTAATTATTATACCTTCTAAATTATTTGTGTAAACCACTTTTTTTCGTTCAAAACTATAATAATAGCCCATAGTTGACGAAATATCAATTCGAATTAAAGTAGTTTCGTCTATCGATTCCCAAACGTCAATTAATTCAGTGGTATTCTTTTAAAAGGTTAGTTGTAACGTTTATTAGAAGTAAATTCTTTTTTTACAAAGTAAAGTAATTCACTTGCTTCGTATTTTAGAAATAGTTCACCAGTAATTATTTGCTCTGCTAAATTTTTGTAAAAACCGCTTTCTAAATCTTTTTTTTCAATGATTTTTTTAAATCTTCTTCTTCATGTGGTAAATTTGGGTCATTATAGTTTTCATCCACTATAGTTATAGCAACGGTTGTTGAAGAACTTTAAAGGCGCTTTCTATTTTGTAAATAATCGATAATTTGTTTAAATCGCTCATAAAAATAAATTTAACTCCCAATGTTTCACTGGGAGTTTTTATTAATTACATTTTTTACATAGGTTCATAAACAATATTCTTCTACAGTTTCATTGTTTACGAGTTCTACTACCAGTTGTTTAGCACCTTCTATTACTTGGTAGGTGTCGATGGGGAAGTCTAATTAGCGTAAAAACAGTTCAGAATTTACCTTCTGGAGAATGGTTTAATTCCCATTTTTCCATTTTCATCACAATACGTAATATACGTGTAACACCCACAATAGTGCGTAACACAATTTTTGCTTATATACCGTTGTTGTATCTTACCTACTAAACGAGCTGTACCCGTAGTATTTGCACCGCCTATTTGTGCATGATTAAATCTAATTGTGTAGATTGTGGCACTTCGTCTGGGTTTTCAAACTCATTTAACGAAGCGGTGTCAAACAGTAAGGCTTTATCAGCTACTAATCCTATACTTTGCGCTTGAAGAATGGTCATTGATGTAGGTACACGAGTAGGCCATACTTTACCCACTTTTTCACCTTCAGTTTTCGCATTTCTTCTACAATGAATGACACGAATTCATGCTATTACTGCTTCGCCACCATTCCAAATTTGACCTGTTTGCTGTGTAGTATCTGCGGCTTCTTTCAAAACCAGGACGTACCATTCACAATTACTCTAGCCATGCCACTTTGCATAAGGCTTTAAAAATAATAAATCGTGTGTATCATAACGTAGCGGTACATTTTCTGTAGCGACTTCTATTGCCCCAATAGAATGGATAAAAGTAGTAAGACATAATGTCCCACTCAAAGGCTTGTTCCATGAACTTAACAAATGATGCGTAGTCATCTAACTCTGCTGTTTGTTTAATAGTGGCGTTGCCAAAAGCAATTTTTATTATCAGAGCTCTATTTTTCTCATAAATCTTTGCCAAATGTTTTTTTAGCATCTGGATTAGAAGAAATATTATACGAAATACAGTTTTGCGTAAAATAGTCTTTTTAATTTCTCTATAAAACTAGGTTATGTTACAAGAACGTACGCCATTTGCTGCTTCTTGTGCCGCCCTTGGGCTGTATTTTTCAGGAAGCTTCTTCATAGGCTTTTATAATAAGATTTGAAAGGTTTCTTGTTTCCATTAGTTTTCGGCTTCTGGTGTTAATTGGCACAAAGCAGTTACTGTCATACTAAAAGTTCCACAATCAAAAGCTTTGTATGAAACAGCTAATTTTTGTTGAATACCTCTAAATTATCAAAATTTATACTTCCTTGATTAAAATGTCTTTCCCATTGTCTATTCGATAACATTCCCAATATTATAGATATACCCAGAGCCTTCCATTCCATTTAATTATGAAATCGAAACTTGCACTTGCACTTGCAGTGTTGCTTGTAACCTTCTGAGTTTTCAATTTCTCCATTACCAGTTGTACATCCAGTAGTATTATAATTTCCATTAAACCCTTTAGAAACTCTAAGATTACTTTTGGGTTTGGCTTTAAATTCTACATTGTAAACTAGCCCAACCTTTAATTTTTGTCGTACAATTGCGAATGAATTCTCTAATTTATTAGTAGTTGCCGTTCTTAGGTCTTGCGGTATAAGGTAAAACGTTAACATTACTTTCATTTTTCATCTGCTTCCGTCATAGCTAACCAGTGCAAACTTGCGGGTTCTGGTATTGCAAATTCAAACATGAGGCGTTTGCCGTAGTTTACTATTTGGTTTTTATATACTTTATCTACCCAGCGGTAAACTCCCACTACATGCTTGTCGCCTTTGCGGTTATCAAACCCATGCGTGTTATTCTCTTCAAACTCTTCTAAAACTTTTTCAATACGTTCTTCTTTTACTTTGCTCACAATTCGGTCTAAAGCACGTTCAGTAATTTCTTTAGAATTTGTAACCGCTTGGCGAGTGCTTTCTTCTTTTGAGTTGTGCGTGGCAAAATTCATATTTGCTCCTACATCAATAAAGTTTTTATCTGTAATTCCATAATGTGCTCTAACATCAGCACCTGCATTAAAATCTTTGCTATTAGCAATTACTTTAGCTACTTCGCTTTGCATTTCAAAACGGTCAACCGTTGAGGTGTCGGTAAGGTTTTCTCTTTCGGTTTCGCTTGAAGTAGTTTCAGTAACTTCGCTTCTTCTTAATCTACGAGTCGATTTTTCTTTAAACTCGCGAGCCATTACATTTTCTATATGGGCTACTTCTCCTTCAATATAGCCTTGTATGGTTTGTTCTACTTTGTTATAGTCGGCAACGCCTAATTGCTTGATTCCAAAACCTGATGGTATAAAATTTTCATCAGGTGCAACTGTAGTGTTTCCTCCAGTAGTATCACCACCACCAGGAAATTCCGAATCGTTTAATTCTATTTTTAAAAAGCCTTTATAAGCTGATAAAAGATTAAAGTTAGGAATTGATAAAGTAGCTATTTGTCCGTTTACAAATTGAAATGTTATAAACATTTCTGATAAATTTTCGGTTATACCTGTCATACTTAAATTAAGTAACGCATCATAACCTGAAAAATGTTGTACATCTGAAGCGGTTCTTTCTATAAATGTACTATCAGTTCGGGTCATTTTATATTTAACTTGTGCTATTTTGAATGTGTTATCAGGAATACCTAACGAAATTTGTAATGTTCTATTTGTTGGACTTAAAAACAAACTTTTTCTTCTGGTTTTCACCTCGTATTGTAGTGGTAATAAAGGACTTTGTGTATTAGGTACTGTAATAACAGAACCACCTATTACCACAGCTGTTGAGCCTGTATCAACTGTGTTTTGTTGAATTGTATTGTTATTTGTATCTGTTAAATCGCTAATAGTATCTGTTAAATTTGTAAAATTTGCAGAAGTAGTAAGTGCTTTAGCTACAACATTTGAATTTCTATACATTTCTTCCGTTCTAATGTCTTCTTCCTCTTCTCTTGGATTAACAATATTAGTATAAACCTCAAAAGATTCAGGACTTAACACGCTTTCTAAAAATTTTACATCGATGGTATCATCATAAGGAAAGTTAAATTCTGGTAACTCAGGCTGAGGAATTGTAGGTGGCTGGCTACAAGGGTTTGTTGAATCTAATGGCTTTGTTGGGTCTTGTGTGGCACACCAATTTTTTTTTAATTCTTCCAGTTCATTATTATAAACATCAAGAATGGGTTTAATTATAGCTTGATGCTTAGCTAAAGTTTCTTTATATTGTGCTTCATAATTTTTTTTATGTAATGCTTCAGCTTGTGCTAACTCTATTTTAAGTCTTTGAAGTATTCTGTTATTATCTTCAGCCAAGGCTTTGTTCTCTAACTTTTGAAAAGTATGTGAAGCAAAAGGAACTTCGGCAACCGTATCTCCACTTGTTTTTTCCACAGATGGAGCTGTAGTTTTTTCTTCTAAAAATACCTCTTTAGGTAATACTACTTTTGCAGTAGCTCTTTCTTTATAAGTGCCTAGTGTTGTAGACATATTAACATGGTAGGCAAGTAACAATTGCATTGCTACTTCTTTTGCATAGAAATCACTTTGGGTAACTACTTGATAAAATAAGTTTTCCCAAACTGTTTTTAGATCTAATGTTGTTGTAGTTACCAGTTCTGCCTTTGCCTTTATTTCAACATCGGTTGCACTAAATCTGTTTTTTGCTAACCAAACAGAAAAATCATAAAATTCTGTGTTTAAAACTTTTAAATCTTCTACCGTTTTTGCATTAGATTTAAAATTTGTTGCAGTGTCTTTTAATACCTCTTGCTTTGTTGAACCAGCAGGTATTGAAGCAGTTGCAGTATTAAATATTCCTTTGTCAGAATCATTTTGAAAAACAAAGCCTGGTTTTGTAGTAGCTTCTGTTACTAGCTCGGGTGCTCTCATACTTACAAAGCGGAAGAGTGTGTTTTTGATTTCGTTACTCATGTTTATAGATATTATATTAAGTGTTGAAATTATAAAACACAAAACATGAAATCAATGAGTATTTATACTCAATTTTAGTTTTTTTAAATAGGTTTTAGTGAAATAAAATATTTTTAACCCATAGTGCATTTAGAAGCTAAAAGTTATTAGACGACGTCACTTCGAGTAATTTTTCGTAGTAAAGCGAAGAAAAATTTTGTCGAGAAGTATTAAATTGTAAGTTCTCGACACATTTCTTAGGTAAATTTGCATAAAATTTATCCAAGAAATACTCGAACTGACGAAATAAACAAATAAAATTTTCTAAATGCACTACGGGTATTTTTAATCTAATTTTAATCTTTTTTTACGATTGTTGAGTCGGATGATTGCGTTATTATAGTTTCTTGAATAGATATAATTGTGTTTTTAAATTTTAAGTCATTAATTATTTTTTTTTTATCATTTTCTAATTCCTTAATTTCATTTAATAAAGTAATTTTTCGATTAATAAGATTAAAAGTTTGATATGTTAATAGTAAAAAACCACTTATAGTTAAAATAATAACTAAAACTGGTAATAATCTTATATTTTTATTTAAATTATTCATTTCTTTTATTGTTAATATTAGATAAAAATAAAAAGCATCAATCTTTATTTTTAGTATTCTAAAAATGCAAAGTGCTAGGATTTTAATAAAAAAATTTTGAAATAAAAATTTTATAGTTTTTTTAAAAAATACTATAGTACATCCTCTAATTCAAACCAATGAACGATATTACAGAAATTGTTGCCAATATTACATAGAGATATAATTCATTCCCGTTTTGAAAAACCTATAAGTTATTGAATACTTTTTTGCGTTCCTTATTTTAATTGTTTTATTTATTATTGAATTCAATTATTATCTTCTACAAGCTGAGTTTTATTGGAAATTAAAAGCATGAAAAATACATATTAAAAATAAGAATATGTTATTGCTTGATATTCTTGTGACAATATTAATTTTCTGAAGAAAACTTGACGCTTATTGAGCAAGAGCTGTAATAGATTGTTGCTCTTTTAATTTTTTGATGCCAAGGTCTGTTTTTTGTTGGGTGCATGGATGAGGTTATTTCTTTTTACTATTTTCTCCACCTAATAAGGAAATTACTGCTGCAATTCCTGCTATTATAGCACCAACTTTTACAATATCTTCAGTTAAAGTTGATTTTTTTTCAGCTTTTTTATCATTTTCTTGAAACAATTGTCTAATTGCTGCATCTGGATTATTTCTATTAAATCTTATATATTTAATATCGTTTCGATATACATTAACCCCTTCTTCAATTAATAGAATTCGATTTTTATTAAATTTTTCAGCAATTTGCCATTCATTAAAAACGTCGTTTATAGAATGACTATGATTTGTTATTAATCCCACAAAAAACTCTGTGTTGTAAATGTAATTTTCTGACAGGTAATTACTATCTGATAATTGAACAAAATTACCTTTCTCTTTTAGCTTGCTTACTAAAAGTGTTAGTAGGTATAATTCTTTATCTATAAACGAGTAAGATACAAAGACTCTCATGATTCTATTTGTTTTTCGAATTGAGTAAAAGCATTTTCAAAATTTTCTTTTGCTTTATTTTGGATGAAGTATTCGTGATAGTATTTTGGAAAAAATGATTTTAAAAGTGATTCAGATACGGTGAATTTATGCCATAATTGTGCACCGTTCCAAACAACTGATTTCACTTTTTTGTTTCCATTTAATAATTGTTTTAAACTAGAACTTGCGTCACTTACGCAAACAAGTAAATAGCCATCTGCATCTTTGCTATTAAGAATTAAATTTAAATTGGCTGAATTGATATCTCTAGTACCCACAGCTCGTTTTTGAGATTTACACTCAACCACCCATCTGTGCGTATGTTTTCCAATTGTGTCTTCAAAATGAAAGTCGACCAGTATATCACAACCATTATCACAACCAATTCCTGTGTCATCTACATCGATATCTGCAATATGAAAATCTTGTTTTTCTCTTTTTAAACTTCTAAAATATTCAGCTACTATTTGTTGAAAATAGTTCCCATCAGTGATTTCATGCAATGGAGTTTTGTTATTCTTACTGATCATTTGGATTATGTGACATTAATAGCTAGTTAATCATTTGGTTTGTGTT
>NZ_JAWKMX010000033.1:0-14906 GCF_041392005.1 Flavobacterium sp.
ATTCAAAAGAAGATTTAATAGATTGGGTAACGCGTTGCCAAAAAATTTTGGGCGATGTGCCTCTCGAATTTACTTGCGAATTAAAATACGATGGCGCGTCAATTAGTATTACCTACGAAAACGGAAAACTAGCAAAAGCCGTAACTCGCGGCGATGGTTTTCAAGGCGATGATGTAACGAATAATATAAAAACAATAAAATCGGTTCCATTACAATTAAAAGGCAACGATTATCCTGATAAATTTGATATTCGAGGCGAAATTATTTTGCCACTCGCGGGTTTTGAAAAAATGAATCAAGAACTAATAGAAATTGGCGAAACACCTTATTCAAACCCTAGAAACACAGCATCGGGAAGTTTAAAGCTACAAGATTCTGCCGAAGTAGCCAAACGACCATTAGATTGTTTGTTGTATTTTTTAGTAGGAAAAAACCTTGCTATAAATTCGCAATTTGAAAGCTTGCAAAAAGCAAGAGAATGGGGTTTTAAAGTACCAACACAATCTAAATTAGCGAAAACACTCGAAGAAGTTTTTGAATTTATTAATTATTGGGATATTCACAGGCATAATTTGCCTTACGAAACCGATGGCGTTGTTGTTAAAATCAATAATTTTCAGTACCAAGAAGAATTAGGTTACACGGCCAAAGCACCACGTTGGGCTATTGCTTACAAATTTAAGGCAGAACAAGTAACCACAACATTAACTTCTATAGCGTATCAAGTGGGTAGAACAGGTGCTATTACACCAGTAGCAAATTTAGAACCGGTACAGCTTGCAGGAACAATTGTTAAGCGTGCTTCGTTGCACAATGCCGATCAAATTGAAAAACTAGATATTAGAATAGGCGATACTGTTTTTGTAGAAAAAGGTGGCGAAATTATTCCTAAAATTATAGGTGTCGATTTTGATAAACGAAACCCTAATTCGTTACCTACACATTACATTACACATTGTCCAGAATGTACTACAGAATTAGTTAGAACCGAAGGCGAAGCTCAGCATTATTGTCCTAATTTTTATGGTTGTCCACCGCAAATTATAGGTAGAATTCAACACTATATTAGTAGAAAAGCAATGGATATTGATGGTTTAGGTGGCGAAACCGTAGCGCTTTTGTACAATGCGGGTTTATTAGAAAATTACGCCGATTTGTACGAATTGAAAAAAGAGCAAATTATTCCGCTTGAACGAATGGCAGAAAAATCGGCAGAAAATTTAATTAATGGTATCGAAAAATCGAAACAAATTCCATTTGAAAAAGTTTTGTATGCGCTAGGCATTCGATATGTAGGCGAAACGGTTGCTAAAAAATTAGCAAAGCACTATAAAAATATTGACGCATTAGCTAAAGCTACTTTAATGGATTTAGTGCTGGTTGATGAAATTGGACAGAAAATTGCGCAGAGTGTCGAACAATTTTTTGAAAATCAGGAAAATATGCGTATAATTGATAGGTTAAAATCGTACGGTATTCAGTTTGAAATGGTAGAAAATTCAAATGAAAATGTTTCTGAAATTTTAAAAGGAAAAACATTTGTAGTATCAGGTGTTTTCGAATCGTTTTCTAGAGATGAACTTAAAAAAACAATTGAAAGTAATGGTGGAAAAGTAGGAAGTTCAATATCATCAAAAACAGATTACGTAGTGGCAGGCGATAATATGGGGCCATCGAAACTTGAAAAAGCCAATGCGTTAGGTATTACAATTTTATCGGAAAAAGAGTTTATTAACCTATTATATGTATAAAAATAAAGCAACTTTGTTGTGTTTTGTTTTCTATATTCTGGCTGTTGTTATTTATCTATCGGCTTTAATTGTGGGAAATTATAATGTGCAATTAATTAGCAAACCGTTAATTGCGCCATTAATACTTTTACCGTTTTTATTAGCTGTGAAAAAAGAAAAAAACAACAGTATTATGTTGCTTATAGTGCTCATTTTTGCTTTTTTTTATGTAAGCGATATGTATTTTCTTTTTAATAAAAACAAACCTAGTTTAGTTCAGTTTATTTGTTGTAATCTTGGTTATGTTTGTTTTGTAACCTTACAAATTTCCGATTTTATAAAAATTCCAAAACAAGAGAAAAGAAGATTATTAAAAAGCACTACTTTTATTGCAACGGTTTCTGCATTAACTGTGGTTTTAAGTGTTGTACTGTTAAATATAGAAACACATTCTGCTTTTGAAACTTTTCTTTTTTTTGCGTTTGTTTTAGAATTTATTCTAATGATAGCTTTAACTACGCTTCAAAATACGTATAAAATAAATGAAAAGGGAATGTTTGAAGCACTAGCAATAATTTGTTGCATTGTTTCAGATTTGTTTTTTGTGTTTAATTTTTATTTCTACGAATTGCATGTTTTGGCTTTTATTAGCGCAGCTTTTAAATCTGTTTTTTATTGCTTTTTAGGGTATTACCTTTATTATAGAAGTGTGGAATAAAAGTTGTGGATGCCAAAAATTGCCTACTTCATTCACTAACAGTTACGAATATAAATAAAACGTTGATTTAATAGTTGCCATTTCTGATAAAAAACAAACCTTTTCTAGCTGTTATTATACACGTTGTTATTTGTTAACTTCTTTATTTTTCACACACACAAAAATCTGTTTTTCTGAATTGTTGTTAAATTTGTCTTCATCAAAATTTCCAAATTTATGTAAAATAGTAAATCCAGAAAATTTCAAATAACTGTCTAATTCTTGTGGATAATACATTCTCATGTCTAAATTTTGAATAGAATGAAATACGTCATTTATGAAATAATGCCACTCAATTCGATTGATTTGAGTTTTACTTTCATATTTCATGGTCTGCTCAATAATTACTTTTCGATTATCAGTCGTTATATATTCAGCAATTTTATTTTGTTTTTTTTCAGCTTCTGTTATGTATTGAATGTTTGGATTATAACAGTCAAAAATAAATAATCCATTGTCTTTTAAATGTTTTTCAACAACTTTAAATGCGTCAAACAATTCATGATTTTCATATAAATGATGAATGGAATTAAAGGGAATAAAAATTAAGTCATAACTATGGGTTAAATCTAATTTTTTTATATCCGCTAGAATAAAATTAATTTCTACTTTTTCTTTCTTTGCTTTTATTTTAGCTTGTTCCAACATTGACTTTGAGTTGTCAACTCCAGTAAGATTAAGTCCGTCTTTTGCTATGGGTATGGTAAGTCGTCCAGAACCACAGCAAAGTTCAAGTATTTTAGCGTTTTTTTTTAGGCATCCAATTTTTATAAAACTGCAAATCAGACAGAAAAGTATTTAACCCGTCATAAATATTAGCATCGTAAATTAAATTACCGACTTTATATTCTGTAGTTGTTGTGTTTTCCAAAATTCAGTTTGTTTAATTTTTAAACAGTTTATTTTCAATGATGCGTTTTTCAAACATAGTACGTAACCTATTTACAACCTAATATTTTTTGCATTAGCATCAAAAAATGTATCAGTAGTAAAATAAAAATCGACTCTACCAAGGTTTATACCATAGCAACCAACTTGGTTTACCAAAACGGGTTTTCCCTCGCTGTTGTTTAAAAGTGTAGGTTTTTCTAAAAACGTGTGTGTATGGCCACCTATAATTAAATCGATGTTTTTGGTTTTTTGTGCAAGTAGCACATCGCATATTTTGTTAGGCTCATTTTTGTATTGATATCCTAAGTGCGATAAGCAAATAACTAAATCGCACTTTTCGGTTTCTTTTAAGGTTTTTACAATATCTTGTGTAACTTCTATGGGGTTGTTGTAAATAGTTTCTTTGTACAATTTTTTATCAACCAAGCCATTAAGCTCTACACCTAAGCCAAATATCCCAATTTTAACACCATCTTTTACAATAACTTTATAAGGTTTTACTAATCCGTTTAAAACCGTATTTTTAAAATCGTAATTAGCCGAAACAAAATCGAAATTTGCATGCGGAAGTTGTGCATAAAAACCTTCTATTCCATTGTCAAAATCGTGGTTTCCTAAAGTTGCTAAGTCATAATTCATCATACTCATTAGCTTAAATTCAAGCTCGCCACCATAAAAATTAAAATACGGAGTTCCTTGAAAAATATCGCCAGCATCTAGTAGTAATACATTTTTTTCTTCTTTTCTAATTTTTTCAATTAAACCAGCTCTTTTAGCTACCCCGCCTTGGCTTGGATATTTAGGATGATGGGCAGGAAAGCTATCAATATGACTGTGGGTATCATTTGTATGTAAAATGGTTATTTTTTTTGTTTTAACTGCTGCAAAACCATCTAATGGAAAACTTCCAACCGATAAAAGTGCAGTTCCAGCTATGGTATTTTGTAAAAAAACGCGTCTTTTCATTAGTTTGTAATAATGTGTTGTGTGGTAAGATTAGGAAGTGCGTTAACCGATTTAAAATAATCGATAAATAAATTTCGCAATTTGTAATCTAAATCATATTTAATAGTACTGTCTTTAAAAAAAGTCATGCTGTCGCCACCATTTGCTAAATAATCGGATGTGGCAATATAATATATTTTGTGAGGTTCAACTTCGGTAGTATCAATCATAATTTTTGTTATAGCTTCAGCATTTTCATCGGTATAAATTGTGATGCCGTATAGTGGGTGCGGTTTTTTTTCGGCTAAATAGTACGTAGCTAAATCGGTTATTTCTTTACCTGTTAACCCCACAACTACTACGCTATTTTCGAAAGGCATAATTTCGTAAGCCGTTCTTACGGTTACATTTCCTTTTGGAATAACAGCTCTAATGCCGCCGTGATTGAGCAAGCAAGCATCAATTTTTTTATTAAATTTTGATTGAAAAATAGGGCTAGCAAATTGAAAGGTAGCTTGTGCAAATAAATTGCCAATATTAGTTTCCCATTTGCCTATACTTTTGTCTTGAGCAACAGCATTGTAGCATAAAACACTATCCATTTCTTGGTTAATATGCTCTCTGTATGGCGCAACAAATTTTTCAATAGATTCTGTGGCGGTTAATTTTTCATTAATAGTATATTGATTGGCAGTAACTTCGTAAACTGTTTTGGGTGTATGACATCCGTAGCTAAAAAAAAGTGTTAATAAAAAAACAAAATATACGGTAATAGTTGTATTCTTTTCTATTTTTACCATGTAGAAGTTGGTTTAAAATAATTAATTTTGTACAATTACGTAAAGGTACTATGTTTTTAAGAATTATAAAGGAGTTTTTTCTAAAAAAAATTGTTGATAAAAGGTTAAATTTATACAAATTACCAGATAGTAAAGATAAAATAACAACTATTGGCGTTATAGTTGATGCGGTAAATTCATTGCATAATAATCTGTTAATTAAGGAGTTGATTAAGTCTGGTTTTAACGATAAAGAAATTGAAGTTTTAGTTTTTAAAGAAAAATTAAACAAAAAAGAAGAAATTAACGAGCCCTTTTACACTTTAAAAGATATATCGATTAAAGGCGAAGTTAAAAAAGAAACCGTTACTACATTTGTAAAAAATCCTTTCGATTTGCTTATTAGTTATTACGACGAACCCAGGGCTTCGTTAAATTTAATAGCAAAAAAATCGCAAGCTAAGTTTAAAGTAGGTTTTGCCTCGGTAGATAAACGAATGAATCATTTGCTAATTAGCACATCAGTAGAACAACCACAGTTGTTTGTTCAAGAATTACACAAGTATTTAAAAGTATTAAATAAAATTTAACATGCAAAAATTTATTGGCACAGGAGTAGCATTAGTAACTCCATTTAAAAGCGATTTTTCGGTAGATACCGAGGCTTTAAAAAAAATTGTGAATTACGTTATAGAAGGTGGCGTAGAATATTTAGTGGTTTTAGGAACTACTGCCGAAACTGCAACGCTTACACCTAGCGAAAAAGAAACAGTAATTGCTACCATAACAGCAGCTAACAACAATCGTGTGCCAATGGTTTTAGGAGTTGGAGGTAATAATACAGCACAAGTTGTCGAAGAATTAAAAACAACCGATTTTTCAAATTTTGATGCTATACTTTCGGTTTCGCCCTATTACAATAAACCAACACAAGAAGGAATTTACCAGCATTTTAAAGCTGTTGCACAAGCTTCGCCAGTTCCGGTTATTTTATATAACGTACCTGGGCGAACAGCAAGTAATATGCTGCCCGCTACCGTAGTAAGACTAGCAAACGACTTTAAAAATATTATAGGAATTAAAGAAGCAGCAGGCGATATAGTGCAAGCTATGAAATTAATTCAAAATGTACCGTCTAATTTTCTTGTAATTTCGGGTGATGATATGATTACTTTGCCAATGGTTTTAGCAGGTGGCGCAGGTGTTATATCTGTAATTGGCGAAGGTTTTCCAAAAGAATTTTCAACAATGGTTCGTTTAGGATTAGAACGAAAAGTTGACGAAGCTTACCAATTGCATTATAAGTTAGCCGAAGCTATAGATATGATATTTGAACAAGGAAATCCTGCAGGTATAAAAGAAGTTTTTAAAACCTTAGGCATCAGTCAAAACACGGTTCGTTTGCCACTTGTAAATGTAAATGAAGATTTAGCCTTACGTTTAGAAAAATTCACAAAAAATAGTAACTAAAAAAAGATTTTTATAATAGTTAAATAATAACTATTTTTGCGGTTCGTTTTTTAGCAACCGTATTTAGCTGTAAGCGATAAATTTATGAAAAAAATAATTGTAATTTTACTAGTAACCTTAACACTAATTTCGTGTAGCGAATATCAAAAAGCGCTTAAAACTGAAGATGTTGCGGTTAAAAATGAAGTAGCCGAAAAATTATATAATGCAGGAAAATACAAAAAAGCCATTCGTTTATACGAACAAATTGCACCTTCTTTTAGAGGAAAACCAAATGCAGAACGGTTGTTTTATTTTTACTCAAAAGCACTTTACCAAAATAAACAATATTATTTAGCAGGTTACCAATTAGAAAATTTTGTATCGGCTTATCCGCGAAGCGAAAAGAAAGAAGAAGCTTCTTTTTTAGCAGCAGAATGCTATTATAATTTATCGCCAGTTTATAGCTTAGACCAAAGTGATACAGACAAAGCGTTAGCTAAATTGCAAAATTTTATAGACACCTATCCTAATTCTGAATATTTAACTAAAGCGAACGAATATTACAGAAATTTGCAATTAAAATTAGAAAAGAAAGATTTTGAAATAGCAAAACAATACTACGATATTTCTGATTATCGTTACGAATACACAACCGCAATTAAAGCGTTAGATAATTTTATAGCCGATTACCCGGGAACACCTTACAAAGAAGAAGCAATGTTTTATAAATTTTCGGCAGCCTACAAATTAGCGAAACAAAGTATTCCGTCTAAAAAAACAGAACGCTATTTGCAAGCAAAATCAAATTATAATAGCTTAATTAAATTTAAACCTGATTCGAAATTTAAAGACGAAGCAGACCAAATTTTAGCAACTATAGAAAAAGAATTAGAACAATTACCTAATAATAATTAAAATGGATTTAAAAAAAACTTCGGCACCAGTAAATACCATTACTTACAACAAAGACGAAATTGAAAAACCTACGGGTAATATTTACGAGGCAATTACTATTATAGCCAAAAGAGCTAACCAAATTAACACAGAAATCAAAAAAGAACTGTTAGAAAAACTAGACGAATTTGCTACGTATAATGATAGTTTAGAAGAAATTTTCGAAAATAAAGAACAAATAGAAGTTTCTAAATTTTACGAAAAATTACCAAAACCGCAAGCATTAGCTGTGCAAGAATGGTTAGAAGGTAAAACGTATTTTAGAGATACTAAATAAAAACAAACGGCATGACTGTTTTAGGTGGTAAAAAAATAGTACTCGGAGTTTCCGGAGGAATTGCTGCTTATAAAACAGCTCATTTAGTACGACTTTTTATTAAAGCAGGTGCGCAAGTACGAGTTGTAATGACACCTGCTTCTAAAGATTTTGTAACACCGCTTACACTTTCTACACTTTCAAAAAACCCTGTAGTTTCCGAATTTTATTCCGAAGAAAACGAAAACGAACTTTGGAATAATCACGTAGAACTAGCACTTTGGGCAGATATTATTGTAATAGCTCCCGCTACAGCTAATACGCTTTCTAAAATGGCAAATGGCAATTGCGATAATCTTTTAATTGCAACTTATTTGTCGGCAAAATGTCCAGTTTATTTTGCTCCAGCTATGGATTTAGACATGTACAAGCATCCATCAACTAAAGATAGTTTTTTAAAACTTAAATCGTTTGGTAATAGTATAATTCCGGCCGAAAAAGGCGAGTTAGCTAGCGGACTTTCTGGCGAAGGAAGAATGGCAGAGCCTGAAAATATTGTTGCTTTTATTGAGAATGACATTACTGAAAAACTTCCATTAAAGGGAAAAAAAATACTTATTACTGCAGGACCTACTTACGAAGCTATAGATCCCGTGCGTTTTATAGGAAATCATTCGTCTGGGAAAATGGGTTTCGAAATTGCAAGAGAAGCTGCTAATAAAGGTGCAACAGTAATTTTAATTACAGGGCCAACGCATTTATCTATAGAACACAATTTTATTCAAGTTGTTAAAGTACAAAGCGCACAAGAAATGTATGTGGCTTGTAATCAATTTTTTGCAGATGTAGATGCAGCAATTGCCGCCGCTGCCGTAGCAGACTATAAACCTAAAAATGTAGCTTCTCAGAAAATAAAAAAGAACGATGTTGCGTTATCTATAGAATTAGAAAAAACAATTGATATTTTAGCTTCTTTAGGAAAAAATAAAGAAAAACAATATTTAATAGGCTTTGCACTAGAAACCGAAAACGAATTAGAACACGCAAAGCAAAAAATAATAAAAAAGAATTTAGATTTAATTGTATTAAATTCGTTAAATGATAAAGGTGCTGGTTTTGGATTTTCAACAAATAAAGTTACCTTTATCGATAAGAATTTTGTTGTAGAACCAATGGATTTGAAATCGAAAGCCGATGTTGCTAAAGATATCATATCCAAAATAATAACTCATTACAATGCGTAGCTACTTATATACTATTTGTTTTTTGTGTTTTTGTTCCTTTATTCAGGCACAAGAACTTCAAGCAACTGTTTCGGTAAATGCCGATAGAATGACCGATGTAAATCCGCAAATATTTAAAAACTTACAAAAAAAAGTAAACGATTTTATTAATAATACAGCGTGGACAAACCAAAAATATGAGCAAAATGAAAAAATAAATTGTAATTTTTTTATTAATGTTTCAGAGTTTAATCCCGATTCTAACGTTATTAAAGCTACGTTGCAAATTCAATCGTCTCGCCCTATTTACAATTCTAACTATACCTCGCCAATTCTTAATTTAAACGATAAAGATTTTGCCTTCCGATTTTTAGAATTTGAACAATTAATTTACGATCAAAATTCGTTTACTTCAAATTTAGTTTCGGTTTTGGCGTATTATGCTCATATTATCATTGCATTAGATAAAGATACTTACAGCGCAATGGGCGGAAACGAACATTTAAAAATTGCTGCAAATATTATGAATATTGCACAATCATCGGGTTATGGTGGTTGGACACAAAACGAAGGAAACAACAATAACCGTTACTTTTTAATAACCGATTTATTATCGAATACTTATACAGCTTACCGAACAGCACTATTTGAATATCATTTTCAAGGATTAGATATAATGGCAGACGACACCAAAGCAGGAAAAGAAAAAGTAAGTCAGTCTATAGCAACACTTTCAGAAATTCAAAGTTTTCGCCCAAATGCACTTGTAACAAGAACATTTTTTGATGCAAAAGCAGATGAAATTGTATCTATATTTACAGGTGGGCCACAAGTCGATACAAAAAAATTAATTTCAATTTTAAATAGAATTTCTCCATTAAATTCTCAGAAATGGAATAATATTCGTTAATTTTTATGTTACTTTCATTAACTATTAAAAATTACGCTTTAATAGAAAGCTTAGAAATCGATTTTTTTACTAATTTATCTGTTATTACGGGCGAAACAGGCGCGGGAAAATCAATTTTATTAGGCGCAATTGGTCTTGTTTTAGGTAATAGAGCCGATTTAAATTCGCTTAAAAATAAAGAACAAAAGTGTGTTATAGAAGCTCGCTTTCAACTGCAAAACTATAATTTGCAACCAATTTTCAATCAGCACGATTTAGATTACGAAGACGAAACCATAATACGCCGCGAAATACTGCCATCGGGTAAATCGCGCGCATTTGTAAACGATAGCCCAGTTAATTTAAGCGTTTTGCAAGAACTTGCTAGCTATTTAATAGATATTCATTCGCAAAATCAAACAAGCAATTTGTTTAACGATACCTATCAAATTGAATTGTTAGATAGTATAGCTCAAAACACTAGCTTGCTTACAGAATACCAACAAAATTTAAAGCAATTAAAAAAAGCGCAACAAAAAATAAATGCTTTTCAAGAAGAACAAAATAGTTTAGCTAAAGAACAAGAGTATAACCAATTCTTATTACAAGAATTAGTAGCAGCACAATTAAAAAGCAATGAACAACAAGATTTAGAAGAAGAACGAGAACAACTTGCAAATGTAGAGCTAATTAAAGAAAGTTTAGATAAAACTTTAGCAATAGCTAATAACGACCAAGTAGGTGTGCAGTACAATTTAAAAGAAATAAAAAACGCATTTCAAAAAATAAGTTCTTTTGCTAACAATTATAACGATTTGCACAATAGAATTACCAGTATTACTATAGAATTTCAAGATATTTTAGACGAAACCTTACAGTTAACCGAAAAGTTAAACGACAAT
Source organism: Flavobacterium sp. (assembly GCF_041392005.1). GTDB lineage: Bacteria > Bacteroidota > Bacteroidia > Flavobacteriales > Flavobacteriaceae > Flavobacterium. Next base: position 10,779 of record NZ_JAWKMX010000033.1, read on the forward strand.
CCGGAACGTTTAGAATTTATTAATACAAAATTGCAAACAATTTATAGTTTGCAACAAAAGCATCAGGTAACAACCATTTCAGAACTATTGCAAATACAGCAAGAATTAGATGAAAAAGTAATTAAAGTTGACGGTTTGCAAAACCAAATACAACAACTAAAAGCCGAAATTGAAACAATTACTCAAAACATAACACAGTTGGCTAATCAAATTTCGATTAATCGTAAAAAAGTGGCTCCAGAATTAGCTACTAAAATCGAAAATAGTATTAAGCAATTAGGTATTCCAAATGCACAAATAGCATTTAATTTTACCACACTTTCAGATTTTCAAAAAATGGGTACAGACGATGTGCAGTTTTTGTTTTCAGCCAATCAAGGAGTGGAACTTGGTTTGTTAAAAAAAACAGCTTCGGGTGGAGAATTATCTAGAATTATGTTAGCTATAAAATCTATTGTTGCAGCGTACTCTAATCTTCCTACCATTATTTTTGATGAAATAGATACAGGTGTTTCTGGAGAAGTAGCTTTAAAAATGGGCGAAATTATGAAGAAAATGAGCCAAAAAATGCAAGTTTTTGCCATTACACATTTGCCTCAAATAGCAGCAAAAGGCAGCCAGCATTATAAAGTGTTTAAGTATAGCCAAACCGATACGACAGTTTCAGAAATTAAGCTACTTTCATTTAACGATAGAGTAGTAGAAATAGCCGAAATGTTATCGGGAAAAAATATTTCAGAATCGGCATTACAACACGCCAAAACATTATTAAATTAAAAATAGTATTTTTGTATATCTATAAAACTAAAATGTATGATTATTGAACCTAGAATTCGTGGTTTTATTTGCTTAACAGCCCATCCAGAAGGTTGTGCGCAAAATGTTAAAAATCAAATAGAATATGTAAAATCAAAAGGAAAAATTAACGGCCCAAAACGAGTACTGGTAATTGGTGCTTCAACAGGTTTTGGTTTAGCATCGCGTATAGCAAGTGCATTTGGTAACCAAGCATCAACAATAGGTGTTTTCTTCGAAAAAGAGCCTAGCGAAGGTAAAACAGCTACACCAGGTTGGTACAATTCGGCAGCTTTTGAAAACGAAGCAACGGCTGCAGGTTTATATGCTAAAAGTATTAATGGCGATGCCTTTTCAAATGAAATAAAAGAGCAAACAATTAATTTAATAAAGCAAGATTTAGGTCAAGTAGATTTGGTTATTTACAGTTTAGCGTCGCCCGTACGAAAAGATCCAAAAACCGATATTTTATATCGTTCTACATTAAAGCCAATTGGGCAAAAATTTACCGATAAAACTGTAGATTTTCATACAGGAAAAGTTTCAGAAGTTTCTATAGAACCCGCAAATGAAGAAGAAATAGCCAATACCGTAAAAGTAATGGGAGGCGAAGACTGGGCAATGTGGATAAACGATATGAAACAGGCTGGAGTACTGGCAGATGGTGTGTTAACATTAGCCTATTCTTATATAGGGCCAGAAGTTACAGAGCCTGTGTATAGAAAAGGAACAATTGGTCAAGCAAAAGACCATTTAGAAGCCACTGCTTTCGAAATTACCAATTCGTTAGAAAGCATTAACGGAAAAGCGTATGTTTCGGTAAATAAAGCTTTGGTAACACAAGCAAGTTCTGCTATTCCAGTAATTCCGTTGTATATTTCGTTGCTTTATAAAACAATGAAAGAAAAAGGATTACACGAAGGTTGTATAGAACAAATGCAACGCTTATTTCAAGATAGGCTCTATAGTGGGAAAGAAATACCAACCGATGATAAAAATAGAATTAGAATAGACGACTGGGAAATGCGTAGCGATGTGCAAGAAAAAGTAAAAGAACTTTGGGCAATAGCCAATACTGATAATTTAGATAAAATAGGCGATTTAGCAGGTTATAAAAACGATTTTTTAAATTTGTTTGGCTTTGGTTTTGAAGGGGTTAATTATAAGGCTGATACAAATGAGGTGGTAGCTGTTTTAAGTATAAAAATATAACTTTTTTAAGTTTTTATGTTAAAAACAGGTGTTGTTTACTTAATAACACCTGTTTTTTTTGTTATATTATGGTGGTTTGCTAAAAATATTTTATCTTAGCACCAGTAACTTAATACCTAATTATAGAATGAAAAAAATTACTTTTTTATTAACGATTACTTTTTCGTTAATTATTAACAATGTCTTTGCGCAAGATAGTTGCGCAAATGCCGTTGCACTTACGCCAGGTACACAGCAATGTGGGAATACTTCGAGTGGTGCAGATGTTTATGACAACAGTACGTGTTTAGGGAATTATGATGGTGGAGACGATTATATTTTTTCGTACACCGCTACAGAAACAGGAGAAACCCTAACTTTAGATTTAACAGGTGTTGCCGCATGGACAGGTTTTGCTCTGTCAGATGGTTGTCCAGAAGATGGTGGAACTTATAATTGTTTGGGTTCTGCTACAACAACAGCTGCTGGAGATATAGGATTTACTTCAGATATTTTAACAGCGGGTACTACGTATTATATTCATATTTCTACTTGGCCAGCTCCACAAAGTACTGATTTCTGTTTAGATGCAGTTGTAAACCCAGCACCTACTTGTATTAACCCAGCTAATTTAATGACAGCTAACGCAACTACAAATTCTGTAGATTTATCTTGGACAGATCCTTCAATGGCTCAGTACAATTTCGAATATGTAATTCAAGCTGCAGGAACTGGTGAACCTACTGGCTCAGGAGTTTATGTTGGCGATTTACAAGCACTTGCAGTTACTACAGATATCGACTCAAATCCTTTAACGCCTGCAACTACTTATGAAGTATGGGTTAGAGCAACTTGTGGGGGTACTGACGGCAATAGCGAATGGGTAGGCCCAGTAAATTTTGCTACGCTTTGTGATGCACTTCCGGTTCCATTTATGGAAGGTTTTAATTCAGATTCTGCAACGCAAACTTGTTGGACAGTTTTAAATGAAAATGCCGATGGCGATTCTTGGAATATGGATTATGCGACTAATCCTTACGAAGGTAATCAAGTGGCGGCATTATATACAGATTTTAATGCTGGTGCAGATGATGACTGGTTAATTTCTCCAACCTTAACTTTAACAGGTAATCAAAGATTAAAATTCCATTATAGAGTTCAAAGTGCAGGAGAACCAAATGATTTTGAAGTGTTATTATCAACAGCGGGTACAGATCCTGCAAGTTTTACAAATGTTTTATTACCAGTTGCAACATATAGTAATATTACTTATGTTGAACAAATAATAGATATATCGAGTTATTCTGGCGATGTTAACATAGCATGGCATGTTCCTACTGGTAGTCCAGATGGTTGGAGAGTTTATATTGATAATGTAATTGTAGAAAATATTCCTTCAACTGTTCCGCCTTGTGCAACAAATATTGTGGCTACTCCAGATGCGGCTTGTGGTAATTTTGAAAACGAAATTACTTGGGATGCAACAACAGGAGCCGATGGTTATTACTTAACTATTGGAACTAGTACAGGTGCAAACGATATTTTAGATAACCAAGATTTAGGTAATACTACTTCATATTCTTTTACAGGTACAATAGGTACAACTTATTACTTTACGCTAGTACCTTATAATGCAGTAGGCCCTGCTGAAAATTGTGTAGAAGAAATGTTTGCAACTAGTACCAATGGTTGTTACTGTACGTCGGCTCCAACTTCTGTGGATGGCACAGGTATAACTAATGTACAAATTGTTACAACCGATTTTCCTAATACAGTAGCTGCTTCACCAGTTTATAACGATCATACAGCTACAGTAGTTGATATGTCGCAAGCCATAAATAACAATGTTCAAATTACTTTTAACGTTACTTCTTTTGGCACAAATTCTTATGATTATAATACAGTTATTTGGATAGACTTTAACGATGATTATAATTTTGATGCTACTGAAATCGTATATGTAGGACTTTCGCCTACAACAGCTGCACCAACTTTACTTGATGCGTCATTTGTTATGCCTGCAACAGCACCTCTTGGTGAGCATAGAATGAGAATTGTAGCTACTGATGCATTACAAAACCCTTCAAACCCTTGTTATAGTGGTACATATGGTGAAACTGCAGATTTTACAGTTAATATTAT
>NZ_JAWKMX010000034.1:0-14655 GCF_041392005.1 Flavobacterium sp.
TTTCGCCAATGGTTGTCCAGCGATACGGATGCACTTTAAACATATTTTGCTTTACCGCTTTGAATAAATTTCCATAAGGTTGATTGTCGATACGAAGGCGTTTTTCTTCTTTTACTACTTCGTTTTGTGTGTCAACACCAATTTGATTAATTACAGGGTGCATTAATCGTTCCGATTCCATCCATAAGGCTAATTCTAAATTGTTTGATGGAAATACTTCGTAATAATAAGTGCGATCGTCGGTTGTATTAGCGTTGTTTTTACCGCCATTTGCTGTTACAATTTTAAACCATTCGCCACGTTTTATGTTCTGGGTACCTTCAAACAATAAGTGTTCAAAAAAGTGTGCAAATCCAGTTCTATCGGGTTGTTCATCTTTTGCACCTACATGGTACATTACCGAGGTTATAATTACGGGAGCAGAGTTGTCTTGATGCAGTACAACATGTAAACCGTTGTCTAAATCATACTCTTCAAATGTTACCTTTTGAGCAGATACTGTTCCGCCCAATAAAGCTACTGCACTTAAAGCCATTATTAATTTTTTCATAAGTTGTTTTTAAATTAACTAAAGATAATAAGTCGCAATTTCGCAATTTTGTTACATATTACCTAACTAATTCATAAAGAAAGTAAAAAGAATTTTTAAAAATTAATTATAGCTGTTGTTAGTTTAATAATAAGTAGTATATTTGCACTCTTGAAATTTTAACTAAATTCATAACGTATGTACGCAATCGTAGAGATAGCAGGGCAACAATTTAAAGTAAGCAAAGACCAAAAAGTTTTTGTACATCGTTTAGCAGAAGACGAAGGAAACAAAGTTTCGTTTGATAAAGTTCTTTTGTTAGATAACAACGGTACAGTAACTTTAGGCGCCCCAGCTATAGAAGGTGCTTCTGTAGAAGCCAAAGTGTTACAACACTTAAAAGGTGATAAAGTAATTGTTTTCAAAAAGAAAAGAAGAAAAGGTTACAAAAAGAAAAATGGTCACCGCCAGTCATTAACACAAATTATCATCGAAGGAATTGTAGCTTCTGGTGCTAAAAAAGCAGCTCCAAAAAAAGAAACAGCTCCCAAAGTTGAAAAATTAGTAGATGCTCCTGTTGCGGAAGCTCCAAAAGCAAAAAAAGCTACTAAAAAAGGCGATGATTTAAAGAAAATTGAAGGTATTGGTCCAAAAGCTGCTGAAGTTTTAGTTGCTGCAGGTATTGATACTTTTGCTAAATTAGCGAAAACATCTGCAGAAAAAGTGAAAGAAATTTTAGATGCAGCAGAAGCTAAAGTTCAACATTTAGATCCTACAACTTGGGCACAGCAAGCGCAATTAGCTGCTGACGAAAAGTGGGACGAATTACAAAAATTACAAGACGAATTAAACGGCGGTAGAGCTGTTTAATTTAATATTAACTTAAAAACCTAAAACGTCATGGCTCACAAAAAAGGTGTCGGTAGTTCTAAAAATGGTAGAGAATCAGAATCGAAACGCTTAGGTGTTAAGATTTTTGGTGGTCAAGCTGCTATTGCAGGTAACATCATTGTAAGACAAAGAGGTTCTAAACACAACCCAGGCGAAAACGTGTATATGGGTAAAGATCATACTTTACACGCTAAAGTAGATGGTGTTGTTCAGTTCCAAAAGAAAAAAGATAACAAATCGTATGTTTCAATTGTTCCTTTTGAAGCATAATTAAATGTTAACAATATGAAAAGCCACTTTTAAGTGGCTTTTTTTATTTCTTTTTACTCGATAAATACACACCTAGTAAAATAATTAATGCGCCAAAAATTTGTATACTATTAAGTTGTTCATTCATAAAAAGAATACCTAATAAAGAAGCAACTACAGGTATAATATACGTTACTGATGAAGCAAATACAGGAGATGAAATTTGAATTAATTTAAAAAATAAAATATTAGATAACCCTGTGCCTACAATTCCTAAAATTGCAATATAGCGTAATGCAGTAGTTGTTTCGGGCTGATTTAAACTTTTGAAAAAACCTGTTGAATATAAAATTAGTAAAGCGGGTAGAAACATTATAGCAAAATTCCCAACACTAATGGTTAATGGCTTTAAATCGGATAAGTTTTTCTTAATTAAATTAGCGTTTAATCCGTAAGAAATAGAAGCAATAACAACTAAAATAGCATAATAATAATTTTCTGTGGTATTTTCGCTATTTCCATATACAATTAAAAAAACGCAACCTATAAAGCCTAATAAAACACCAAAAACTTGCCTTTTTTGAACAGATAAACCAAAAAACAACAAACCCAATATAAGTGTATTTACAGGTGTTAACGAGTTTAAAATAGCACTAACCGAACCATCAATTTTTTGCAGTGCTGTCGCAAATAGAAAAGCTGGCATAAATGTTCCACATAAAGCTGTTAACGCAATATATTTCCATTTATATGAAGGAATTTTGGTTAACTGTTTAAAACCAATAAGTAATAAAAATAACCCAGCAAATAAAATACGCAATGTTGCCAATTGTACAGCATTTACTCCTTTTAAACCTAACTGCATTAAAATAAAAGAGCTTCCCCAAACTACGCCTAAAAACAATAGTAAAAACCATTTATAATTTTTGTTTTCCATATAAAAATAAAATGCCAAAAATCGGGTTTATTTTTCAAAAATGGGCGTTTTTTTGTAAATTTGTTATATTGTAAATTAATTCATTATGAAAATTATAAAAGGAATAGGTTTAGTTGTGTTAGCAAGTATGTTTTTTGTTGCTTGTAAAGAAGAAGCTGCAAAAACAGAAGAAATAACTGTAAAAAAAGAAAAAGTTATAGCAGATAATGCCAAAATGGAAGAAGCTAGTTTTACTATTGATGGTATGACGTGTGCAATGGGTTGTGCCAAAGCAATAGAAGGCGAATTATCGGCTTTAGAAGGTGTACAAGAAGCTAAGGTAGATTTTGATACTAAAGAAGCAACTGTTTCATTTGATGCTAATGTTCAAGATTTAGCTTCGTTAACAAAAACAATTGAAGCTACTGCAGGTGGCGATTCGTATAAGGTAACTGCTTCTAAAGTTGTAATAAACTAAGCTAATTATTTTATTTGTATCTTACTTATTAATGCTGTTTCGGTAGTGTTTAATACGTTGCTCCACGTGTAAAAATCTATAATATTTTTTTCTTGCAAAAGATAATTTTGTAAAAAAAGTAATACTATATCATGTAAACTTTCATCTACATACAAAGGATGTAATGACCAAACATTGTTGTACTGATGTTCCATTTTTAATAACGCTTCTGCAGTTGTCATACAATAATTAGATTTTTTAATTATTCCGTTTACGAATAGTTCATCAAACGCCATTTCTTCTGTACTAAAGTAGTACCAATCGTTGTTTCTATCGTCAAGGCATTTATAAAGAATTATGGCGCCACCTTCTGCACCAATTTCTAATAATTTAATGGGTTGTTTCATTAGTGTTTTTGTATAAGTGTAATGGAGCAGGACCTTCTAAATAGCTTTTTACAACTTGTAGTGTACCATCGTCTTTAGTGTCTATAAACCACTTTATTAAAGCAATGGTTCCGTTCACAATTTCAATGCCAGTAATGCTTCTTGGATGTACACAACTACCATCGTTAAAGTAGTTTAATGGGTTTCCTTGCACGTTAGGAAATCTTGGTCTATGTGTGTGCCCTGTTATGGTTATTATATTATGGTTACTTGCAATCCATTTTTTTATACGGCGTTCTACTTTAATAAGCTCGATATAGTTTTTAGCAGGGCTAGTAGGATCTTTTATACCCCAAACTTGTAATGGTTTCCACAAAACACGAACCATAAAGCGATTGAATTTCCAACCTACATAATTCATAAAATCGGCTTGATGGCCGTGTGTTAAAAATAATTCTTGCTGGGTATCTGTGTTTTGCAATACAATTGCTTCGTGATATTGAATATCAGGGAATAAAGGCAATTCTTTTCCCTCGTGTGGATCAAAATATGAGCTAAGTTTCTTTTTTACAAGCGCAGGATTGCGCCACACCATATCATGATTACCATAAATCATATGAAGGCGGTTGCTAAAGAAAAATTTTTGGATTAGTTTGTAAACCGATTTGTTTGCTTCAAAAATATCATTAAAAAATAAATTTTCCCATAATTCATCGCCGTCGCCAAGCTCTATATAAGTAAAATTGTTATTAAAATAATGCGACAACGCATGAAAATAAACATTACGATTATTGGCAAAATCATCTGCAAAACTTCCATCACCACGGTGGCAATCGCTAAACAAAATAAATTTATCGTTATTGGTAAAAGAAATTCGTTTTGCTTCTTTGTAAGCTTTCGTTAATCTATCTTGAGATGACATTTTGAAACTTTTTACCAAATATATTAATTTACAGTGAAAAAGTAATAGTTAGGCTTTAAAGTAAAAAGAGAAACAATTTGTTTCTCTTTTTATATTGTTATTTAAAAGCTGGAAATCCTGTTACATCCATACCTGTTATAAGTAAATGGATGTCGTGTGTGCCTTCGTAGGTTATAACCGATTCTAAGTTCATCATATGGCGCATAATAGAGTATTCGCCAGTAATTCCCATTCCGCCAAGCATTTGACGAGCTTCGCGTGCAATGTGAATTGCCATATCTACATTATTTCTTTTTGCCATTGAAATTTGTGCAGAAGTTGCTCTTCCTTCGTTGCGTAAAACACCTAAACGCCAAGTCAATAATTGTGCTTTCGTGATTTCAGTAATCATTTCGGCTAATTTTTTTTGTTGTAATTGTGTTGCACCAATAGGTTTGTCGAATTGAATGCGCTCTTTTGAATAACGTAAAGCGGTGTCGTAGCAATCCATTGCAGCTCCAATTGCACCCCATGCAATACCATAACGTGCCGAATCTAAACAACCTAGTGGAGCACCAAGCCCAGATTTATTAGGTAATAAATTTTCTTTTGGAACTTTTACATTATCAAAAATTAATTCGCCCGTGGCACTTGCACGTAATGACCATTTGTTATGCGTTTCAGGAGTTGAAAAACCTTCCATTCCTCTTTCTACAATTAAACCATGAATACGTCCTTCTTCATTTTTTGCCCATACCACAGCAATATCGGCAAAAGGCGCATTCGAAATCCACATTTTAGCACCATTTAAAAGATAATAATCGCCCATATCTTTAAAATTAGTAACCATTCCACCTGGGTTTGAACCATAATCGGGTTCGGTTAAACCAAAACACCCCATCATTTCGCCTGTAGCTAATTTTGGTAAATATTTCATTCTTTGCTCTTCGTTTCCATATTTCCATATTGGGTACATAACCAATGAAGATTGAACAGATGAGGTAGAACGAACGCCACTATCGCCACGTTCAATTTCTTGCATAATTAAGCCATATGAAATTTGGTCTAATCCAGCACCGCCATATTCTTCTGGAATATATGGGCCAAAACCGCCAATTTCTCCTAAACCTTTAATAATTTGTTTAGGAAATTCGGCACGTTGTGCGTATTCTTCAATAATAGGCGAAATTTCCTTTTTTACCCATGCACGGGCAGCATCGCGTACTAGTTTGTGTTCTTCGGTTAATAAATCGTCAAGTTGGTAATAATCAGGAGCTTGAAATAAATCGGGTTTCATATAATTTAGCATTGCGAGTGCTACGCAACAGGCGAAGCATTCTGTTTATTGTATAATTACGAAATCGATTGCAAATGTAATTAAAGATTTGTAACAATTCAACGATAAATTATAAAAGCTATTAGGTATTTTTTAAAGATATAACTGATTTTAAAATTACATTATAAAAAATCAGTATTTTTACATAAATTACTACTATGTTGTTTTCTGATAAACGATCGCGTACACGATGGCTTTTAATTTTAGCCTCTTTTTTTATTGTTGTTTTAATTGTTTGGAATACCTATAATTTTTTTCAAATAGTTAAAATAGAAGAACGCAATAAAGTAGAGCTCTGGGCATCGGCTCAAAAAAGCTTGGCTAACGCAAATGAATATACCGATTTAGACTTGCCTTTGCAAATTATAAGTACTAATACTAGCATTCCTATAATTTTAACGAACCGTAACGACAGTATTATTGGGCATAATAATATTGATGAAAAAACGGCACAAAACCCACAGCAATTACAACTAGTATTGAAACAATTAAAATCGGAGAATAAACCTATACGAATGAATATTTCTGAAACTGATTTTAGAAATTTATACTACGGTAATTCGCCATTGTTAAACAAATTAAAATATTATCCTATAGCGTTATTGCTAATTATTATTTTGTTTGCTACGGTAGTTTATAATTTTTACAGCGCTACAAAAATGTCGTTGCAAAACAAATTATGGGCAGGAATGGCAAAAGAAACAGCACATCAAATAGGAACGCCACTATCGTCGTTATTAGGGTGGATAGAATTTCTAAAATCTGAAAACAGCAATTCCGAAGCAGTAATCGAAATTGAAAAAGATATAACCAGATTACAAACCATAACCGATAGATTTTCTAAAATAGGAAGTAAACCAGTTTTAGAGAAATTAGATATTATAAGCGAAACAAAAATAGCATTCGATTATTTAAAAGTACGTTCATCTAAACAAGTTGAATTTACTTTTGAAGCGCCAAAAATGCCCATTTTTACACAAATAAATGCAGCGCTACACAGCTGGACAATAGAAAACCTAGTTAAAAACGCCATAGATGCCATGAAAGGAAAAGGTAAATTAACTATAGAAATTATACAAATAGAAGACACTGTAAAAATAAAAGTTATTGATACAGGGAAAGGTATTGCAAAAAATCAGTTTAAAAAAATTTTTGAACCAGGCTATACTACTAAAAAAAGAGGCTGGGGTTTAGGCTTGTCGCTTACTAAGCGTATAGTAGAAGATTATCATAATGGTAGAATTAAAGTGTTACAATCTGAAATAGGATGTGGCACAACCATTCAAATTAGTTTAAAACAAAGCAAGTAGTTGTTACAAATTATTATAACTTCTTGCATCAAAAATAATATTCCATTTGAAAGCAACTATTCAATTACAACAACAAATCGTACAGGTTGATTTATCAAAACCTTTAGATATTTCAATTTCACTTACAAACGATAATCAAAACCCTATTGCGTGGTATCAAAACGAACCAAAAATTGAACCGGTAACTATGGGCGACTGGATTGGAAAAGTTTCCGAAGGAAAATCATCAACTAATTTTAACAATATTTTTTTCAATCCGCATGCTCATGGTACACATACCGAATGTTTAGGGCATATTACAAATGATTTTTACAGTGTTAATCAACACTTAAAAACCTTTTTCTTTTTAGCTGAATTAATTTCTGTAGAACCCAAAGTCATAGGCGATGATTTTATTATTACAAATGAGCAAATTAAAAATGCTTTACAAGGAAAAAAACCAGAAGCTATTGTGATTAGAACACTTCCTAATTTGGAAGAAAAAAAACATAAAAATTATTCCCACTCAAATCCGCCGTATTTAGATGAAAAAGCCGCTATTTATTTAAAAAAAATAGGTGTACAACATTTATTAATTGATTTGCCTAGTGTTGATAAAGAACACGACCAAGGAAAATTATTGGCACACAAAGCCTTTTGGAACGTAACCAATATCGATAAACTAAATGACGATGCACGCCTAGATTGTACCATAACCGAAATGATTTTTGTAGAAAATTCAATTAAAGACGGAAGCTACTTACTGAACTTACAAATGGCGTCGTTTGAAAATGATGCCTCACCATCAAAACCGATTTTATATAAAATTGAAGCTAATCACTAATTACTTTTCATTAATCACTTAATTATGAATATCCAGCAATTATACGAATTTTGTTTAAGTAAAAAAGGCGTTACCGAACATTTCCCGTTTGATGAAGATACCTTAGTTTTTAAAGTTGGCGGAAAAATGTTTTGTTTAGCATCATTAAAAGAATGGGAAAAAGGAAATCCGTCGCTTAATTTAAAGTGTAATCCCGACCGTGCTATTGAACTTCGCGAACAATACGAAGCCGTAAAACCCGGTTGGCACATGAGTAAAGTGCATTGGAATACCGTTTCAGTAAATGGAGATGTATCGCAAAAACTTTTAATTGAACTTATAAATCATTCCTACGAATTGGTTTTTAATGGTTTGACAAAAAAAATACAAGAGGAAATTTTACATTCATAAACTGTTTAATTTTGAAATTTTATGAATGTAAAATTTAAAATTTAAAATGATTAATTGAAGTAATCCGTTAGTGTTTTTGAAATTCTACCCCAGCGGGTGTAAACGTCAATTTTTTTATCTTTTTCATTTGTAACATACCAAAACGTACCAAAATTTTCGACATATAAATAGCCTACCTCTTTATTTAAAAACGACTCATTATTTTCGCCTACATAAATCTTTCCATCTTTTTTAGTGAGTATGCCTTCAGGTGTTGAAAGCACTAAAGTGTTTTGTTCGATTTCTTTTTTTAATGATTTTTCTAAATCCAAATGGTCATCTTCTGTGTTAGCACTAAATTTAACCGTAGGTTTATCAATCGAATGGTTATCAATTATAGATGAATCATAATGTTTATTTAAAGTAGCAATTAGTTTTTCATCGGTTACTAAAACTCCCCATTGATTGAAAAATTCTTTTGTACCATCTACATTTTTTGATCCCCAATAAAATTTCCCATCATATTCTATTTTAACTACTTTTTCTACAACAATTGATGGTTTTGTTTTAACAGAATCGACATCTTTTACTGTGAGTAATTTATCATCTTCAATATTATTTTTAGTAACTGGTTTTGATGTATTTAATGGGTTAATTGTTTTTTCAATAGGTAATTTTTTGTCAACTGGAGTAGGTTGTGGTTGAACTACTTTAACTTGAGCTACCGTTTCGAAACATAAAAAATAAATAAGCAACGACGCAACGGGTAAAATACCAGTGGTTTTTAAAATCATTTTTAGAGTAGAAGTTTTTTTAGTCATCATAAGAAATCGTTTTTTTGTTATTAAAAAATTAAAATTACTCGCTAAATTTATTGGTTGATACGTTTGCGATTGCAGTAATAATTGTTGGTAATTATTAATAGAAATTCCTTTGTTTAATACAGCATTATCCGCTATAAATTCGTGGTTGAGTTGAATGGCTTTTTTGTAAAAATACAAGAGCGGTTGAAACCAAAAAACAACGCGTAAAACTTCAATAAATATGACATCGAAACTGTGTTTTTGTTTTACATGAGCAATTTCGTGCAATACAATTTCGTTTTTATCAATATCTTTTGAAAAGTTATTTTTTGATATAAATATGTAGTTTAAAAACGAATGCGGAACAATAGCATCATTTACAATGACTACATTGTACTGCTTGAAATGTAGCATTTCATTTTTTGAAATGATTTGCTTAAACTTCCAAATATTGATAATTAATCGAATGAATAAAACACAGGTTACGATACAATACAGTATCAAAAACCAAGGTAACGGATTTGTTTCTTGACTAAAAATTGCATTATTTGAATTTTCTGGAACTGGAATTGTAGTTTCAATTTGATTGGTTGGTATTACTACTTCTTGAATTACTGTAGTGGTGTAATTAATAAATGGAATGCAAAACGAAATCACCAATGCTGTTAACAAATAAAAACGGTTGAAAACATACATTTTTTCGTTTTGTAAAAAAATGTAGTAAAACAGCAAAAATACAGTTAAAGAAACCGTTGATTCTATAAAAAAATTAATCATTTCGTTTGGCTTTAAGTTGTGAATCGATGATGTTTTTTAATTCTTCCAATTCTTTTTCAGACAAATTGGTTTCGGTGGTAAAAAACGATGCAAATTGCGCTGCCGAGTTATTGAAGAAATCTTTTATTAATCCGTTTACATGTTTTGAAAAATAATTGGATTTGGTAATTAACGGATAATATTGTCGAGAATTTCCATATTCAGTATAAGCGACAAACTTTTTATCGATCATACGTTTTAATAAGGTAGCCAATGTGGTAGGTGCTGGTTTGGGTTTGGGATAGGCTTCTAATAAATCTTTCATAAAAGCTTTTTCCAATTTCCAAAGGTGTTCCATTACTTGTTCTTCTGTTTTTGACAACTTCATTGCTCTATGTTTTTAGAAATTACTCTACAAATGTAGAAATATTTTTTAATTCTACAAGTGTAGTAATGAATTTTTAACTAAAACTTTAAAATAATTTTTTAAAAAACATTTAAAATAATAATGAATCCTTAAAAAATACCCATAACTGGGTATTTTTTGTCATTTTTAGTTATTATATTTTTGTTATAAAACTATAGTATTATGAAAAAAGGGGTTTTATTATTTTTATTGTTTTTTATCTGTATGGTAGATTATAGTTGTTCTGAAGAAGAAGAAAATTCAGATGGAGAAACTAATTCTTTAGAATTTTGGTTTGGTTGGAACGGTTCTGACGATATGAGCACAACACCATCATCTACAAATTTTGGTTTTGGGAGTGGTAGTTTACCTTCGTCTGTAGATTTAGTTCCAAAATTTCCTCCAATAGGCAATCAAGGTAATTATGGTACTTGTGTAGCTTGGGCTGTTGCATATAATGCTAAAACAGCATTAAACGGTATAAGTAAAAATCTCTCGACTAGCGATTTATATGCTACAGCAAATCAATTTAGCCCAAAAGATTTATTTACAGCAATTCCAGATAATCAAAAAGGAGGAAATTGTAATGGAACTAACTTTTCAACAGCATTTGAAATACTTCAAAATAGAGGTGTTGCAACCATGCAAACGGTACCGTATAATGGGTTAGGTAATTGTTCTTCATCAAATTTGCAAGCAAATTGGAATAGCGAAGCTAGTCAAAACAAAATTAAATATTGGCGAAAAATAGAAGGAACGGTTCAGAGTATAAAACAAAATTTAGCCAATAATATTCCAGTAGTATTTGGTGCCAAACTAGCCGATAATTTTATGACTTGGAACAGTAGCAATGTGCTTTCTTCTAATACGAGTTATAATAATGTAGGTCAGCATGCTTATCATGCAATGGTTGTGGCAGGCTACGATGATAATAAAGGGGCAAATGGTGCTTTTAAAATTATTAACTCATGGGGCGAATATTGGGGAAACAATGGCTATTGTTGGGTTGATTATAATTTTTTTATAAACGAGTTTTGTACAGGATCAAATGGAGACAAGCCTTTGTTTATAGCCGCTAATGCAGAAGGAGGAAACGATAATACACCACCAGATGAAACTAATCCTAATGTTTCGGGTGTTGATTTAGCAGCTTGGGTTTTTGCAGATTATTCCAATTACCAAAACACAGGAGTTATTAATAACCGAAAAATAGAATTTAATGTCTATAACATAGGTAATCAAACAGCAAGTGCTAACAATAATTGGAGTGTGTATTATATTTATTTTAATGCTTACAATGCTAATGATTACGGCGTAATATTTGCAGATGATTTTAATACTTCTACTAGTTATGGCAGCTATTATTGCGATAATAATTATACTTGTACATTCAATATAAATTTATTACCAGGTAGTAATTTTGCAGGAACTATATTTGGATCGTCATATGCTTCTAGATCCTATAATATGCCACCACTAACAGGTTATTATTATTTGGTTGTACTAGCAGACGCTGGCGATAGCTTTGTAGAGTTAGACGAAATGAACAATTTATTCTACACCACTAATCAACCTAAATATTTTGATTATGGATATAGTTCTAGAAGTTCTGAAAATAATAAAAACAATTTTAATTTTTCAAATACTTTAGAAGCAACTCCTACTAATTTAAAAAGAAACGAGCATAACAAAATAGTTAGTAAGCAAACACCAAATGCCTACACTTCTGAAGAAATATTAGATTTTATTAAAAGAGAATATAATAATGGAGAATTAAAATCTAAAATTTTAAGACATCAAAAAGAATTAGATAGCGCACCTTACAACAAAAAGAAATGATAAGAGCAATAAAAACAACGATTTTAATTACACTTTTTATGTCGTGTGCAACACAAGAAACACAATCAAAAGGTAATGCAACTGTAGAGGAATTGGTAAAAGCTAATAAAAATGTTTTATTTCAAGATGAAACATTTAATTACGAAATAGATTTTACTAGCTACGCCAGCTCTCACATTACCGCATATAATACCTATAATGCTACAATAGAATCTGGTATTACTTTTATAAACTGCACCTTTAAAAAACCAATAAAGGCTTTTAAGAAAATGAATGATAATATTTATATAGCCACTTTTAAGGCTAATGTTTCATTTATAAACTGCACTTTTTATGATGAGGTTAATTTTAGAGGAGCTACTTTTATTAGTAAAACAGATTTTACAAAATCGTATTTTAAAAGTAATGCAAATTTTGAAGAAGCTAATTTTTTATTAAAGAGTCACTTTAATGGGTGTATTTTTGATAAGGAAACCCGATTTCAAAATAGTTTCTTTTTTCAAGCGGCTAATTTTATGACGACAGAATTTAACCATACGGTTAATTTCCAAAGTGCTACTTTTAATTCCGATTTGCAATTTAGCTCATCAAAATTTTACGGATATACAGATTTTTCATTGTTAGACGTTAGAGGTAAAAGTTATTTTAATTATGCTAATTTTTTTGAAAAAGCAAATTTTAGTTATGCCACTTTTGCAAACGATTTTAATTTCGTAGATACATCACACAAGAATACCGATTGTAGTAATTCAAAATTTTTTGGAAAAACAATAATTGCCAATATTGAGGTTTCAGAAAATTTTAATCTTAATAACTGCTCTTTTTTTATAGCAAAACCAACAATAAATAACTCAAAAGTTTTAATCAATTAGAAATAAATTATGCGCAGAGTATTATTTGAGTTTAAAGTACCTTTCGATTTTTTTATAGGAATAGACTCTGTTAAAATCTATTCATATCCAACTTTTATTTTGATTGGCTTCCTATTATTTAGCCAAATAGTTAAGTATTATGAAAGAAAAAATAATATTAAATTTTTAACAGTTAATTATGTTTTTATTGTTTTTGTTTCTAGTTTAATTGGCGGAAAGTTATTTTATCTTTTTGAAAATTTCACTCAAAATTTCGAAAACCTATCATCAAAAAATATTACAAAAGGATTTGTTTTTTACGGAGCATTTATTTTTTCGTTAATTTCTTCCATTGTTTATTTTAAAATTAAAAAGATATCAATTTTAAAGGCTTTAGATATTTTAGCTATTGGTTTGCCTTTGCTACATGGTTTTAGTAGGATAGGGTGTTTTATGGCAGGGTGTTGCTATGGGAGTGAAACTTATTCTCGTTTAGGAGTAATATTTCCAAAAACATATCCTGTAAAGGTACATCCAACTCAGCTTTATGAAGCTTCTTTTTTGTTTTGTCTTTTTTTTATTTTACTCAAATGCTACAATTTAAAAAAAGAAAACGGACAAATATTTTTAATGTATTTAACATCGTATTCTGTGTTTAGATTTTTTATAGAGAAAATTAGAGGGAATAATGTCGGGTTTCTCACAGATTTAAATTTAACGCATTCTCAATTAATAGCAATATTTATTTTCGTTTTCGTTTTGTTTTATACTTTTTTTTACAGCAAGTGTTTTTTAAAAAATAAATTTTAATCAAAATTATATCGATATGAAAAAATCAAAATTTTTAAATCAAAATGTATTGGCAATATTATTTATCGCTAGTAGTTCTCTAATTGTTTTTTCCAATTTATCTTGTGAAGAAGAAGAACTTTGCTCAGGTCTGAAAATGGCAGATCTTACCATTCCATCGCTAGTTACTATTTACGATCAGTTTGGTACATCGCAAACAGTAAACGAACTTTATTACAATGAATCTACAGGAGAATATTTTAATTCTGCAAATCCACCAACAGGAACACTTAGTCCAGGCGATTGGATTCAACTTGCAACTACGGTTTTTAATCAATTTACAGAAACTGAATGTAAGTTAGGTGGCGATGCACAACAAACTTCTACTGCTCCTAGGTTAACAATACAGAATAATCAAGGCAATACATACAGCGAGGTTTTACAAGGTATGCCAACTCCTTTTATTTCGTATGGCGGCTATGGTTATACAGCCACTAGGTTTCAGTTAGGTGCACCAGGACATTATTCGGTTGGGTTTAATGCAAATTCAAATAAGGCTATTAACGAGCACTCTTTCGATAACAATTTGTATGCTGGTCAAAGTGGAAATTATCAAAGAAATATAAATTCTTATTCTTTTTATGTTGCCGAAAATAAAAAAATAAATGAAGCTTCAGTTATTACAAAATCAATTAATCAAGAAAATGCTCCACAAACAGTAGAGGAAATGAAACAACTAGAAATATATAAATTTTTAGAATCGGGTGAATATGCTACATGGTTGCTAAAAAGGAATACTGTAAAATAAAAAAGACAAAATTATTTTTTTGACTATACAAAAAAACCTGCAAAAATTCTTGCAGGTTTGTATAGGTGAGATGCTAAATCGAGTTCAGCATGACAATTAATATCTGTAATACTCTGGTTTAAATGGTCCTTCAACCGTAACACCAATATATTTCGCTTGGTCTGGCGATAAGGTTTCTAATTCTACACCAATTTTTGCCAAGTGTAACGCAGCTACTTTCTCATCTAAATGTTTTG
>NZ_JAWKMX010000035.1:0-12943 GCF_041392005.1 Flavobacterium sp.
TGTATTTGCTGGTTTTTCTTCTTCTGCTTTAGCGTCTCGAGTTAATGATTGTGATGCTAAAATGGTAATTACTTCCGATGGCGGTTTTAGAGGAAACAAAACGATTAATTTAAAAGGAATTGTAGATGAAGCATTAGAAAAATGTTCTAATGTTAATAAGGTTTTAGTTGTAAAGCGAACAAATGAAACTGTTTCTATGAAAGAAGGGCGCGATCAATGGATTAAACCGTTATTAGACAAAGCTCAAGATAATCATATTGCAGCTATTATAGATGCTGAAGATCCGCTATTTATTTTATACACTTCGGGTTCTACAGGTAAACCCAAAGGAATGGTTCATACTACAGCAGGTTATATGGTTTATACCGCTTATACGTTTAAAAATGTATTTCAATATGAAGAAAACGATGTGTATTGGTGCACCGCAGATATCGGTTGGATTACAGGTCATTCTTATATTTTATACGGCCCACTTTTAAACGGAGCCACTACTGTATTATTTGAAGGCGTTCCGTCATACCCCGATTTTAGTCGTTTTTGGGAAGTAATCGAAAAACATAAAGTAAACCAATTTTACACCGCACCAACAGCTATTCGAGCATTAGCAAAAGAAAGTTTAGATTTTGTACAAAAATATCCACTTAACTCCTTAAAAGTTATTGGTTCGGTTGGCGAACCCATAAACGAAGAGGCGTGGCACTGGTACAACGACCATGTAGGCGGAAAACGTTGCCCATTAGTAGATACTTGGTGGCAAACCGAAACAGGAGGGATTATGATTTCACCTATTCCGTTTGTAACGCCTACAAAACCTACTTACGCATCTTTACCATTACCAGGAATACAACCGGTATTAATGGACGAATTACGTAATGAAATTGAGGGCAACCAAGTAACAGGCAGTTTGTGTATAAAATTTCCTTGGCCCAGTATGGCTCGTACTATTTGGGGCGACCACCAACGGTATATAGATACATATTATAAAGCCTATCCAGGTAAATATTTTACAGGCGATGGTGCTTTGCGAGATGAAGTAGGCTATTATAGAATAACTGGTAGAGTAGATGATGTCATTATTGTTTCGGGACATAATTTAGGAACAGCACCTATTGAAGATGCTATAAACGAACACCCTGCCGTTGCCGAAAGTGCTATTGTAGGTTTTCCACACGATATTAAAGGAAATGCACTTTATGGCTATGTTATTTTAAAAGAAACAGGAGAATCACGTAATCAAGATAATTTGAGAAAAGAAATCAACAATTTGATTTCTGATCAAATAGGTCCAATTGCAAAATTAGATAAAATTCAATTTGTAAGCGGATTGCCTAAAACACGTTCGGGTAAAATTATGCGAAGAATTTTGCGTAAAATTGCCGAAGACGATTTTAGCAACTTTGGCGATACATCTACCTTATTAAATCCTGAAATTATTGATGAAATTAAAGATGCGAAACTTTAATAACTTCTTTTTTGTTTTTAAAAACGGCTTCAAATTAGAGCTGTTTTTTTATTTTAATTAAAGTTAATAAACACTTTATGAAAACACTATTTTTATTATTTTTTTGTATTATCAGTAATCTTTTGCAATCGCAAATAATAAATAGAAGAGGAGTAGCAACCGAAGAAGGCGGAATTGCTTATCCTGTAATGGAACCCTCAGTAGAAGCACCTGCTTTCGACAGTAGTAAGGCAATTAGTATTTTTACTAGTAAAAATGGGAAAAAAGGAGTGCGAAAGTATAAAGGCGATACTTTAGTTGAACCTATTTATGACAATATAATAAGTAGTACAGGAAGTTTATATATTGTTGCGATAGGTTCTAAAAAAGGTGTAATTACAATTGATGGTAAAAAAGATATTATTCCTGTTAAGTATGATGATATAAGTTATTTTTATAGGGGTAATACATTTTTTGTTACTAAAAAAAATAAAACGGCAACTTTTGATACCGAAGGTAAAAGCATTCTAAAATTACAACCAAATAAAATAGAGTATTCGAGTAAAAACGGACTTTCTTTAATTCGTAATCCAGAAACAAATGCGCTCGATATTTATATTTTTAATAAAAAAACAAAATTTTCGAGCAACGAAATTATAGTGTATCAAAACGATGCTTTGGTTATTAAAAACGATACTAAATACGGACTTTTTCTCGATAATGACCTTTTTCTAAATTTTGAGTACGATGCTATTCATACTACTACAGGTTCATTAAATACCAATTATGAAAAGCAGCAAATAGAAAAGCACAATTTTTTTTATTCAACAAAACCGTTACAGTATTATTATGTGGAAAAAAACGGAAAATTTGGAATTTATAACCATAAAGAGCAAATTTATCCAATAACACTAGACAAAATAAAAGACGATAATAGTTATAGACAAGCTGTAATTATTGAAGAAAATAATTTGAAAGGTATTTTTTTTAAAAATTCAAATAAAATTATAACACCACAATATCAAAATATACATTTAGACGGAACAACTTATATTGAATTAACAAAAAACGGAAAAAACGGATTAATAGATTATAATTGTAATGAAATTTTACCTTTTGTATATGACGATATTTATATTTCGAGCAACAAATTTATTGTAACTCAAAATAAAAAGAAAGGAATTGTAAGCACTAAAGGCGAAACACTTATACCCATAGCTTACGATGATTTTGATACTTTTTTAGACGATAAAAATTTGGTTAAAGTTACCAATGATAATCTTTACGGAATATTCAATTTATCAAAAAATAAATTATTATTTCCCGTAGCGTATAAATATATTTTTGAACTTGGTGAAAATAATTATGAAGTAATTACACCCGATGAAAAAGCAGGTTTGTACGATGCCAATGGAAATGAAATTTTACCAGCAGTATATACAACTATTCGTAGATCGTACACCCATAATAGCAAATTGTTTTTTGCCTTAAAAGATGGTACTTATACTATAATTAACAAAGATAATAAAGTTCTTTATCCTAACGAAATTACAGAATATTTTTACTTAGAAGACGACCAATTTTTTAAAATTCCAGATAACAACATTGTTTTAAAAAATACAAACGGAAAAACAGCTTTATTTAATGAAGAATTAGGCTATGCAACTATTCCGTTTATGTATGATGAAATTCTTCAGTTTTTTGATTTGTTTAATCAACCTAATAAAAGCTATTACTTGGTAAAAAACAATAAAAAATTTGGAATAGTCGATGAAAATAACAAAACAATTATTCCTTTAATTTACGATTTTCTTAGTATTAATTTTCAAGGAGAAGATACAAAAAATGTTAGTTTCGTTGCCAAGAAAAACAAAAAATTCGGAATTATAAATATTGAAAATCAAATAATTACACCTTTTAAGTACAATTATATTGAAAAAATTAGTAGTTCAAATTTATTTAAAGCAAAAGAAAAAAACACATATTGTTTGCTAAACGAAAAAGGAATTGTTTTAAATAATGGTCCATTTGATGAAATTGCAAACTTTGAATTTATTGCTGAAAAAGAACATTACGAAGCTTTTGCTTTTTATAATGGGAAAATGCACATATTACAAGATAACGGAAGGTTATCTAGTGAAGCACAAATAATGGATATACATGATGGATACAAATCTTTTGATGAATTAAAACAAGCACTTATTGTAGCCTTAAACGATAAAGACAATCAAAAAATGGTTGCATTTTCAAAGAAAATTTCGCCATCAAAACATTTGTTGCAATTTTTAGATCGAAATGTTTTTACAAACGAAAAATTATATTTAGGCGAAAATTTATCTTGGATTACCGAAAAATATACAGATGTTTTATTGCGTTTTAAATATTCGTATTGGAATTCCGATTTTTATAAAAAAGAGTCTTTAACAAACGTTCCCGATTTTATTATTTACGAAAATGGCATTGTTACTAACAAACGTGCTACCGACTGGGCGTATGGCGATACTAAATATTTAGAACGAATTTTACGAAACGCTATTAAAATAAACGGTTTTTGGATTAGCTCGTATTTTATGAAAAACCGATTTTAATTTCGCTTATTCTTTTACTACTTTTTTAGTAACAACTTTACCATTATTATTTGTTAAAACCAAAACATAAGTTCCTTTTGCCAGTTGCGAAGTAGCAATTTTAGTTTCCGTTGTAAACGTTAAAACTTTTTGACCATTTATAGTATAAAATTCTCCTTTTGCAAAATTTCCATTTTCAATTGCAATATAATCGTTAAACGGATTAGGATAAATAATAAACTCATTATTTGTAGTAAAACTTGTAGTTTCTAAAGTAGTATTAATACTAAATACATAAGGAGTTTGATAATCGGTATTCGATGGCGCTGTACTTACAATTTTTAAAAAATAATCGCCAGGAGCTAAAGTTGCATTAAGTGTAGCAGCATTTCCGGTATTTGTAGTTACGGGTGTAATTGTGTTGCCAGCATTGTCTAATAACTGTACGGTAAGTTGCGAGGTTGCTATTTCATTAACGGTAACGGTAGTAATCATTTCATCGCTAACACTAAATTTATAAAAATCATTATCTGCATTGGCACTATTTTCTTGTACAGTTGTAAAACCATAATATTCGGTATTAGTCGCTACTTCATAGGCTAGTTCGTTAAAGTTAGGTTCATCGAGTCCTTGCATTATTTGGTAATACTGGTTTGGCAACGCTGTGTGATTTTCTACACCAATAGAAGTATAGTAAAAATATTTAGCAGGAAATTGCAATCCGGTTAAATAATTGTTCATTTTTGCAGAAGTTTCAGTTACTACACCATCTGTAGCGCTACCATTTATTTTTCCTACTACATTAGTAAAATCAATTAAATTATCGATACTTTTTTGATTTAGTCCTAAAACATTATCGCCTGTTGCACCATTACAATTAACATCAATATTAAAAAAATCGTCTCCCCATAAATGCTCGTTCATATTATTACTATCGTTTACTTCTAATCCGCCAAATAAATAACGTCCTTGGTCGCCGCTGTAGTAATAGGTAATTTTTAAATCGCGAATAGCTTCGGAATGTGTATCGATACCTACAAAAAACCCCAATGCTAAATCACTAGCATTACTACCACCATGTGGTGTGCCTAGTGTTAATAATTTGGCAACATGGTGCAAATTATCGGGTTGCCAATTGTAATTGTTCTGAATATATTCTCTTGATGCTAAACCGCCCATACTATGTCCTACAAGAATTACTTTGTTTTTTCCTGTAAGTTGCATTACACGATTTACGGCTACTTGTAGCGCTTTTCCTTGTTTTACTATGGCAGCTTGATTGCTTAAAACACTATTGCCTAACGAACCATCGACATTAACTTTATAATTTACTAAATAATAATCGCCATTTTGCATATTGGCTAGTTCAAAAGGAATAATATCAGCATTTGCAGTTGGATAAATATTTACATTGGCTACGGCATCATTATTATCGCCATTTAAACAAAAATCGAAACGACCGCCAAAGGTAAATCCGTATTGATTTTCTAAATAATTAATAGAATTATTCCACGTATTAGAGTCGGAATTTAAACCGTGAATAAAAAGTATAGGGTAGGGTAGTTTGCTTGTAAAACTTAAGTTTTGTGTTGTAGTTTTGTAAGAAACAATGCTGTCGTTTATAGTTTCAACACTTTCAAAAGCAACGGGTCTAGATTTTATTTGATAATTAGTATTCTGTGTGAAACCTAGAAAACTTGTAAAAATAACAATTGTAGAAAGTATAATTTTATTCATAATAACTTAAAATTAGCACGACTAATATATAAAATTATTACGAATAGAATTAAATTGATAAAGAATAGATTTTGGCTATTCTTTATCAATTGCGCCTAAAACGCGTTGCATAAACTCGTTTAAAGCTGTTTTTTTATCTTTTCCATCTTTAATCATTTGATGTACTTCTAGTGCGCCGTACATATTTGATATAAGTTCGCCAATAACGTCTAATTCTTCATCTTTTAAAGAAGATACTTCGGTTAAATTTTCTAAAACCTCTATAGTTTCCACTAAATAATCTTGATCGTTATCTTCAATAAATTGCGTTAGTTGTTTTATAACGGGTAATTTCATAAGCTTAAAGTACTTCGTTTACTAATTCGGCTAAAACGTCAGCTTTGTTTGTTTGCGTTTGGTTTACTAATTCTCCGTTTTTAAAAGTAGCAAATGTTGGCAAATTATCTACTTTGGCTAATTTTCTAGATTCTGGAAATTTTTCAGCATCTACAATTACAAAAGGAATTGCTTCATTTTCTGATGCCAATTTTTTAAATTTAGGCTTCATTATTCGACAATTGCCGCACCATGAGGCTGCATATTGTACTACTACAATTTCATTGTTAGCAACAATTTCTTGTAAATTATCTTGGTCTATTTCTTGAAACATATTTTTTTGTTTAAGGTTGAATTAGTTTCAAGTTTCAAGTTGTATTAACCTGAAACCTGAAACTTTTAACTAAAATTAATGCGAAGCTAAATATTCTGCAGTACTGTTTCTGTCTGCTTTCATAGCGTCTTTCCCTTCTTCCCAGTTAGCTGGGCAAACTTCTCCTTTAGTTTGAACGTGTGTATAAGCATCGATTAAACGTAAATATTCGTTTACATTTCTACCAAGTGGCATATCGTTTACACTTTCGTGGAAAATTTTTCCCGTTTCGTCTATTAAATAAGTAGCACGGAAAGTTACATTTGAACCTTCTAAAATTTCTTCTTCTAAATTTTCGTCGTAAACCCATTCTGCATCTAAAATATCTAAAGCTGCAGATAAATTTCTAGTAGTATCTGCTAATAAAGGATACGTTACACCTTCAATACCACCATTATCTTTTGCAGTGTTTAACCAAGCAAAATGTACTTCGTTAGTATCGCAAGAAGCGCCAATTACTTTAGTATTTCTTTTTTCGAATTCGCCTAATGCTGCTTGAAAAGCGTGTAATTCTGTAGGGCAAACAAAAGTAAAGTCTTTTGGATACCAAAATAATAATACTTTTTGGTTGTTGTTTACTGCTTCTTCTAAAACGTTAATTCTTAAGTTATCGCCCATTTCAGATATTGCATCTACTGTAATGTTTGGAAATTTTTTTCCTACTAATGCCATTGTTTTATGTATTAAGTTAATATTAATTTTCTTGTACAAATTTACAAATAAAAAAACCACTACTATAAGTAAGTAATGGTTAATTTTTATTTAAGAATAAATTTTATTTATAATTCGTTTTCTTCATTTTTTGATAGTAATTGTTTTATTTTAATATTAAAAGCGGCAAATACTAATGTCATTAAAGGACTTAGTAAATTAAAAAAGGCGTAAGGCAAATAATCAAAAGTTGCAACGCCTAATGTGCCAGATTGATAAGCCCCACAAGTATTCCAAGGTACTAAAACAGATGTTACCGTTCCAGAATCTTCTAAAGTTCTACTTAAATTTTCGGGTGCTAAACCTCTATCTTTATAGGCTTTTGCAAACATTTTGCCAGGTACAACAATTGCCAAATACTGGTCTGATGCTGTAATATTTAACGCTAAACAACTTCCAACAGTAGAAGCGAATAAACCTAAAGTAGATTTGGCTAATTTTAACAAAGCCTGACTTATACGAGCTAAAGCGCCTATAGCATCCATAACCCCACCATATACCATAGCACAAATAATGAGCCATATTGTACCTAACATACCACTCATACCTTTGGCTTTAAAAAGTTTTACTAAATTTTCATTTTCGGTTGGAATAATAGTTTCTGTAGTTATAGCATCAATTATTCCTCTATAAGCCGATTTAAAAGTAATATGATCGGTAGCTGTTAGTAGATTAATTATTTGTGGTTGAAAGATTAATGCAAAAATCCCACCTAATAGCACGCCAATAAATAAAGCAATAATGGGTTCGGTTTTTTTAAATATTAAGCCAATAACAATTATGGGAACTAAAAAAACCCAAGGCGTTACATTAAATGATTTTTTGATATCGATTAGTAAAGCACTTGTGTCGGTATTTCCATGAATATCTACAGTTAATCCTAAAATTACAAAAAGTATTAGCGCTATTACAAAGGAAGGAACTGTGGTTAAAGTCATATAGCGAATATGAGTAAATAAATCGGTTCCTGCCATAGCAGGAGCAAGGTTAGTAGTGTCAGACATAGGCGATAGTTTATCGCCAAAATAAGCACCCGAAATAACAGCACCAGCAACCATTCCTACAGGAAACCCAAGTGCACCACCAATGCCTACTAATGCAATACCAACTGTTGCTGAAGTTGTCCAAGAACTTCCTGTTGCAACCGATATTACAGCGCAAATAATCATACTAGCTGGTAAAAAAATAGCAGGATTTAATATTTGCAATCCATAATAAATCATACTAGGAATAATACCACTAATAAGCCAAGTGCCTGCTAAAGCACCTACCATTAATAAAATTAAAATTGCGCTTGCTGTAGATTTTATATTCTCGGCTACTTCGTCTATCATTCTTTTAAACGAAACCTTGTTAAAAAGGCCAACAATTACTGCAACAGCTGCGCCTAACAATAATACAAACTGATTGCTACCAGCAAGCGGATCGTCGTCTGGACCGCTATAAACCACTAAAACATTATAGGCTAGCATTGCTATTAAGGCGAAAACAGGAAGTAAGGCTTCAAATATATTTAGTTCTTTGTTGCGGTGTATTTGTGTGTCCATAGTATAAAATTAGATTGCAATTTAAAGAAATGATTTTGATAATCAAATAAATTGCAACATCATTTCATAATAATAGAAAATTTGAAAAATAGGTAAGTAATTAAATTTTAATTGCAATATAGGTTTAAAACTTTGTTTAGTAATCGTTTAAATACTATTTCAAGGTTAATTTTCTAATAAATTGTATTTGTTTTTTTAATTTGTAATAGTTAATTGTCGCATTTCGTTTGGTAAAACCGAAATAGAAATACTAGCATGATCAAGCGGAATTAAATTGGGTACTTTTTCGGGCCATTCTATAAAACACCAATTTCCAGAATAAAAGTATTCGTCAATTCCCATATCGTAGGCTTCAATTTCAGAATTGAGTCGATACAAATCAAAATGATAAATAATTTGATTGTTTTCTGTATGGTATTCGTTTACCAGTGAAAATGTGGGACTACTCGAATTATCTATTACGCCTAGTTCTTTTGTTAATGCTTTTATTAAAGTTGTTTTACCTGCGCCCATTTCGGCGTTAAAAAGAATTACTTTTTTTAACTGCGGAATAGCTAAAATTTGTTGTGCAATGTTTTTTATTTCGTTTAAACTATAAATAAAGGTCATAAATTTTGATTGACATTTTAAATAAATTCGGATTGTATTCTATGATTGTAAACCGTAAACTGTAATTACTTAGGTTCTAAAATAACAAATGGAATTATCATTTCTTCTAGCGAAATACCACCGTGTTGATACGTGTTTCGATAATAACTTACATAATGATTAAAATTGTTTACGTAGGCTAAAAAGAAATCATTTTTAGCAAAAATAAACGAACTACTCATATTAATGGCAGGTAAACCAATTCTTTTCGGGTCTTTTACCGCATAAACCTCTTTTTCTTCATATGTTAAGCTTCTTCCGGTTTTATACCTTAAATTTAACGATGTGTTTTTATCGCCAATTACTTTTGATGGGTTTTTACAATTTATAGTGCCATGATCAGTAGTTATAATTAACCTAAAACCATTAATTTGCGCTTGTTGAATAATCTCTAATAATGGCGAATTTTTAAACCAACTTGCTGTAAGCGAACGGTAAGCTTTGTCGTTAGAAGCCAGTTCTTTAACCACTTCCATTTCGGTTTTTGCATGCGAAAGCATATCAACAAAATTGTATACAATAGTTGTTAAATCGTTGTTTTTTAACGATTTAAAGTTGTCTGCTAATTTTTTTCCGTCTTTAAAATTAGTAATTTTATAATATTCTTGTTTAATGTTAAGTCCAATGCGTTTTAATTGCTCGTTTAAAAAATCGGCTTCGTGTAAATTTTTACCACCATCATCGGTATCGTTTTTCCAATATTGCGGATATTTTTTTTCCATTTCTAAAGGTAATAAGCCCGAAAAAATAGCATTTCGAGCATATTGTGTTGCTGTTGGTAGAATAGAAAAATAATTGCGTTCGCTAGTTATTTTATAATGATTTTTTACAACACTTTCAAAAGCCTTCCACTGGTCGTAACGCAAATTATCGATAACTATAAAAAGTATAGGTTTGTTTTTTTTTCGTATTTCGGGCGCTACTAATTTATTAAATACTTGATGCGATAAAATGGGCGAGTTACTTTCGTTTTGTATCCAATTTTCATATTTTTTTTCAATAAACTTGCTAAACTGAAAATTAGCTTCTGCTTTTTGGCTTTCTAATATTTCAATCATACTTTGGTCGTCTATATTTTCGAGTTCCATTTCCCAGTAAACCAGTTTTTTATAAAGCTCGTCCCATTCTTCAAAAGAATTTACGGTAGCCATATTCATTGCAATTTTTCGAAACTCTTTTTGGTAATCTAAAGTAGTTTTTTCTGAAACTAAACGCGAATGGTCTAAGTTTTTCTTTAAACTTAATAATATTTGATTTGGATTTACGGGTTTTATTAAATAATCGGCAATTTTAGAGCCAATAGCTTCTTCCATTATATATTCTTCCTCACTTTTAGTAATCATAATTACGGGAATTAACGATTTTTTTTCTTTTAATTCCGCAAGCGTTTCTAGTCCGCTTAAACCAGGCATATTTTCATCTAGAAATACAATATCAAAATTTGTTTCTTCAAACAAATCTATTGCATCTTGACCGTTATTTACCGTAGTAACTTCGTAACCTTTTTTTTCTAAAAAAAGGATATGTGGTTTTAACAAGTCTATTTCATCATCTACCCAAAGTATTTTTATTGTGCTCATATATTTACGTACAAAATTATTTTTGATTGCAAGTTATACATCTTGAACGTAGTTTTTATTAAAAATTATATAATTTTTTTCATTTTTTTAATTCGTATAAAAATAGGTTTTAATTCGCTATTTTTGTAAAAACTTAAAAAATTAATGTGTGGGTAATACCAATAAACTCAAAATATTTAACGACCCTATTTACGGATTTATAACTATACCAAATTCGTTAATTTACGATTTAATTCAGCATCCATATTTTCAGCGGTTGCGTCGTATTTCGCAAATGGGCATGTCGTATTTAGTGTATCCTGGTGCACATCATACACGTTTTCATCATGCTTTAGGATCGATGCACTTAATGCAAAGTGCTGTAAAAACCCTTCAATTTAAAGGCGTTTCTATTTCTAAAGACGAAGAAAATGCTTTGTATATTGCCATTCTGTTGCACGATATTGGCCATGGGCCATTTAGTCATGCAATGGAGCATAGTATAGTCGAAAACATACATCACGAAGAATTGTCGTTGTTATTTATGCAAAAATTAAATAATGAGTTTAATGGAAAATTATCATTAGCTATTAAAATTTTCAAAGGCGAATATCATCGTAAATTTATGTTGCAACTTATTTCGAGTCAACTCGATATGGACAGATTAGATTATTTAAAACGCGACAGTTTTTACAGCGGTGTAGCCGAAGGAAACATAAACAGCGAACGCTTAATTCAAATGATGAATGTGGTTGATGATATATTGGTTATTGAAGAAAAAGGTGTTTATTCGGTAGAAAAATTTTTAGTAGCACGGCGTTTAATGTATTGGCAAACCTATTTACACAAAACATCGGTTGTAGCAGAATTAATACTCACTAAAATTTTACAGCGTGCAAAAGAATTAGCCCAAAACGGAATAGAAATAGTAGCCAGTAAACCATTGCAATATTTTATACAAAATAAAATTTCGAATAATCAATTTACTGATAACGATTTGCTTACGTTTAGTTACCTAGACGACTTTGATGTAATGAGTGCTATAAAACAATGGCAATTTCATACAGATAAAACTTTAGCAACACTTTGTAAAATGATTATAAATCGTGATTTATTAAAAATTAAAATACTAAACGAGAAACCAAATAGTAATGCTATTAAAGAAATTAAACAAAAACTAATACTTTCGGAAAATATTTCAAACAAAGAAGCCGATTATTTTGTGTTAACGGGTAAATTAAAAAATCAGGCATACAGCAAAAAAGCAGCACCTATTATGATACTTAAAAAAAATAAATATTTAGTAGATGTTATTGAAGCATCGGACCAATTGTTGCTTAAAGCATTATCTAAAACAGTAACTAAATTCTATATTTGTTATCCAAAACAACTTTTATAAGTTTATCATTTTAAATAATTTTATATTTTTGTCAGAATAAAGTAAATTGATTGGTCAATTATTTTTACAAACTAACACAAGTTAAATGAAATTTACAGCAACTCAAATAGCAGGAATTTTAGAAGGAGAAGTTTTTGGAAATCCTGAGGCTGAAGTCTATAAGTTAGCTAAAATTGAAGAAGGAACCGAAGGTTCTTTAACTTTTTTAGCAAATCCAAAATATGAACATCATATTTACACTACAAATGCAACAATAACCATTGTAAACGCCACTTTTCAACCCGAGCAGCATATTACAACAACTTTAATTAAGGTGGAAGATGCTTACAAAGCGTTTTCAAAACTGTTAGAATATTACAACCAAGTAAAATTAATGAAATCAGGAATCGAGCAACCATCAGTTATATCTGAAGGAGTTCAATATGGCGAAGGATTGTATTTGGGTAGTTTTTGTTACGTGGGAAAAAATGTTTCCATTGGTAATAACGTAAAAATTTATCCAAATAGTTTTATAGGCGATAATGTTATAATAGGCGATAATTCTGTTTTGTTTGCGGGCGTTCGTGTTTATTCCGAAAGTAGTATAGGAAAAAATTGCACCATTCATTCAGGAACCATTATTGGCTCAGATGGCTTCGGTTTTGCT
>NZ_JAWKMX010000036.1:0-12385 GCF_041392005.1 Flavobacterium sp.
TTACCGAAGCACCTACGGATTTTCCAATCCAGTTACGTTGTGATTCTTTTAAACTTTCTGTCCAATCGATGGTGTCTAAACCTTGCAATAAACGTTCGGCATAGGCTGAAATGCGCATCGACCATTGTGTCATTTTTTTACGAATAACCGGATGACCGCCGCGTTCGGAAACACCATTTACGATTTCGTCGTTGGCTAAAACGGTTCCTAATGCTGGGCACCAATTCACTTCGGTTTCGGCTAAATAGGTTAAGCGATATTGTAAAAGTATTTTTTGTTTATCGTCGGTTGAAAAACCATTCCAATCATCGGAAGAAAAAGATGTTATATTTTCATCGCAAACGGCATCTACTTGCGTATTTCCATTTTTTTCAAATTCGAGAATTAAGGAACAAATACTTTCTGCTTTTTGAGTTTTGTTGTTGTACCACGATTCGAATAATTGAATAAAAATCCATTGTGTCCACTTGTAATACTCAGGATTTGATGTACGCACTTCACGATCCCAATCAAAAGAAAAACCAATTTTATCTAATTGTTCACGATAACGTGCAATATTTTCACGGGTTGTTTTATCAGGATGTTGCCCGGTTTGAATAGCATATTGCTCGGCAGGTAATCCAAACGAATCGTAACCCTGAGGATGCAACACATTAAATCCTTGATGGCGTTTGAAACGTGCTACAATATCAGAAGCTATATATCCTAGTGGATGCCCTACATGCAAGCCAGCTCCCGAAGGATACGGAAACATATCGAGTACATAATATTTTGGTTTATTACTATTGTTTGATGCAGCAAAAGTTTTATGCGTTGCCCAATATTTTTGCCATTTGGCTTCTATTTCGTTGTGAAAGTATTTCATTTGTTTGTTTATTGTTTGTAGTTTTTAGTTTATTGTTAACAATAAACCATAAACAAATAACTATTAACTTAAAAATTAGGTGCAAATTTACGTTTATTGTACGAAAGTCAAAACTTTACGCGTTATATTCTGTAGAACGAGAAATTCTTATTATTTTTACCGCGTAATTTTAATTATTTATGGCTTCATCTTTTGAAAAATATCAAAAAAGACGTTTAATTTCTTCTTATTTTTCGGTTATACTAAGTATTTTTATTGTACTTTTTTTACTAGGCGCTTTAGGTTTGTTTGTTATTAATTCTAAAAAAATAACAAACGATTTTAAGGAAAATATTCCAATGACGGTGTATTTTAAAAATGAAGCAAAAGACAGTATTTTAAACGCTTTTGATACCGATTTAAAGAATGCTCGTTTTATTAAAGAATATGCTTTTGTTCATAAAGATAGTGCTGCCAAAAACAATGTAGATATTGTAGGGAAAGATTTTATGCAATTTTTAGGTTTTAATCCGTTACAAAATTCGTTTGATATTAATTTAAAAGGCGACTATGTTGAGGCTGACAGCATTACAAAAATAGAAACCGAGTTCAAGAAAAACGACTATATTTCGGAAATTATTTACGACAAAACTTTAGTAGATTTAGTAAACAACAACATTAAAAAAATAACCTTTTGGATGTTAATTATTAGTGGCTTTTTAGCTGTTATAGCAATGCTATTAATTAATAGTTCGCTGCGGTTATCTATTTATTCGCATCGTTTTACTATAAAAACCATGCAAATGGTTGGCGCAACCAAATCGTTTATTCGAAAACCATTTATATGGCGAAGTATTAAGCTGGGATTAATAGGTTCTGTTTTAGCTATTATCGCTTTAATGCTATTAGTTTTTTATACTGATAAATGGTTGCCAAATTTAGGTATTGCTAAAGATTACGTTTCTCTTGGCATTGTATTTGGCGGTGTTTTATTGGTGGGCATTATTATTACTTGGATAAGTACATTTTTTGCAACGCAACGTTTTCTGAATTTACGAACTGACGATTTATATTAATAGAAAAATGAAAAACAACGATACAAACAAAGACGAATTTTTATTTGGCAAAACCAATTACCGCATTTTATTAATTGGTATTTTACTTATTGCCGTTGGCTTCATTTTAATGAGTGGCGGCGGCAGTGATGACCCTAATGTATTTAACGAAGATATTTTTAACTTTAGGAGAATTCGTTTAGCACCAATGGTTATTTTAAGTGGTTTTGGTGTGGTAATTTATTCTATTTTTAAAAAAGATAAAAGCAGTAAATAGTAAAAAGTGAATAGTAATTAGCTACCAAAAGAACTAATTACTATTCAATTATCACTTATCACTAAAAGATGAATACACTCGAAGCCATTATTCTTGCCATAATTGAAGGAATTACCGAATTTTTACCCGTTTCTTCTACGGGTCATATGATTATTGCATCGTCATTTTTTGGCATTGCACATGAAGATTTTACCAAACTATTCACCATTGTTATTCAGCTAGGCACAATACTTTCTGTGGTAGTTTTGTATTGGAAACGATTTTTTCAAAGTTTCGATTTTTATTACAAATTATTGGTCGCTTTTATCCCTGCTGTGGTCTTGGGTTTGTTACTAAGTGATTTTATCGATGGTTTACTCGAAAATCCTATAACAGTTGCCATTTCCTTAATTATTGGTGGTGCTTTATTGTTAAAAGTTGACGAATGGTTTGGCCATGAAAACGGAACCGAAATTTCGTATCCAACCGCATTTAAAATTGGATTATTTCAGTGTTTGGCAATGATACCAGGCGTATCACGAAGTGGTGCAAGTATTGTGGGTGGAATGACGCAAAAATTATCGCGAACAACAGCCGCAGAATTTTCATTTTTTTTAGCAATTCCAACCATGCTAGGTGCAACCGTAAAAAAATCGTATGATTATTATAAAGCTGGTTTTGTACTTACTTCAGACCAAGTTAATTTACTTATCATTGGAAATGTAGTCGGTTTTGTGGTGGCTTTAATCGCTATTAAAACGTTTATTGGATTTTTACAAAAACACGGTTTTAAATTATTTGGATATTATCGAATAATTTTTGGTTTTATTTATTTATCAATTTATCTAATTGAAATTTATAATAAAAAATAAAATGCAAGCCGAAGATTTTACCAACGGACAAATTATACTTATTGACAAACCACTTACTTGGAGTTCGTTTCAAGCTGTAAATAAGTTGAAGTTTGTATTGAAACGAAAATATAATTTGTCTAAAAAATTCAAAATTGGTCATGCTGGCACATTAGATCCGTTGGCAACTGGGTTGTTGATTATTTGTACAGGAAAATTCACTAAAAAAATTAACGAAATTCAAGCCCAAACCAAAGAATATACAGGAACAATAAAACTTGGTGAAACCACGCCATCATACGATTTAGAAACAGAAGTTGACGCTACTTTTCCAACAGAACATATTACGGAACAATTAATAGCTGATACTTTAGCACAGTTTACAGGAGAAATTTTGCAAAAACCACCTGTTTTTTCAGCCATTAAAAAAGACGGAAAACGCTTATATGAACATGCACGTGCAGGAGAAACTGTTGAAATTGAAGCACGAAAAACTACCATTTACGAATTTGAAATCACTCGAATTGCTTTGCCAGAAGTCGATTTTAAAGTAAGCTGTAGTAAAGGCACTTACATTCGTTCTCTAGCGCATGATTTTGGAAAAGCATTACAATCTGGTGGGCATTTAACCGTTTTAAGACGCACTAAAATTGGTGATTACTCGGTTGAAAAAGCCATTTCTCCATTGGATTTTGAAAAGAAAATTTTAGAAGATGCGTAATTATATTTTCGTTTTATTATTCATTACCAATTGGTCTTTTTCTCAAAAAATTGAACTCCAAAATGGCGATTTTATTTTCCAATCGATGCACTGCGGCGAATTATGCGATGCTATCAATCAAGTAACCGAAGGCTATCATGGTATTGATTTTAACCACATGGGTATGGTTGTAATTCAAAACGATAGCATTTTAGTTTTAGAAGCATCGGGAAAAGCTGTAAAATTAACGCCACTGAAAACTTTTATATCCTACACCAGCCTACCTATGTATGTGGGCAGAGTAAAAAAACGCTATCAAAAGTATATTCCACAAGCCATTGCTTTTGGTTTGCAACAAATTGGCGTACCATATGATGATGATTATCTTTATAACAACGGAAAATATTATTGCTCTGAATTAATTTACGATTGCTTTTTATCGGCATATGATAAACCCTTTTTTCAATTAAAACCGATGACGTTTAAAGCGCCAAATTCAAAAGAATATTTTAAAGCTTGGCAAGATTATTACAACAATTTAAACATGGAAGTTCCAGAAGGAAAACTAGGTTGTAACCCTGGCGGAATTTCTACTTCTAAAAAAATAAAGATTATTGGTGTTTTATAACGGTTATTCTGCGCAAAAACATTTTAACCTATGTGGATTACTGATTCTTCGTTTTGTAGAAACAAAATCGTAGCGAAGAAAAATTTCGTGAGAACCCGAATTATAATTTGTTAAACTAGTAGTATCAGCATCGTAAGCATAGCCAATAAACCAATTATTAGTTAGTTGAAAACCTACCATGCCACTAATTGCGGCAGACCAACGCCAAGAAGCACCAATTACAAAATTATCATAAAACTGTACATTGGTAGAAACATCTAGTTGAAACGGCGCACCATTTACCATTTTACCAATTAAGCTTGGTTTCATTTTTATATCATTATTCCAATCAAAAACATATCCTCCAATAAAGTAAAATGTACTTCTTTTTGTTGCTATAACACTTGGATCGTTATCGTCGTAGTAATTAGCTTCAAGTATATTAGGTACTGAAACGCCTGCGAATAATTGGTCTGAAAAAAGATAAAACCCTACACCAACATTAGGTATAAACGTATTTATATTGTTTTGAAAATAAATATCCGTTTCATTTTTTACATGAAGTTTTGTATAATCGATATTTAGTTCACTTAATGCGCCTTTAATACCAAAAGACAAGTTAAAATCGTCATTCATTGGCAATGTATAAGCAAAATCTATTGAAATATTATTTTCTGTAGAAGGACCAACTTTATCTGCAACAAAAGATAAGCCTAAGCCTATGTTTTTTTCGTGAATTGGGGCATTAATTGAAAAAACACTTGTTTCGGGAGCACCCGCTAGACCAACCCATTGGGCACGATGAAGCCCAAAAACAGTTACAACACCTCTATTACCCGCATAAGCCGGATTATAATTAACGGTATTGTATAGATACTGCGTATATTGTGAGTCTTGTTGCGAAACACACTTAAAAATACCCAGTAAAAAGGCAATTAGAAATAATAGTGGCTTTATTTTCAAATTAATTATGTAAGTTTTTTTCGTTTTATGAAAAAAATATTCTTACAAATTTATAAAATTAAAACGACATACAAGGCTAAACTAAAAGTGTTAATAACTCATTCACAGTACTTAATCCTTTGTCGTGTAAATACCATTTTTGCAATTCAATTTTAGCAGTTTCATCAACTACACCCTTTTTTTCTTTATAATCAGCAATCAATTTTCGTGCAGGTTCTGGTCGTGGTCCCCAACTAGCAACAACTTCTTTAGTTTTGGCATTTAGAATAATAACTTTAGGAATCGATTTGCTTCCGTTGGTTAAAAACAAATTCATCAGTGCTTCGTTTTCGTCTCTAAGAACCAAGCGTAAATCAATAGTTGGTATCGTTTCTGCCATTTTGTTTAAAACCGGAACTATTTGTGCGGCATCGCCGCACCAACCTTCGGTAAGTGTTACTAAAATATAATGTTTCGTAATATTCCTTAACTTAGAAATTATTTCTTCGGAAAACAGTAGCGTTTTATCTAACCTATTAGTTCTAGTTTCATTTAGTTTCGAATACTGTAATAATTCGCTTGATTGTACATTACCCGTCGATTTTCCTTCAGAAATTAATTGCGAAACCATTTTTCTGTAGGCCGAGTAGGTGTAACTATTTTTTAAAGCCTTTTCAATACTATTTTTCATTTCAAAATTTTCGTAAAAATACTGTAAATTTGACAATTAGTTTGTAACAAAAATAACATTGCACTTTTCAGATAAAAACATAGGAGTAGCGCTATCTGGAGGCGGTTCTAAAGGAATTGCTCACGCTGGTGCTTTACAATACTTAAACGAACAAGGCATTTATCCCACCATTATGTCTGGAACAAGTGCTGGCGCTATAGTTGCTGCTTTATACGCTTTTGGAAAAACACCTAAAGAAATTTTGAGTTTTTTTCAATCGATTTATTTTTTCAAATGGAATCATTTTACCTTAAGAAAACCAGGAATAGTAGATACTGCTGCCTTTAAAATTTACTTCGATTTGGTATTTGAAAATGCCAAAATAGGCGATTTAAAAATTCCTATAAAAATTGCCGCTACCGATATGGTACGAGGAAAATTAAAAGTTTTTGGCGACAACATTTCAGTAACCGATGCTATTTTGGCATCGTCTTCATTTCCTGGTGTACTTGCGCCTTATAAAATAAACAACAAATTGTATAGCGATGGTGGTATTCTTAACCATTTTCCTGCCGATTTATTAGTAGGCGAATGCGATACTATTATTGGTATTTATGTGAGTCCGCTACAAAATATCGAAAACAAAAACCTAAATTCTATTCGTACAGTTTCCGCACGTGCTTTCGATTTATTATTTGCAAATAGTAATTATCAAAAAATGAGTTTATGCGATTTTATAATAGAACCTAAACAACTTGCTAACTTCAGTACCTTCGATTCGAATAAAACCAAAATGGAAACCATTTTTAACATTGGTTATCAAGAAGCAAAAAACACTTATTTTAATCAAATTTCAAAGTAATTTAGGCTTTGCGAATATTGTATTTTTGTGTAAGTTTGCATAAGCTTTTAAACGCTAATAAAACTACATTTGTTCTTTAAAATTAAGACCTAAATAAACAAAAATGAAATATAAAAGAATACTTCTAAAGCTAAGTGGCGAAGCCTTAATGGGCGAACGTCAATACGGAATTGACCCTAACCGATTAGCCGAATATGCGCAAGAAATTAAAGAAATTCATACAAAAGGCATAGAAATTGCTATAGTTATTGGCGGCGGAAATATTTTTAGAGGTGTTGCAGGTGCAAGTAACGGAATGGATCGCGTGCAAGGTGATTATATGGGAATGCTTGCTACCGTTATTAATGGAATGGCGTTGCAAGGCGCTTTAGAAGATGCTGGTATGCAAACTCGCTTGCAAACCGCTTTAAAAATTGAAGCTATTGCAGAGCCTTACATTAAACGTAGAGCTACCCGCCATTTAGAAAAAGGAAGAATTGTAATTTTTGGTGCTGGCACAGGAAACCCTTATTTTACAACTGATACCGCTGCAGTATTACGTGGAATTGAAATTGATGCTGATGTAATACTAAAAGGAACACGAGTAGATGGTGTTTACACAGCCGATCCAGAAAAAGATGCAACGGCTGTAAAATTTGATTATATTTCATTTGAAGATGTATTAGCAAAAGGATTAAATGTAATGGATACAACCGCATTTACATTGAGCCACGAAAACAAATTACCTATAATTGTATTCGATATGAATAAAAAAGGAAATTTAGCAAAAGTATGTAACGGCGATACCGTAGGTACAACGGTAACTATATAATAAAAAGAAATTTAAACTTTCAAAATGTTGGACTTTTAAACAAAAAAAAATGACAGAAGAAATAAACTTAATAATAGAAGCCGCACAAGAATCGATGGATAGCGCTGTGGCTCATTTAGAAAAAGAATTATTAAACATTAGAGCTGGTAAAGCATCGCCTCAAATGCTAGGTGGCGTTTTTGTTGATTATTACGGTTCGCAAACACCATTATCGCAAGTAGCAAACATTACCGCACCCGATGCGCGAACACTAACCGTAACACCTTGGGAAAAAAACATGTTGCAACCTATTGAAAAAGCCATTATGATTGCAAATTTAGGTTTAAACCCGATGAATAATGGCGATACTATTATTATTAATATTCCTGCTTTAACCGAAGAACGAAGAAAAGATTTAGTTAAACAAGCAAAAGCCGAAGCGGAACATGCAAAAGTAAGCGTTCGTAATGCGCGTAAAGATGCTAATAACGATATTAAAAAAGAAGAAAAAAACGGAACATCTGAAGATATTTGTAAAAATGCAGAAGACGACGTTCAAAAATTAACCGATACTTATATTAAAAAAATTGACGACCATTTGGCAAACAAAGAAGTCGAAATTATGAAAGTATAACTAAAAAATCCTAACGCTAAAACGTTAGGATTTTTAATTTCAGTAGATTTTTACCACAATATCCTTAAATACAGGTTAAAATTACTATTTTAAAAACTCATTTTATGTAAGTTTGTTTAATTTCATTTTTTTATGCAAAAAATTTTTGTCTTTTTTTTATTATTATTTACCGCATTTGGTTTTTCGCAAACTACTATAAAAGGGCAAGTTATCGATTTAGATACCACAATACCTATTGCTTTTGCCGAGATTTTATACAATGGTGCTACTACAAAAACAAACTGGGAAGGCCATTTTGAATTACAAATAACTTCTTTTGAAAAACCCATCATAATTAATCATAAAGGATATTACCAAAAGTTTGCTTTTGCAAAAAAAAACAGTTCATTTTTAGTTATAAAAATAGTTTCAAATACATCTGAAGAAAAAGAAACACAGTACACCGAAAATTCAGTAAACAAACTCATTAAACAAGTTATAGAAAACAAATCGAAAAACAACCCAAAAACAGCATTAAAAAGCTACGAATACAAAAATTACGAAAATATTGTAGTAACCGCAAACCCAGATAGTGTTACTACAAAAATTGATACTATTATAAGAAAAAACATATTTGGAACTACTAAAACAAAAATAGATTCTACAAATTTTAAATTTCAAAAGTTTATTGCCAAACAACACATTTATCAAACCGAAAAAGTAAACCTAATTCAATACGATTCTAAACATGAAAAAGAAACCGTTCTAGCTACTAGAATGGCTGGCTTTTCTGAACCTATTTATGAGTTTTTAGGACTTAACTTAGTTTCGTATTCGGTTTACGAAAATCCGTTTGAAATTTTAGAAATACCCGTTCAAAACCCAATATCAAAATTTGGACGAATTTTATACAACTACCACTTACTCGACACCGTAAGTGTTAACGGTAGAAAAGCCTACAGAGTTTATTTTCAACCTAAAAAATTGCGCGCAAACAAGCTGCGTGGCCTTTTATATATTGATGCCGAAAATTATGCTATTTGCAAAGCGTATTATCGTATTTATGGCATAATGAATATAAAAGCCAATTATTCATTTAATTATAACGCGCAACACAACATTTGGTTTCCTAAACAACGAGATATTAAAATTCAAAAAGGAACCAACAAACACGACATTAAAATATTAGGCGAAACCATTGAATTTAATGCTTCTATGGAAGAAAAAATTAACAACAATGTTAGCGACCAAATTTACATACACATTACCTCTACTCCATTTAATGTTATACTAAATGAAAACACAACTATTAAAAACCAGTACGTAAAAATTAATGTTCCTAAAAATAGTTTTTCTAAAGAAAACGAATATTGGAGCACTTTTGAAAAAGACACTACCGATTATAGAAAAACAAAAACTTATCAATCGTTAGACAGCTTATCTATAGCCTCAAAAATAGAAAAACGAATTTTATTTGGCAGAAAAATATTTAACGGCTATTTGCCTGTTTCGTATATCGATTTAGATTTACGAAGCCTTATAAAATATAACGGTTACGAAGGTTTTCGTTTGGGCCTAGGGTTTATTACCAATGAAAAACTTTCGGAAAACTACAAAATTGCTATGTATGGTGCTTATGGTTTAAAAGATAGAGCCTTTAAATATGGCATAACACCTTCGTATCGATTGGATAAAGAAAGTGAAACTTGGCTAAACGCTTCTTACACAAACGATGTTTCCGAATTAGCCGAAACCTATTTCGCTACCGATTCGCGACGGTTTAAAATTTATGACCCTCGCCCCATAAATATTACCACATTTTATAACCATAGAACAAGTGCTATGGCTATAACTAGTAAAATTATTTCTAAAACCGATGCTTTTTTTAGTCTTACACACGACCAAATAAATCCGCTTTTCGATTATATCTTTATAACCAGCAACAAGGCCTATACTTCCTACAATTTAACAACGGCACAAGTAGCTTTTCAGTGGAATCCATATAGTAATTATATGAAAACACCAAAAGGTATATTAGAATACGAAAAACGACATCCTAAATTTTCCTTACAGCTAACGCAAAGTATTCCTGGTGTTTTAAATAGTGATTTTTCGTTTACTAAAATCGATTTTAAAACATTTTACCTTATCCCGTATTTGTCTGGACAAAAAAGTGCTATTTTACTACAAA
The DNA here is from genome assembly GCF_041392005.1 of Flavobacterium sp. GTDB lineage: Bacteria > Bacteroidota > Bacteroidia > Flavobacteriales > Flavobacteriaceae > Flavobacterium. Next base: position 10,382 of record NZ_JAWKMX010000036.1, read on the forward strand.
GCGGTTTTGCTTTTGGAAACATTCCGTTAACCCATTTATACAGTATTGCTCCAAACAACATTAATCGCAATGCTATTTTAAAACGATTAACATTTGCTGGTAAAAATAGTTTTGAAACCATGTATTATAACGAGTTTTTCTCAGATAAATATGTGGCGCTACACCTTAAACACACGTTTACAAAAATTAAAATTGGCTATGGTATTTCGCCCGAATTTTCTATTGCTACGCGAATGGCGTGGGGCGATATTAGTAACCCTGAAAAACATATCGGTCTTCCATTTAAATCACTTAACGATGGCTTTATAGAAAGCGGTATTGAAGCCAATAAAATTTTTAAAGGATTGGGCTTAACCGCTTACTATCGTTATGGTGCTAATCATTTACCGCGTTTCGACGATAATATTTCATTAAAAATTACCTATTATTTAGATTTAGGGTTTTAAACTACGTTAAAAACTGTATAGTAAAATAATCCTCATCAATTTGGAGAATACGGAGAATTTTGGAAATAAAAAATCGTTTACGTTTTCGTTTACGATTTCTAAAATACGGAGAATTCTAGACATAAAAAAACGGTTTTGAAAAGTATTCAAAACCGTTTTTTTTATTGGGCTTACAAGCCATTTATTTACTTAGTAGCGGGAACTGGACTCGAACCAGTGACCTTCGGGTTATGAGCCCGACGAGCTACCTACTGCTCTATCCCGCGATGTTTCGAGTGCAAATATACAACGAATAAATACAAATGCAATGTTTTTTGTAAAAAACTTTTATTTTTTCTACTATTCAACTGATATAACTACCTTTGTAATCTGAAAATAACAATAAAATGAATCATAAAGCAGGCTTCGTAAATATTATAGATTTGATATTAAGAGGAGAATGTCCAGTGGACATTCGGTAAAAAAATACTGTTTTTAAAAAAGTAACAATAAAATGAATCATAAAGCAGGCTTCGTAAATATTATAGGAAACCCTAACGTAGGAAAATCTACCTTAATGAACGCTATAGTAGGCGAAAGAATTTCTATTATAACGAGCAAAGCACAAACCACACGACATAGAATACTTGGAATCGTTAATGGCGAAGATTATCAAATTGTGTTTTCTGACACGCCTGGTATTATTAAACCCGCTTACGACCTTCAATCGTCTATGATGGATTTCGTAAAAAATGCCTTTGAAGATGCCGATGTTTTGCTATATATGGTAGAAATAGGAGAAAAAGAACTTAAAGATGAAGCTTTTTTTAACAAAATAATTCACGCTAAAATTCCAGTTTTGTTATTGCTTAATAAAATTGATAAATCCAATCAAGAACAGCTAGAAGAACAAGTTAATCTTTGGCAAGAAAAAGTGCCAAATGCCGAAATTATTCCTATTTCGGCATTAGAAAACTTTAATGTTCAAACGGTTTTTAATAGAATTATTGATGTATTGCCCGAATCGGCTCCTTTTTATCCAAAAGATGCGTTAACCGATAAGCCCGAACGCTTTTTTGTAAACGAAATTATTCGCGAAAAAATTCTACTAAACTACGATAAGGAAATTCCGTATGCTGTTGAAATTGAAACCGAAGAGTTTAAAGAAGACGAAGATATTATTCGTATAAAAGCTGTAATTATGGTAGAACGCGATACGCAAAAAGGAATTATTATCGGACATAAAGGCTCGGCATTGAAGCGAGTAGGAATTCAAGCCCGTGAAGATTTAGAAAAATTCTTTGGTAAAAAAATTCATCTCGAAACCTTTGTAAAAGTCAATAAAGATTGGCGAAATAGTGCTTATCAACTACGCCGATTTGGATACAATCAAAAGTAGTTTATAGTATCGTTTTTTGTTAAAATATTATGTTTGTTAATTATTTGTTTATGTACACTTTCCGAAAGTTCGTACCTTCTCTATTAACATCGCATAATGGATATACTCAACAAATTTTCCTGAAAATTTACTAAAGTTTCTAATTTCAAAAACGTACCTTTGCAGTTCAATTTTTTTTGA
>NZ_JAWKMX010000037.1:0-9117 GCF_041392005.1 Flavobacterium sp.
CGTTCGATTTAATACAAGAGTATCGTTTAGAAATGGGAACTCAATTAAAAGTAGGAACTAGGAAAAATTTGTACGAATTTTGGAAAAAAACAGTAACCGATTCTTTAAATGCCGAATTAGATAAAGACGAATTATTTATAAATTTAGCAAGTAATGAATATTTTAAAGTTATTGATACAAAAAAATTGATAGCCTCAATAATTACACCCGAATTTAAAGATTATAAAAATGGAAAACTTAAAATGATAAGTTTTTTTGCTAAAAAAGCACGTGGTTTAATGGTGCGCTACATTATAGATACAAATGCTAAAACTATAGAAGATTTAAAAAACTTTAATTACGAAGGTTACGCTTTTGATGCCACTTTAAGTAAAGATACTACGTTAGTATTTACCCGATAAAAATAGCCACTTTTAAAAGTGGCTATTTTTTATTATTTCACATCGGTTGATGGATTTTCGTTATTTGTAGAAGTATCATTTTTTATTTCTTCAGCAACATTTTCGCCTTTTAAATAAGTAGGTAAATTTAATCCTGCCATATTAAATAAATCGTTTAAAGGAGGAACTGTTTTCATCATACCACTTACAAAGTTAGCAGTTGAAGTGTTTCCTTCGGCGTTATTACCTCCGTCCCAAACTGTAATTTTATCAATTTTGATATTTTTAACGGCTTCCACTTGAGTTTTTACCAATTCTGGTAATTTTTCAATCAATAGCAACTGGAATGCTTTTGTTGGGTCGCCGCCAGCAGCACTTACCACATCGCGGTAACCTTCGGCTTGTTTGGTTAAAATTTCATATAAACCTTTTGCTTCGGCTTCCATTTTTGCAAAAATAGCATCGGCTTCTCCTTTTGCTTGTACTCTAATTCTTTCGGCTTCGGCTTGTGCATCAATTACAGCTTTTTGTTTCGCAATCTCTGCAGGAATTACAATATTTGCATTTTGAGTAGAACGTTCTCTTTCGGCACGTGCCGTTTCCGCTTTTTGTTCGGCTAGGTACGCTTCTTCTAATGCTTTTGCTTGCTGTACTTTTTCAGATGCTAAGGCAATACGCAATGCTTCTGCTTCTTTTTCACGACGAGTAGCTTCCGATTGTGCAATGGCAATTTTGGCTTCATTTTCTCCTTGTATTGCTACGGCATTGGCTTCGGAAGTTTTTACACGAGTATCGCGCTGTGCTACAGCTTTACCAATGCTTTCATCTTTAAAGGCTTCGGCAATACTTACTTCTTTATCTTTGTTAGTAATGGCAATTTTTACATCTCTATCTCTGTGAGTTTCGGCAATTTGAACATCTTTTTCTCGGTCTGCTAACGCTTTTCCGGTTTCTCCAATTTTTTCTTGTTCGGCTACCGAAATTTTAGCTTCGTTTATAGCTTTTGCAGCGGCTTCTTTACCAAGAGCTTCAATATAACCCGATTCGTCTTTAATATCGGTAACGTTCACGTTAATTAATTTTAATCCAATTTTCTTTAATTCGGAATCTACATTTTTAGAAATATTATCTAAAAATTTATCTCTATCAGAATTTATTTCTTCAATTGTCATGGTTGCAATAACCAAACGCAATTGACCAAATAAAATATCTTTTGCCAATTCTTGAATTTGGTCTGGACTCAATCCTAATAAACGTTCGGCAGCCGTATTCATATTATCGCTTTCGGTAGAAATGGCTATGGTAAATCGGCATGGAACATCTACTCGAATATTTTGACGCGAAAGTGCATTGGTTAAATTAGCTTCGATAGAAAGTGGTTTTAAATCGAGATAGGCGTAATCTTGAATAACTGGCCAAATAAACGCACCGCCACCATGTACACAACGAGCAGAGCTTCCACCTGTTTTTCCGTAGATTACTAAAATTTTGTCGGAAGGACAACGCTTGTAACGTGAAACTAAAGTTACAAAGGTTACAAATAGCACAAAAGCGGCTACAACAATAATAATAAATTCACCCATAGTTAATTAATATTTGATTAGAATTTGTTTGGAATTAAATTTTTTCGACCACAACAGTTTGGTTTTCAACAGAAACTACTTTAACCATTGAATTTGATGTGATTTTTTCTGGATTAAGAGAAACAGCTTCAAGTTCGTGTACTGAACCTTTTACACTTATTTGTATTTTTCCTTTTCCTGTTTTATTTTCGGGAATAGTTAAATAAACTTCGGCAGTTTTACCAATAGTGTCGGTTAATTTAAATGAATTATCTTCAGATAGTTTTAAAATTTGTTTTATTAAAAAGAAGAATAACAATACAAATATTACCCCAACAATTGTAGCCAAACTGATAAGAATGGTTTTGTTTTCAAATCGGTTGTAAAAGGCAATTCCTGTCCAGCTAAAACCTAATAAAAAATTGATAAGATTTCGTAGTGTAAATAGTTCAAAAGGCGTATCGCCACTATCATGACCGTCAACATCGGTATCAAAATCTGTATCGGTATCGGCTCCACCTAAACCTAGAAAAGTCATAATGGTTTGTAGCAAAAAGAAAATACTAATAGGCAAAGCAATATACCAAAACGCCTTTAGTAAAGTGTCGTAGTTTTCTAAAAAAGTCATAGTTAAAGTTAGTTTGTAGTAATTATACGACTATTTTTTAATAAAAGTTACAAACTACTACCGAAAAACTTTAAAGTTGTAGCCAATTTTTTAAAATTTGTTTTCCATTTGGTGTTAAAATACTTTCTGGGTGAAATTGTACACCTTTAATATTAAAGATTTTGTGCCGTAACGACATAATTTGGTTGTTTGCATCAATAGCAGTAATAATTAAATCGTTTGGAAAATTCTCGTTTGAAAGCACCCACGAATGATAACGACCTACTTTAAATGTATGAGGTAAGTTTTTAAAAATTTCATCATCATTTTGCAGCGTAATAGTTGTAGCAACACCATGATAAACAGTTTCTAAATTAATTAGTTGTGCACCAAAAACTTCGCCTATAGCTTGCAAACCTAAACAAATTCCTAAAATGGGTTTTGTTTTGGCATAAGTTTTTATTACATCGAGTAAAAGTCCAGCTTCAGACGGCAAACCCGGACCAGGCGAAAGGACTATTTTATCAAAAGATTCTAATTCGTTTAATTCAAATTCATCATTTCTAAAAACGGTAACAGTTGCACCCAAATCGTTTAAATAATGAACCAAATTATAGGTAAAACTGTCATAATTATCAATTAGTGCTACCGTATTCACAACATAAAAGAGTTATAGTAAAACTACAAATTTAAGATATTAGTTTAACATAGTAGTTTTTTACAAGACGGATTTTTTATTGTATTTCGGCGCTTAATCCTGCATCAAGCAATGCAGAACATTTCGGTTTAAGTTCGTCGAAACTACCTGTTTTTACACTACATTTACCAGTGTAATGCACTAAAATTGCGCATTGTTCGGCTTGTAATGGTTCGTGCTGGCAAACACTAATTAAAGTTTCAATAACGTGATCAAAAGTATTTACATCGTCATTAAACAAAATAATTTCAAAATTAGTTCCAATTTTTTCTTCAACTAAAACTTCTTCTTGTACTTTTTCTATAGTGCTCATAGTTTTAATGTGAAATTTTTACAAAAATAAAAAAAAAATATAAATAACTAAAAATTAATGTTTTACATATTTTAATGAAGCCCAATTGTGGCGTTCTAGTTGCTTTACAAAAGTTAACCCTTTAGTAATGCAGCTCTCGTTAATGGCTTCAAAATCTTCAGTATAAAATCCGCTTAAAAATAAAATTCCATTTTCATTAAGACAATCTACATAAATTTGCATATCGTTTAGCAAAATATTTCGGTTAATATTAGCAATAATAATATCGTATTTTTTTCCTTTTAAAAGTGAAGCGTCGCCTTCATAAACCGAAATATGGTTGCAGTTATTGCGTTCGCAATTTTCAATAGAATTTAAGTAACACCAATTGTCAATATCGATAGCATCTATAGGTTTTGCACCTTTCATTTCGGCTAAAATGGCTAAAATAGCAGTTCCGCAACCCATGTCTAATGTTTTTTTATTCCTAACATCAGTTTCTAGCAAATGCTGAATCATCATATGTGTAGTTTCATGATGCCCCGTACCAAAACTCATTTTGGGTTCAATTACAATTTCGTATTCGGCATTTAATTTTTCGTGAAAAGGAGCTCTAACATAGCATTTTTCATCTACATAAATAGGGTTGAAGTTTTTTTCCCATTCTTCATTCCAGTTAACTTGTTCTATAAACTCTATTGTGTGCGAAATTTCAAAATCAGGATTGTTTAAAATATAAATTTCATCTAAAATAGTTTCATTCCATAAGCTTTGTAAAATGTAAGCCGAAAATCCTGTTTCGGTTTCAATAAAACTATCAAATGGTAATTCGCCTAATTCGGCAATTAATATTTCGGTTCCAAGCTCTTTAGGCTCAACTGTAAAATGATAAGCTATGTAGGTATTCGACATTTTTATTTTTTTTGCAAAGTTACGTAAAGATTAGTTTAATGATGGAAATATTTTAATTTTGCACCAAATAACAACACACAATGAAATATGTATTAACTTTTATTGCAATTGCATTTGCTTTTTCGGTGGGTTTTGCTCAAAAAACACACAACGATTCTATTAAAAATAACGATGTTAAGCTCTCGGCTTTGCCTTATTACAGTTACGGAAAAGGTTTGGGCGTTACTTCGGCCGATAGTTTATTTCAATTAAATATCCGTTTTCGTATGCAAAACCGTGTTACGTATATTGAAGAAGATGATACAGCTGCTCGCTATGAAGCCCAAATTCGCAGATTGCGTTTACGACTAGATGGCTATGTGTTTAACCCACAGTTTTTATATGTAATTCAGTTATCGTTTGCTCCAGGCGATGTAGGACAAGTACACGAAGGCGATAATATAAATATTATTCGAGATGCAGTTTTTTATTATAGACCAAATAAGCATTGGAATTTTCTTTTCGGGCAAACCAAATTACCAGGAAATAGACAACGTGTAAACTCATCGGGCGCTTTACAATTAACCGATAGAACAATTAACAATGCTCGCTTTACTATTGATAGAGATTTTGGCGTGCAAGCTTATTATTTAAACGAGAAAAAAGACGAATTTTCATATGCTGTAAAAACAGCCATTTCGACAGGAGAAGGACGAAACTGGACGAAAACTTCGGACGATGGCGTGGCATTAACTGGAAAAATAGAATTTATGCCTTTTGGTACATTTTCTAATAATGGTGTGTATTTTGAAGGCGACGTTGCCCGAGAACAAACGCCAAAATTAATGATTTCTGGAGCATACCAGCAAAATAATAAAGCAGTACGAACTAATGGACAATTAGGAAATGTATTATACGAACCGCGTACGCTTCGTTCGTATTTTTTAGATGCTATGTTTAAATACAAAGGCTGGGCTTTTATGTCGGCTTATATGCAACGCAGTGCCGATGACTTAATTACCTACAACCCTGATGATATTACCGAATATAACTATGTGCAAGCAGGTAACGGAATGGATTATCAGGCGAGTTATATTTTTAAAAACAATTTTGAAGTAATTGGACGTTTTTCGTATCAAAATATGAATACAGCAATTAAAGCACTTACACCTGATTTGAAACAGTATAGCATAGGTGTAACCAAATACATAAGAGAGCACTCGTTTAAATTACAAGCCGAGTTAACGTATAACGAGCTAGAGTATTTTTCTGGTATTACTAAAGATAATTGGTATGTGCGTGCGCAATTAGAAATAGGAATTTAAAAAATAGGTTATTGGTAAAGAGAAAAGGTAATTGTTTTAAAATGTGTTACTTTTGTCTTTTTATACCTACCTTTTACCTTTATCAAAAATATGAAAATAGGCGAATACAATACACTAAAAATTTTAAGAGATACAAAAGTTGGACTTTTTTTAGGCGATGACCAACAAGATGTTTTGCTTCCCAAAAAATATGTGCCAAAAGAATTTTTTATAGGCAATGAAATAACCGTTTTTTTGTATCTCGATCACGAAGAACGACCTGTAGCCACTACCTTAAAACCATACGTTAAACTAAACGAATTTGCTCATTTAAAAGTAAATTACATTAATAAATTTGGAGCTTTTCTCGATTGGGGATTAGAAAAAGATTTATTCGTTCCGTTTAAAGAACAAGCCAAGCAAATGGAAGTAGGTAAGCGGTACTTAATTTATATGTATTTAGACGAACAAACCAATCGTTTAGCAGCAACAAGTAAGGTAAATAAATATTTTTCAGAGGAAATATCAAATTTTGAACCTAACGAAGAAGTAGAAGTAATGATTTCGCATATTACCGATTTAGGCGTAAACGTTATTATCGAAAATAAGTTTAAAGGATTGGTTTTTTCCGATGAGGTATTTAAAGATATTAAACTGGGTACCAAAACCAAAGCCTATATTAAACAAGTTCGTCCTGATGGAAAAATTGACGTTACCTTTAAAAAAATAGGTTTAGAGGCTATTGATGACGATGCTGCATTAGTTTTAAAAGAATTAAAAGCCAATAATGGATTTTTAGGCTTACACGATAAAAGTCATCCAGAAGATATAAAAACGGTGCTACAAATGAGCAAAAAAGCTTTTAAAAAAGCGGTAGGAACGCTGTACAAATCAAGAATTATTGATATAAAAGATAACGGAATTTTCTTAAAATGAAGAAAATAGATAGCGAAAATTTATATTTAGTAATTAGTATAATATCGGCTATATTTTTGCCATTTAGTTTATCAAAAATCAATAACGATTTATCGGCTTTTGGTAATTCATTTTTAAATATTTGGTTGCCATTTTGGTTATTGGTTTTGTTTCTTCCGTTTTATGGAATAACCCAAATAGTAAAACGCACCGACGATTGGAATATAAAATTTTGGATTGGTTTACTGCTTAATATGCTCAATTTTATCTTTTTTCTTCGTTTTTTCGGAATGGAAATTTTACCTAATTAATCGTCTTCAATTTCAAAAGGATAGTTGCCAAACAATGAAGATAAAGCTTTTGCTTGATATACTTTTCGTGTGTATTTATTTGACAGACAGAAAATAGCAACCGTATCGTTTTTTAATGTGGTATATGAAGTGGTGTTTCCGTGCCACCAACCATTGTGGTAAAAAAGGGTAGTGTAATTATCCCATTCGTTTAACCGAATGCCTAAACCATAATTTTTTACACCCGGTTTTTCGTAACTATAACCTTTAAAAATTTCGTTACGTAAACTGTCTGAAAAAAAATCTTTTGAATACGTAGCATTATCAAATTTTAATAAATCTTCAACAGTTGAATAGATGTTTTTATCGCCATAAACGGCATCTAAATTATCATACGGAATTTTCTCCCAAGTACTTTTATAAGAATGACTTACAGTGTCTTTTTGCTTCTCGTATTCAAACACAAAGGAATTCTTCATTTGTAAAGGCTCAAACAATAATTTTTGCATAGCTTCTGGAAAAGATAAACCCGATATTTTTTCAATTACTAAAGCTAACAAAGCATAATTTGTATTGTTGTAACTAAATTTAGTATTGGTTTTAAATTCTAAAGGAAGATTTTTTGTTTGTAATAAATTAAGTAGCGCTTCATTGGTAAGCATTTTATTTTTTTTCCAAATTTTTGCATCATCTGTGACATGTAAATAATTTGGCAAACCGCTTCTATGGTTTAATAAAGTACAAATGGTAACTTTTTCGTAAGGAAATTCAGGAAAATAATTTTTAAATGAATCGTCAAGTTTTAGTTTACCTTCATCTACAAACCGAAGTACAACTGCAGCGGTTAAAACTTTACTTATCGATGCTAAATGAAGCGGTGTGTTTTTGGTTAATTTTTGTTTCTGTTCGTAATTTGAAAACCCTTGTACATCTTCAAATAAAATTTTGCCATTTTTGGCTACTAAAAACTGCCCGCTAAAGTTATCAATGTTAATTTTAGATTGGTAAAATTGCTTAATTTCTTGTTTTAATTTTGCAATTTCTTTTGGGTTATTTTTATGAAAATTAACAGGGAAAGCATCAATTTTTTTGGGAATGCTAACAAAAGGTTGCATTGGTTGTTTTTCTTCCTTTTTACAAGCAAATACAAGTAGTAATAAAAGAAAAAGGCTACTTTTTTTCATTATTAGCTGTTAGAATATTGGGATTTATTTTTTGAAGTGCAGCAATAAATTGTGCTTTGTTCTTTGGCGAAATATAAACATCATCAAATGTATTATAGGTTATAATAATGCCACGATGACTAAAACCGAGTTTCCACATAGTAGGAATTAAAATACCGTTATGATTTTCGATTTTTTGTATAGCATCAATTTTAATGCGAAATACAATTGGCCCCGATTTTATAATTAAAATATCGTTTAAAATAGTATAATTTGTTGCAAAAGTACACCAAATAATAAACCCAAAAACAGAAAGTGTAATACCCAACACAATAAAACTTGCCATGCTTGTTTCTTCAAAAAAAGGAGCAGCAGAAACCGCTAAAAGCAGTAGTAATGCAATTGAAATTACAATTTTATAAAGTGTACTAAATTCAGAATAAAAAATCATTTATAAGCCTAATTTCTTTTTTAAAGATTTATCTAGTGCATTTTTATGTACCAAAACCGAAATAGCTTTCAATTGAATATAAGGCACACTCATATATACAAATCCGCCGTTTGCCACACGTTTTTCATTGGTTCCCCAAGAATTTTTTACTTTATAATAGATATTTCCTTTTTGATCTTTCATTTTTCCGACAATGTGCATCAAGTGATCGTCGGTAGTGTCAAAATTTTCAAACTCTTGCTGACGATAGTCTTGTGAAATTACTTTTTCTTTTACAATTTCTGTCAAGCCATTTTTTGCATCGTCACTATTTTCAGGAATAAAAGCCACACCATATTTTGCCGAAAAAGTTTCTTCAGAAACATCTGCATCTAGAGCAAGCGTGTAGCCATTTTCAAGTGCATTATCTATTACTGATGTAAATTCGTTGAGTGGTAAATTGTACATGCTACCATTTGAAAAATTATCTGGAATATTTAAAATAAATTTCTCGTAAAAAGGAGCTTGCGTAAAACTAGTCAGGGTTATATAATCATCTGGATTTATTTTTGTCATTTCCATAAAT
>NZ_JAWKMX010000038.1:0-9069 GCF_041392005.1 Flavobacterium sp.
ATTTGCATTTTGAACAGAGCTACAACTTGTTGATAAAGCCGCTACTAAAAATGAACCTGCTACTAAAATTGATATTGTTTTTTTCATAACTTCTATATTATTGATTAACTCGTGTAAATTGATAAACTAAATCTTTAGTGCTTCCGCCTACAGAAACTTTGTCTAGTAATTGAAAGCTGTTTTCGGTTATATTAGCTATAGAAAGCACATAGCCTTGACTTACTTTTTTAGACTTTTCTGCATTTAAAACTTTCATTACAAATTTTCCTTCTTTATTAATATACCACGTAATATCAGAAGAAAATGAAGCACAATTTGCATTGTTTAAAGTCATTTTTCCTTTGTTGTTATTCGAAACAAAAGTCCAATCACTATTTACAAAACACTGCGAATCGAACATATCGAACGATGTTACCTTAATATATTCAGAACCTGGAAAACTTACTTCCGTAATTGTCCACATTCCTTTTAAAGTCCTTTCTACTTTGTTGTCTAAATTAGTAGCAACAGGCGAAGTTGATTTACAGCCAACCATCAGTATAACTGTAAAAAGAAGTAGTAGTTTTTTCATACATTTAATTTTATAGCACAAAATTACGAAATATTACATTTTCTTGTTTGCATTTTTTGGCGATATTTTTCTACGAAAACGACTAAAATCAGTCAATTTGTCATATTGTACATTTTGGTATTTATTTTGACATAATCCTGCTAAAATGTTTAACCAAAAAAGAATAGAGTATGTCAAGTGGAAAAATTAATGTTTCAGTAGAAAACATATTCCCTTTAATAAAGAAATTTTTATATAGCGACCACGAAATTTTTCTTCGTGAATTGATTTCAAATGCAACAGATGCCACATTAAAATTAAAACACTTAACCAGTATTGGCGAAGCCAAAGTAGAATATGGCAGTCCAAAAATTGAAGTTAAAATTGATAAGGAAGGAAAAAAACTTCACATTATTGATCAAGGATTGGGAATGACCGCTGATGAAGTTGAGAAATACATCAACCAAATTGCATTTTCTGGAGCTGAAGAATTTTTGGAAAAATATAAAGATTCTGCCAAAGATTCAGGGGTGATAGGGCATTTCGGTTTAGGTTTTTACTCTGCTTTTATGGTGGCAAGTAAGGTTGAAATTATTACAAAATCATACAAAGACGAGCCAGCCGCACATTGGACGTGCGACGGAAGCCCAGAATTTACTTTAGTTCCTCATGATAAAACCGAAAGAGGAACTGAAATTATTTTACATATTGCCGATGATTCTACTGAATTTTTAGAAGAAAGTAAAATTCGCGAGTTGTTAACAAAGTATAATAAATTTATGCCAATTCCAATTAAATTTGGAACCAAACAAGAAGCTTTACCAAAACCAGAAGATGCTGGCGATGATTACAAAACAGAATATGTTGAAGTAGATAATATCATTAACAACCCTTCACCAGCTTGGACCAAACAACCATCTGATTTAACTGATGAAGATTATAAAAATTTTTATCGCGAATTGTATCCTATGCAGTTCGAAGAACCGTTGTTTAACATTCATTTAAATGTAGATTATCCGTTTAACTTAACTGGAATTTTATATTTTCCAAAATTATCGCACGATTTACAAATACAAAAAGATAAAATTCAATTATATCAAAATCAAGTATTTGTAACCGATAATGTAGAAGGTATTGTACCAGAATTTTTAACGATGTTGAAAGGAGTTATCGATTCGCCAGATATTCCGCTTAATGTTTCGCGTTCGTACTTACAAGCTGATGGTAATGTAAAGAAAATTTCAAATTACATTACCAAAAAAGTTTCTGATAAATTAAAATCGTTATTTAATGCGAATCGTGAAGATTTTGAAAAAAAATGGAACGATATTAAAATAGTATTAGAATATGGTATGCTTTCGGAACCAAAATTCTATGAAAAAGCAGGCGATTTTGTATTATATCCTACCACTGATGGCAAATTTTACACATTAGCCGAATTAAAAGACGCTTTAAAAGACAATCAAACGGATAAAGATGGAAATTTGGTAGTGTTGTATGCTTCCAACAAAGACGCACAACACAGCTATATTACTGCTGCAAAAGATAGAGGTTATGAGGTGTTTTTATTCGATTCGCCTATCGTATCACATTTACTTCAAAAATTGGAAATGGATAACGAAAAATTAACTTTTGCTCGTGTAGATGCTGATCATTTGGATAATTTAATCAAAAAAGACGAAAACCAAATTTCAAAATTATCTGACGAAGAAAAAGAAAATTTAAAAAATGTAATTGAAACAGTTGTTCCAAAAGAAAATTATTCGGTTCAATTAGAAGCTATGGACAGTCAAGCAGCACCATTTATGATTACGCAACCCGAATTTATGCGCCGTATGAAAGAAATGAGCCAAAGTGGCGGCGGCGGTATGTTTGGCATGGGAAATATGCCCGAAATGTATAATTTGGTAGTAAATACAAATTCGGAACTAGCTTCTTCAATTTTATCTACAGAAAACTCTGATGCCAAATCGGCCTTAGTAAAACAAGCGTTAGATTTAGCAAAACTTTCACAAGGGTTATTAAAAGGCGAAGATTTAACCAACTTTGTAAAACGTAGTTTTGAAACTTTGAAATAAAAAGTAAAAGAATAAATTAACGATTTTTCTTTTATAATAAATTGAAAACCTATGAGATACTATCTTATAGGTTTTTGTATTTTTACATAAAATTTCAATTATGAAAAAAATCTTCTTTATTTCAATACTATTAAGTATTTCGAATATAGCTTTGGCGCAAAACCCCATTTATACCAAAGCAAAAGTTATAGAAGTTAATGCCTATCGCAATAATGCCGAACTTAAAAATACAACTTCATTTTCAATTCCCGCAGGAAATTCGGAAGTAGTAATTGGTAATATTTCTGAAGAAATTATTGAAAATTCGCTACAAATTGCATTAGACAATAAAAATGTAAGCATTCTTTCATCGCAATTTACTGATGATTACTCATCTGATTTTAAAATAGATACAACCAATCCGCAATTAAAAAAAGTAGCCGATAGTATTGAAATTGTAAACAATTTAATTGTTAAATCGAATATCGAAATCGATGCCAATACTAAAACCATTGAATTATTAGATAAAAACCAAACCGTTTTAGTAGGAAGTAGTACTTCTAATGTTACACAATTAACGCAACTAACCGATTATTATACTGCTAAACGTATCGAAATTAGCAACAAATTGGTTAAACTTAGAGATACTAATATTGAACTCCAAAAAAAATTGAATCGATTAAAAAGTAGTTTAAAAACCAAAGAAGAAAAAGAACTAGACGAATACGCCAGCGGTGTATTGGTTTTAAAATTATACAGTAAAGTCGCTGCAAATTGTAAGGTCGAAATTAAGTATTTGGCACAACAAGTATATTGGGAACCGCTTTACGAAATAAATGGAAGTAGTATAAACGAACCTTTAACCGTGTTTTTTAAAGCAAGTTTACGTCAAAATACTGGCTTAGACTGGAAAGGTGTAAAATTATCGCTAATAAATGGAAACCCTTCGCAAAACAAGATTGCACCAGTAATTGAACCATGGTTCATTTATGCAGAAAACAAAGAGGATAATATGGTTATTGCTAGGGGAATTCCAAGAAAAATCAATGATGCTGAATATAGTTCGAATCAATTAGATGAGTTAGTTGTTACAGGAGCTGGTTTTAGCATAAATTCTAACGAATTAAATATCAGTTACGATGTTGCTATTCCGTATGATATTCAAGCCAATAACGAACCGCATTTAATTTCATTATTTGACCAAAAAATCCCTGCGAAGTTTACTTATTTTACAGTACCCAATTATATTAGAGAAGCTTTTTTATTAGCTAAAATTGATAATTTTAGTAAATACGGATTTATTTCGGCGAAAGCCAAAATAATTTTTGAAAATATGTATATAGGCGAAACGTATATTAACCCAAGTCAAACCGAAGATGAATTGCCAATTACGCTAGGAAACGACAACCGAATAAGTGTAAAACGTGTAGAGGTAAAAGACAAATCGAGTGAAAAATTCTTGTCGTCTAATGTAGAAAAAACAGTAACCTACGATTTAGTAATTCGTAACAATAAAAAACAAAATATAACAATCGAAATTAAAGATCGCTACCCAATTAGTAACAACGAAGCTGTAAAAGTTGAACTTTTAGAACGAAGCGGTGCAAAAGTTGATGACGAAAAAGGATTTTTAACATGGAACGAAAAAATATCAGCTTCGGAAACGAAAACTATACGTGTTAGTTATAAAGTAAAATATCCTAAAGATTATTCTATTAGTAATTTTTAAATAGATGACAAAAATTGAAACTATTATAGAAAATTGGCAACACTCTACCGAAGATTTTTTACCAAAATTACTAATGGCTATTCTTGTAATTATACTATTTTATTTTATAGGAAAAATTGCAAAAAATATAAGTTTACGCTTTTACACCAAAGTTTTTAAAAGTAGTACAGCTGTTCCTAATATAATTGCATCATTAATATTTTTCTTCTTTTTGCTTTCGGGTGTTTTTATTGCCCTACAGGTAATGGGATTAGAAAAAGTACTAACACATATTTTAGCTGGTGCTGGAATAATTGGCATTATTGCCGGATTTGCTTTTAAAGATATTGCATCAAATGCTTTTGCGGGTTTGTTGGTTAATACGCAACATCCGTACAAAATTGGCGATTGGGTTCAAATTGAAGATATTTATGGTGTTATTACTAAAATAGGCTGGATTACAACCAATATAAAAACCGTTCCTGGCCAAGAAGTATATATTCCTAACCAATTGGTTTATAACAACACATTTACAAATTATTCTACTTACGGAAAACGTAGAATTGTACTTAAAAGTGGCGTTTCTTATGGCGACGATTTAGAACAAGTGAAAAAAGTTGCGTTAGATGAAGTTACAAAAATTCCTCAATTGCTTACAACAGATGATGTCGATTTTTATTTTACCGATATTGGCAATTCAACTTATAATTTTCAGCTTCGTTTTTGGATAAAATTTACAGATAATAACGACTATCAAAAAGCGATGAGTGATGCCATTGTGCATATTAAAAAACGATTTGAACAAGAAAATATTTCAATTGCGTATCCTGTTACTACATTAGATTTTGGCGTAAAAGGCGGCGTGAATATTTTTGATAAACCAATTTCAATAAAACAGTAAAACTAGGTTGTATTAATTCCCTATCAATTTAGTGTCTTCTTGTTTTTCTTCGTTTAAAAATTTACGTTCTTCTTTTGCTAATTTGTTTTTAGTTGGAATTTTATAATTCAAAGAAAAGCCAATTCGTCTAGTGTCGTATTTACTCGTGTAAAACAAATCGGTTCCAATGGCACCAAAACCTTGTTTATTTGTATTTAAAATATCGTTAATATATAATGAAACTGACAAATTATCTGACAAGAATTTTTTTGCAAATGTAGCGTCTAATTGTTGACTAAAAGGTTCTTGAATGGCATAATATTGATAATTTCCCCCAGTTGTTGAAGTATTATAGTTTAATGTAAATTTGATTTTACTAGGCAACTGAATTTGAGACATTAAATTAAAATTCCAAAAACCTTTATAATCAATATTATCAAGAAAATGTTTTTGATGTCCTACATAAATATACAAGAAGTTAATTTCATCTGGATTAAAATCAAACTTTAAGGTTTCTTTCAAGCCTTTTGAAAACAACATATAAGGCAATGGCAAACCAAAATTAAAATTGTGAATTTTTAATTTTGGTGTATTTACAGAAACACTTGCAGCTCCGTTTGGTGTTTCAATAATTCTATTTACAACTTGATTGCTTGCATCGCTAATTGAATATCCTATGTAAAAATATTCAAAAGCACTAACTCTAATTTCATAATTATCAAAAATAGTTGGATCTAAATTTGGGTTACCAAAAAAGGAAACATTTGGGTTTTGATAATTGGTATTATTTGGATTTAAAGCAGAAGTGTTAGGCAAATTTATTTTTTTATTATAATTAGCATTAAAAAACACTTGCGGCATTATATTGTATTGTATCGTTGCATTAGGAAAAAACTGGGTTAAATTAAATGGCATTAATAAACCCATATTTGTTTCTCCTTCAATTTTATACGATTCTAATCTTCCACCTAAAATAAAATCGAAGTTTTTATACGTAGATTGAAATTCTGTGTAAGCTGCGTAAGTTGTTCGCCAATAATCTAAATTCTTTATATCAAAACTTTCGGTAACAAAATCTAATTTATCGGCTAAAACACCTATACTAAATTTTGTTTCATCTAATACTTTTAATTCTTGAGAATAATCGGTTTTAAATTGATAAAAATTTTGATTGTAATTATTTTGAAGACCAGTACTTCCATTAATCAAAGAATTTAAATCAAAATTATTTTGATTATTATTATAATTAAATCTGAAATCAAGTTTTTTGTCATAATCATCAAAACGCTTCTGATAATTTAAAGCAATATCGTTTCGTTTTCTTTTATTTTTACTTAGATCAGATGAAACAAAACCAAAACCATTAGCATCAATAGTTGATCTATTATTACTGGTGTTAAAATCATAATTTACTAACAATCTGTCTTTACCTAAATCAAATTTTAAACCTGTTTTTACAAAGTAAAAGCGATTTGTTCTATCGGATAAATTTTGCGAAATTATTTGAGTTGGGCTAAAAAAATTACTTCGCTGATACCCTTCATTATAACTTTGACCAACTTGTATTTGCCAACCAAAAAGACTATTTTTTGCACTAACTAGTAAACTATTATTAAACCG
The DNA here is from genome assembly GCF_041392005.1 of Flavobacterium sp. GTDB lineage: Bacteria > Bacteroidota > Bacteroidia > Flavobacteriales > Flavobacteriaceae > Flavobacterium. The sequence continues at coordinate 6,816 of NZ_JAWKMX010000038.1, forward strand.
ATGACGAGCATCATCATATTTGGTAAAACTATATCCATTTGAATATGTTGCCGATAAATAATTCTTAGCGTTTTTAGCTGTAATTATGTTAATAATAGCGCCACCAGATGTTGCTGGAAACTCTGCGCCTGGTTGCGTTATTATTTCAACTTTTTCAATAGAATTTGCGGGCAAACTTTCTAAATAAGACGTTAATTCATTCGAATAAATATTTAACGGTCTGCTATCCATAAACACTTCAAGTTGCTTTCCTTGGTACATCATACCCGCAACATCTGAAACAATTAAACCTGGAAGTTTTTTTAAACCTTCCATAACAGATCCTGAATTTAAATGTGCTTGTTGAGAAAAATCAAAAATGGTGCGATCTGCCTTTTGCTCAACAGCTTTTTTCTTTTTTACTATAATTAATTCATTAAGCTCTTTGGCTTGTAAAGTATCTGTTTGTTTTTCATTTTGAGAAAAAACATTAAAGGATAAAAAGAGAAAAAAAATAAAATATATTTTTTGCATTTTTAATTGATTTATTAAATAAGTATAGAAAATTCTAAAATGTTACAATTTTAATTAAAACACTTGTAACTTTGTATTTATAATTATTCTCATAAAAAAAATGACTTTATCATTAGAAACACCAGCGTTACTTTTTTCGGCAACTTCGTTAATTTTACTAGCCTACACTAATCGTTTTTTAACTATTGCACAAATTATTAGAAACTTAAAAAAGAGTTACGATGAAAATGAAAGCCGAAAAATATTACTCCAAATAAAAAACTTAAATTTACGTTTAACTTTAATACGTTTAATGCAACTTTTTGGTGTATTATGTTTGTTTTTTTCAGTTTTTGCAATGCTCGTTTTGTTTTTAAGTCTTCACGTTTTAGGCATTTGGCTGTTTGGCATTTCGCTACTTTGTTTATTAATTTCTTTGGGTTTATCGTTTTGGGAAATTAGCATTTCGGTTACAGCACTGCGCATTCATTTAGACGATTTAAAATAATTACGCTATTATCCAAAGTAATACAGGTTTATTTGTTTGTTTTAATTTTTCGTCTAACGCTTGCATAAATTCATTAGAAACCGCTGGGCAACCCCAACTTAGTGGCGAATATTTTGGATAAATTTCTTTATTGCTAACGGCGTTCCACGAATGCAAAACCACTACTCTTTTTACGGCTGTACTATTTGTTGGTTCAAGTCCGTGTAGCCAATATTTCACATGAATTCCCCAAGAGCTGTAATCGCGATTACCTATTTTATACTTGCCTTTCATAGCACAATGACTATCTACTTGGTTAGAAAACTTTGCCTTTTCCCATTTATCAGTATTTTCTTCAAATACATCGCAACTTCCATGTGTTACTAATTTTTGGTTTATAATTTTTTGCTTTTCAAAATCATAAATAAAAAAGCGATTTTTACCCGAATGAATACTATAATCTAACAAAAAATAATACGAATCGTTCATATTATTTTCCTTACAATAAGCCAATGCTTCTTCATGGTAACGAGAATAATCTTTATTAAAACTAGAATTTAAAGTAGCACTATTCTTTATTTTATTGCTCTCGCAAAAAGAAAATAGCAGATATACAAAAAGTAAGTATTTCATAACAAAAAGATTTTTTTAGAGTGCCACAAAAATTAAACCATAAAACTAATCTTATTTTTATTTTTTGAATTGTACCTTTGCCCACATTTTAATTTTTAAAAAAATGAATACTAATACTGTTTTAAAAGGAGTAATTTTAGTAGGTCTTGGCGCTACAAGTTACGGTATGCTAGCAACGTTTGTAAAACTCGCCTACAAAGAAGGTTTTACTACTGCCGAAGTAACCTCGGCACAGTTTATATATGGTATTTTAGGTATTGCTTTGCTTATTTTTTTTCAGAACATAGTGCCAAAAAAACCTATAGTTATGCCTACGAAAAAAAATAGATTTCAACTAATTTTAGCAGGAACATCATTAGGCTTAACCAGTGTTTTTTATTATTTATGTGTAAAATATATTAATGTTTCTATAGCTATTGTAATGCTTATGCAAACTGTTTGGATGGGCGTTTTACTCGAATGGATTTTAGACAAGCAAGTTCCTTCTAAAAGAAAAATTCTAGCGGTTTGCATTGTACTTTTAGGCACTTTACTAGCCACAAACATTACAAACAGCGCTGTTAGTATCGATTGGCGAGGTATCGTTTTTGGCTTGTTAGCGGCAGCTTCGTTTACAACAACTATGTTTACTGCTAATAAAAT
>NZ_JAWKMX010000039.1:0-8558 GCF_041392005.1 Flavobacterium sp.
GATTCTCTCCGACTCCACAAAAAACCCTGTAATACATTGTTTTTACAGGGTTTTTATTTTACGGTTGCCGTTTTTGTTGCCGTTTTAATTAAACTTTTTATAATTTTCTGCTTGTTCAAAAATCTCTTTATAAACTTCATCTCTGTCGACAGGTGGGTAATCATTTTCTGCTAAAAGAATAATCAAATCTACTTTTAATTCTGCTTTTATGTCATCACGCTTACTCCAGTCAGCATATTTAGCTTTGTCGTCAACCACATTTTTAACTTCTTTAGCTAAGTGTAATAATTTTTTTTCTGGATAAGGAAAATCATATTTTACGGTAAGCATTTTTAAAATATCATAAAAAGCCTTCTCTTCAACATCTATACCTAATTCATTTAACTCATCTTGCGATTGTTTAATGGCAAAATACAACTCCATAATCTCATTCGTGAAGTCTTCTAAAACTTCACTACGTAAAACATCATTCTCGTTTCGCTCGTTGTATTTGCTTACAATAAACTCTAGTCGTTTTGAAAAATCGATACCCGCTACTCTATTTACTTTCTTCATTTTATCAATGGCTTGTTGTAAAAGCTTTTGTAACAATTTGAATTTTGTATGAGGTAACTTTATCTTATCTAATTTTGCTAAATAATCATCTGAAAACAAGTCGATTTCTTTTGCTTCGTCTTCACCAAGTTTAAAGATTTCTTCAACGCCTTCACTTTCGATTGCTTGTTGAATCATCCCTCTTACTTTTTCGTTCATTTGAGCTGCATCAGGTGCAGTTCCTCTAGTTAATTTATAGACGATTGAACGAATGGCTAAATAAAAATGAACTTGGTCTTTTTCTTCTTCAGAAATTAATTCACTACCTGAACAAATATCAAAAGCGGCTTTTAATCGCTTAACAATGTTCATGAAACGAGTTTCAATCTCTTTGGTCATTTGAACAAATTCAGCACCTTTATTTAAAGTTTGTAATTGTTCTAAAGCTGTACCATTAAAATATTTTGACGCATCAAACTTATGAAATAACTTTGCTAATAAATCTAATTGATTTTTAACAATTATAACCGATTGTTCTACTTCTTCTATATTAGTTTCCTGCCCCGAATTATATTGTGCTAAAGCTAAATTCATTTGCTTTTTAATCCCAATATAATCTACAATCAGCCCTTTTTCTTTTCCTTCAAAATTTCGGTTTACTCTCGAAATGGTTTGAATTAAATTATGGCGTTGAATAGGTTTATCAATATAAATGGTATCCAAAAACGGAACATCAAAACCAGTTAACCACATATCGACTACAATCGCAATTTTAAAGTTAGAATTGATAAATTTAAATTGACGGTCTAATTCTTTTCGATATTCTTTAGTCCCTAATAAATCATATAACTCTTTTTCATCATCTTTGCCTCTAGTCATTACCATTTTTATGCGTTCAATAGAAAGTAACTCGCGCTTTTCTTTTTCGCTTAACAGTTCTAAATTTTCCGCTTCTTTGGCAATTCCCCACTCAGGTCGCAATTCTAGTATATTTTGGTATAATTGATAAGCAATTTCACGACTACTCGACACAAACATAGCTTTTCCAGCCACACTCGATTTTTCTTCCATTCGCTTTTCATAATGCGAAACAAAATCTTCAGCTATTGCTTTTAAGCGAGAAGGATCTCCTAAGATTACGGTCATCTGCGACATGGCTTTCTTACTTTCTTCAATTTGATTTTCGTTGCTACCTTCATCTGCACATTGTTCGTAGTAATTTTCAATTTCCCTCAACCTATCTTGATGCAACATTACTTTTGCTGCACGACCTTCATAAACTAAAGGAACTGTAATTTCATCAGCAACCGATTCTCGCATGGTGTAAGAATCCACTATTTCACCAAAAACATCTAAAGTGGCATCTACTGGAGTTCCTGTAAAGCCTACGTAGGTAGCATTAGGTAACGAATCGTGCAAATATTTTGCAAATCCGTAAGTTTTCTTTACGCCTGATTCGGAATAGATAACTTTCTGATTTAAGTTGGTTTGACTTCGATGCGCTTCATCCGAAATACAAATTACATTGGTTCTATCGGTTAAAAGTTGAGTATCTTCTGTAAACTTGTGAATGGTGGTCATGAACACCCCACCACTATTTCTACCTTGTAATTGCTCACGCAAATGTGAACGACTCTCTACGCTCACGATGGTCTCGTCCCCAATATAACCTTTTGCATTGGTAAATTGTCCAGAAAGCTGATCATCTAAATCGGTTCTATCGGTAATGATAACAATGGTTGGACTTTTAAAATAAGTGCTTCTCATAATCATTCGAGAAAGGAAAAGCATCGTAAAACTTTTTCCACAACCTGTTGTTCCAAAATACGTTCCACCTTTACCATTACCTTCTGGTTTTTGGTTTTTCTTTATGCTTTCAAATAACTTTATTGTGGCATAATATTGTGGATAACGACAAACGATTTTCTCGTTCTTTTTAGAACTATCTGGCAAATAAATAAAGTGATGAATAATTTCTCTTAAGCGGTCACGATTAAACATTCCTTGAATCATAGTAAACATCGCATCAATACCATCAACCTCATTAGTCATTCCGTCTGTTTTACGCCATGCATAAAAAAACTCGTAAGGTGCAAAAAACGAACCTGCTTTTGTGTTTACACCATCACTAATTACGCAAAAGGCATTGTATTTAAATAGCTCAGGAATATCTCTATTGTATCGAGTGGTTAACTGAACATAAGCGTTATGTATGGTAGTATCTTCTTGAATTGCCGATTTAAATTCAAAAACTACTAAGGGTAATCCGTTGATGTACAAAATCAAATCGGGAATACGCATTTCGTAGCCTTTTATGGCTAGTTGATTGACAATTTTATAAGTGTTGTTGTCTTTTTCAGAATAGTCAATCAATTGAATAAAAATATCTTTTTGCGAACGATCTTCACGTTTTAATAAAAAGCCATTGCACAACTTATCCATGAACTTTTTATTAGACTCATACAAATCAGAAGCTGGAAGATTATCGAGTTCGCGAATAATACTCGTTATTTCATTATCCGTAATATTTTCTTCTGTATAGTTGCTTTTCAAGTATTCACGTAAATCATTTTCAATCAACACCCTTTCGGTAACTATATGACCGTATTGCGTAGGTGCTTCAGCTACTATATTTTCGTCTTGTTTACGCACCTCGTTTCCTACTACATGGGTCATTTGCTCCTGTTGCAGTAAGTCTATAAAGGCTTGTTCTAGTTGTGCTTCAGTGAATTTCATTCTAAAACTTTAAATTAAATATTTCCGAATTCGAATTAAATAAAAACGTGCTGAAAAACAACAGATTATGTTTTTTTATCGAAAACCAATTAAATAAAATATTTATGTTTTCCGAATTCAAATTAAATAAAAAAGCATTGATATTCAACAAGTTATTACTAATCTCCATTTTATAATTAAATAAATGATTATGCCCAATATGGAATATATAGACTGAACTTTTTTGATACATTTTCTGAATCTTTTGGTTTTATTTTACCAGCATCCATAGTTTCCTTTATTAATAAGGATATTTGAGCTGCTTGCTTGTCATGCATACCAAAACGCTTTCTTAAAGAAGCATTATTAAAACCGCCATTACCGTAATATTCAATTATACTATGTTGGTAACATGCTTCTATTCGTTCTTCATTTGTCATATCCGCATATTTTTTAGGAGCATACATAGTTACCTCAAAAGAGTTTTCAAGTTCTTGGAATTTTAAAGGTGGTAAACCAAATAGTTCGATAGCTATAACTGCTTTTTCAAAACCTGAACCTCTTTCTTCGCAAATATTGTATCGTCTAAATGCTGATGCTAAAATTTCATTACGAGATTCGGGAGTGGTACGAATAAGTCGGTCGATTTTTTTAGAAGGTAATAATTTCCCTGGATTACTAAAAACTATTCTATCGTCGAAGATTTCAATCATTGGTCCTGAACCTCTAATTGAAAAATCTTGATGGATAAGAATGTTAGCAATTAATTCACGAAGTGCTATTTCTGGATATATAGAGGTGTCAACACGTAAAGCATTTTTAATGATTTCACTATCTTGAAGCAATCCTTGAATAAATAAAATCAAAGCTTCAAAACCTACTGCATATCCTTTTCTTCCAGGATATTCTTTGCTTGCACCAGCTTTATTTTTACCTTCATATTTTATAAGCCTAACTACTTTTCTTGTTAAGCCATCAAATTTATTTAGGTCTTTTTGCCGTTGCAACGGCCCCAAAATTGGTAATATAATATCCTTTACCATCAACATCTACAATCATTTTTTCATCTTCAATCATTTTGAATTTTTATAACGTGATGGTACAGGCTTTATTCTAAAAGTTCAAAATTTTATCATATTCTAAAAGAGTAATTACTTCTACTTCGTTAAGAAGTTTTGAAGCGTGTAGTTCTTCCCAAGTAGGAGTTTTGCTATTCAACATTAACGCACCTACGTCTGGTCTTGATGCTTTGCGAGTAGTACCACCGCTTCTTATAAAACTATCTTCAATAGTTTTTCCTTTTAAATGAACAGGTTTTACTGCACTTTCTAAAATATGAACAAATAATATCTCTTTTCCTCTAAAGGTTTCAATACTATGATCAATTTTCACTAAAGGTTCAACACCATCACGACAAAGAGAAGCTAAACGCTCTACAATATTATCGGCTTCCTTTTTTTGAATGCCAATTATTTCAGCTGTTTTATCATTGATACCAAAAGCTAAAAAACCACCACCCGGCATATTGGCAAACGCTGCAATATGCTGACATAATTTTTCGTTTTTTGGTGAAAGTGTTTCTTTCCAATCTATTTCGTTAAGTTCGGAAGGCACTTTTCCTAATGATTTATCTAAGTAGCTTATAGCTTTTGGTATCCAGTTTTTCATAATTATTTTACTTTCTTAATTCTTGAATACGTTTTTGCACCCAAACTGGAGCAAACTTGAGTTGCGATTTCAGTATCTCATTGTCTAATTGCAAGACAAATGGTTGCAATTTTTGCAAATGAGACTCATTAACTTTGTGTTGTCCTATTTCTTTTAGCCCTTGTGTAATAAGCAATAACAACTGATCTTTAATCGCTAAATTACGAGGTGTTGTCTTCTTAAACTGAATGGTACGATTTCCTATAGCTATTACACGTTGTGCACCATCAGTTAAATACACTGCTTTTAAAGGTATTTGTGTAGTAATACCTAGTTGATATAAAGCTAATGAACCTGTTGGTGCTATTCTAGCTTTATCTCTTTTAGCAATCTCTACAGCAATCTCTTCTGTCGTTGGGTACAGTATTCCTAGTAATCCATCTTTTTTAGGCACTAAATAAATACCTTGAGCTAAACGCTCTAACAACCCTTCTTTTTCTAAACGCGACAATACCTTTCGAACATTCTCTGGAGAGCCGAATTTCACAAAATCATCTGCGAAAAAAATTTTACCCTTAGGTGATTTTTTTATCTTTAATTCTATTTGATTATGAGAGGATTGCACGATTTTTATTTTTTAATTATGTCACAAATTTAGTAAATATTTGTGACAAAAATATGATTAATTAACATAACACTTCAGAAGGTAATAAGTACGAAACAAAAATTGATTTTCCCATTTACTAACATCTTTTAATGTATTATCAATATGGTTTCGTTATCTAAAAATAACTTTATCTTTTCTGTTAACATAATTATTTTAATTTCTCTTTGATTAACTCAACAAGTAGATCATAATCATTAATTATGTCTGTTTTCTTTAAATCATTAATAAGAGAATTTTTAATTTTTTGTTTTTGTTCTTTATCTTTTTGGACTGCCCTATCAATATTCGTAATAGCGTTTTTCTTATCGTCATATTTATAATCAGGGTTTTCTTCAACTATTTTAGTCAAAATATAATCTTGATTGAAAAAATCTTCCATAGTTGTAAAACTTCCTTTTAAATCTGAATAACCAATCCAATTATCTTTAAATTGAGGATAATTTTTCTGAAAATCAATTCTCTTATTACTTGACACTTCATCTGAGTCAGCTACAACAACAAACTTTTTATTTGCTAAAATTAATAACGAAACAAACTGTTCAACCCCAGAAATACCCCATAAATAAGTAATGCCTATATTTTTAAAATCATTCGTTTTTTTATTAAATGATAAATACTTATTAAATAACTCCTTATCTAACCAGCCTTCAAAAATTATGTTAACAGGTTGTAAACATTCAAAAATACTAGATCCTATTGCTCTTCTTAATAATTCATCATCAGTATATGGAGCATTTTTATCTTCTATTTTAATCGTAGAAATATCATCCTTTTTTTCAACTACAAGATGTCTATCTAAACAATTAGAATCAATCATATATTGGGAATGTGTTGAAAAAACTACTTTTGATTTTTTACTTATTTCAATTAATTCGTCTTTTAAAAATTTTGCGCTAGTAGGATATAAACTTTGGTCTGGTTCATCAATAAGAATTATATCTTTTTCAGATATCTTATTGGATCGAGATGGTGTTGACAGCATTAGAAGAATACTAATAAACTTCTTAAAACCATCGCTTCGGTCTTCAAAATTATACTTTGCTTTATTTACAACTTTAATAGACATTTCATTTCCATTTGGTAGTAATTGTATTGAAGTTGTGTTAAAATCTTTCCAAATCTTTCTAAAAGTCTTCGTTACTTCTCTAGAAACTTGATCCAACAAATTAAAGTAATCACCATCTTCAGATTTAGCATTTTCAAATTCCTCCCGAATTTTTCCTCTCCCGCATAAATGAAAAATATTCTCCAATCCTTTAAACTTATAAGGAGTAGAAATAAAAGTATTTATATCTACAGAACCTGGTAATAAATATTCGTCAGAATAACTCCAAAAATGACATGTAAATTCATCATACGCATATATTTCTTTTAATAAATCAAAAAGTAAATCTTCAAGTTTAACGATATTACCCTGAGTTGTAGAAATAACACTTCCATGCAATCTAATTTGTTCCTTTAATTCATAAACTTCTACAGGCTTCCAATAAGTATATTCAATTGAGCTATTATCCTTTATTGATATTTTAACAATGAGTTCATAAAAGATTTTTTTAATATAATTACTTAAAGAAACACCTTTCTTAAACTTAATATTTTCAATTCCGCTATAAGTCTCAAGAAAAGTTTCTTCTAATAATTCAAAATCATTTTTCTCTAAAGATAAAACCGCTCTTACATAATAATCGTTATCATCAATTTTTTCATTATCAATTCTTTTTCTTCTATCTTTATTACTTACTTGATATTCACCAAAAACACTTGCTATTGCTTTTAAAATATTACTTTTACCAGCTTCGTTTTTTCCCAATAAAATCAGACAATTGTGGTTAAAAATAATTTTTTCATCTTTAATTGATCTAAAGTTTTTGATTTGAACTTCCTTAATTTTCATTCCTTATAGTTGTTGTATTAATTATCAATTTTTAAATCCCTAAAATCATCAAAAAATAGCTCGTAGCCTTTTTCTTTGTTTTTAAGTTCTAAAGGTAACCCGTTTTGTAATTTATTAATGTCTTCTTTGGTTAAAGGAGCATCATCATATTTTGGTAAGCCTATGTATTTCTTTTCTTGTAAAAAATGGGAAATACTACAATAGCTATTTGGATGTTCGCTTATTGCTTTTTGTTTCAATTGTTCAAAAGTAGTGGTTTTAATCTCTGCTAAATTTTCAAAATCTTCTGCTATATCTTCATAAACTATCATTTCGTTGCCACCAAAAAGATGAATTAACGTCTGGTGTTCTTTGCGCCAAACTTGCAAATAATTTATTGACTCTTTTAATGAAGCATAGCTAAACAAACGAGTAAAACTTCTCCAATCGTACGATTCTAAAAAATGAATATCGATTGCATTTTGAAAAATATCTAATTTTATACCATCACCTTTTTCAAAAAATTCATAATACAGTTTGTTTTTACTATTAATAACATCTTCTAAATCTCTTAGATATGGTAAAATTTCATTTGTAATAAATTCCTTGTGCTTTTCTAACAATTCTCTATGTAAATAATACATATCACATAAAAAGAATTGCTTTTGCGAGTTGTCATTAAAATCTACTTTACCTAGTTCTATATAATCATAATCGCCTTTCCAGTGTAGTGGTGCAACTTCTAAATTAGTACAATATCCATACACCACAGTAGCTTGTAACTTACCACTAAGCTGCTGCGCTACAACTTCTATTGAAGAAGTGTTTAACGAATGATTGGATAATATGGCGGTTTGGTTTGACATTGATTAAAATGGTAAATTATTTTTCAATGGTTTTTTTTAGATTTTCAATTTGTCCTGAATATTTATTATTTATATAACTCAAAATTGTAATACAACCCATTTTTATTTCGTCAGGAAGTATAGGTTTGTCAATTCTAATTATTCCATGTGATAAATCTTGCATCATTGAATGTAATGAACTACAACCCTTTAAAATATCATTTTGTTCAATAAATGAGATTAACTTAATACTTGGGTTTTCAAACTTTGAAATAGT
>NZ_JAWKMX010000040.1:0-8513 GCF_041392005.1 Flavobacterium sp.
GCAGAAGAAGAAAAACCAGCAAATACAACCGAATGTATTGCACCGATACGAGCACAAGCTAAAACGGCATAAGCAAGTTCAGGAATCATTGGTAAATAAATACAAACTCTATCGCCTTTTTGTATGCCTTGCTCTTCTAAAACGTTTGCCATTTTAGAAACTTCAGCATATAATTGATTATAACTTATATGTTGTGCAGCTTCTTCAGGATTATTAGGTTCAAAAATTAATGCGGTTTTATTGCCTCTTTTGTTTAAGTGTCTGTCAATACAGTTTTTAGTAATGTTTACTTTAGCATTTACAAACCATTTAAATTGGGCTTCTTGCATATCAAATTCAAAAACTTTGTCCCATTTTTGATACCATGTAAACTGTTCATCGGCAATACGATCCCAAAATTTTCTTGGTTCACGCACCGATTTTTTATACATTTTAAAGTAATTTTCTAAATCTTTTATTTTGTAATAACTCATAATATAAAATCATCTTACAATAAAAAAAACCTCGAATTAATCGAGGTTAATATATATATTGAAAAATTAATTTCTTCTACTCATTAAAATTCTAAGAATGTACCAAAATAATAACATAACAGAAGCAAATAGTTGCAAAGAAGCCCCTACATATTGATCAGTTGAAAATTGGTCTTTTATTTGACTTGTATTATACAAAATACTTGCAGATGCTAAAATTACCATTGCTGCAGAAAACCACAAACCTAATTCAAAACCAAAAAGCAAGCCAACAACAATTATTCCTAAAGCTACAAAACCACCTACTACAATAAAAGTTCTTAAAAAAGAAAAATCGGTTTTAGTTAAAAAAACAGCAGCCGTTAAACCACCAAACATAAAAAGTGTAAGTAATGCGGCTTCCATAATTAAATTTACATCTTCAGATAATATTAAAGCGATGTATATCATTGGTAAAAAAATTAAGGCTTCTATAATAACATAAACACCTAATCCTAAATATTGCTTTTCCCGAGATGGATTAAAAACTAATCGGTTAGATAATGTAGAGCCTAACCAAAACAGACCTAAAATTAGCAACCAAATTCCTTTGCCGCCAAGCATAAAACTAATTACACTTTCGGGTATAAATTTTATAAACAATGTTTCTACTACAATAAAAGCTAAAATAGCTAATGCTAAATGCGAATAAACTTTTCTGTAAAACGAAGCTCTTTCTAAATCGGTTGCTTCACGAACAATAACGGGTGCATGATTTTCCATAATATAATATTTTAAAGCTACTAATATACAATAAATCTTTATTCAAAAACAATTCTTTTTTATTTTGTGATATTTATAAAGAACTATATTAAAAATTTTAAAATCCATAATTTTTTATTTAATTTGTAGGAAACAATTTAAAATGCAATACAATACTAAAGAAACTGATGAAACCGTTTTATATAAACTTTTAACTGGAACTATACTACCGAGACCCATTGGTTGGATTGCTACAATAGACAAAAATGGAGTTAATAATTTAGCACCATTTTCGTATTTTAATATGGTTTCTAGCTATCCGCCTTGTGTAATGTTTTCAACTCGTAGAGATAACAATAAAAATAAAGATACTTTAAATAATGTTTTGCACAACAACGAATTTGTAGTTAATTTAGTAACCACAGATAACGTTGAGCAAATGAACACAACTTCTGGAAATTTTGCTCCTGATGTTGATGAATTTACTGTAACTCATTTAACACCAATTGATTCTGTTTCTGTTAAACCGAAAAGAGTTAAAGAAAGTTTAGTAAATCTCGAATGCGAAATGATTCATCATTATTTTATTAAAGATAAAGATGAAAATGAAACGGCTTGTGTCGTAATTGGAGAAATTAAAATTATTCATATTGACGATTCTATTTTATCAGAAAATAATAGAATTAATCTCGATGTTTACAAACCTGTAGCACGTTTAGCTGGTTCAAATTATGGAAAAATTGGCGAAATATTTTCCATTAAAAGGCAATAATTATGGAACATAAAAAGTTAGAAATTAATGTTGCGTTACAAATTCAAAAGCCAATTGAAATTGTTTTTGAAGCCATAATTAATCCAGAAAAAATGGCAAATTATTTCATTTCGAAAAGTTCTGGAATAATGGAAGAAAACAAGGAATTATTTTGGAATTTTCCAGAATTTGAAGACGATTATCCAATACAAGTTGGTAAAATTATTAAAAATGAATACATTTCTTTTTATTGGGAAATTGAAGAGGATAAATTATTGGTAGAAATAAAATTAGAACTTTTACACGATGGCTCTACTTTAGTTTCTGTTTCAGAAAAAAGCATGAATTTAGATGAAAAAGGTTTAAAATGGTTAAGCGGAAACTCTTTTGGTTGGTCAAACTTTTTAGCCTGTCTAAAAGCGTATTTAGAATACAATATAAATTTAAGAAAAGGAGCATTTGAATTCATGAAAATTGAAAAAAAATGTTCCTAACAACAATAATATGAAAATAACCATAATTGGTGGTGGTCCTGGCGGACTCTACTTTTCGATATTAACAAAAAAAGCAATTCCTAATTGCGAAATAAATGTTTACGAACGTAACAAACCCGATGATAGTTTTGGGTTTGGTGTAGTTTTTTCAGATGAAACCCTAAGTGAATTCTTAACTCGCGATCCAAAATCATACGAATTAATACGAACTAATTTTGCATATTGGGATGATTTAGATGTTGCTCGCGATGGCGAAATAGTTCGCATTACAGGAAATGGTTTTTGTGGTTGTTCGCGAATGAAATTACTACAATTGTTGCATCAAAGATGTCGTGAAGAAGGTGTTAACTTGCATTTTGAAGCCGAAGTTAACGATTTATCTCAATTTAAAGATTCAGATATTATCGTAGCAGCCGACGGAATTGGGAGTCAAATTCGTTCGCAATTTGAAGAAGATTTTGGCACCAATATTACATTAAAAAGGAATCGTTTCGTTTGGATGGGTTCTACTCGACCACTTGATGCGTTTACCTATTTCTTCAGAAATACACCAGAAGGTTTAATCGTAGCGCACACATATCAATACGAACCTGGAAGAAGTACTTGGATTTTTGAATGTAGCAATGAAACTTTTGAAAAATTAGGTTTTGAAATTACTAATGAAGACGATACTGTTCAAAAATTGGAAGCAATTTTCAAACAAGAATTAAACGGACACCATTTAATTACCAATAAATCACATTGGCGTCAATTTCCTCATGTAATCAATGAAAAATGGCATAAAGACAACATTGTATTACTTGGTGATGCGAAAGCTACTGCGCATTATTCTATAGGTTCTGGAACCAAATTAGCTATGGAATGCGCCATTGGATTGTCGGACGCTGTTGTGGCCAATCAAAATAATATTCAATCAGCTTTCGAGCAATATGAAAAAACCAGACGAAATCGTGTGGAAATGATTCAATATGCAGCTAATGTTTCATTAGATTGGTTTGAAAATATGAACCGACATAACCAACATAATTTTCTTCAATTTGCATTTGGTTGCATGACGCGTTCCAAAAAAGTAACCTTTGAAAACCTTCAAATCCGAGATAAATCGTTTACCGATAAAGTTTTAGCCAATTTTTTAGAAACTCACAACGCACAACTCATAACTTATAACTCAAATTCTCCTGCTTTTACCAAATTTAAATTACGCGATTTAGAATTGAGTAATCGAATTGTAATGGCACCCATGGGACAATATGCTGCCGAAAATGGAGAAATTAACGATTGGCATTTTACACATTATACCACAAGAGCAATCGGTGGAGTTGGATTGATTTTAACTGAAATGACTGCTATTTCAGAAACTGGAAGAATTACTTTAGGTTGTGCAGGTATTTATACTAAAAATCAAATAGATAAATGGAAAAATATTATTGATTTTATTCATACAAATACAGTTACAAAAATAGGAATACAATTAGGGCATTCTGGAAGAAAAGGTGCGATTCAAAAACCTTGGGAAGGAACTAATGAGCCAATTTCAAATCCTTGGGAATTACTATCCGCTTCTGCTATTCCATTCAATGATAAAATGGCTACTCCAAAAGAAATGACCATTGAAAATATGGATAAAATTACAGCCGAATTTGTCCAAGCAACTAAAAATGCAGATGAAGCCGGATTTGATTTAATTGAATTACAGGCTCATCACGGATTTTTATTGGCATCTTTCTTATCGCCATTAACAAATATTCGTCAAGATGAGTTTGGAGGTTCAATTGAAAACCGCTTAAAATTTCCAATGCGTGTATTTACTGAAATGCGAAAAGTATTTCCTCAAAACAAACCTATGTCAGTAAGAATTTCTGCTTCAGATTGGGCTGAAAATGGAATAACTGAAGAAGAAGTTTTAATTATTGCTGAAGCTTTCAAACAAGCTGGTGCTGATATTATCAATGTTTCTACAGGAAATACAGTTTCACACCAACAACCACAAGTGGGCAGAATGTGGCAAGTTCCATTTTCTGATGCTATTCGAAATGAAGTTTATATTCCTACCATTACAACAGGTTATATACAAGATATCGATCAAATTAATACTATTTTAATTAATGGAAAAGCAGATTTAGTGGCGCTTGGCCGACCGTTATTACTCGATCCTTACTTTGTAAGAAATGCGCAAGCTTACGAGAATTTCGATGCAAACGACATTCCTAATCAGTATTTAGCAGGAAAATCGCATTTGTATCCATTTGTTGGCAGTGAAAGAAAAATGGTTGAAGGAATGAAAAAATCATTAAAACCTGAAAGTCATAAATAAATTAGAAATTATGAAAAAAAAAATTGGTTTAAATATTAAATATAAATCGTAATTCGTAATTGTTCATTCGTAATTAAATGATAGATAAATTCACATACAACCACTTACCTACTACTGATTTACAATCCGATTATCAGTTTTTAGATTTACCGCAATTTCAACGTTCAGAACAATTAAATTGTGCACATCGGTTATTAGATTTTCATATCGAAAATGGAAATGGTAATGCGGTTTGTATTCAAACTTTTGATGAAAAGTGGACGTATAAGCAATTGCAAGACAAAGCCAATCAAATTGCACATTATTTAGTTGACGATTTAAGTTTGCAATCAGGTAATCGAGTTTTATTGCGTTCGGCTAATAATCCTATAATGGTGGCTTGCTGGTATGCAATTATAAAAGCTGGTGGCGTTGTGGTGGCAACAATGCCTTTACTTCGAGCAAAAGAATTAAAAACCGTTATTGATTGTGCCGAAATTTCGCATGCTATTTGCGATATCGATTTAGCTGAAGAAATGAAATTAACGCAATCTGATTTCCTTAAAAAAGTTGCGTATTTTGATACAGATGAATGGATTAAAAAAGTAAACTCAAAACCAACAAGTTTTGAAAATTACAATTCAAATGCGGAAAATATTGCTATTATTGGATTTACTTCTGGAACAACTGGAATTCCTAAAATGACGGCACATTTTCATAAAGACATTTTAAATATTTGCGAAGCTTTTCCTATTCATTCTTTACAACCTACAAAAGATGATGTTTTTACAGGTAGTCCACCTTTAGGTTTTACATTTGGTTTAGGTGGATTGGTTTTATTTCCTATGTATTTTGGTGCTTCTACTTTTTTAATTGAAAAACCAAGTCCCGATTTATTATTACAAGCTATTCAAGATTATAAAATTACGATTTGTTTTACCGCTCCAACGGCTTGGCGTGTTTTAACAACCAAATTGAATGAATATGATATTTCAAGTTTACGCAAGTGTGTTTCCGCTGGCGAAACATTACCCATAAAAGTTTGGGAAGATTGGTATAATGCTACAGGTTTAAAAATTATAGACGGAATTGGTTCAACAGAAATCTTACATATTTTTATTTCTTCCAATGAAGAAAACATGAAACCTGGCGCTACTGGAAAAGCAATTCTAGGTTACGAAGCAAAACTAATTGACGAAAATGGAAACGAAACTCCTATTGGAAAACCTGGTCGTTTAGCCGTTCGAGGAATTACAGGTTGTAAATATTTAAACCGAACTGAAAAACAAAAAGAATACGTTCAAAACGGATGGAATATTACAGGAGATATTTTCCGTCAAGATGAAGAAGGTTATTTTTGGTTTGTGGCGCGTGGTGACGATATGATAATTTCATCAGGTTACAATATAGCCGCAATTGAAGTGGAAAGTGTTTTGTTGACACATGACGATATTTTAGAATGTGCCGTTGTTGGACTTCCCGATGAAGAAAGAGGAATGCTAGTTTGTGCTAATATTGTTTTAAAAGAACAACAAAAAGCTTCTGATGATTTTGCTAAAGAAATTCAAAAATGGTTTAAAGAAGTTGCGGCTCCTTATAAATATCCAAGAATGATTAACTTTATAACCCATTTACCCAAAACGGAAACAGGTAAAATTCAACGATTTAAATTGAAATAAATTAGTAAATAGTGAAGAGTGATTAGTGATTTTTCTTGTCATTCTGAACAAAGTGAAGAATCTCATAATTTAATAAAATGAATAAACCCTTTATAAAACAAGAAAAAATACGCTTTAAACATATCGATTACGCAGGAATTGTATTCTATCCACGATTTTTAGAAATGTTAAACGATTTAGTGGAAGATTGGTTTGAAGAAGCTTTAGAAAGACCTTTTTCTAAAATGCACGAAACGAATGGAATTCCGACAGTTGATTTAAAAGTACAATTTAAAAACGCAGCTCGATTAGGCGAAATTCTAACCAAATCACTTTGGGTAAAAGAATTAAAATCCTCTTCGGTAATTTGCGGTTTCAAATATACAAATGAAGCTGAAAAAATAGTTTTAGAAGGCGAAGTTACTTTAGTAAATGTAACCATTGCAGAAGATAGAAATACTATTAAAGCAGAGCCTTTTAACGAGGAAATGAAAAAGAAAATAATGAATTACAAATTATGAATTACGAATTAGTTTTCGTCTTACATTCATAATTCGTAATTTTAAATTCGTAATTATTTAACTATGGAATTCAAAAAATTCAAAGCCGCAACCGTTCAAACTGCTCCCGTTTTTTTAAATGTTGAAAAAACAATAGATAAAGCCATTTCATTTGTAAAAGAAGCAGCCAATAATGGTGCTAAACTAATTGCTTTTCCAGAAGTATTTGTAGCTGGTTATCCGTATTGGAACTGGATAATGACGCCCGTTCAAGGAAGCAAATGGTATGAAGAATTGTATAAAAATTCAGTAGATGTTGCTGGACCAGATATTAAACGTTTGTGTTTAGCTGCTAAAGATAACAATATTCAAATTGTTATTGGAATCAACGAACGCGGTAAAAGTTATGGCGAAATTTACAATACCAATCTTATCATCAATAATAAAGGAATTATTATTGGTAAACATAGAAAATTAGTGCCAACATGGGCTGAAAAACTAACTTGGACGTCTGGTGATGGTTCTTCATTAAAAGTGTATGATACAGAAGTTGGTCCAATTGGAACTTTAGCTTGTGGTGAAAATACGAATACTTTAGCGCGATTTACATTGCTTTCGCAAGGCGAATTAATTCACATTGCGAATTACATTTCGCTTCCCGTTGCACCACCCGATTACAATATGGCAGAAGCAATTAAAATTCGTGCTGCGGCTCATTCTTTTGAAGGAAAATTGTTTACTATAGTATCATGTTCAACTATTTCAAAAGAAATTATGGCGTTTTTAAAACCAGATGTTCCGAATGTTGAAGAGTTGTTAGAACGTAAAAATTCTGCTTTTTCTGGGTTTATTGGACCAAACGGCGCCACTATTGGCGAACCTTTAATTGATGATGAAGGTATGATTTATGCGGATATTGATTTAGCAAAATGTATTCAGCCAAAACAAATGCACGATATTTTAGGGCATTACAACCGATTTGATATTTTCGATTTGCGAGTAAATACTGCTCCAACTCGAAAAATTACTTTTATAAACAATCACGACGAATTTAACAAAAGATAATGATGGAAGAAAATCAATATTCTGATGATATTTATGGACGCGCAAGAGTTCAAGAATCTGATGAATTAAAAGCGTATTATAAAGAATTAGAAAACCTTGGTGCTGGTGCTTTATGGACAGTTGCCAACGATATTGAGCCTTGGGAACCACGTTCTACTTCAGTTCCTATGCTTTGGAAATATGACGATTTACGCCATTTGGTTTTACGTTCTTCAGAATTAGTAACGCCTGAAGAAGCCGGAAGACGCGTAGTCTATTTAATTAACGAAAAACGTAAAGATGTAGCTGCGGCTGTGGGCTGGTTGTATTCTGGAATTCAAGTAACGCGTCCGGGCGAATTCACATCGGCACATCGTCATAGAGCTTCTGCCCTACGCTTTATTATGGAAGGCGAAGGCGGTTATACCGTTGTAGATGGTAATAAAATTGAATTGGAAGTCAATGATTTTGTTATCACTCCCAACTCGACTTGGCACGAACATGGTGTTGCTGCCGATGGAAAAACGTGCATTTGGCAAGATGGTTTAGATATTCCATT
>NZ_JAWKMX010000041.1:0-8025 GCF_041392005.1 Flavobacterium sp.
CAATAATGCATATTCACAGTAAATGACATTGTAGAGAATAACACTACAAAAGCCATTGCTAAAGACATTATTTTATGGAAAAATTGCTTCATATCTATTTGCAAAGGTATAAAATTTTAATCATTATCATTTTAATTAACAGTTTTTTTAAAAAAAATCACTTATATTAAAGTATAAAAACAATTAGTTAATTGAGTTAACTTTTAATAAATTTACAGTTCAAAAATATTAACGATCGCGTAAGCTGTTAATCTTGGAAATAGAAAACTAGGAATCTTCTAAACAAACCAATGAATTAATAGGCTTACGCCCGTGCATGATACTTGCGTGGGCGTAGTCTTCTGTTTGTTGGGTCTCCTAGTACCTCTATTTCGGTTGGCTAATGTCTCACGCATTTTATTTATGCATATTATGGAAGATTTAATCAAAAAAACTTACAAAGTTTTACAACCAGTAATTAATCAATTGTTGTTTGAAAAAACTAACAATCCTCATTTTAGGGAAGATAAAGTAAACCTTTCAGATAAGTTTTCTAATCTTATTAAAAAGAAACATAACAAATCATTTCTTAGAGAATCAACAAGTCATTCGGTAGAAACAATTATGAATATATTTTCTTCATTAGAAGAGAATGAAAGGTTGTCAATATTAAAAATTATGATGAGTGATTTAGAATTTAAAACATATATAATGTTTAAGTATTTAAGTGTAAATGAAAAGAGTATTGATAATCTAGAGATGCTACCTAATTTGGTTGATGAAGAAATAATAAGATATGGAAGAACTGGAAAGTTAAACGTATTTGTAGTACTCTATTTTGAAAATTTCTTTGAAGACATTTATAATTATAATTTTTCTGAACAAACTATTATTACCGAAAAAGAATATCAAGAAATTTTAGACCAATATTTACAAGCTAAAACATTAGTTTAAGTTTTATAGATTACTTTTAAATAATTCAATATGATTGACAGAACAACCCTTTTATCATTAATTAGTTGTCTTGAACTAAGACATACTATTGAAGAACATGAATTGTCTATAATGGAAAATTATTTATGGATTGAAACTGGAATTCGTGAAGAGTATCCGCTAACATTCCATCAATTAAAAACTTGGAATAAACTTAATAATTATTTAGTCATTAAGGCAAATACAACTTTAGATAGAGAAGCTGAATTATGGGGAAAAGGATTTCGAGGTAGAACGCATATTGAGATTGCAAATGCTGAAATTTGGGAACAAATTCAATTAGAAATAGGACCTCTTGAACTGTTTTTTGATGAAAATGTATTCACTTTTGAAGATTTAAACATTTCATTTATTAAAAATGAAACTGAAACAAATAGATTAAAACCAACTTATATAGAAACTACAGAAGCAGATATATTTGAAGAAATGTCAAATTATCTTCTCCCAAATGACGATGATTTAGATGATTATGACCTAGATAACAATCCAATGATTGAATCTAAGAGTTAGTTGTTTTTATCATATTAAATGAATAATGCTTTATCTTATTTGGTTTGGGAGTTGGATTAATTCGATTGTACTTTTTATTGTCATTACATCAAAAATCCCGGCTTTAGTTGGAATTAGTATTATTTTGCCATATCATTCATTTTTATTCCATTCTCTGTATGCTTTTAAAGCTTTTGGGTTATCTTTAAAAAAACTGTCTATATGAATAAAAACACTTTTCCTGCCTAGTTCAAATGCTTCTTCTTTAGCATTCAAATTTGTTCTAAATTGAAGATAATTAATTGAAATACTTATCATTATAATACTTAAGCATACAAGAAATGACAAACCTATCCAATTTGGAACATTATTTGACTTTGTTTTCCCATCTGTTTGAATTCTAAGTTTTTCTATATCGTGATTTAACTGCTTTAAAAATTGAGAAAAAATACTTTCAATTTTTGAGGAGTCTATTATAAGTTTTGTGTTATGTATTTTATTGGATTCTTCTTTAAGTTTTGAGATATTTTGTTCAAAAATTTTAATTTCATCCATTAATAATGCTGTGATTTCTTCTATTTTAGCCATAATTAAATTCTACGTTTATTTGTTTTAAAATTTGTTCTCCCTTTTTCCTCTTTATGTTTAATTAAATTGTTTATAGATAGACTTCTATGCACTTCACTTCCTTTAAATGATTTGTTTATAAATTCATATCTAAAGCCTTGCAGTTTACTCTTATTATTAATAACAGGTTTAACTTTTATTCCACTTTTTTCAAGTTCATCGATGTAGATACTACAATTTTTAATATCAAAAAAAGCAAAGGCTTCATCGTGTTTAACCTTAATAAAATTTCTAATATCCTTATCATTTTCAAGTTTTTCCTCAATGACTTCTTTAACTGTTTTTAGTCCTAATTTTAAAGCTACAATTTCAGCGATTTTCTGGGTTTTTTTACCAATAAAACTATCATTGTAAGCATTTCCATTGAAATCAATTCTATTAACATATAAGTGAATGTGCTTATGTTTCTTATCTTCATGCACAAAAGCTATTGATTGATGATTAATCAATTTCATTTCAGAGATAAAACATGAAGTAATTTTATTTAATTCTGTTATACTTAATTTTTCACCATCTTCTATAGTCGGACTAAGAACAAAACTAAAAGTGTTTCGTTTACAATTTGAGTTCATCGATTGAATGATTTTGAATTCATCGGTTACTTCAGTTGGAGATATACATGCTAAATTATTTTTAAATACAATTTGTGAGCGTTTTTCCTGATTCCATCCATATAGAATGGATGCTTTTGTATGTGATATAGATTTACCTTTACCTATCATTTTTGAAAGTTTTTTAGATGAGTTCTGATTTCATCTGCCAGTTCATTTACTTTTTGATGTAATAAAGGGTCTTTATTTTTAATTAAATTCCCTATACTTTTAAAGTTATTATGATATTTAATTAACATTTTATAAAATTCAATATGCTCTTGATTTAATTTTTCAACTATTGTTTTGTCAAGTGCTGAATTTCTACAAAAATCACTTACAGTTAAACCTGATTTTTGAGCTTTAATTTTAATTAACTTTTTATCAAAAAGAGAACATCTAAATTCGATTTTAACATTTTTCATTAATTCCTTTTTCTTTTGCGACCGAAGGGAGAAAAAGCAAGATTTGTCCTGACAAGGACACATCTTGAAAACTCAACGCAACGGTAAGTTTGTTAAATAGTCATTTAAGTCTTTAAAACCTTTATAAAACACCCTACAATCTTTTGCATTTTTGAATTTCTCTAGTGTCAACATCGTTTGTTGATTTCCTGCTTCATCATTATCAAAATACAGTTCGATTCCATCATATTTTGATAAAATTTCGTCACATCGATTGATTAATGTTAATGAATTAAGAACAAGAAAATCACTATCTAATTTGAAAGCATTTTTGAATGATAAGTAATCGAAGAAACCTTCAAAAACTCTTAATTTGTTTTTATAACCTTTTACCAATAGCGTGACATCTTTTTTACCAATACATATTTTAGAATATTTAGAACGAATTTCAAATCCGTCAGTATTATTTTTGAAACCAATACCGAAATACTTTTTATTATTAATTTGAAAATGAACTTCTTTTAAATTTGGTTCATCTTCATACAGGTAAATTTTTCTATTTTCTAGATATTCCTTTAAAGCGAAATGTTGAATATCAATTACTTTATTTATTTTAATTGTTGTATCTTTTTTAGCATCATTTTTCACTAAAGCTTTTTGCTTTTGAAAAGAAAAAATAGAAATTTCATCATCAAAATCTTCTAAAAAATGTAAAGTTTCTGAGATTGAAAAATGATACATTTCGATGATTAAATCGACTAAATTTCCTCCTTTTTGAATACCATGGTCATACCATTTATTTATTTTAGTATTAACTTTAAACGAAGATGTTTTTTCTTCACGGAAAGGACTTAAATACCAAGAATCATTACCTCTAATTTTTGAGGGTAAATGATTCAATTTTTGAAGTACAAATTCTATAGGAATTTGCTTTGCTTTTTCAATATTCATAGAAATAAAAAATTTTGAGTTTTTTTTGATGCAGTGATGCAAAACCCTGTAATTAATTGATTTTAAAAAACTTACCTTGCATCACTTCTGCATCATTGCATCAAACTATTTTCATTTTCTGCATCACTCTTGCATCAAAAAGGGAGTTTTTCAGGTTTGATGCAAATTTTGATGCAGACTAAGTTTTTGTTATTCAATACTTTAACCTATTCTTGCATCACTGCATCAAAAATTTTAGAAAAAAAATCTCGATTTATAGTATAAAATCTACCTCGCCTACCAATAGTTGTAAACTCTCCATGTGATAAAAGTTCGATTCCTTGATAAGATTTTGTGTTATTTTCAGGTTCTAAATTCCACTTCTTTAATATCATTCTTATTTCATTAGCAGAACCTATATACAACTTTGGATTATACTTTTTAAGCATTAGAAATATTTCTCCTGGAGCGAGATATAATTCCTCATCTTCAGTTTTATCAAAGCACTCATTAATAAATTCAATTAAGGCTAATTCAATTTTATTGTTACTGATTAAACGAAGCAAAGAATCGGTCATAATTTGTTCGCGAGTAAACCACATTCTTGTTTTTTGTTTACTCTTATATTCTCGAGTTAATAAGTATTTTAAGAAATAAGGAATTTCTTCTTTGAGTTTAGTCAAAAAGTGAACGTCTTCCGATTTTAAGGGTCTAACTTTTCTAATCCAAAATCGAATTTCTTCTTCGTCAATCTGAATGAAATTATCCTCATTATTGGAACAAAGTATAAACTTGGCAAAAAATTCAATTTCTTGTCTGTCTTTTCCTTTCGCTTCTACTTTATCCTTATCAGTTGTAGAAAGGTATTTTAAACGCTCTGTAATCTCTTTTCTATCAAAAAACACTTCATCAATAGCCACTAGAACCATGCTTGCCCAATCGCTATTAAATTGAGAACTAAAAGCATCTCCTTTGATGTATGTCATATTCAAACTAAAAATA
Source organism: Flavobacterium sp. (assembly GCF_041392005.1). Classification (GTDB taxonomy): domain Bacteria; phylum Bacteroidota; class Bacteroidia; order Flavobacteriales; family Flavobacteriaceae; genus Flavobacterium. The sequence continues at coordinate 5,015 of NZ_JAWKMX010000041.1, forward strand.
GATTTCATCCATTTAATGAATGAACTTTTACCTGTAGCCCTTTCTTTACTTATCAAACAAAGAATTGGTAAAGTTTGAGTTGGTTTTTCGTAAAGTATTTTAATGTAATCTAATCCAAACTCATAATGTTCACCAAAAACATGACGAATAAAATTGAGAGAATTCGGAATATTATTTTCCAATTGTTGTAAAGTAAGTTTTTCATCTATTGGCTTTACATCAAGTTCATTATAGGTATTGTAAAAATTTTCAATAATTAAATTATACTCCAAATGGTTTGGAATACAACAAAAACCATCTAATTTTAAAATTTTCTCCAGGAATGATTTTCCGTGATCGGTAATAATGGTATCTCGATTCCATTTTACCATCACTTTTACCTTATCTCCTGAAATAAGTGGTTTATCAATAATTTTATAGTAGGATGTTCCTACACGAATATAGGGAATATCTAAATTCATAAATAATACAATTTATTCGTATATTTGTAGTTCATATACGAAGGTTAATAAATGAAAAAGACAAGCACAGAATGGCAGTTCTATGCTTGTCTTTTGTATTTTAAAGATTTCACTTCGTTCAAAGAATCAAACAGCTCTTCATGTCTGATTAACTTTCTTCTTCCTATAAAAGTAGCTTTTATATTACCTCTATTAATGTGGTTGTTAATAGTCTGCTTATCTACTTTTAAAATAGCAGCAGCTTCTTTTACTGTATAAAGTTTATTAGATAAGTCTTCTTTGGGTGTAGTCAAAATTTGTTTAACCATACCTTTCAATTCATTTAATTCTGAATGAATTGCTTCAAATGGATTTGTGTGTGTCATAACATTGCATTTTTAAATTCCTTGCAATGTTACACTTGGATATACTTTACATAACTTTATGTAGATTCAGATAAAGTAAATTTTATATGTAAAAATACTTTTTAAGAGTTAATATCCCTAAATTTTTCTTGAATTTCCTTAAACCTTTCGTAATGAAGTGAATGATTACAAACTTCTTTAATAGACTTTATTTTTGCTTTTCCATCCTTCCAAATAAATAAATTATTTGCCGTTTGACTAAAATGTGATTCAGAGAAATTATCAAACTCAAATGAACCATTAATTTGCCTTAATAATTCAGAATTGCTGATTTTTTTATCAAAAATATAGTATTGAACATATAAAAAAAGAATTGCAAAATCAGTTTTAGAATTTAAATTTAATTCAGAAATGACAAAATTAATTTTTTTCTTTAATTTTTTCTCAACCAATTCTTCATTAGTATAAGGCATTACCTTATCATGTGTTCCTAATTCAATCTCGATTTTTTTTACTGATCGACTTGGGTTAATCAAAATAATCTTTTTTATTAAGGGGATAATAAATAAAAAAGTAAGAATTCCGTATAAAAAGACATAATATAAATAATAAGAATTTTGGTCTCGGATATTCCAAAAATGAATTGAAGCAAATAAATAAATTAATGCTAATAAAAACATACTTGATTCCACATCAAATGAATTTAAATTTTTAGCAATTTTATCCTTTATCATACAACTTTCATTTTAAGTTCAACATTAAATACTTCCTCTACAGCTTCTTTAGTCTGATTATCATCAACTTGGTAATACTGATTTAAAGTTTTCATATCAGTATGCCCTGTGATTCTACCAATTAATTTATCACTTTTCCCTTCTCTTTTCATCATCGTAATGAAAGTTCTTCTAGCCGTATGAGTACTTATACGATTATAAAACTCTAATTCTTCCTTAATATTTTCTTTACCACGCGTAGTGATTTTTTGAACCTTATGATTATATTCTAATTCTTTAAAAACCTCTTTGATATATTCATTTTGCTTTTGGTTAGCTATTAAAGGGAGTTTAAAATTATACTTCTTCAAAATAAATTTTGATATAGTTGTCAACGGAATATTTCGAGCTGGTTTATTCGTGTCTTTATCTTCTTTTAGTAAAATTTCGGAATCGGTAACATTACTTTTTGAAATTAAAGACAATTCACCAAAACGCATTCCTGTAACACAGGCAAAAACAAACACATCCCTTATTTTTTCAAGTCTTTCGCTTCCAAAATCATGCTCCATTAATTTTTGCAAGTCTTCCAATGTTAAAGCAACTTGGTTCGTAATTACTCTCTCAACTTTTTTAAATTCGATAAAAGTGTTATTGAAAGTGTATTTATTTTTCATAGCCCAAAACATAAAAGTTTTGAACAGCCCTAGATTACGGGCATAGGTGTTGTTTATATGTTTTAAATCATCCATACAATAAGAGGTAAACTCTCGATGAAAAGAATGATTAATTGCACTAAAAGTTAGTTTGAAATTTCTTTTTTCTTCAAAGTTTTTTAAAATATTTTTGATATTATTATATCTTTTGATTGTTGCTTCAGACCATTCTTTCCCCTTTTTTTTCTCTTCCATAAATATATCATACGCATCGAAAAATATATTTTTACCTTTCAAGGTCTTTTTGAAAAAATCATCAAATTCTTTCTTTAAAATTTTTGAAGTGAGTGGTTCATTTATCCTTTTATACAAACTATCAGTTTCTAACAGTAAATCAGAATATCTCCCTATCTGCTTTTTAATAGTACTTGCGAATTTATCCTTTTTTTGCCCTTTTAAAATAGGACTATTTGTTTCAAAATTCCAATGAATTGGCAGTATTTTCTCACCTGTAGAATACACAAACTTCTTATTTTCTTCTTTAAAATAAGTCGCAAAAAATATTGTCGTTGGCTTGTCTGACTTCGGTTTATCTAAATAAAAAAAGTATTTCATGTAATAATTTTTACTGACAATTTAACTGACAGTTTTAATATATTTAGTTATAAAATTGAGATATAAACAAATATAAAAAAAAATTGTATATCTTTGTAAAACAGAGGTTTTTAACATTATAACAAATATTAGAAGATATAAAGTTCGATTCTCTCCGACTCCACAACAAACCCTGTAAAGCATTAATTTTACAGGGTTTTTAATTTACGGTTGCCGTTTTTG
>NZ_JAWKMX010000042.1:0-6563 GCF_041392005.1 Flavobacterium sp.
TATTGGTTCGTTCTAAAGCGTTTTCAGGATTTACTTTTAAAAATCGGGCATAATTAATCATCGAAAATAAAACATCGCCAAACTCAGCTTCAATTTTATCTTGATTGTTATTTTCTACTTCTACTTGTAGTTCTTGTAACTCTTCTTGTACTTTATCCCAAACTTGGTGCGGCTCTTCCCAATCGAAACCTACGCCTTTTACTTTATCTTGAATACGGCTTGCTTTTACTAATGCTGGCAAACTTTTAGGCACGCCTTCTAAAACCGATTTTTTTCCTTCTTTTAATTTTAGTTTTTCCCAGTTTTGCTTTACTTCTTCTTCATTTGCTACCACTACATCGCCATAAATATGCGGATGTCTTTCTATTAATTTATCGCAAATAGCATTGGCTACATCGGCTATGTCAAAATCGTTACTTTCGCTACCTATTTTGGCATAAAACACAATATGCAACAACAAATCGCCTAATTCGTTTTTAATTTCTTGCAAATTATTATCGAGAATGGCATCGCCCAGTTCGTATGTTTCTTCAATAGTTAAATGGCGAAGACTTTCTAAAGTTTGCTTTTTATCCCAAGGACATTTCTCACGTAAATCGTCCATAATAGTTAACAATCTATCAAAGGCTTGGAGTTGTTGTTGGCGTGAGTTCATTTTAAAAATTTATAGTTAAAAACTGAAACAAGTTTAGTTAACAGGTAAAGGTAAAATATAAAAATAAAAAATCCCGCATTTAAAACGCAGGATTTTGACATATAATTACTAAGTATTACTCGGCTGTTTCTTCTTTAGCGTCTTCTTTCGATAAAGCTTCAACCGTTACCAAACCTTTTGGTTGTAAGGTATTGTACCAATTTAGTACTTTTTTAATATCTGATGTATATACTCTATCTTCATCAAACTCGGGTAAAATTTCTCTAAAGTACGATCGTAATTTATCGTCGTTTTCTTTGTGAGAAATTGCTAATCCGTCATTTTCTTTAGTTGCAATAGCTTTAAAAACATCGAACAAACGAATTTCTTCCGAATACGTATAAACTGCAATTTCAGAAAGTAAACTAACGTTGCTACGCATTCCTACTGTAATTCGTTTTCCATCTAATAACGACTCGGCTACAAAGCCTGTACGGGTTTGCAATTTTAACTCGTATAAACCTGGCTTGCCAGAAATGGCTAATATTTTTTGAACACTCATATTTTTTATTTAAGGACAGCAAATATATAATTTTGTTGAAAGTTATAAAACTAATCGTTTAAATTTTTAATATTTTAACTTTCCAATTATTTTTTATATTCGTATTAAAATATTTCAATTCAAATTTAAATTATAATAGAACCATGAAAAATATAATTTATACACTATTTGTAGCAACAGTAATTTTTACCAGTTGTTCAAAAACATCGCAAACTGTAGATATTATTCCTAAACACGATACATTTACGTTACAATCGGAACTGGTACATGAAAAACGTGTTATTAATGTATGGACACCTGCAAACTACAACACAAGCCTAGATTCTTTACCCGTTATGTATATGGCCGATGGTGGTATAAAAGAAGACTTTCCTCATATAGCGAATACATTGGCAGAACTTATACAAGAAAACAAAATTAAACCTATAATTTTAGTAGGTATAGAAAATACCGAAAGACGAAGAGATTTAAGTGGTTTTACGGAAGTTGAAAAAGACAAAGAAATTGCACCAGTTATTGGCGGATCGGAAAATTTTAGAGCTTTTATTAAAAATGAACTTTTTGTTGAAATAGCCAAACGCTACCGTACAACAAATAAAAAAAGTATTATTGGCGAGTCGTTATCGGGACTTTTTGTTATGGAAACCTTTTTTTTAGAACCTGAAATGTTTGATAATTACATAGCATTTGACCCATCGCTGTGGTGGAACAATCATTATTTGGTTCGCAAAGCAAATGAGCATTTAAAAAAGTTACCTTTAAATGAAAAAAAACTTTGGTTTGCTGGTTCTAGCGCAACCGATATTTCGCCTTATACAAATGAACTCGCTACTATTTTTAAAACTAAAAATTATCCGAATTTAAAATGGAAATATACTGATGAACCTTCAGAGAAACATACAACTATTTTTAGAGCAACTAAAGAAAAAGCTATAATTTGGACTTTAAATTAAAAATTTAAAGTCCAGCAATAGTTTTTAATTCGCTAACAAAACGTTTAGCTAAAGCATCGGCTTCTTTTTGTGTTGGTGCTTCGGTATAAATACGAATTATTGGTTCGGTATTCGATTTACGAAGATGTACCCATTCGGTAGGAAAATCGATTTTTACGCCATCAATGGTAGAAATATTTTCATTCGCATATTTTTCGGTCATGGTTTTCAATACACCATCTACATCAATTTGTGGCGTTAACTCAATTTTATTTTTACTCATAAAATATTGCGGATAACTTGCTCGCAACTCAGCCACCGTTTTTTCTTGATTGGCTAAATACGTTAAGAATAATGCAACACCCACAACCGCATCGCGACCATAATGAATTTCTGGGTAAATAATTCCGCCATTGCCTTCGCCACCAATAATGGCATTGGTTTTCTTCATTAATTCTACCACGTTTACTTCGCCTACAGCACTAGCTTGGTAACTTCCGTTATGTTTTTCGGTAATATCGCGCAATGCGCGAGAAGACGACATATTTGAAACCGTATTTCCTGGTGTTTTGCTCAATACATAATCGGCAATGGCAACCAAGGTATATTCTTCGCCAAACATTTCTCCATCGTTTGAAATAAACGCTAAACGATCTACATCAGGATCTACTACAATTCCGAAATCGGCTTTTTCTTCAACAACCAATTTACAAATATCGCCCAAATGCTCTTTCAATGGTTCTGGATTGTGCGGAAAATGCCCGTTAGGTTCGCAATACAATTTTACAACCTCTACTCCCATTTGCTCTAAAACTTTAGGAATAATAATACCACCCGACGAATTTACACCGTCAACTACAACTTTAAATTTCTTTTGTTTAACAACATTTACATCGACCAAAGGTAAATTTAGCACTTCATCAATGTGAATATCCATATACGCATCATTTTCAGTAATTTCGCCTAAATTATCTACCTCAACAAAATCGAACGCTTCCTTTTCGGCTATTTCTAAAATTATAGCACCATCGGCGCCACTTAAAAATTCGCCTTTTTCGTTTAACAATTTTAGCGCATTCCACTGTTTTGGATTATGCGAAGCCGTAAGAATAATACCGCCATCGGCTTGTTCAAGTGGTACGGCAACTTCAACGGTTGGTGTTGTAGAAAGTCCTAAATCAATAACATCAATTCCTAAACCTATTAAAGTATTCACTACTAAATTATGAATCATTGGACCCGAAATTCGAGCATCGCGACCAATGCAAACTTTTAATCGCTTGTTTGGTTTTGCTTGTTTTAAAAACATTCCGTAAGCCGAAGCAAATTTTACCGCATCTACTGGTGTTAAATTATCGCCTACGTTTCCGCCAATTGTTCCACGAATTCCTGAAATTGATTTTATTAATGTCATATAAATTATGCGTTATGAATTTTAAATTTTAAATTGCAAACAAATATACTAATTGACCTTTAAACTACTAGCATTTTAAGTTTTAAATAATGAATTTTTTGGCACACATCTATTTATCTGGCGACAACGAAATGCTCAAAATTGGCAATTTTATGGCCGATAGTATAAAAGGGAATAACTATTTAGAGTACACTGGCGATTTACAAAAGGGCATTTTACTACACCGAGCCATTGATTCGTTTACCGATACCAATGAAATATACAGAAAAAGTAAACATCGGTTACATAAAAAATACGGGCATTACTCGGGTATTATTATGGATGTAGTTTATGACCACTATTTGGCTAAAAATTGGAATCGGTTTTCAACTGAAAATTTATCTGATTTTGTATTGCGTTTTTATCAATCTATTTCGAAAAACAGTTCACTTTTACCTGTAAAAACACAACGATTAGTTCCATTTATGATTGATCAAAATTGGTTAGAATCGTATGTTACTTTAGATGGTTTACAAACCATTTTATGGCAAATGAGTCGCAGAATAAACTATACAATAGACATGAGTGAAGCGATAAGTGAAGTACAAGAGTTTTACTTAGAATTTGAAAGTGAATTTTTTGAATTTATGGTTGAAATAGAAAAAATGTGCAAAGAAAAACTAAAAGAACTTGGGTAGCATTTCAATTAAAAGTAACTTTGTTTTTTATTTGAAATTGACACAATGCCTACTAGAAAAAAAAATAAAATTGTTCGTTTTTTGTATAAAACTTTTAAACGATTTGAACAGTTTTTATTTTTAATAAAATCGTTAATTACACCGCGGCAATTTATTTATGTTTCGTGTGTGCTTGTTGGTATTTCATCAGCTTTAGCCGTAATTGTATTAAAGTTTTTTGCGCATTCGGTTTATAATTTCGCGCAATATTTAGACAGTTTTTTGCACCTGCCGTATAGCAATAGTATTTTTCCAATAATTGGCATTTTACTAACGGTTTTTATTATTAAAAAGTTCTTAGATGGTTCTATACAAAAAGGATCGGGTGCTATTTTACATGCAATAGCTAAAAAAGGCGGTATAATGCCTCGAAAACAAATGTATTCGCAAATAATTACGAGTTCATTTACCGTAGGTATGGGTGGAAGTGCTGGTTTAGAATCGCCTATTACTGTTACAGGAGCTGCATTTGGCAGTAATTATGCGCAAAACTACCGCTTAAGTTCTAAAGATAGAATTTTACTTTTAGCGTGTGGCGTTGCTGCTGGAATTTCGGCCGCTTTTAACGCACCCATTGCGGGTGTTTTATTTGCTATTGAAGTGGTTTTAGCCGAAATTAGTATTACTGCTTTTATACCTATTATGATAAGTGCGGCAACAGGCGCTTTGGTTTCGGCTGTTGTACTTAATGAAGATATTTTGCTTAATTTTAAACAAGGCGAAGTTTTCGATTATCATAACATTCCTTATTATATTCTATTAGGTTTGCTCTCGGGGTTTGTTTCTATAAATTATGCCCGAACTTTTAGAAAAATAGAAAAATGGTTTCACAAAAGAAAAAGCTCCTATAAAAAAGCTTTTTTTGGAGCATCTATTTTAGCCATTCTAATTTTCTTTTTCCCTACACTTTTTGGCGAAGGGTACGAAAGTATAAAAATACTCGCCAATCAACATCCTGAAACTATTTTAAACAATACCATTTTACAAGATTTTAAAAACAACCAGTGGGTTTTACTAGCATTTGTGGGCGCTACTATGCTTATTAAGGTATATGCAACCGGACTTACACTAGGTTCGGGCGGAAATGGTGGCAATTTTGCACCTTCGTTGTTTGTAGGTTCCTATTTAGGCTTTGTAGTAGCAAAATTAATTAACCTTATAGGAATAACCGATAATGTTTCGGTTAGCAACTTTACATTAGTAGGAATGGCTGGCATTTTAAGTGGTTTATTTCACGCACCATTAACGGCTATTTTCTTAATTGCAGAAATTACTAGTGGTTATAATCTTATGGTGCCGTTAATGATTGTTTCTTCTATAAGCTTTGCTATTTCGAAACGATTTGAACCGTATTCGTTCGATATTAAAGATTTAGCTTATAAAGGCGATGTATATACAAATGATAAAGATAAAAACATACTAAATTCATTAGAAACTTCGCAATTTATTGATACGCATATTAAAGTTATTTCCGAATCCAATTCGTTACTAGAGCTTCATAATATTAGCCAGCAAACCAAGCAATTTTTATTTCCTGTTGTGAATAACGATAAGCAACTTTTAGGAATTATAAATATCGATGCTATTCGATCGGTTTTGTTTTCAAATTTTACAATACGTTATACAAGTACAAAAGAAGTTATGCAGCCTCCAAAAGAAATTGTTTTTTTTAATGAGAGTATTGATGCGATTATGGACAAGTTTGATGCTTCGCAAGAAGATGTACTTCCTGTAATAAAGAATGGTGTATTTGTTGGTTTCATATCTAAAATACGAATTTTAGAAAAGTATAGAGAAAAGCTAAAAGCCATGATTATTGAATAAAAAACTAAATAGGTAAAAAGAAAAATCCCGATTATAAATTATAATCGGGATTTTTTTATGATTAAATGAAGGGAAAATTATTTTCCTTTTTCCATTTTCTCTTTTAATTCAGCTAAAGCATCAATATCGCCTAAAGTAGTTTTTTCTACGTTAGCGGTAGTTTTTTCAGCTGCTTCTTTAATTGCTTTTTCTTCTTCTTCACGGAAAATAGCCGTATGAGAAGCTACAACTCTTTTAAATTCTTTGTTGAATTCGATAATTTTGAAATCGGCAGTATCGCCTTTTTTCAATTTTTTACCGTCTTCTTGTTCTAAATGACGAGTAGGAATAAAAGCAACAACATCGTCACCGAAATCTACAGTTGCACCTTTGTCAACCATTTCTCCGATTGTTCCGTTGTGGATAGTTCCAACAGCAAAAGCTTCTTCGTGTTTATCCCAAGGGTTTTCTGTAGTTTGTTTATGACCTAATGATAATTTAC
>NZ_JAWKMX010000043.1:0-6140 GCF_041392005.1 Flavobacterium sp.
AAAGTTTATAACTTACCGTTAGTAACACTATTCTTGGTAAAATATAAGTCGTTGTATTTGAAATTAAAAAGTCGGAGAAAGTGTTGTTTATTTTAATTCCGTTATTTAAATAATTCTGAGCCGAAATTTCAAATCGAAAAGGGTTGTTTTTTCTTTGATAACTTAAATAAGCGTTGGCAATACGATAATTATTTTTTTGATTTTGACTGTTTTGATTAAAGGTTACTTCGTAATCGGTTTTAAAATTGAAGTTTTTTAAAAAATCAACATCCAAATCAAAAGAAATTCTGTCATTTGTAAAACTAGATTGTGTTATGCCTTTAAACTGGCTAAAATCTTTGTTATACCCAAAACTTATAGGTGGCCATTTTTTAGTTGCTGTGCGTAGTTTTACACCAAAAGATTGATTGTTTCTATTATTCTCAGTTGTTATGTTGTTTAACGTTTGGATATAATTAAAACCGCTTAAATTTGTTGTAAACTGCAATCGGAAACGATAAATTTTCTTCGTAACGTTAGCGTTTATGCGCCAGTTGGTTTCTGGATTATCAGTTAAAATAGGCGTATTAAACTGATTAATACCTTCGATTTCTACTACATTTCTAATAGTCTTTACTTTTTTATTAAAACTAGCGTTTGCAAACAACATTAAACCACGATACATACTGGTTTTTGTATAACGCAAACTTGCCGAATGAAAGCGTTCATTTTTAAGCAACGTATTTCCTTTATAAACCGAATTGTAATTTTGCAATGTATAGCGTTCAAGTAGTTTTGTAGCGTCAGGAAAATCGTTGCTTAACGTGTAATTAAACTTTACGTTTTCGGAACTATTAAACTCGTATTCACTGGTAAATTGTGGTTCTAAATACGTTCGGTTTAGCGTATAATTATCTGCTATTTGTTTCGTTTTTAGATGATAAAAATGCGGGTAAATTGCGGGTTTATTTATCCATTTCCCTATTTTAAACTTATATTCTAATCCTACATAAAAATCATTTAAAAGATAATTTAAATCGTTGCCAAAATTACCATTTGCGAAATCGTTAATGGTGCCATCGGTTACAAATTGTTTTTCGGAAATAGTAAGGTTTGTTGTACCAAAATTATTTCCTACGTTGGTATATAAGTGATTAAAATTATTGAGAATCCAATAGTGTTTAAACAACGCATCTATACTATTGTTTTTTACATTTTTAAGCTGTTGAATTTTGTACTCGGTATCGGTTTGAAGCGGAATTAATCCTGCTAGAAATTCGGTATCGGTAAACCAATGATTATTTGGTTTTTGATTTTCGTATTGATGATTAACTACTAACGTAGTCGTATGATTTTTATTTTGGTATTGTTTGTGCCATTCGATATATTGCTTTATTTCAGAATTATCGGCTTTGTTTCTGTTTTGAAAGTTGTTTTGACTACCATCGTCACGAATCGAAATTAAGTTGCCTAAAACATCGTTGTTGTTTGCTTGAAATTGGGCGTTATAAAACCATTTTGATTGTTTGCTGGGCGAATAGTTCAATTTTATGTTTCCGATGCCTAAAAGCGTTTTATTTTCGGTTGTATTGGTTTTGTTTTCAAAAGTAAACGCTGCGTTTTGCAAATATTCGTTTTCGGTTGTGCTTAGCGATGCGGTAAATTGTTTTGAAAAAATACCAAATCCTTCAATATCTAATTTTGGGTTTATTTCTTGGCGAAAATTTAACGCTGTAAATTGCGATTTGTTTTCGACCACATCGGTATTATCTGTAGAAAAAGAAAATAAATTGCTCAACGATTTTCTACCACCAAGAAAACTACTTACACCACCTTGAAAACGCAATAAATCTTGAAACGAAAAGGTGCTTTTGCCAATCGTGTTCATATCGGCAATAACACTTATATTGGTTTTTGGTGCGTAGTAAAACAACCCTGTGTGTGCTAAATAAAATTCGTTATCGTTTGCTACTTCTGCACCAACTTCTACATCGCCAAATATAAACTTCTTTTTGTCTTCTTTAAGTTTAATATTCATTGCCAAGTCTTCGCTATCGGACACTTGTTTAAGAAAACCGACTTCGTTAAAATTATCGATAACTTCTACTTTATCGACCGCATCGGCAGGGATATTTTCTACACCCAGCTTTGTACCGCCACCAAAAAACGATCTGTCTTCAACGAGAAATTTGGTAACCTTTTTACCTTGTACAGTAACTCCTCCGTTTTTATCGACCTCAACACCAGGTAATTTTTCGAGTTGTTCTTTTAATTTACGTTCGTTGCCTGTAGTAAAAGCTTTTACATCGTATATAAGCGTGTCTTTTTTTATCACAACGGGTTTGTATTCGTATTCTATAACAATTTCGTTAAGTTGTGTATTGTTTTCTTTTAGTTTAAAAAAGTGTTCTTTTAAAGTAAAATTTGCTGGTAGATTAAGCGTTTGTTCTACAAATCCTAAATAGGATACTTTTACCTCGTAAGGCGTGTCTTTTTCGAGTTCTAATTTGTAGCGCCCCAGATAATCGGCAATAGAAAATTTTAGTTCTGCATTTTCTACTAAAGGCTTGGCTATAACGTTGGCATTTGGCAAAGGATTTCCCAAACTATCCGTAACCGTGCCTTTTAGGGTTTGAGACAAAGTGAATTGAACAAAAAAAAGGAAAAGTACTACTAGATATTTCAACTGGAATTTATTATAAATTAAAACCACACGATTTTATCGTGCGGTAGTTAGAGGAATTCTTTTATATAAAAATTAATTCTTTATCTTTTTTTGAGTTCTATTTTTTAAGTTCTTCTCTATAATCATTTATCTTTTTTTCAAATTCTTCTTCTTCTAAAAACTTATTTGTGTCAATTTTAGGAAATTTAATTTCCGATTTATAATTAAATTCAATTTTTTTAACACCATATATGCAATCTTTTGTTTGTGCTTCTAATATTAAACCTGGTAATTTACTAAAACCCAAAGGACCATAAGGTAAATTTATTTCTGGACTAAACCATGCAATAATTGTATTTACAAACGTTCCTTTACTGTTTACTGTTTCTTTTTTTAGAATTGCCTTGTAACATAACAAGTCGTTTATTATTTTGCTTTCATTTGTTATATTCCAATCGTGTTTTATTTCTTTTTTTAAAATAAGATTTCTTTCTAAATAGTTTGCAAAATTTAAATTATAAATACTATCGTTTTTAGTAATAATCTCACCGTTATAACCAGATCTAAGTTTTGCTATTCCAGTTTCTGTAGAATTATCTTCTTTAAATTTATCTTCAATTTCAAAAAGGCTTATAGTGTCATTAGCATATAAATTAAATGTTATACCCTCTACTATATCATACAAATTTGGACACACTTCTAAAGACATTTTTTCTAAATTACTTTCTTTTGGTATCGCTTTTACACCATATTCTATAAATGTTGTTCCTGTTTGAGAGAAGCAAAATCCTGACAATAAAAATACTATAATTAATTTCATACCTTTAATATTACCCCCTTTTCAGGGGGTATAATTACACTTTGTTATTGAGACTTTAAACAATTGTTATAAACTAAATCTGCGTAAGCTCCTGCGGTTGCAGAATCTGCTCCTTCAAAAATTGCAAGATCAAATGCCATGCTGTGTAAAGTACAACATACATTGTTTTCTTTTAAAACAACTTTTTTTGTTTCTCTATCTTCACTTTTTTTCTCTTTTACCTCATTATTTGCCATACCAGCAAATGAGAAAGCTACTAGTGCTACGGCACTAAATACTACTTTTTTCATAATTAAACGGTTTTTAAAATTAATAATTTGTTTTTAATTGGTTAACCGTTGTAAAGTAAAGTAAAGTAAAGTAAGCGGTAAAAAGCAAGTAATTTTTGTTAAAAATTTGTTAAAAAAAACTGCAAGGCGTTGATTTGTAAGAAATTGTGATTTACTCGAATTTGCTTTTTATTTTTTCTTTATATTCGTTTTCAGAAATTGTTTTTCCTTTTGGCTTTTCTATTGTTATATCCTTATCCTTATCTATCGTTATAGATTTTGCAACTAATTTACAACCTAATTTTTCAAGTTCAAGTATTAATCCTGGTAAACCATTATATTCTAGTGGGCCATAAGCATAGGGTAGTTCTGGTGTAAACCAAGCTATAATTTCGCGTTCTACTTCTTTGCCTATGCGGTTTATTATCTTTTCTTTATAAATAGCTTTGTAACAAGTATAATTGTCTATTTTTTTCGTTTCTTTTGTTATTTGTGGTGCTAAACCATTTTCTTTTTTTATAACAAAACCTTCTTTTTCATAGTAAAAAGTGTTTTCTGCTTTTGAATAGTAGTATGGATTCATATAACCAATCCTTAATACATTTGTCTTTATTAAAAGTTTTTCTTTTGTGTTTTGTCCATTTAAATCATTTTCAATTAACTTAAAATAACTTGCTGCGTTATCGGCTTTTAATAAAAATTCTATGTTAAGATTATCTAATTCTTGAATTAGTGCGTTTACGTGTTCGTTTGTCGAAGTTTGCGTTATTTCTTTAGGAATAAAGTTATATACAACTTCAATGCTTTGTGAGTACAAACATTGAAAAAATAAAAATAAAAAGATAGAGAAATGTTTCATTTTATTTAATTTAAAATAGAAGAAAGATTTTCTTTCTTCTATTTTTTAGTGTAAAATTTTAATCTGTTAAACCATTTGTCATTAAATAACAATACGCCTCCATTAACAATATATGCTCTTGCGAATCTTCTTGTGACCATGTAATATCTGGGTCTAGCATTTCTAAAGAAGCTATTGCAAAAGCTGTGCAATCTACACCTTTTTTTGCTATATTATTTTTACTTATTTCAACCTCCTTTACCTCATTGTTGCCATACCAGCAAATGAGAAAGCTACTAGTGCTACGGCACTAAATACTACTTTCATAATTAAACGGTTTTTAAAATTAATAATTTGTTTTTTTAGACGGTTAACCGTTGTAAAAGTAAGTAAAGTAAAGTAAGCGGTAAAAAGCAAGTAATTTTTGTTAAAAATTTGTTAAAAAAAACTGCAACGTTGATTTGTAAGAAATTGTGATTTATTCGAAAAAAACTACTCTTTAACAACGGGTTTATTTTCTTTTTTCCAAGCTAAAATACCGCCGTCTAAATCGGTTACTTGTGTAAAACCTAATTCTTTTAATTGCTGTGCAGCTTTTGCGCTTCGGTGTCCGCTTCTGCAATATACTAAAACTGGTTTTTGCTTGTCTAATTGGCTTGCTTTTTCGGTAAAACTATCCGAATTAACATCGATATTTAAAGCGTTTTTTAAATGCGATTCGTTGTATTCTTGTGCGGTTCTAACATCTAGTAGCTGCACGTTGTTTTCTTTTTGTAAGGCTTCAAAAGTAGCTACATCTGCTACTGCTACTTGCGAATGGTTTTTAAGGCACGAAAAAAGAAAAAAACTGGTAACAAAGAGAACTAAAAAAGGATATTTTTTCATAGTTTATTTTTATAGTTTAAACAATTATTTAGTAAAAATAACATTTTTCTTGTATCTTAAAAAAAGTGAATAAAAAAATCCCGTACTGTTTTTAAACCAATACGGGATTTGTTTGTAAGAAAATTCTTATTGTTTATCTTCTTCTGTTGCTGCTTTCTCGGTATCGTCAGTTTTTGTTGCAGTTTTTTCTTCTGTTTTTCCTTGCGATTTTTTAAAATCGTCGTTCAACATTTTTAAAATATCTTCGGTAATATCGTAGCTATCTTTGGCATACAAAACAGTAGCGGCATCGCCTGTACCGTAAATATAATCGTATCCTTGCTTTTTACCGTATTCTTTAATATAATCTTTTACCGAGTTAATTAAATCGGTACGAATACTGTCGCTTTCAACTTGTATTTGGCGTAGTAGTGCATCTTGCTCCATAGCTAATTGTTGTTCGCGTTGTTGTAATTCGGCTCCTTTTTGTTGCGCCCAAGCCATACCTTTTGCTTGTGCATTACGCTGAAAATTTGCCGCTTCGTTTTGAAAAGCTTTTAATTTTGCTTCTAACGGGCGACCCATTTCTTGTGATTTTACTTTAAATTTATCGTCTTCATCTTTAAACTTTTCATATTTCTCCATTAAAACACTTGTATCAATATAAGCTGTTTTAAATTCTGATTTTGTTTCTTCTGTTTTATT
>NZ_JAWKMX010000044.1:0-4209 GCF_041392005.1 Flavobacterium sp.
GGCATATTTAAACAAACTTGTAATTTCAGAAGGTTGAAACGCAATTCGATTTCCTTTATAGTAACCAACTTTTAAAATGTTTATAGGAAGCGAATTTTTATCAATAAACTCAATTTTTAACTATTGATAAGTGTTTGACGGAAATAAAATTGTTTTATTAGTTGTATTTCCTTGTTGCGCATTTAAATTATTTAGCAACCGATTAGAAGCTAAGCCAAACCAATCTCGTTGATCGTTACTTCCACTAATAGAATAGTACTTATTTATTTCGGTATTTGAAACTGTAAAAACTAATTCGCCATTGTTTTCTTGTTGGTAATTTTTAATTATTAACGTTGTAATCGAATCTTTAATTGTGTTTTTTGCTATAATTTCTAACGATTCAAATGTTCGTTCTATTTGTGCTGTTTTTGAAACAAAAACATACGGTACTTCGTTTTGTGCGGCATCAATAATTCGAAAATAATCGGTATTGTCTTGTGTAGCCGAACGCACTTGTGGCGAAAGCAAAATTTCATAAAATCCTGTTTCGCTAACTTCATTTAACTTGCCTTTATAATTTTGAGCAAATCCTAAACTACATACAAATATTGCAAAAATTAAAATTTTAGCCTTCATCATTAGTTTTTTTAGGTTCATCGCTAGTTACTAATTTTTTTAATTTTTGATAGACAAATGAAATAATTAAAATGAGTACGCCTAATAAGATAAATGCAATTATTCTACCTGTTTCGGAAGCGTTGTTAATATCGTACACAAACAATTTTGCTATGGTTAAGCCTAATAACGAAAGTGCAATAATTCGTAGCGTTTTAGATTGCTTTTTAATTCCAATAATTAAAAATACAAATGAAAATAAGCCCCAAAGTATAGGATAACCTATTTTTATGATTTGTGTTTTTGTTTTAGAAAGTTCATAGTTCGCAAACGAAGATATTTCATAAATTGAAGCATCATTAAATGATGAAATATTAGGATTATATTGTGTTATTTTAGCCGCATTAATAGGCGAAGAAAAATGCAACCCGTGTATCAGTAATTCGCAACTTAATACATAAACAATAGCAAAAACAGCTAACCAAGGCATTATTTTGCCCGATAAAAGTTGTAATTTATTTTCTGCTGTTGCCCTTTTATATAATTGATATATTATATACAACAAAGCAATTACTGTTACATAATGCAGATAAAAAGCATACTGGTTTTGAGTAGTATAGATAAGGTTTTCGACAATTTCAAAATTGGCTAACTTATAAAATGAAACGATATAAAGAAAAATACTAAATATTGAAATAACAGCTGTAATTGTATTGGCCAATTGGTTTTTATAGTTTTGTATAACCGTAATTAAAACAGCTAAAAATAAAAAATGATACGCAACAGGAAATGCAATACATGAACCACTGTTTTCTAATCGTGCATTTGCTTGAAAATAAACTTCTAAAAAACCTGTAAAATAAGCACTAATTACAATTGCTATAAATAGAAAATTAGTATAAGCTTTTGGATTAAAATTGATTGTAAATACTTTCGTTTCTTTTTCGTTTTTTAATATAAAATAACTTAACACGAAACTAATGGTTACAACTGCTCCTGCAATAAACAGCGGATTTAAAATTATATTAAGTTCTTTATCTGTTGCATAGTTAAGCCAATCTAACAACAAACTTGCAATAGTTAAAAACTGAACCAGTACTGCCGCTAATTTAAAATATTGAATTTTCGATTTTTGTGCTAACCAAAATAACAATACGGCTTCGGCAGCCCAAAATAAAGTAATTTGATTTCCTTCGAACTGAATCGGAATTGTTAAAGTAGCAAACGAAAGTGTTAAACCGATTAAAACATAAATAGCATTTTTATCGAACTTAAACTTACTATACAAAATAGCTGCGTAAACTAAATTGTAAACCGCTAAAAGCAATGTAAATAATCCTGTAAAATTTAACCCACTATGGCGAATGATAGCCATTCCGAAACCGAAAAAAGCAAAATTATTAGCAACTAACATACTGTATTCAAAACCAGATAATGATCCTTTTTGTCGTAAATTACTAAGTACAATAGCAACCGAAAAAACAACGTAAAATAACGTTGCAAACACTAAAGCATTTCTATGAGGAAAATTATTACTTGAAATTTCGTTACCTAACCAAACCCAATACAAAATGGTAGTAAATACAAACGAAAGTAGTGTTACAACATTCCATTTTTTGAAATATGAAATGGCTAAAATTCCTATGTTTAAAATTGCTAAATAGGTAAATAGCACCACATAATTTCCTTCGCCATTACTTACCATAAAAGGAACCGCAAACCCACCAATTAATGACAAAACGGCTAATTCTTGACGGTTATAAGAAACCGAAACAAAAACACTAAATGCTGTAATACCTACCATTATGACAAAAGCTACCGTTTGGCTAAACAATTGGTATTCGTGAAAAGCAATAGCAATAGTAAAATAAAATATACTAACTGCACCAGCAACTAAAACCGAACTAAATGCTGCAAAATTCTTTTTTAGTTTATGGGCAATTGCCATTACTAATGAGCCTGCTAAAATTCCGATTCCTACACGTGCGGGTTCGTTTATCCAATCTTTATCGATAGCGTATTTTACAAAATAGCTTACACCTAAAACCAATATTAAAATACCAATTTTATTGATTAGGTTTTCACCAATAAATTTTTCTAAATCCGGATTTTTTTCTTTAAATTGTTCAAACCACGATTTCTTTGGAATGTAGTTTTCTGTAAGAATTTCCTCTGGTTCATCTGATAGTACATCGAAAACTTCTGGCTGAAAATTTTCTGGTATTGTTTCTATTTCTTCAATACTTTCTATAACAAGCTCTTCTGCTTTTGTAGTTTCGAAAACCTCAATTTCTGCTTCTACATTTTCTTCAACAGTACTATTGGCTTGTTGTTTTTCTTCTTTTACATCATCTAACGTAAATTGCGGCTGTGCTAATTTTTCTTCTAAATTTTTTAATTTTTCTTCAACACTATTTAGTTTTGAATGTAGCGAAAAAAAAGAATTATTTATTTGGTTACTTTGTTTATTAAGCGTTGCTATTATTACTATTAGTAAAATTAAAACAAAAACAATAAGTACTGTCATAGGAAATATTTTAGAATACTAATTTACATTTTTTAACAATTCTAAAATTTTATTTTCAATTGCTTCAGTTTCCCAAATTTCTTCGATATTCGCTATCGCTAATATTTCTTGCATAATAGCATTTTGTTTATCGCCTATCGCTAGTGCTTCGGCATATGGTTGATGGGTAAATGTAACTCTTCTATACAGAGGAATCCACTTTTCGGGGTGTTTTGTTGCAAACCATTTTTCAATTTTCTTTTGTAAATGAAATTGATCATCGGCGGTTTTTGCACTCATTTCTATAAAATTTCGATACGAGAGTTCGGCAATAGCATCAGTATTTGGTTTTCGCGATTTTTGATATTCTTGAAAAATAGTTTTCCAATCGTCGCCATACTTTTCCATCATTTCTACTAAAATGGTAATATCTTCAAATCCTGCATTCATTCCGTGCCCATAAAAAGGAACAATAGCATGGCAAGCATCGCCTATAAGTGCTACTTTATCTTCAAACGTCCACGGGTAGCAACGCATAGTTACCAAATAGCTTTTTGGGTTTTTAAAAAAGTCGGAAATCATTAACGATAAATACGGTTTTACATCGGGAAAATGAGTTTCAAAAAAGTGTTTAACCGAAGCCTCGTCTTGTAGTTTTTCGAATGAATTTTCGCCTTTGTTTGGTAAAAACAATGTACAGGTAAAACTTCCATCAGTATTGGCTAAAGCCATTAACATAAATTCTCCTCTAGGCCAAATATGCAACGAATTTTTATCTAGTGCATGCGAACCATCTACATTAGCTGGAATATGCAATTCTTTATAACCTATTTGTAAAAATTCTTGCGAATAATTAAACATGCTTTGGCGCTGCATACGATGACGAACTCGCGAAAAAGCACCATCGGCACCAAAAACAATGTCGTAGTTAATATCAGTCCATTCGCCTCTTTCGGTTTCACCTTGATGCAATGTTGCTGTTTCTAAAGAAACATCCCATATTTTACTTTCAAAATGAAACTGAACGCCTTCTTTTTCGGCTAAATCGACCATTTTTCGGTTTAAAATTCCTCTGGAAAGCGAAAAAATAGCTTCGCCTTCTTTAC
>NZ_JAWKMX010000045.1:0-3960 GCF_041392005.1 Flavobacterium sp.
AAGTAAAAGTTACGCCTCACCACGGCGGCCAAGGGTATGTAACTCCTATTGATAGTATTGGTTACAAAGCAGCAAATAAAGCTTATACCGAAACTTTTGGTGTGCCTGCAATTCCTGTACGTTCAGGCGGAAGCATTCCTATTGTAGCACTATTTGAAAAAGAATTAAAAAGCAAAACAATATTAATGGGTTTTGGCTTAGATAGCGACGCTATTCATTCGCCAAATGAACACTTTGGAATTTTTAATTATTTAAAAGGAATCGAAACAATACCACTGTTTTATAAATATTTTGTAGAAATGAGTCAATCATCATAAGCAAAAAAGGAAGTTCAAACGAACTTCCTTTTTATTTGTACCGCGGGTGGGAATTAACAGTTCTTAATCAGTTATTTTCTGAATTACTTTAAAATTGTTGCAACTCTTTTGTTTTTAATGCCTAACAAATTTTAAGACAAACTTTTTTATTAACTGAAATTAAGCCTAATTAAAATTAATTAAGTATATTTCGGCAAAATTTCGGCAAGAAATGAACTTGAAATATTTTATTGTTAAGGGTAAAAAAAAGTATTGCAGTATTTATGTTCGTTTTTGGGATAGTAAGCGACTAGACCAGAAAACACGAACAGGAATAAGTACACTTATATCGGACTGGTCGGAATCAAAACAAAGAATAAAAGTACGAGTAAATTCTTTAAATACTGATGAGTTAAATAAAAAACTTGACGATTTAGAACGATTTATTTACGATAGTTACAATTTTGACTATAACAATAAAGCTTTCATTTCAAAGGATTGGTTAAAAGTAAAAGTCGAATCTTTTTTTGGTCGAGTTTCAGACGACGAACTCTATAAGGCGTATTTTATTGATTGGGTTGAGAGATTTGTTGCAACAGCTCATAAAAGACTTAATAATGGAAAGCCAATTACTGCAAATACAATAAAAAATTATACTTCTACACTCACGAAATTGAAAGATTTTGAGGAAAGTCAAAATACAAAATATCGTTTTGAAGATATTGATTTGAATTTTCATAGAGATTTTATTTTTTTCTGCCGTGAAAAATATGGTCTAAATAATAATTCAATAGGTTCTTTAATTAATAGAATAAAAACATTCTGTCGAAATATTGAATTTGACGGTTATCAAATCAATCCAAAATATAAGCATCAGGAGTTTTCAATTCCTAAAAATGAAACTTTTGATATTTACTTAAATGAAAATGAAATCAAACAAATTTTTGAGTATGATTTTAGTTGCAGCGAAAAATTAGACAATACTAGAGATTTATTCGTAATTGGTTTAGTTACTGGGTTAAGGGTTTCTGATTTTTTAAAGATTACTAAAGACAATATTCTTGGAAATGTAATAAACATTACAACAACAAAAACCAATCAAAACTTAACAATACCCATTCACCCTTTTTTTAGTGAAACATTAAAAAAAAGAAATGGAGATTTTCCAAGAAAAATATCAGACCAAAAGTTTAATAAATACATAAAAGAAGTTACAAAAGAAGTTGGTTTGAAAGAAAAAGTATTCGGTTCAAAACGTGATGAAGAAAGTAAAACAAAAGCTGAGGGTTATTTTGAAAAATGGGAATTAGTTACTTCCCATACTTGTAGGCGTTCTTTTGCAACAAATTTATATTTAGCTGGAATAGATGTTGCAATTATCCGTAAAGCAACAGGACACACGTCGGAAAAGACATTTATAAACTACGTTAAGGCTAGTAACGATGAACATATAAAGAAAATCAGTGATTATTGGAAAAATAAATCATAGTATGGATAATAAGTTGACAAATAAAGAATTTTTTAAAAACTCATTTTATTCAAGACAATTTAGAGAGTTTTACCATAGCAAAGAAAGGACTTTAAGTGATGATGATTTTGAAATTTGTAAACAAATTGCAGAAGAAGTGAATTGGGTAATTGAAAGCGAATTTAAAGAAGATTTTCAGCTATTTGGGCTAAATACCCTTTTGTTTAAATTGAGTAAATTTACTTCTAAAGAAGATAAAGAAACTTTTTTAAAAGGAAGATATAAGAAATTGTGGAAAAAATTAGATAATTCAGAATGTGAATACAGTTTGCTGTTTATGAATAAAGCAGTAGGTTCACAACTTCATAACTGGGTAGATTTTCTATCTGAAATGATAGATGTTGAAAAAGAACTATTTAAAGACTTTATTTCGGGTAAAGAAATAAACGACTTAAATATAGAAGATATAGATGAGTTTGTTACTTTTTCAAGAAAGTATTACCCTATAAGATTGGAAATTGAATTTATAGAGAGCATTTTAAAAAACAAAAATGTTATAGAAGATTTCGACAACAAGGATATTAAGGCTTTTTACTTTTATAAAAATCCACCATTAAAAGATAAAACAAAAAAAAATAAAAATCTTGATACCTCTAAAAAAATTCTGTTACTTGAAAAAATATTGTATGATGAAAAATGGAAAAATTATTCATCAACAAAAAAAGGAGAAATACTAACTTATCTGATAGACGTTCATAAAGATACTATTAAAAACAATTATTTAGAACTTGATAGATCAGCTGGAAAAAAAAGAAAAAAAGAAAAAACAAAAGCAGATAACGATTACATAGACGAATTATATAAAAACATTTTAGGGTAGGTTTTAGGATACCCTAAAATATTATAGCAGATTAACCCACCTTAAGTTTGTCATATCAATTCAAAAAACGAATAGTTATGACAAAACAAATTCTTCAAATCGAAACAGCTTCAGCACAAGAATTTAAAAACGAAATTCTAAAAGGAATAAATGAAGCTTTCAAAAAAGTTGCAAAAGAGTTGCAACAAAATGACAAAGATAAATTATTAAGTAGGGAAGAAACTGCAAAACTTCTCTCTGTTAGTTTAGTAACCTTATGGGATTGGACTAAAAAAGACATCATTCCTGCTTACAGGATAGGTTATAAGGTTAGATACAAAAAAGGCGAGGTTCTACAAGCCTTAAAAAAAATGAATAATTTTAATAAATCTACAAAATAAAAACCAATTGCAATGACCGTTGCAATTGGCTATAATTTTCTACTATTATGATAAAGAGTAACTTAAACAAAGATACACTTTTAAATTATATTTCGCCTATTGAAATAACTTTAAAAGCATTGAAATTAAATGATTTACCTAAAAGTAACATATCAAGTCCTTTTACTGAAGATAAAAATCCCTCATTCCAAGTTTTTAAAAACGGTAGTTTCAAATGTTATAGTTCCGAAAAAAGTGGAGATTGCTTTCAACTTGTTGCAGAACTTAACAGTTTAGACTGTAAAAAAGATTTTAATAAGGTTCTTGAAATTGTTGCAACAGAAAACAATTTATGGTTGCAATTAGGCGTTGAAACAAGTAAAACCCTTGTAAAACCTAATAAAAGCGTAGTAAAGAAAGGTTCAAAACAAATTGCAACAACAAGTACAATAGAACCACAACAATTCAAATTTAACAGCATTAAAAAAATAAATTTTGAAGAAAGACATTTGCTTTTTTGGGAAAAATATGGTGTAACTATTGAAACTTTAAAAAAATATAAGGTTTCAGCCGTACAATCATATTCCTTTTTTAGTGAGCGAAAAAATAAAGATTGCATATTTAACTTTAAAGTAAATGAAATTGCTTTTTGTTATGAGGTAAATGGACGGAATGAGATTTATATTCCAAAACAGAAAGAAAGAAATAAATTTTATCAAAACGGGTTAATTCAAGATGATATTTTTGGGTTGCAACAATTAAATAAAAAGGTTGAAAATATTATTATTTGTGCAGGAAAAAAAGATGCTTTGGTTTTAAATGCAAACGGGTTTAGTGCAGTTTCTTTTAGAAGCGAGAATCAACATTTAAAGAAAGAACTTATAGAAACGTTGCAACAACATTGTAGCGAACTATTTATTTGCTACGATAACGATAACGCTGGTTTAAGTGCAGTAA
>NZ_JAWKMX010000046.1:0-2703 GCF_041392005.1 Flavobacterium sp.
CCTGCCTATCCATTCATTATATATTTTATAATAAAAAACATTAATTATTTAAAAATAAAATCACCATTGGTATATTTATTCATCTTCTTGCAGATTAATAGTTTTTTAGACAGCTATTATGTCATCAGATATGAACAAGAGTTTATAAGAAACACCTATAGACTATCCAAATACCTAAACGACAAAACATTCCAAGATTCAAATATTTTTATCATAAACGGTGGAGAAATGAATAGCTTCTTATCTTTGTCATTAGCTAAACAAAATAAGAACAAATCAATTCATTTTTTCAATTTAGATTATGTAAAAAACCCCATTAATATTGCAATAGAAAATAACAATAAATTACATAGAATACTGAATATAGGAAACAAAATTAAACCAAAGCATTCTGACTATATAATCACTAAAGAAACGAACAAAAAATTTACTTATAATATAATTACAAAAAAAGCTATAAAAACCATTGGGAAGCCTATTAATAAAATTGATTTTATTTACAACATCAAAAGAGCATTTGTTTTTTTAGGGCTGATAGACAAAAAATATCTAGTATATGAACAACCCATATACATAATTTATAAAATTCAATAGGAATTTATAACAATTTAAAAATAAATGCTAAATTTGATAAACCATTGCGTGTTTCTGGCATGGATTCACTAATTATTGATCCAAGCAAAATAAAATTTGAATTTAAAAAATAAAAATAGTGAAACGTTTATTTAATTTCTTCAAAAAGCAAACAGATAAAAACATTGACTTAAATGATTCAAATTATATTTCAAATCAAGAATCTATTCTATCTAAACTGAATAATGAGAAACAGAAAGAACTTCTCAATAACGGATTTATTAAACTAAAGGTTCTTGACACTGAAAAAACAAATCAATTATTAAATCTATATTTATCTCAACCTAATGCAAGACGTGAAGATTTTGGATTTCATGTTAGCTTAGATATTAATCAAGAAAATATAGTCAATACAATAGCTCAAAAAATTTCTGAAATAATACAACCTAATGTAGATTTATTCCTCAATAATTATCAATTTATTTCACCAAGATTTGCCGTAAAAGAAGCAAATCAAAATAGTTTGGTTCCTCCACATCAAGATTGGAGTTTTGTAGATGAAACTGAATTTCAATCATACAATTTATGGATAGCATTAAGTCCTTCAAAATTAGACAATGGCACATTAGGTTTTTTACCTAAATCCCATAATAAGTAAAAAAACATAAAGGCTACACCTTTACCGCTTTTTAAAGTTTCATTTCATGATTATGCCTATGATTTACTAAATGAACTAGACTATTATGAACTTGAACCAGGTGAGACATTCTTATTTAATAGTAGAGTAATCCATGATTCAAAGCCTAATATTAGTAGCGAAGCTAGAATAAATATTACCATTGAAATTACTAATAAAACTGCTCAATTGACACATTACAATTTGCAATCTGATGGGGAAACTATTCATGAATACTTAATCGACAATAAATTTTTCAGTATTTATTCAAATGCAAGGCTAACAAAAATGTATAAAAACAATAAAAGCATTGATACTTATAAAATAAATTGTACTTTTAAATGCAAAAGAGAATATATTAGTAAAAACAATTATTGTCATAATATGGTAAACAATATTTTTAAAGATAAAGAATTAGAATTAGAGTTTGATAAAAATGGCTTTGTCATTGTTGATTTTATAGGCAAAGATGAAATCGAATTTTTAGAAAAGAAATATTATGAAATTCACAAAAAAAATAATCGTGGGTTTTATGCAACAACCTTTCTTTCTGATTTAGATTATCGAAAAAGAGTAGATGAAGTAGTTTCTTCTATACATAATCCTGCTTTAGAAAATCATTTTGAGAATCATAAAAACTTTTTAGGTTCTTTTGTTACTAAAAACAACGAGCCTAAAAGCGAATTAGGGCTTCATCAAGACTTAACTTTGGTTGATGAAGATAAATTTGTACCTATTAACGTTTGGTGTCCACTAATTGACATTAACGAAAACAATGGTGCATTAAGATTACTAAAAGGCAGTCATAGATTTCCTAGAACCTATAGAGCTCCAACTATTCCTTTTGCTTATCAAGAGCATGTGAAACTTTTAGAACCTTATATGACACCCATGTATGTAAAAGCAGGGCAAGCGGTTATATGTAGTCAAAGCACTTTACATGATTCAGTTCCGAATGTAAGTAATAATTTTAGAATTGTTTCACAAACTTTTGTTTCTCATAAAGATGCTCAATTTCAAGTGGTTTTTAGAGATAAGAAAAAAACTAAGCAATTAGAAATTTATGAAGAAGACACGGATTTGCTCAAGAATTTTCAGCAGTTTATGGACGGCATTTATGAGCGACCAAAAATTGGAAGACTATCCAAAACAATTCCTTTTGACAATTGGCAACCCAGCAAAAGAGAAATGAGAAAATTACTTGAAGAGTATTGCATTTAAAACAATAAAATATGAACCCAAATCGAGTTAGAGATTTTTATAACAAATACACAGATACATTTATAAAATATTATGGTAATGTTTTACAAACATATAGTTCTAAAAACAAAAATGAGTATCTTAAATATTTACTAAAAAGCATTGGAATAAATAACAACATGAATATTTTAGATATTGGAAGTGGTGTTTGTGGTCCTTCTATTTATTTTGCAAAAAAAAAGAAAGTTTATATT
>NZ_JAWKMX010000047.1:0-2575 GCF_041392005.1 Flavobacterium sp.
GAGGGAAAGCAATTTATATAAACGATAAAACCCATTTGGGAACAACTGAAATTTCGGTTAAACAAGAAGAATTACAACCTTTTATCGCAATAGAAACCAATAATTGGAAAAAAATTTATAACTTTTTAAAGAAACAACACTAATGATTGTCAATACAACATTCGATTTTTTAAAAGAATTGCATCAAAACAACAACCGAGAGTGGTTTGCTGAAAACAAAAAGCAATATGAAGTTGCTTTACAAAATTCAAAGCTCTTTTTTACAGAAATGAATACCGAATTATCGAAAAATGATAGTATTGAAAAAATGAATATGTTTCGAATTTATCGCGATGTTCGCTTCTCAAAAGATAAATCGCCTTATAAAACCAATTTTGGCGTAAGTTTTTCGCGAACCAAACCCATGCTTCGTGGTGGCTATTATTTACACATAGAACCAAATAATAGTTTTGTTGGCGGTGGTTTTTGGGAACCAAATAAAGAAGATTTGCTTCGAATTCGTAAAGAATTTGAACTTGATGCTTCGGAAATACGAGATATTATTGCCGATAAAAATTTTAAAAAAATGTTTGGAGAGTTAATGGGAGAGCAGTTAAAAACTGCACCAAAAGGCTTTGATAAAGAACATTCTGCTATCGATTTGATACGAAAAAAACAATTTTTAGTAATGCGAAAGTTTAGCGATAAGGAAGTGTTATCGAATTCTTTTAAAGATGACGTTTTGGCTACATTTTTAGCTATGCGTCCATTTTTCGATTATATGAGTTCGGTGTTAACCACAAACTTAAACGGCGAAAGTTTGTATTAGTTAGTTACTTTCTAAAAGCTGCACCTGATTTTTCAACCTCTCTATTAATAAATTCATCATTCTTTTATTAAGTTGCGATGAATTTTGAATATATTCTTTATATTCGGAAATGGTAAATAAGCCAATGATTATTCCTTTTAAAGAATTTCTAAATTTTATATCGCGCTGTATGCTATTTTCAATATACTGCAATTTTTTTTCGGGCGATAACAAATAGAATGTCCCTTTTTGTTTAGTGGCATAATTTTTAAAAACCTCTATAAATAAATCGTTTTGAAATTTTAGAATTGGGCGTAGGGTTGCATTTTGAAATTTTTCTTCCGAAGTAGAATTATCTAATATTTTACCAATACTAGTTCCTCGTATTTCTAAAATAGCTTCATCTTTAGTTTTCATAATTTATAAATTATGGTAAGTGTGTATTAAAGATAAAAAAATAACCCTTGAAAAATTTCAAGGGTTATTAAAGTTATTAAGAAGTTTTGTTAATTATTTTAATTTAAAAGTAACTCTTCTTACTAAAGCTCTACCTATAGAAGATTCGCCAAATTTGTCGTCTTCTCCTTTTCCATTAACAGACATTCTACTGCTATCTACACCTGCTTTAGTTAATAAATCTTTAACCGCATTTGAACGTTTGTTCGATAAATTTACATTGTAGCTATCGTTACCTATTACGTCTGCAGTACCAATTAACTCAACCGATTTAGAAGGATTAGCTTTTAAGTAATCTGTCATAAAATTAATTGCATCGTAAGATGAAGTAGTAGGAGTAGCTGAGTTGAATGGGAAATAAACATTTATATAACCATTGTTAATCATATCTTCAAAAGAAACACCTTCGTTAGCTGAAGAAACTACAGGTTCGTTTTTGTTTACTAAATTATTGATATAACTTTCATACGAATCTGGAATACCATTTTTGTTGCTATCTAAAGTTTTTCCTTTAGTATCTACTAAGTTTCCACTTGGAGTATTTGGTTCTTCGTCTAAATAATCAGCTACGCCGTCGTTATCAGAATCTTTAATTTTTTCTTCTAATTGTGCTAATCTATTTTCTAAATCAGAAGTTTCTTTAGATTTGTCTTCAAAATACCAATCTGCGTGGTTTTCTTTTTTACCTAAATAAATTGAAAGACCAATTGTTGCATTATATAAAGTACCATTAAAACCTCTATCTTCAATTACATTACCATATATACTATTGTTTCTTCCATCAAAAGTATAATGTTGACTAATATTATTAATCATAGTAAAATCAGCATTTAAAGCTACACGTTTTCCTAATTTAACTTGAGCTGTTAAACCTAGAGGAACATTAAGCATTTCGTCTTTACCTTTAAAGTTGTTAGTTTCCATAAATGAATAACCAAAACCAGCGTGTAATTGTAAGTTAAACCATTTTGCAAATTCTTCGAAGTTTAAAACTCTACCCGCATTTACAACACCTTGTAAACCTACTCTAGTGTAAGTCCCTTCAAAGTTCATGCGTGATTCTTCATTTTCGTAACTGTCGTAACCAAAATCTGCTTTTAAACCAACTTTAGTGTTAAACATATAACGTACACCTGCATCTACGTGATAGAAACTGAAACCTTTTACATTATTTCCAATTGTAAAAGGTTGCGTTGGACGGCTTAAACCTCCGTTTAAATCTACAGACCATCTGTTGTATTCTTTTGCTACACCATCTTGTGCATTTGCAACAGAAAAAGTTAATGCAACAAGTGAAAGACTTAAAATGATTTTTTTCATTTTTTATTTATT
>NZ_JAWKMX010000048.1:0-2137 GCF_041392005.1 Flavobacterium sp.
CTGACATTTTCATTATATGAACACGTTTTTCATCTACTTTATCAAAATCAGGATTTGCGTCGATATAAATTATCGGCACATTGGTTTTAGGATATTCAATTAAACTTGCCGCTGGATATACTTGCAACGATGTGCCAATTACCAATAATATATCAGCCGTTGCCGCCAATTGAACTGCTTCATTAAACAACGGAACAGCTTCGCCAAACCAAACTATTGCAGGTCGCAATTGCTCGCCATTTTCGTTTACATCGCCTATTTTTACATCATCTTCCCAAAAAATGGATTCGTTTTCCGAAAATTCTCCTCGCACTTTTTTCAATTCGCCATGTAAATGCAAAACGTTTGTACTTGCGGCACGTTCATGCAAATCATCTACATTTTGCGTAATAATGGTAATTTCAAAATAATTTTCTAATTCGGCTAAAATGCAATGCGCCGCATTAGGTAACACTTCTTTTAATTGCTTTCTACGTTGATTATAAAAATCCAAAACCAATTCCGGATTGTTTTGCCAACCTTCTGGCGAAGCTACTTCCATAACATCATGACCTTCCCAAAGCCCGTTGGCATCGCGAAAGGTTTTTATGCCACTTTCGGCACTAATGCCAGCACCAGTTAATACCACTAATTTTTTCATTAAAAATTAAAATTACTTACTTTGCATTAAAGATAACAATAAATGAATACCAAAGAAAAGGCACTTTTAGAATATTTACAAGGTTTTATAACCGAAAACCGAAAAGAAGGTTTTAAACGCGTTCTACAAAACAGAACTCAACATTTTACAATTGCTATAGAAGATGTGTATCAATTGCACAACACTAGTGCTGTTATGCGAAGCTGCGAAGTGTTTGGTATTCAAGAGCTACACGTAATTGAGCAAAAATTTGGCAAACGCATTGATAAAGAAATTGCAATGGGTGCTCAAAAATGGGTCGATGTTAATCGGTATTCAACCATTCAAAGTTGTATTGATGCTGTTAAAAGCAAAGGCTATCAAATAATTGCTACAACACCACATAACGATTCTTGTTTATTACAAGATTTTGACATTACAAAGCCTTCAGCCTTATTTTTTGGCACAGAAAAAGAAGGATTATCTGAAGAAATAATGCAGCAAGCCGATGGATTTGTTAAAATTCCGATGGTTGGCTTTACCGAAAGTTTAAATATTTCGGTTTCGGCAGCTATAATCATTCAAGATATTACAGCTCGTTTGCGTCGATCAAACTTGCAATGGCAATTAACCGAAGAAGAAATATTTGAAAAAACTTTAGACTGGACGCGTAAATCGATAAAAGATATTGATTTTATTGAGAAGAAGTTTTATGAATTATGAATTAGATAATTTGGAAATTTGAAAATGAGTGAGTTTTCAGTTTTCAGTTTACAGTAGCAGTACGCAAACTTGTCACTCCGTAGGAGTCTGGTTTTTGTTAGTCATTAGCGAATTAGTCAATTTGAAAATTTGAAAATGAGTGATTAGCTGTGAGCTGCTAACTAAAAAATAACTTGAAACTTGAAACTATAAAATATGAAATATAAATTACTTTTCAACTTTCAACTTTCAACTTTTGACTTTTGACTTTCAACTTTCAACTTTCAACATAAACTATTTATTCTTCTTCAAAATTTTATACTCTTCATAACAAGCGCTAATAGCATCTAAAATTTGCAAATCGTTAGCGGTTTTAATAAAATATTCAGAGTAGTTACAGTTTTGTAAAATTAAAGGAATATCGTCTTTATCAACTTCTAAAAGGGCTGCTATTGTTTGCCTATCATATTTTGTGGCTAATAAATCGCGAATGGTATTGTCTTTCTTTATTTCTTTCAACTTTCGCATTTCTCTTGGTCGTTTACCAAAAACATTATACAGAAAATCGGCAGGATTAAAAACAGATTGTAATACTTTTGTTACCGCATTAGGCGATTTATCGCCTACTTCGTAGCCAGCGTCTAAGCCCGATATGCTATAGCGTTTATTTTCAACAATAGGAATAAGGCGAGTATCAACCTCTACATATCCTGTTAAATTATATTGCTTAATAACAACTTCTTCTAGTGCAAATGCTTTTTCGGTTAATGCTACTTTTGCTGTTTTGTTTTTTATCCAATCGTTAGTAACCCTAAC
>NZ_JAWKMX010000049.1:0-1991 GCF_041392005.1 Flavobacterium sp.
AATTCCTAGAAAAGTATGAAATCCTGAAATTTTATCGTTTTCAATAAATATACTTTTTCGTAAAAAAAGTAAGAAAGTAAGAAAACATATAAAAAGAGATGAAATTATAATAAATGTAAGAATCGGTTTTTCAAAAATTATAAAACCAATAGTTATGCCGAGAGTTACAATGCTTGCTATTATTAGATTTAGCTTTCTATAATAATCCCAAGAACTTTCAATAGTTTTTCTCATATAATTAAAAATAAAAATTCGCAAATTTTTTACTTTAAACTGTTAACTACTAACTGTTAACTGTAAACTAAAGACTAATCTATTTCCATTTAATATTACAACCAATACTTGGTTTTTGCGGTTCGTTTACTTTTCGGTTAAACATTAGCGCATCAATAGCATTTCGTAAATCGTAGCCATTAATAGGAATGCCGTTGGAAGGTCGTGAATCATCAAGTTGTCCACGGTAAACTAATTTATCTTGCCCATCATACAGATAAAAATCGGGTGTGCAAGCGGCATCATAAGCCTTGGCAGTTTCTTGTGTTTCATCATACAAGTATGGAAAATCAATATGATTTTTTAAGGCAAAATCGGCCATTTTATTAGGAGCATCTTGTGGGTAATTTTCAATATCGTTACTTGAAATAGCAACAAAACCAATTCCTTGCACACGATAATCGTTAGCAATTCGAACAATTTCATCAATTACATGCAATACAAAAGGGCAGTGGTTACATATAAAAACTACTACTGTTCCTTTTTTACCTTTTACGGTATCAAATGTAAACGATTCATTTAAGTTGGTTGCAGGCAAATTAAAGTTAGGTGCTTTAGTCCCAATAGGAAGCATGTTTGATGGAGTTTGCGCCATTTTATTTTTATAAATATTAAGTTGTATTAGTTATACGTTTCCTTTTTAAAAAAGTTACAAAAACTAAAATTTCATACATTTGAATAAAAAGAATGATGACAACTACAATTTCATGGCAAGATTTTGAAAAAATAGCTATTCATGTGGGAACGATAATTGAAGTGAATGATTTTCCTGAAGCTCGAAAGCCTGCATTTCAATTAAAAATTGATTTTGGAACGGAAATAGGAATTAAAAAGTCATCAGCTCAAATTACCTTACGCTATACTAAAGAAACATTACTTGGGAAGCAAATAATTGCCGTAGTAAATTTTGAACCAAAACAAATAGGAACTTTTATGAGTGAATGTTTGGTTCTTGGTTTGGTTGGAAATTCTAATGATGTGGTATTATTATCGCCCGATTTTCAAGTTGAAAATGGTTTAAAAACGGCATAAAAAAAGTCTGGATTTACCAGACTTAATTTTTCGTTATAAAAGTGATTAAATATCATCGAAACTTACATCTGTAAAACTTTCTGTTGATGTGTTTTCTGCTTCTACACTGTTGTATTCTCTTTTAAAATCTTTTTGATGTCTTTCTGAAATTACTTCTTCGCCTTTTTGTTCAATAACAAAATTAGTCATTTCATTTAAAATTTCTGTAAAAGCAACAAAATCTTCCTTGTATAAATAAATTTTGTGTTTTTTAAAGTGGTACGATCCATCTTCTTCAGTAAACTTTTTGCTTTCGGTAATCGTAATGTAGTAATCGTCTGCTTTTGTAGATCTTACATCAAAAAAATAGGTTCTTCTACCGGCTCTTAATACTTTAGAAAAAATTTCTTCTTTTTCTAACATGTCATTTTCTCTCATATTCAGTCATTCAGTTTTTGTTAAACAGTAACCAAAAGTCATAAAAAAAAATTATATAACCAATTTTTTTTAACTATTTTCTTTTTCCGATAATTGTTTCGAATGCAATTCTTTGTAATAACCGTCAACTGTTAATAATTGATTATGAGAACCTTGTTGTATTATTTTTCCATTATCGAGAATAATAATTTTATCGGCATTTTTAACAGTCGATACTCTATGGCTCACGATAAGCATGGTTTTATTGTTACCAAATGCGGTTAAGTTAT
>NZ_JAWKMX010000050.1:0-1739 GCF_041392005.1 Flavobacterium sp.
CGCCAACAATCATATCGATTTGTTGTTTGGTTTGCATTACATCAGCAATATCAGCGTCTAGTTCTGCTTTAGCCTTTTCATAATCGGGTGTTCCAGGTCCTTTCGCTACGATACGCGTTTTTTCTAATTGTTCGTCGTTACTATTGCCTAGGAAATTCCACCCATTAATATCATCAATATAACCGTTGTTGTCATCATCTTTACCGTTGTTAGCAATTTCTTTAGGGTTTACCCAAATTTGCCCTTTTAAATCTTCGTGACGAATATCTACACCAGAATCTACAATTCCAACAATTACAGTGGTAGATTTTTTTCCTTTTAGTAATTCTGCATAAGCTTTGTCAACACTCATACCAGGAATGGTGTCTTTAACTAGATCTAAATCACTCCATCTTTTTAAATCATTTTCAGCTATTGGCGTTGTTTTTAAAGGTTGGTTGTCAATGTTTTCAATAGGTGTAGAAATCATTTTAGACGAACCACAGCTTGAAAGTACCAAAGCAACAATTGCAGCTGACAAAATAGGTTTTAATGTTCTCATTTATATAGTTTTATGTTTATTAATCGTTATTATTTGACAAATATGCTTTTATTTTGTTACAAAGAAATTACTATTTAACACTAATTTAGGATTTCATTACAAGTAAACACATCTTTTAATCGCACTCCTTTTTCTGTATTTTGAACAGTGATAATTTGATTATGAGCATCGTGTTCTAGCCATAAATAATAATTATTTTCAGCTGCCATTTTTAAAAAGATTTCCTTTTCAGACATAGACATTAAAGGTCTTGTGTCGTATCCTGTTACATAGGGTATAGGAACATGTCCTGCAGTTGGTAGCATGTCGGCACAAAAAACAATGGTTTTTCCTTTGTAATTTATATGTGGAAGCATTTGTTTTTCGGTATGCCCATCGGCAAAGAAAATGCCAAAATCGAGCTCAGAAGTTTCAGAAAAACCACTTACAGGTCTTGATATAAAATGTAAATGGCCGCTTTCTTGCATGGGCATAATATTTTCTTTTAAAAAAGAAGCTTTTTCACGGGCGTTGGGTTGGGTTGCCCATTGCCAATGATTTTCATTTGTCCAATAACGGGCATTTTTAAAAGCCACTTCATAACCCGTTTTATCTTTATTCCAATTTACGCTTCCGCCACAATGATCAAAATGCAAATGCGTCATAAACACATCGGTAATATCATTTGGTTGAAAGCCTTTTTCTTTTAATGATTTTTCCAATGAATAATCGCCCCATAGCGAATAATAACCAAAAAATTTATCCGACTGCTTGTTACCCATTCCTGTATCAATCAAAATTAAACGGTTACCATCTTCTATCAGCATACATCGAGCGGCAATATCAATTAAATTATTATTGTCGGCTGGGTTGGTTTTGCTCCAAATCGTTTTTGGTACTACGCCAAACATTGCGCCACCATCTAATTTAAAATTACCTGCTTCAATAGGATAAATAGTCATACACAAAAATTTTACGCAATTTACAAAAATTCAACGAAAACGATAAGTTCTTTTTATATTACTATAAGTTATAAAAATTTGTGAATATATTGTTATTCGTAATTTATCAGCTATCTTTGCAATTAATTTAGACAAAATCAAAATAAGCATGATTAAAGTATCAGATGCAGCTAAAAAGAAAGCCATCGAGTTGATGACAGATGATGGATTTGATGCTACAAATGATTTTATTCGCGTAGGCGTAAAAAGCGGCGGAT
>NZ_JAWKMX010000051.1:0-1515 GCF_041392005.1 Flavobacterium sp.
AACAAAGGCTAAAACGACAATAGGCTCGATTCCTCGCCTCCTGCGTTTAGCCAAACCGTTAGTGCCAATTAGAAAGATTTTAAAAGCGAATTTACCAATCATTTGACATCTTGTAACAAGATTATTTAATACACTTTAAAATCATGAATTATGAATTTTTTCAAATCATTATTTGGTCAAAGCGAAGATGACCGCTTGTTCGTCGAGTTCTTGAAAGCCATGCAACAATTGAAAGCCCCGGAGGCTGAAAAATGCGTTGAGCAAATGTCTGATGAGGGTCTAATTAAAGCGACTTATAAAATTGATAAGCTGATAAAAACGGATCCAGGGTACATGATTCACAATACGTTACTATTTGCAGCCTTTGCAAAAAGGCCACATTTACGTAATCCATTTATGTGATTTTAGTATTTTTGACAGCGTCAACCAAAAAAATAAATGGTCGAAGAAATGACTTACACAGAAACCATTCACTACTTATTGAAAAATACCACATTACAAGAGGCAGATATATATCACTACAATGGAAAATCTAGCGAAGATTATTTCGAGAAACTATTTCAATTTTATTCAAGGAATTTGGATCATAATAAAAAATTTGGTGCCAATCCCTCCTATGTTGTTTTTTACGATACAACAGAGACTTATGCTAAAGCTAAAGTATCAAAACAGCATTACATGGTTGTTTTTGACAGAAAACTTATAAATAAACTTTCACAATGGTATAATTCATATTTTGACTTTGGAAATATCGAAGGACTAGAAGAATTTAAATTATTGGAAGAAGAAATAGATTTCAAGATTTCAGAACTTTTGGAACATGCAATTATTCATTTTACTTTTTACCACGAATTTGCACATTTAATTCAATTTGCAACCGATGATGAGATTGAAAGAGAAGAAAAACTATTTGGTGATTGTAATTTTGAACCACATAAGCATATTGAGGAATATGATGCAGATATATTTTCTGGAATTTGTATATCCGCACACATATATCAATTCATTGATAGTCATTTGGGTGGAAATATAGATAAAAACAAACTAAATGATTTTATAGCAATTACAATTAGTGGCATAATGGTCTATATTTTGTCTTTGCCTATGTGTAAAGAAATATTTTATACAAAAGAAAGTTCTCATCCGCATAATTCAATAAGAGTTAACTATATTAATATGGCCATAATACAGAATTTTAAGGATATAATTTCGCAGCAAGAAAACAATATTACAATTGACGAAGATTATATTAGAGGGAGGAGTTTTATGATATTAAAAAGTTTACTCAGTCATTTTGGATTAGATGATATAAAAACCAGGTTTAGCGAAGATATGGGTAACAATTGGGAATCAATTCAAAACTATCAGCAAGAACTGCATAAATGTTTTTTAGAATATGAAATATCCGCAGTAACAAAATGGAATGCAGTATAAATCTGGCACTAACTCTGCGTGGCTGTCAACCGCCCGCTAAACGCAGCGGTTAGACAGTCACGCCGCCGTTAGGTAGCATTA